>NZ_LR535679.1:720193-1440386 GCF_900699785.1 Campylobacter showae
CGATTTTATCGCAAATCCAAATTAAAAACGCCGGCGTAGAGGCATAAAAGCAAATACGGTAGTGCCCTAAAACATAAAATGCTTTGCCCGCTGATATGGCGGGCTATAAATCAGTAAACAAAATTTAGCAAACCTGACGCTTGGGTAAAATTAGCATGATGCCGCCCAAGAAAAAGCGATAAATTTTTACGACTGCCGAACGATGTCATAAATTTACAAAATCGCGAGCCGATATTAGGTAAAATTCTGATAAATCTTATGCAAAAGGTAAAAAAATGAGAACAGATAAAAATATGGAGCAAATAGCGTTAAGAGCGTTATTTTAGCAGATAGGGACATAGGGTAAAAAATGAGAACTCAAAATGCAAAATTTAGGCATTTTTTTTTGCAATTTGAAAGCTAAAGTTTCAAATTGCTTCAAAAACTTCAAAGATAGCTTCAAAGTCCCTTTAAATCACACCTTTTCTGATATGTGCCGACGCGTCCTACGATAGCGCAATTTTCTAAATTTTCGCCGTCTATTACGATAGGCTCGTATTTTTCATCATCCGAAAATAACGTTACGGCTCTTGTTATCGGGTTTTTCTAATCGTTTGACGAATACGTCTCCGCCGTAGTTTATGACGTATATATTGCCGCTTATTACGCCACCTGCATTTGCCGTACTTATAAAAAGAAGTTCGCCGTTAGCGATAGTAGGCTCCATACTGTCGCCTTTAGCGTTAATGATATAAACCTTAGATAGGTCTCCGCTAATACGTAAAAAGCCTCGCGGAAAGCTTTCGTTAAAATCTAAAATTCGGCGTAAATTTGAATCAGACGACAAATTTACGCTTTTAAAGATAGCAGGCTAAGCTCATAAATTTGGAAAGCTAGCTTTGATCGGTAGTTATGCGCGCAGAGTTTGCCGCCTGCGCACTCAAGCGGACTGTGAGAAGTTTTACTCAAACCGCCTCGAGATGCTAGGCGAGAGCTTGGTTAAAACATCATAACTGATCGTTCCGAAAAAATCCGCCCAAACGCTAGCGTCATCAAATACGCAAATTTTATCGCCCGCATCTTCGCAGCAAAAGCTATCCATCGACATTTTGCCGAGCAACCGCCGTCCGCAGGCAGCCTTTAGCTCGCCCTCGCCCGCGTAGCGCAGCAATCCGTCTCCGTAGCCCAGGTCGTAAACGGCGATTTGCATGTCCTCGTCCGCGCAAAATTTAGCGCCGTATCCCGCGCATTGCCCTTTTTTTAGCACTCTGCCGCTAACCTTATGCGCCCAGAGCGACGCCACGCGCTTTAGCCCCAAACTATCGTCAAACTGCGCGTAGCCGTAGGCGGCGATGCCCACGCGCACGTACTCGTCCACTAGCTCGCCGAAGCGCTCGGTCGCAGCGGAGTTATGCGAGTGAAAGGCCAAACCGTCGCCGCAAATTTCGCGCACCACGGCTTTTGCCGCGGCGAAATTTCGCCTCTGCACAAAATAATCGCTACTAAGCTCTTCGGCGCTTCTAAAGTGCGTAAATGCGCCGCAAATTTGCAGTCCGTGCGCCAAGGCCGACTCGCATGCCGCGCGCACTTCGCCCACCGAGACGCCGTTTCGGTGCATGAGCGTATCGACGGCGATATGCACGCGTGCGCCTTTTTTAAATTTAGCAATCAGCGAAATGTCGTTTATGGCGTAGATAAATCGCTCGCTCTCGCCGCCCGTAGGGATATGCGAAAGGATGAGGATGTGCTCGAAAAAGGGCTCCAGCTCGCGCGCCTCGACTTCGTTTTTGACTGCGCAAAATTTGATGCCGTAGCTCGCCGCCTCACGCCCCACAAGCGCCGCTCCGTGCCCGTAGGCATTGTCTTTTAACACCAAAATCACGCGATCTTTGCCGCCGGCTTTGGCGCAAATTTTAGTTAGATTGTGGATGTAGGCGGATCTGTTTAAAACGAGTTCAGACATTGAATTTTACGCCAAACGCCTCATAAACGTTAGGAAGCAGCTTCCTAATACTATAATCGTAAGAGTAAAATTTAGCGTAAAGCGCCTTTAGATCTGCCTCTTTAACCGCCGCGAAGTCAAACACGTCAGTGCCCGCAACCTTTGGCACTTGGCGGTCTAGCTCGGCGAAAAACTCGCCTCTAGCCTTTAAAATTTCCTCGATCTGATTTTTTACTATTTCTTTTTTTTCTTGCATTTACTTCTCCGTTAAGATTTTAAATTTATCTTTATCTAGCCGCACGTAGAGCTCTTTTTGCCCCTTAAATTCGTGACTGGGCGCAGTATAATCCTCGTCAAAAACCACTCTAAAAAGATTTTGCCCTTTGACGTTTGGGTACGGCGTCACGCTAAAATTTGAAGCTTTTATGCTCTTTTTTTCGTTTAGCGCGAAAATTCTCTTTTTATTTTCGGCAAATTTAGCCCTCGTTAGAGCGTTTTTGCCGTCTATTTTTACAAATTCGTCCGCATAAAAGCCGAGGTAAATTTTAGTTTCGTTATCTCGCCACGCCTGCAACCACTCGTGCAGATGTGCCAGCACGCGCGCGACGTCGTCTTTGCTAGCGTCTACCTTCTGGCTTTCGCTGATTATCACGACGCCCTCGCTGCCGATCAGTTGGCCGAATTTCACCAGCGCATCGTTGTTAAACGCCACACAACCGCGCGTTTTTACCTCGTCCTCGCGTTTGCCTTTCATCGGCAGGCCGTGTATCCAGATGCCTCCGCCCGTTTTTTGCGCAGCCTTATCGTGGGCGTTTGGGTACGATAACGACATAGCAAGCGGCCCGTAAAAGGGATCGGGCGGCGTAAATTTGTCCGTGATGTCGTAAACCCCGACCGGCGTTTTTAGGTCGCCTTCTTTAAATTTATCCCCGCTTTTGCCAGTTATCACGCTTTGAGAAAAGATTTGCTCCAGCGCGCCGCCCGCATACTCGAAGCTTTGCAGGGTTTTTTGCGCTTTATTTACGACGATGATTTTGGTTTTAGCCTCGTAGTAGCCGTATCTGACGTCGGCTGCGGCTAGCTTTTCCAGCCAGTATTTTGTACCCGTCAAATTTGCGTCCGCTAGAACATTGGCGGATAAAATTTGAGAAAAAAAGACAGAAAAAATAAGTAAGCCGAGTAGTTTTTTCAAAATTTTCCTAACGTTGAGTATTTTCGTAATAAAGGCCAGAATTATATTACATTTTCTCTTAAAAATTTTAAAAAGCTTTTATTTTGTGTTACAATAGCGAATATCAAAATTATACGTAAAGGACGCAAAAAATGAAAAGCAAATTTTTAGCTTTATCTCTATTAGTCGCCTCTTTGGGCTTTGCAAATGCCGCAGATATCGAGATCGTTGATATCTACGCTAAAGCTACGCCTCCTGGCGCCAAAAATACGGCTCTATTTTTTGAGATCAAAAACTACACCAACAAACCTATAAAATTAATCGGCGCTAGCTCGCCGGCAGCAGCTACGGGCGAGATACATACGCACAAAGAAGTAGACGGCATGAAAAAGATGGTGCAGATAGATAGCATCGAAGTAGCGCCGGAAAGCGCCGTGAGCCTAAAACCTGGCGGTCTGCACGTGATGCTGATGAACATCAAAGCTCCGATCAAAGAGGGCGACAAACTAGATGCTACGCTAGAGTTTGATAACGGACAAAAACTCGAGCTAAAAGATATCGTCGCAAAGTCGGTCGTAGCTAAAAAAGACGGCGAACACGGACACGATCACGGCGCGCACGATCACGACGGACATCATAAGCATTAATGAAAAAATTTCTCATTATTTTAGTCCTGCTAGTCAGTGTTTTAGGTACTTCGGCGTACCTGTTTTTTAAACCGCAAGCGCAAGAGGACTTTTTGAGCGCAGAGGACGTGGGGGCAAATTTAACCCCGCTTTCTTGCGATATGAACGCCGAGCACTCCTGCGGCGTAGAGTTTCGCGGCAAGACGGTTAAATTTAGCCTCTCGCCAAAGCCCGTTTACACGATGCAACCGACTATCGTGCGTATCGAGGGACTAGAAGGGTTTAAAAACCCGAGTCTTGAGATCCACGGCGTAAATATGGACATGGGCGTCATCAAAGCCGAAGTCGAAAAGCGCGACAACGCCTACGTATCAAACATCGTGCTAAGCGCGTGCCTGATAAACATCATGAGGTACCGTTTCGAGGTGCTAGAAAACGGTAAAAAAAGCGGACTTTATATAGACTTCGACTTGCATCAATAGGCGCAAATTTCACTTGAAAGGGCAGATGATGAAAAAGCTTCTTATCGTACTTGTACTGATTTTAACGGTTCTTGGTGCAGGTTATCTCGCACTCTACTCAAACAAATACGCCCTTACCGGCCAAGGCGCAAACGGCGCGGTGAGTCTAAAGAGCTTTGAGGGCAAAAATAAGATTATCTACTTCGGCTACACCACCTGCCCAGACGTCTGCCCTGCGGCTCTAGGTATCCTTTCGGGCGTTTTAAACGAGCTTAAACGAGACGATATCGTAGTGATTTTCGTCACTCTCGATCCGGAGCGCGACGAGGCTAAAAACGTCGACGAGTATGCGAAGTATTTTTATCCGAATTCTTACGGCATAGTGTTAGACGATCTGCCTAAGGTTGCAAAAAACTACGGCGTGAAGTATCAAAAGGTGCTGCTTGAAAAATCGGCGATAGAGTACTCCGTCGCTCATAGCTCCTCGCTTTATGTGTTAGACAAAAACGATAAATTCGTCGCCGAAATCTCCAATCTAACGGCGCAAAACATCAAGAAAACGCTGGAAAATCTGAAATAATAACAGCTTTATTATTTCGTAAATTGTAGGTGTTACGTTATAACACAAAGATATTTTTTTATACTCAATTATTAACGATTTTGATTTAAATCAATATACTTTAAGCCTTCCAGTTGTATAGTTTCATTAATAGAAAATTTAAATTTGAAAGACTTTTATGAAAATTATAGCGCTCGTATGCGCTCTATTTGTTTTCTCCTTCGCAAGCGATGTTAGCGCTACGGCTAGCATCGACGTAAAAAGCTGCGCGTATAGCGAGCAGAACAAAACCCTAGCCGTCTACGATACCAAAAATTCGCTAAAAATACTTAATCAAAAAGACTTAAAACCCATAAGCAAATTTGACTTTAAAACAAACGAGATAACCTCGCTAGCCTTTGACGGCGCAAATTTATATGCAGGATTTGCGAGCGGCGAGATAGCTAAATTTAGCGAGGATTTTAGTTCTTATGCTAGCGCGCTAAATCTTTCAAATTTAAGCCTTGATGCGCAGGTAACGCACCTTCACGTCGCAAACGGCAAAATTTACGCGGTCGCCGGCAAAAACGTCTTTATCTCTTACGATCTTGCGTCAAAAAAGCTGACGCGCGCAAATTTTGACGGCGCATACCGTATCGCAACCTGTCAAATTTTAAACGGCGCCGCGCTGGTAACTAGCTGGGATAGATCGGTTTTTGCCATAAATTTAAACACGATGCAGGCAAAAAACCTAGGCAGATTAAAATCCGTAGCTCTGAGCGCGGCAGAGATAAATTCAGGCGTGATTTTCGGACTTGCTAGCGGCGAGATAGCTAGCCTCAAATTTGACGCAGACGAAAATTTGACGAATGAAAATTTAGCAAGCAAGCAGCCTAGCGCGGCAAATTTGACCGCCGAAGCAAATTTGACGAAAATAAACGACAAATACAACGCTAGCTCAAATTTGACCTCCGTCAAAAACGCGCAAAACAGAGCAGATTTAAATTTAACTAACGGCAAAGCAAACGCAAATTTGACGGACGCAGAAATTCAAATTTACAAAATCTCAAATTCGCGCGTTAAAAGCCTGCTGGTCGTGCAGGATAAAGTTTATATCGGGCTTGGAAACGGCGAAATTTTACGAAGCGACGCGGAGTTTAAACAGATAGAAAAAATAGGCAAAAACTCCGACGCCGTGATAAAAATTTTTAACGACGAAGATAGCATCATAGCCGTTAGCATAAACGGCGAGATCCAAATTTACAAGAAAAAATCTTAGGAAAGGAGATTTTCAATGAACAAACTACTTAGTTGCGGTATCGTTGCGGCTGCAGGCCTCGCGTTTTCCGTTAGCAGTGCGTGTGCATCGGATAGCGACCTGCAAGCTATCATGAAAGCGCGCGGTCTAACGGAAAAAGACATCCTGGCGGCTGCTAAAACGTATCAGCCGAGCGGCAAGAAGGACGACTATATCGTCTTCTCATCAGGAGGCCAAAGCGGGCAAGTGATGGTTTACGGCGTGCCTTCAATGAGGATTTACAAATTTATCGGCGTCTTTACGCCCGAGCCTTGGCAGGGATACGGATACGACGAGGAGTCTAAGGCTATCCTAAAAAGCGGAGCTATTAGAGGCAAAGAGATAACTTGGGGCGACACTCACCACCCTGCTCTAACCGAGAAAAACGGCGAATACGTCGGCGATTATCTTTTCATCAACGACAAAGCCAACCCTCGCATCGCGGTGATAAATTTGCACGATTTCGAAACTACGCAAATCGTCGTTAATCCAATCGTAAAAAGCGAACACGGCGGCAGCTTCATCACTCCAAATAGCGAATACGTCATCGAAGCGGCGCAGTACGCGGCTCCGCTAGATAACGGCTACCACTCGATAGACGAGTACGAAAGCGCATACCGCGGTGCGGTAACGTTTTGGAAATTCGACTATCCAAAAGGCAAGATAGACGAGAAAGCCTCCTTCTCGCTCGAGCTTCCTCCGTACTGGCAGGACCTAAGCGACGCCGGTAAGGGCGAGAGCTTCGGCTGGGCGTTTACAAACTCGATAAACTCCGAGATGTATACGGGCGGTATCGAAAAGGGCTTGCCTCCGTTTGAAGCGGGCGCCAGCAGAAACGACACTGACTATTTGCACGTTTATAACTGGCAAATTTTAGAAAAACTAGCTCAGGATAAGAAAAACTACATGGAGATAAACGGCCATAGAGTAGTTACCATAGACGCCGCGGTTAAAGCCGGCGCGCTATTTTTGATCCCTGAACCAAAGAGCCCGCACGGCGTAGACGTCACTCCTGACGGTCGCTATATCGTTATCGGCGGCAAGCTAGATACTCACGCGACGGTTTATGATTTTAAAAAGATCAAAAACCTAATCGACAAAAAAGAGTTCGCCGGCACTGATCCGTACGGTATCCCTGTGCTTGATATGGCAAAGAGCTTGCAAGGACAAGTGGAACTTGGCCTTGGACCTCTGCACAACTCTTTTGACGAGAAAGATGGCATCATCTATACCTCTCTTTACGTCGATAGCCAGATCGTGAAATGGGACTATAAAAATCTAAAAGTTCTAGATAGGATCAACGTCCACTACAACATCGGACACCTTGATACTATGGAGGGCAAATCGTCAAAACCTAAGGGTAAATACGCTATCGCTCTTGATAAACTTTCAATCGATCGCTTTAACCCGGTAGGTCCTCTTCACCCGCAAAACCACCAGCTTATCGACATCACGGGTGCTAAGATGGAGCTTTTGTACGATATGCCGATACCTCTTGGCGAGCCTCACGACGTAGTTTCTATCGCGGCTAGCAAGCTAAAACCGGCCACTACCTATACTATGGGAACAAACTCTCGCACGGGCAAAGAAAGTCCGTTCGTAACTCTTGCCGGACAGGAGAGAGTCGAGCGTAACGGCAAAAACGTAACCGTCTACGCTACGATGATCAGAAGCCACATCAACCCTGAACACATCGAAGTAAATAAAGGTGACAACGTAACTATCCACCTAACGAACCTAGAGCGCGCCCAGGACGAGACGCACGGATTTACCGTGGATCTTTACAACATCCACGCCTCTTTAGAGCCGGGTAAAACAGCGACCGTAAATTTCGTAGCGGACGAAGAGGGCGTATTCCCTTACTACTGCACCGAGTTTTGCTCTGCGCTGCACCTTGAGATGATGGGTTACTTGCTAGTTAAAGATCCGAACAAAAAATACGAATCCGCCAAAGCAAGCAAGCTAAAAACCCTAAGCCCGGAAGCTCTAAAAGCCGAATACGATAAAGTAATCGCTACGAACAAAGCTACCGACGAGGTTATCCAAAGCGTCGTTACGTATCTAAAAGAGAAGCATTACGAAAAATATCCTAAGGTAAAAGAGCTAGTTACGGACGCGCTAGATCAATACGGCAAAATCCCTGAAGCAAAAGCAAAAGCCGACGAAGCCTATAAAAAAGGCGACGTAAACGGCGCGATACTATGGGAGTACCAAGTATGGCAGTATATGGTTAAAACCGCAGACGTCGGCCTAAGAGCTAAAAACAATCTCGCTAAAGAGATCGCCACGCCTATGAGCCCGGCTGCCGCCAAAGGCGAGGAAGCCTATCTAAAAGGCGGTTGTAACGGCTGCCACGTCATCGGTCAGGTTAGCTCGGGTCCAGATCTAACCGGCGTTCTTTTGCGTCACGAAAACGGCGAGAAATGGGTGTTTGACTTTATCAAAGATCCAGCTAAATTTTACGGCGACGAGTATATCAAGTCTATGATCGATTACTTTAACCTAAGAATGCCTAATCAGCACATGAGCGATCAAGAGATCAAAGATATCATCGAATACCTAAAATGGATCGACGAAAACGCAGGAATGTAATCAAAATTTGATTCGGGCTTAGCGGTCCGAATCAGTACGCTAAATTTAAGGCTCGGCGCGCGTAACCCGAGCCTCCTATGTTAAATTTAAAAAGCGTTTTGCGAAAAATTTTTTAAATTTAATAAAGGAGAAACGATGAAGAAGTATCAAATTTACACTATTATCGCGTTAGTCTTGATGACCGTTTGTTTTACGATCCCGGTGCTGGGCTTTTTCGGAGCCAAAGCCAAGATCGCCGCGGGCGAGCCGCTTGCCGGGTATTCGTATAAAATTTACGACCTTTACACCTCGTTTCAGTACAAAAACCACCTGATGCCAAAGGACGTCGCCAGTAGCCTAGAAAAGATGATCGAGCAAAAAGCCGAGATCGGCACGCCGTCTTTTCCTATCTGGTACGTCGCGCTTGAAGCGCCAAACTATCCAAAAGACGCCTTTCCAGACGGCATTCCGGTTTATTTTCACGTTGACGGATACAGCGGCGACGTGCACGAGATGAACACCATAAACCACTACATCGGCATGTATCCGATGGAGCACGGCGGCAACGTCGAGCGCGCGATTGCGCCTTATTATCTGCTCATTTCCACGCTTTGCATGCTAGCCTTTTTATACTATGACGGCAAATTTAACTCCCTGCTAATGGTGCTTCCAACCATCGCTCCGCTACTTTTTATGGGCGCGTTTGCGGGCTGGCTTTATTGGTACGGGCACAATATGCAAGAGTGGGGCGCGTTTAAGATCAAACCGTTTATGCCGACCGTGCTTGGCGACGGCAAGGTCGCACAGTTTACCACGCACTCGTATCCTAGCATAGGATTTTGGGTGATGATGGCTATGAGCGCGCTTTGTATCCTAGCCGTATTTTCAAAGAAAAAAGAGCTCAAAGACGCGAAATGAAATTTAAGCTTTTGCTCTTTTGCGCGCTAAATTTGACGGCCTTCGCCGGCCCGCTGCAAGACGCTATAAACGCTGCGGAACCCGGCGACATCTTGCGCCTAAACGACGGCCTTTACGAAGGAAATATCGTAATCGATAAACCGCTCTCGATAATAGGCAAAGGCGATGGCGCCGTGATACGAGGCGACCGCAAATCAAGCGTGATAAAAGTAACGGCAAAAAACGTTAAACTCATAAATTTAAACATCGAAGGCAGCGGCACGAGCCAGATGGAGCTGGACGCCGGCGTTAGCTGCCTAAAAGGCAATAATCTTTTGGTAGAAAAAAGCCGCTTTAAAGACGTACTGTTTGGTATCGAGCTATCAGAGTGCAACCAAGCCGTCATCAGAGACAACAACATCACCTCAAAAGAAGGCTTTGACGTGCCTAGACGCGGCGACGCCGTGCGCGCGTGGTATTCGCACGAAAATTTGATCGAGCGAAACTACGTCTATAACAGCCGCGATATTGTGGCGTGGTTTTCCAGTAACAACGTAATCCGCAAAAATTTCGGCAAAAATAACCGCTACGCCGTGCATACGATGTATTCGGCGGACAACCTCATCGAGGATAACGAATTTAGCGGCGGAGCAGTGGGGATGTATTTTATGTTTTCTACGAATTCTCTCGTGCGCCGAAACGTGATAATCAACTCAAACGGAGCGTTTGGCGTGGGTATCGCGCTAAAAGATGCCTCGGGATTTAACATCAGAGAAAATACCTTTTTGTATAACTCGCGCGGCATCTACTCCGACCGCTCGCCGCTAAATCCGGGCACCGTAAACACCATAGAAAACAATCAAATTTTATACAACGTCATCGGGCTGCAAATGCACGCGACGCAGGAAAAAAGCGTGTTTAAGGGCAATGATTTTATCGGCAACATGGAAACGGCTATCAACGATACTCCGGGTTCAAAGATCGAGCTAAACGAGTGGAGCGGTAATTATTTCGACGAATACGAAGGCCTAGACGTCGATAGAGACGGGATCGGCGATACGCCATACTTGCACTTCGTTTACGCCGACAAGCTTTGGCAGTATTATCCCACTCTGCGCTTTTTCTACGGTTCGACCGTGATTAGCGGGCTAAATTTCCTAGCTAAGCTTGCGCCGTTTTCCGAGCCGCTTAAGCTTTTAGAGGACGGCTCTCCTAAAATGCGCCCCAATAACGCTCAAAAGGCAACGCTATGAATAGACGAAATTTTATCGCCCTAACGGCAGGCGCGGCAGCGGCAGGCTACGGCATCGGATATTTTTTACCTAAAACGCGCGCGGACGAGCTTTTTTTACGGCCTCCCGGAGCGGTTAAAAATTTCGAATCGCTCTGCATAAAATGCGGCCAGTGTGTGCAGGTTTGCCCCTATCACAGTATCGAGCTACTAGACATCGCGCAGGGCTACTCAAACGGCACGTCCTACATTGACGCGCACAAGCGAGGCTGCTATCTGTGCGACCTTTTTCCTTGCGTTTTAGCCTGTCCCAGCGGCGCGCTAGATCACGCCACGACGCAAATCAGCGACGTAAAGATGGGCGTTGGAGTGCTGCGAGGGCGCGAGGCCTGTCTTGCTTATAAAAACGAAAACGTAAATTTAAGCGGCGTTACGAAAATGCTCGAGCGTAAAATTTACAACGACCGCGAGCAAGCCGTAAAAGACGCCGTTCAAAATAGCGTGGATAAGCCCTGCGATCTGTGCGTTAGCCTCTGTCCGGTCGGAGACGCCGCCATATCGATGGCTAAAAGCGACGGGCGAAATTTGCCCGAATTTAAACAAGGCTGCGTCGGATGCGGAGTGTGCGCCGAGGTTTGCCCGGCACAGATCATCGATATAGCGCCAAACCGCAGCTATGACGAAATTTACAAAGGATAAAAATGAGAAATAAAATTTTAGGCTGTCTCGTCGCCCTCGCCGCCGCCGCGCTGATAACGGGCTGCGAGAGCAAGGATGATAAAAAACCGACGACGCAAGCGGCAAAAACGCAAGCGACTCCCGCCGCCGCAGGCATGATAGAGACGCAAAAAGCGGACGCTAACGCAACCGCGCAAAAAGACTACGATCAGTTTATGACCTACGATATAAACGGTAAAAAAAGAGTCAAATTCGGCCTGGACGACGAGGAGAGCGAGACTAGCCGCTCAGTCGGCGCACTAGCGATGGTGCGAAGCCCGCTGCAAAGTATAAATTTAAAACTCATCAAAGGGCGACTTAGCAAGGACTTTATCGTAAAATGCTCCGCCTGCCACGACGACTACGCCAACGGCATCATCGGCCCGTCGCTGCTAAATAAAACCTCGGATCAAATTTACGACATGATCGCCGCGTATAAGAGCAAGCAAAAGGCAAATCCTTTGATGAAAGATCTGGTGCGCGGCATGGACGATACGCAGATCAGAGCGATGGCTAACGAGATTAGCGAATTTAACGAGCAATTTAGAAAAAAATAGGAGGCTAAAATGGGAAAGAAAATAGCGATAATCTTTGGAGTTTTGGTACTTGCGCTCATGGTTTTTATGCTGACTAGCCAGCCCTCAGCACCCATAAAGGACGCCAGCAGGCCCGAGCTAAAACCGGCGCAGCAAACGCAGCAAAAAGTCGTAAACGAAGAGCTAAATTTGCAAGATAGCGAAGAGATAAAAAAGATCAAACAGCTACAAAACAGCGTCTCAAATCAGCCTAGCGAGGGCGTTAGCAAACGATACCTAACCTCCTGCGCGCCTTGCCACGGAGCAAACGGCAAGGGCGTGATGGCGCCTAGCATCGCGGGCAAAAGCAAGGACGAAATCCTAGCTTCGCTAAAAAACTACAAAGAGGGCAAGGTGCCAAATAGCCTGATGAAGGGGCTTCTTACAAATGTTTCAGACGAGGATCTAGGCGCGTTAGCTGATGAAATTTCAAAATTTAAAGAGTAGAAAATGGACAAGTACGCCACGCGCTGCACGGTCGCCAAAGTCCCGTTTCTAAGCACGCTCACGGTAAAAAACGCCGAGGGCAAAAAGCGCCTTAGCATCCGCGCTTGGCGGCTTATCGTTATCGCGCTCGTGCATATTTTGTTCGTGCTTTCTTACCGCGCGGATATTCAAATTTTAGAAGGCGACATCAGCGGATCAAGGATTTTAGGCTTTCATTTGACCGACGCTTTTATGAGCTTTCAGGTATTTGCCGCGACGCACGAGTTTCCGACAAATTTGATCATCGGCACGGCTACGATTTTACTTTTTTATGCGCTTGTGGGCGGACGAGCCTTTTGCGGCTGGATTTGCCCTTATACTTTTCTGGGTGAGATCGGCGAGAAAATACACGAAAATTTAGCCGCCAAAAAGATAATCAAACGCCGAAATTTCGATCCGAAATGGCGCTACGTCTTTACCGCGCTTTTTATAGCGATGAGCTTTGCTAGCTCGCAGCTCGTGTTTGAGATTTTTAGCGTGACGGGTATCGTGTCTAGGTTTGTTATTTACGGCTATTTTCACGCGATTTGGTTTGCCCTTTTCGTGCTTTTAGTCGAGATTTTCTACTCCCGCAGAGGCTGGTGCCGCTACGTCTGCCCCATCGGCGCGACCTACTCGCTGCTAACCCGCACCAACGCCGTTAAAGTCAGCTGGAACAAAGATCGCTGCGATCACTGTTTAGTCTGCATCGATACCTGCCTCGTGCCGCACGTGCTTGAAATCACGAAGAAAAACGCCAAACTAGACGGCGACGAAAATAAAAAAGAATTTCGTCTCGTGGGCGGCGACTGCACGCTTTGCGGACGCTGTATCGACGTGTGTCACCACGACGCGCTGAAATTCGACAACGGCTTTAAAAAGCTCATCTAAAAGGATAAATTTGATAATCTTAAAAGACATCACCAAGGCTTTTGGCTCGCAAAAGATACTGCAAAACGTAAATTTAAGCATAGAAAAAGGACAAAAAACGGTCGTGCTAGGACAAAACGGCGCGGGCAAAAGCTCGCTGATGCGCATAATCCTGGGCGAATTTAAACCAAACAGCGGCGAGGTGCGAGTAAACGGCTTTGATCCTTTTACCGCGCGCAAAGAAGCCCTTAGCGTGATATCTTTCGTCCCGCAAACGCCGCCGCCGCTTAAATTTAACCTAAAAGAGCTTTGCGAGTTCGTCTGCAAAAGTTCAAACGTTGCCCAGGAAAACATAGAGAAATTTTGCGAGAAAATGGAGCTTGATCTAAAAGGAAATTTTCACAAGCCCTTTTACAAACTCTCAGGCGGTATGAAGCAAAAAATGCTAATCGCAATCGCCTTTGCTAAAGATACCGAAGCTATGATGTTTGACGAGCCGACGGCAAATTTAGACCCCAAAGCCAGGCGAAATTTTATGGACTTGTTAGGCGAGTTCGCGCGCGAAAAGACGCTGGTTTTCATCTCGCACAGGCTTGATGAGGTGCAGGGTATATCAAACCGCTACGTCGAGATGGATCTGGGGCAGATCATAAAAGACGAGCTAATCTCTCAAGGAGGCGCTCATGCGTAACCTGTTACTCATCGCCAAACTAGACGTCGCCGAGTCGCTACGCTCGCGCTGGTTCCTCATCTATATGCTAGTTTTTATGGGGCTTATCGTTACTTTTATCTTTAGCGGCGTGACGGACTCGCGGGTGCTGGGTTTTAGCGGACTTACGCGGCTTTTGTTGCTTTTTATCCAAATTTGCATCGTTATCGTGCCTATTTTTATCCTCATCTCGACCGTGCGCAGCATCAGCGCCGACCGCGATACGAATCTGCTCGAATACATGCTTAGCTTCCCCGTTAGCCTGGGCGAATACTATTTCGGCAAAGCTTTGGGGCGCATTTTCGTTATTTTCGTGCCGCTTTTGCTCTCTTTCGTTTTAGCAGTAGTCGCGGGTCTGGTTAAAAAAATCGAAATCCCGTGGGATATCCTAAGCCTCTACACCGCCCTACTTTTCGCGCTTAGCTTCGTGTTTTTGTCATTTGGATTTCTCATCTCCTCGGCTATAAAAAATCAAGAAATGGGTCAAGGCGTCGCGTTTTTACTCTGGCTTATCTTGCTGGCGTTTTTGGATCTCGCGCTGATCGGCTTTTTGATGAAAACTAACGTACGCGAGGATATCATCTTTTTTATCGCGCTCATTAACCCGATCGAGGTCTTTAGGATCGCGGCGATTAGCCTGTTTGATCCGAATTTAGCCGTTATCGGAGTGGCGTCAAATTTCGTGCTAAACAACTTTAGCGCGTTTGGATTTGTTATTTACTCGATTTTTTACCCGCTGATTTTAGGCGCGATTATGCTTGTCGGCGGATATTTTATCTTTAGCAGCAGGGATTTGGTGTAAATTTGACTCGTTTGCTGAGTCAAATTTACGTTATTTCGCTAGCTTTGGCGGGCTTAAATTTAACTCGCAAATTTAAGCCCGTTTCGTCGAATTTGCAAATTTAGGGCGTCAAATTTTGCCGCCCTAAATTTACCGCTCAAATTCACGCTTCCTCCGCCGCGCCTAAATTCCCCTCACCAGCAACAAGCTCGGCCGCTAGCTTTTTACTTGATTTAAAGTCCACCTTACCCGTTCCCAGCACCGGTACGGCACCTACTTTATAAATCTTTGAAGGCTGCATGATAGAAGGTATCGCAGAAGCTCTGATACGCGCGGCTAGCTCCTCCTGGCTTATCTCGCCGCTAAAGAGCATGACGACTTGCTCGCCCTTTTTCTCGTCGGCGACATTGGTGCAGACAAAGGTAACCTCATCGCCCAGCACGCCTGAGATTTGAGCCTCGAGCGCGCCCAGGCTTATCATCTCGCCGCCGATTTTAGCAAAGCGAGATAGCCTATCCGTGATGGTTAAAAAGCCCGCCTCGTCTAAAAAGCCGATGTCGCCGCTGTTATAGTAGCGCACGCCGTCTAGCTCGACGATCGCTTCTTTCGTGCGCTCCTCATCTAGATAGTAGCCCTTCATCACCTGATGGCCGCCGATTAGGATTAGGCCTGCTTGCCCATTTTCTAGCTTTTCTAGGCTTGTTGGATCACAGATTCGTATTATCGTGCCGGCTGTCGGTAGACCCACGCTGCCCTCTTTTGAAAAAACGAGCTCTTTAAAAAACTCGGGCTCTAGTACGTTTGCGGTATTTACGCTAACGACGGGCGAAGTCTCGGTCGTACCGTAGCCTTCGTAAATTTCGACGCCGAATTTCATCTTAAACTCGCGCTTAACGGCTGCGTTTAGCTTCTCCGCACCCGCGATGGCGTAGCGGATCGTAGAAAACATCAGCGGATTTAGCTTTTTGTTTTTGGTATAGAGCCTAAAAAACGTCGAAGTGCCAAACATTATCGTCGCGTGGTATTTGGCAACCATCTTGCCCACGGCAAAGGCGTCTGTAGGATCGGGCACGTGAGCCGAGGCGATACCCTCGCTAAGCGGGAAAAATGTCGCCGCGGTAAGCCCGAACGAATGAAATATCGGTAGCGATGCTAAGATCACGTCGTTGCCGTCCGTGTTTACGATCTCTGAAATTTGCTTGATGTTAGCCATTATGTTTTTATGCGTTAGCACGATGCCCTTTGGCGTGCCTTCGCTGCCGCTGCTAAAGAGTATCGTCGCATCGTCGTCTATGCGAACGTCGCGAAAATATATAAGCTCAATCAGCCAGCGCGGCATCAAAACCGCCTTTAGCATCGCGCAAATTTTATCAGCCTTGCTTATGCCCTGCGCGACGTCTTCGAGATAGATTAGTCTGCCTTTTAGAGATTCTTCTAGCTCAAAGCCGCGAGCCTTTAGTTTGGCGATAAACTGGCGCGACGTGATTATACTTCTTAGCCCCGCCTTGTCCGCGCAGCCGATCAAATTTTGCTCGCTGAGCGTGTAGTTTAGATTTACGCTTATCTTGCCTCTAATAAATAACATCAAATTTATAATGCTACCCATCACCGAGGACGGCAGTATCACGCCGACGTTTCGCTCTTTTAAAAACGAGAATTTAAATTTAGACAAAAATACTAGCACCGTAGCGATAACCTTGAGATTGTTTAGATCAGCGCCCGTGCTATCTACCATCGAGCGTTTAAACAGATCCGCTTTAGCGTGTTTTAGCCAGCTAAACTGCATAGGCTCTAGAGTTTTTAGATACTCGGCCCAGCTAAAAAACGATAGCTCGACTACTTTTTCGCGCACCTGTGGGGCTTTGGTTTCAGGTGCCAAAGGCGCGCCGAAGCTCACCCTGATAGCGCGCTTGCCGTCTACTTTACGGCTGATTCTTTGGTAGTATTTTTGAGCGCGCGAGAAGCTCGAACCCCAAAGACCGCGCAGATAAAACGGCACGATGACGGAGTTCGTATCGCTTGCGGCTATCTCGTAACCGTGCTGGAACTCGTCTATCTGGCCGTTATAGCTGATGTGCCCCTCAGGAAACAGCGCCACCACGTCGCCCGCGTCTAGGCACTCGCGGATCTTTTCTAGCGCACTTTTGCTAGCTCCCGCGCCTATCGGGATCACGTCAAATAAATTTAACAGCCATTTTAGGTACCAAATTTCATAAAAGCTCTTATGCATCGCAAATCTGATCGGACGCGGAGAGGCCATCTGCAGCACCGCCCAGTCTATCCAGCTCATGTGGTTGCCAAGCAGCAGCGCGCCGCCTTTTTGCGGGATATTTTCGACGCCGTCGACGTTGATCGTATAGCCGATCCTAAAAAACGGCATGATAAGCAAACGCGCGAAAAGATGCGGCAGGTATTTTATCGTCGCCAGCGCGCAGATAAGCACGCTAAAGGAGGTAATGACGAAGATCCCCGGCGTACTAACGGCAAATATGCTAAACGCCATCGCAAGCAGTAAAAACGCCGCCATAAAGATGTTTTGGATAAAGTTACTGCCCGCCAGCGTGCGGCCCATCTGCTCTTCGGGCGTGAAAAACTGGATATTTGCGTTTAGCGGCACAATGAAAATACCGCCGCTAAAGCCGAACAAAAAGGACGCCAGCGTCATAAACGCCGCGCTAGAGCCCTGAGCGAACATAAGCAGCGAAGCAAAAAGCCCGAGCGCGCCAAAAGGCACGATGCCCATCTCGATGTGATTTTTCGAGTAGCTGCCAGCTAACGCCGAGCCGGCGACCAGACCGATAGTGCTAACGGCTAAAATAGCCTGCACGATCATGACGTTGTTATCCGCGCTCATAGCCTTGTAGTGAGCGGGGAAAACGGCGATAACCAGCTGCGCCACCGCCCAGAAAACAGAAAGCCCAAGCGTACATAAAAAGGCGTTTTTGTTGTTAAAGATGTGCCTCGTGTTTTCTTTTAAGTAGCCTAGTTTAAAGTACTTTTTCGCGTCAAATTTAAGCCCTGCGTCGGTTGCTTCAAAAAACGGAATCTTAAACGTAAAAATCGTCTCGGCTACCGAGCAAACAAAAAGTATCGCACCGATAAACCAGACTGATTTTATCATCTCTCCGGCGTCCGTGCTCGCTACGGCGTAGCTCTCGAAAATCGCCGAGAAAACAAACGAGCCAAGCAGTATCGCCACGATAGTAAAGGCCTGCACGATACCGTTTGCCGCGCCCAGCTTCTCGCCGCCCACGATTTTTTTGATAAGGCCGTATTTGGCGGGGCTATATACCGCGCTTTGCACCGCTAGCAGCAGCGTCGTGCCAAACGCCACGTAAAACCAACCGCAAAGGTAGCTTATAGTGATAAAAAGCGTGAGTAAAATTTCGCTTGCCGCCGCATATCTCGTGATGCGGGTGCGCGAAAATTTATCGTTTAAAAAGCCCGAAACGCTAAAAAGCATAATGTAGGGCAGCAAGATTAGCAAATTTACGAGCGAGGTCAGGATGATCTGTAAATTTTCATCCTCGATGCTCTTAAAAAGTATGTTTTGGATCGTGATTTTGTGGCCAAGATCTACGACTGCGTTGATAAACATAACGATCAAAAAGGGCAAAAAGCCCCTAACCGAAAAAACGCCTTTCATTTGTTCTCCTTTTTGTAGGCATCGAATGTGTGGAAATTTAAGATGTAAGGTTTTAGGATCAAGATATTGTCGAAAACGAGCTTTAGAGCCGCGTTTTTATCCTTTGCTTTCGCGTAAATTTCGCGCGCGCACTCGGCTTCGATTTTGGCCGTTTGTTTGGCTAAATTTATATAGGTCTGTAAAATTTCCCGCCCGTGCTCACTTTTTTGCGTTTCTAGCACGATTTGCAGGATCTCGACCTCTTTTTGCGTTAGCTTGCCGCCTCGCATAAAGATAAATCCATCTTCGATAAATTTATCTAGCTCAGTCTCCGTGATACCCAGCCTCTCGCACGCTTGCTCGGCGCTTAGCGTCTGGGCGAAATTTGACCCCATAAAGGTGTCGAGCGAATCAAAAAGCACCTCGTAGCAGCGCTTAAAGCTAAAGCCCTTTTGCTGCGTGAGCGCCTTTACCTCTTTTAGGCTGAGGTGGAAATTGCTCTGGACGTATTTGATGAAATTTAGCATCAAAAGCGTATCCTCGCCATACTGATGTACGTTGTCTTTTACCTTCACGGGCTCGGGCAGAAGTCCTTCTTTGACGTAAAAGAGTATCGTTGATTTGGGCGTTTGCGAGAGTTCGCAAAGCTCGCTCATCTTGTAGCTCATCTCTTTCCTTTCGTTAAATTTGACGAAATATTACGCAAATTTAGCTTAGAAAACCATAAAGCGTAAAGCGTCACTTGACACTTTCTAAAATTTAGGCTATGATTTCGCCAAATTTTAAAAAGGAGAAACGATGTTTCGAGATGTTTTTAACCGCGCGAACGAGCGCTTGGACGCTTTGGGTTTTGACGTAAATTTAAGAGCCGGCAAAACGGCGACAAGCTTTGGTTTAGTAGCTCGCAAAACGGAGGAAAATTTAACTCGCGCAAATTTAACCAAGCAGAACGCGCGGGTAAATTTGAGCTCAAATTTGAGAGCGAGCGAGACGGCTGCGCCAAAAACGCTCGGGTTTTGCCAAAACGCGGCGGATCAAATTTGCGCCAAAGATAAATTTGCCAAAGCGAGCGTAAATTTAACCGCAAACGAAGCAAATTCGGGCGGATTTTCGCGGGGTAAATTTAACGAAACCGCCGTGCGGGAAAGCGAATTTGGCGGCTTGCAAAGCGCAAATTTAACGCAGATAAAAACCGTCGATATCCACTCACACTTGCTTAGCTCGGACGTGAAATTCGACCGATTTTACGACAAGCTAGCGCTTGCGTTTTTCGCTAAAAAATTCGACATAAACAGGAGCGAGCTTATAAAAAACGGCTTTGAGGGCTACAAAAGCAACTTCGCGCGGCTGATAAAAAGCTCGAATTTCGTCCAAAAGTCCGTGGTTTTCGGCGTCGATGCGAAATTTGACGAGAGCGGAAACCTCGTGCACAAGGACAAAACCGTCTGCGCCTCAAACGAAGATGTTTTTGCCTTTTACGAGCAAAATCCAAACGAGGTCGTGCCGTTTTTTAGCGTAAATCCAAACCGCAAAGACGCGCTAAATTTGATCGAAAAATACCACAAAATGGGCTTTAAAGGCGGCAAGCTTTTGCACTCTTACTGGGAGACGGATCTAAACGACAAGCGATATGAGCCCTATTTTAGGCTACTTAGCGAGCTTGGGCTACCGCTTGTTATCCACGTGGGCGACGAAAACTCGCTCGCCTCAAATAAGGCGCTTGAGAGCATCGAGCAGCTAAAATCCCCGCTAAATCTTGGTTGCCGCATCGTCTGCGCTCATATGGGCGCCTCAAGCGACGGCGTTTTGTCTATGTTTTCGCGCGATCCAGAGAAACTGGGCGCCAACTACCTCACTCTACTTCGTTGGCTGCGCGAATTTGACGGGCTTTACGCCGACATTTCGGCGCTGCTTTGCATAAACAAGGCCCGCATCCTGCCGCATCTAAAAACCCAAACTCAAATCCACGACAAAATCCTTTTCGGCACCGATTTTCCCGTGCCTTTTAGCGTGATTTTAAGCAGTTACGACCTGCCTTTTCGCGAGCGACTGGCGCTAAATCGTATCCAAAATCCGCTCGATCGATACGTGCGCGCGATGAGTTTGTATTTTGGCGAGGATTCGCCGATTTTTAGTAATTATAAAAAGATTTTGGGAGTGATTTAAGTAACAATTGGACACCTAAACGTCATATGTTTTTCACCAAAATCCACAACCAACTCTTTGCCGTTTTCTAGACATATATAGATCGCATTTTTGATTTCACCAAACCTACTGCTGGGAGGATATACCTGACAAACCCTGTTTCGCTTAAAAACAGACCTATCCAAAGGATACTTTGCATACGGATTATGAAAAATAAATAATCCATCCTCAACAAGCTCATATGTGTTTTCCGCAACAAGGCCATCTAAGGTTAGAAACATCAAAGTTTTTTTGTATTTTCTTAGTTTAGACCAAGTTGCATTACAACTAAAAATAACAGCACTAATCTCACTCATGTATTCGTCATTAAAAAACCCTAAAGGTATCTCGGCATCATTATCTTTTTTAATGCTATTCAAATAAATCGTTGGCGGACAAATATAATCTTCGTGGTTGTTATAATACGCTTCTTCGTCAACGTAATAATCGTATAGCAATGCCATTATAGCTCGACAATACTGATGATAAAAAAATGGTTGCTCAAAAGGAGCTACAGCGATAATAAAAGGCCTATTTTTTACATAGTCTAGCTTTGAATAATCATTTTTGTATTTTCTATATTTACTTAATATGGCATTTGATAATCGTATCATAGAGTACCTATTTGCTTCATTCATATTTTTTAAATAATAATCATATGCCTCTGGGTTAAAAGGGTTAGCCAATGGCTCTTCTTTATCCCACTCATTGGGCTTTTCATCATCTGCTTTATTTGCAGTAGTAGCTTCAACTATAAAATCGATATTATTCATATTTAATAAAAAATCCGGTCTACTATAACTCTAATTAAATTTAAAACCATAATCGCTAAAAATTTTATACAGATATATTTCCCAAAAACTAGAATTGAAAGTAGTTTGAAATTCTTTAATAAATTTATTATCTCTATCCGGGAAGCCTATGCACCAAGACTGCAATATTGATTTTTCTTGTTCCCAGCTCTCGCCAGCCAATAGACCATTTTTTATCTCATTATCTTTTTCAAGTATCCTGGCAAAATTTGGATGAAATCTTTCTTTTTCTACCTGCGGTGTAAACAAATCCACATTAAACTCCTTTTGAAATAAAACTCATAAAATTATTACTTACAATATTTGACAACTATAATTTTATTAACTTAAAAATTTAGTTCATTTTTTAAAATACAACTCAATTTTGGTCATACATGGCATTAAATTTAACCAAAAGAAGAAAAACACCACTAAATTTGACTGCAAATTTATAAACTGAAAACCTCAAATTTGACGCTAAATTTTAAAGCAGCTACCACCTGCCGCTAGCCCCGCCTCCGCCAAAGCTTCCGCCCCCTCCGCTAAAACCTCCGCCTCCTGAGCTTCTGCCTCCGCCGCTAAATCCGCCGCCGTAACCGCCAGAGCCGCCACCGCCGTACAAGCCTCTACCGCCGGTTTTCATATTTCGCATTAGGTAAAAAAGTAGCACGAAAAGAACGAGCACTATCGCGCCTCTAACAAGCAGATCCTCGATACCAAACGTCCCTGCGACTACGCCCGAGATAAAACCCGATAACGTCGCGCTGGCTCCGATTCGCAGGGCTGCCGCGCCAAAAATAGCCGAAGCAAATACCATCACCATGCCAACTACTATCCCGTAGGCTTCCACAGGCGTCTCATCTTGCTTTTGTATCTCCTCCCTCACGCCCTCGTCCCCGTCAAGTAGCGCTATGATCTTTTGCGTGCCTATCTTTATACCGTTTTGGATATCGCCTTTTTTAAATTCAGGGATTATGTAGTAGTTTATGATGTTGCTGCTAAGTGCGTCCGTTAGAGTACCTTCTAGGCCGTATCCTACCTCTATGCGTACTTGTTTGTCGTTTGGAGCTACTACTAATACTACTCCGTTATCTTTACCTTTTTGTCCTATGCCCCAATGTCTAGCTAGTTCTAGGGAGTACTCTTCTATTTGAGAGTTGCCTAGAGACTTTATAGTAGCTACTACTACTTGATTTGTGGTGTTGTTTTCGTGAGTAGCTAGAGCGATTTCAAGCTCCTCTTTGACCCCCTGACTTAACACCCCCGCCTGATCTACTACTCTACCAGTTAAGGCAGGGAAAGCGGGAGCCTTTTTATCTAAAATTTGGCTCGTAGCCTCTTTAGCGGAGGCATTTTGCTCCGCCGCAGACAAATTTGGCGCAAAATGCCCCAAAACTAGCGTAAAAACGCAAAATAAAGTAGATAAAATGCGTTTCATTTTTTGTGCCTTGGTTGGGTTATTTGGCGAAGGATACGTCCGGTACGGCTTGTTCGGCTTCGCTAGCTTCAAAGGTTACGCGCGGTTTTAGCTCGGGATAAATCATTTCGGCGATAAATTTGCCCGGAATTTTGCGCAGAGCGACGTTGTAGTCCTTGACGGCTGCGATATAATCCTTTCTAGCGACCGCGATGCGATTTTCCGTACCCTCAAGCTGGCTTTGCAGGGAGAGGAAATTTTGATCGGCTTTTAACTGAGGGTAGTTTTCGGTTATAGCCATTAGCCTAGATAGCGCGCCGCCTAGAGTTTTTTGAGCGTTTTCAAACTCTTTTAGCTTAGCGGGATCATCTACCGAGCTAACGTCGATCGTCATTTGAGAGGCTTTGCTTCTAGCTTCGGTTACTTCTTTAAACACGCTCTCCTCGTGGCTAGCGTAGCCTTGGACGGTTTTTACCAAATTTGGGATAAGATCGGCGCGGCGTTTGTATTGATTTTGCACCTGAGCCCACTTCTCCTTGACCGTTTCGTCGAGTACTGGGAAGGCATTGACGTACTTCAAGG
Organism: Campylobacter showae; assembly: GCF_900699785.1. NCBI lineage: Bacteria > Pseudomonadati > Campylobacterota > Epsilonproteobacteria > Campylobacterales > Campylobacteraceae > Campylobacter > Campylobacter showae. The sequence goes on from NZ_LR535679.1 coordinate 743,623, forward strand.
CGATACCGCCGATAACGCCTAAGACGACTAGAAAAATGACTAGATTTTTCATGGGTGCTCCTTTGAGAAATTTCTACCTTGATTATACACTTAAATGCTTTTAAAATTAATAATTTAAAAATGAAAGTCGGATAAATTTGAAGTTAAATTTTGAGCTAAATTTGAGAAAACTAGGAATAAATTTGAATAATAAATTTGCAGCAAGAGATTTTGCTTCCCTTGCCGCATAGCGTTTAAAACTTAAAAGTCCGTTTGGATCTTTTCGTCGATTTGTATGTGTACGGTTTTGCCGTCTACGCTATCTACGCTATCATACACTTTATAGCCGACATCAGCCTTGCTTTGATCGTCCGATAGCCTCCACTGTCCTTGACCTTTAACCTTATCGTGCTCGTCGCCTTTTATTTTTAGTACCGTATCGGCATTATCGGTGATATCTAGCACGTCCTTAGCTTTTAGGGTTAGCTCTACCGCTCCGCCTGCGCCGTCGGTGCCTAGCTGTACGGCTTCAAAGCTTTCAACCTTATGATCCAAGTTGTTTACTTGGCTCAAGTCGATACTGTCGTTAAATACCAACGTATCTTCGCCTAGTCCGCCGTACATCCTCTCTTGAGTCGCTTTGTATGTGACGGTGTCGTTAGCAGTGTCTTTTTCCACGTTTATCGTAGGGAAAAGGACGGTAGCGCTTTCGTTGCCGTTTTGATCCACCGTTTTAGCGGTAATATTTACCTTGTTATTGTCTTTTTCGGTATTTATTAATATATCGGTAGAAACATGACCGCGATCTATATCTTCCTGAGTCAAAGCAGGCAACTCTTTGGTTATCGTTTTGCTTGCATCGTGAGGATCGGTATAGCTCACTACGACTTTATCTCCGGCTACCGTATCGTCAGGTAGGTAAACGCTTATACCCGTTGAACCCTTATCTCCGTCCTGGCTATTTTCCGCTACCGTTAGTCTGCCGTCATAGTTGGTTTCTTCGCTATATCCTATCGTGCTTATATTTTGCATTTTTTCCAGGACGGCCTCATCGTTGCTTGCGACCCTATTATTGTTATACGCATCGGTTAGCGTAGCCTCTACAGAAACCTTGGTTTGATCATCCGGCTTCATACTTACGTTGCGAATTCGCACTGCGCCGCCCTCTACTTCTAGAGTTTCTGATCCATCGCTGCTTACTGCTCTAAATTTCTTGACTCCGTTTGCATCTCTATACTCTTGGATAGTATATGACTTATTACTTATGCTTACGCTGCCCTCTTTAATATTAATATTTAGCTTATCGCCGTTTATTATATTGCTTGGAAGTCCTACCGCGATAGTAGTTTGAGCATATCCGCGGTCTGCGGTATCTTCTATCCTGCTAATCTTACCGTCGTCATCGACATCCTCTTCAAATCTAGCAGTTAGCTCTCCGTTCCAGTCGCTATTTAGTTTATTTTTAGCTTCGGCCGTAGGAGTTTTGTCTATTCCGAATTCGTCAGAGAGTGTTGCTTTTGCAACGATTTCGGTATTGTTTTGCATAGGTACGTTTTTAATTTTTACCGTATCGTCCTCTACGTCTAGCCTTGAGCCGTCCGTACCGACAGCTTGTAGCTTGCCGTTTGATTTTTCAAAGGTATAGACCTTGTCGGCTCCGTTTATATTTACGGTTAGTTTATCTCCAGCCACTACGCCGTTAGGAAGAGTTACGCTAATCGTAGTAGTAAGAACGCTATTGTCGCTTGATGCTTCGCTTCTATCTATTACGCCGTTTCTATTAGCATTGTCTTCGTCAAAGCTTACAGATACGTTTTTATTGGTTAACTCAGGAGTTAGCTCAAGATCCTTATCTGCAACGGCCGCTTTTTGCGCTCCAGCGCTATCGACCACTTTAGCGCCGACTAAGGTTTCTTTGCCGGCTATCATAGACACGGGAACTTTTATGATGCCGTTTTTGCCGGTATCAAATTCAACCCCGTCGTTACCTCTAACCTTATAGCTTCCATCAGGATTTACGCCTACTATAGAGAATTCTTTTGAGATATTCTCGGTAGTTCCATCCGGTTTTGGCTGTTTTATGCTAACTTGTACTTTATCGCCGGCTACCGCATTGCTAGGGATCGTAACTAGAGCATTTGTCTTGTGGATATTGCCGTCTAGGTCTGCTTCCGTTCTAGTTAACTTACCGTTTCTGTTTACGTCTTCTTCAAAGCCCAAATAAAGAGGTCTATGTCCGGCGCCGCTTCCTAGGATCGTGCTATTAGCTGCAGACGCGGCTTTTCCGATTCCGTCTGCTCCGGTTACTTTAGCATCTACTCCAGTACTTTCGGTATCGCTGATACGTATATTTTTGATTTCTACAGTATTGTTTTGTTTTACCTCAACCTCGGTACCGTCAGCAGCCACGACTTTAAATTTCTTATTACCTGCCGGATCTTGATACTCTTTAATAGTATAAGTTCTAGTTTCAGTTACTACACCGTTATGTTTAACGTCGATATCTAGTTTGTCGCCGTTTACTATGTTGCTAGGCAGTTTTACGGTAGCGGTAGTTACGCCGCTTTGAGCATTTTCGCCGGCAGAAATAGACCCGTCGTTGTTTTCGTCTTCGGTAAATGCCACATACATATCGTCATAAAGAGGTGTTATTTCGCTGTTATTTTTAGCAGCTGCTTTACCGCCTTTACCATCTGAAACATCGGCCTCTACTACGGTTTTGTATCCCTCATCCATAGTTACGCCTACTTGTACCGTATAGTCTTTTTTAACCTCAACCTCGGTACCGTCGGCAGCCACACCCTTAAAGCGCTTATTTCCGTCGGCGTCTTGATATGACTGAAGAGTATATGTTTTAGTTTGACTCGTCTCGCCTGAAGTTTCGGCTTTATTTTTTACGGTAATATTTAACTTATCGCCGTCAACTATGTTGTCAGGAAGCTTTATGCTTGCCGTAGTTTTATGGATCTGCGTATTACCGCCCTCAGCGCTTTCGGCTCTTGATATGGTTAAATTTTGATTAACGTCTTTATCAAATTTAACTTCCATAGCATCTAGATTGTTGATTATATTATCTTTAGTAGCACTAGCCTTCTCTATACCTCTAGCATCTGATATCTCGGCTTCTACGGTAGTTTTGTGATCTGTGCGCATACGAACGTTTTTTATCTCGAAACTATTTTTTGTTTTCATGTCTACGTAGCTACCGGTATCATTATCTTTGAGTCTCGTTACAGCATTGCTCTTGTTGTTATTTTTCTCGATAGTGTAGTGTTTAACGGTATCTATATATGATCCGTCAGCCCGAGGTTCTTTAATTGTAACTGTTAGCTTATCGCCGTTAACCGCATTGTTTGGAATTTTAATCGTTACGGTTGTCGTGTATTCACTGCTCGTGTGTCCAGCAACCGTTCTATCCGTAACCTTTCCGCCTTTAGCGTCTTCAAAAATCACGCCCGGTTCTTTTATAGCCTCGATGCTGATTTTCGCCTCGGCAGTTTTGTCGGGTTGCGGTTCAGAGTATTGCACGGTAGCCGTTATTTTCGTATCTTGATTTGATCTTACGTCGAGATCTTTGTACTCAAATTTATAGAGCTCGTCGTCTGTTCTTAGATCGGAGATCGGCTTATTAGATTTTCTAGGTAAAATATCGCTGCTATCAGCGTCATTTTTTATAGACTCTATAACGCCTTGCGCATTTAATTTAATAGTATACGTTTTTGTAACTACGCCTTTGCCAGGTTCCTCAACCTTCAAGACTAGTTTATCGCCGTCTTTAACGTTGTAAGGTATAGTTATAGTAGCGTTAGTTTCGTTTACGTTTTGATCAGTCATACCGTCTGCCCTAGATAGTATCTTAGCTCCTGATGCCTGTACCTTGCTAGGTTTTTCATTAAATTCTACGCCTATATTGCCGTCATAGAATGTTACTTCTGCATTGTTTGAATCTTCGCTCTTCTGATCGCCGTTACCGTGATCTACGACTCTAGCTATAACTCCGGTTTTTACCCCAGGAGCTACCTTAGCCATGCCGTCTATTACCATCGCTCGCCCATTGTCAATATGTTCTTGCTTGATTACTTCTATTCTTTCCTCTGTAGTTACGTTACCGTTTTTGTCAGTATATGTCATAGTGATTTTCATATCATCGCCGGCTCTTGCATCCTCAGGGATAGTAATTTTTACTGTCGTGAAATTTAAATTCCCATCTCTTATATTTTCAGAAGGAGTTAAGATTTGGTCTCCGTTGTAATTCTCAGGCAAGTAAACTACCGGATTTACATCCAATCTTAACGTATCGCTAGAACTTGGGCTTTCGTTGCCTATCGAGTTAGTTATAGTTGCAGATACAGTAGTTGATCCACTATTGGACATCTTATTGGTTTGGATTTGCAACGAGTAGCCGTGATCTTTAATATCTTGAGTAATAGTTACGCTTTGTGTTGTTTTCGTGCCGTCTGGATTAGTAACGGTAATTTTTAGAGTATCTCCTAATGTGGCGTCCGAAGGTACGGTAATCTTAGCTTCGGTAACTTTTTTATCGCCGTCATGTTTATTTTCAGAATAGCTAAGCAACCCGCTGTTATCCAAGTCTTCCGTAAATATAACCGTAGGGGCCGCGGGCGTGGTAGTATCAAATCTAACGCTATCGCTACCTCTTGGGCTTTCGTTGCCTATTTGGTTGGTTATAGTTGCAGATACAGTAGAGACTCTTCCGTCCTGGACAGGAACCGTTTTATCGGCAGTGCTATTATCCATGATATAGCCGTTAGTTTTCATATCTTGAGTAATAGTTACGCTGTGCGTTCTTTGAGTACCGTCGGGATTCGTAACGGTAACGTTTAGAGTATCTCCTGCTACGGCATTTGCAGGTATTTCGATCTTAGCCGTCGTAGTGTTAGGATCTATTCCGTTTTCATTTCTATTTAAAATTCCGTCGTTATTAGTATCTTCGGTTATAGTAACGATCGGAGCTGAAGTGGTTGTAGTATCAAATCTAACGCTATCGCTACCTCTTGGGCTTTCGTTGCCTATTTGGTTGGTTATAGTTGCAGATACAGTAGAGACTCTTCCGTCCTGGACAGGAACCGTTTTATCGGCAGTGCTATTATCCATGATATAGCCGTTAGTTTTCATATCTTGAGTAATAGTTACGCTGTGCGTTCTTTGAGTACCGTCGGGATTCGTAACGGTAACGTTTAGAGTATCTCCTGCTACGGCATTTGCAGGTATTTCGATCTTAGCCGTCGTAGTGTTAGGATCTATTCCGTTTTCATTTCTATTTAAAATTCCGTCGTTATTAGTATCTTCGGTTATAGTAACGATCGGAGCTGAAGTGGTTGTAGTATCAAATCTAACGCTATCGCTACCTCTTGGGCTTTCGTTGCCTATTTGGTTGGTTATAGTTGCAGATACAGTAGAGACTCTTCCGTCCTGGACAGGAACCGTTTTATCGGCAGTGCTATTATCCATGATATAGCCGTTAGTTTTCATATCTTGAGTAATAGTTACGCTGTGCGTTCTTTGAGTACCGTCGGGATTCGTAACGGTAACGTTTAGAGTATCTCCTGCTACGGCATTTGCAGGTATTTCGATCTTAGCCGTCGTAGTGTTAGGATCTATTCCGTTTTCATTTCTATTTAAAATTCCGTCGTTATTAGTATCTTCGGTTATAGTAACGATCGGAGCTGAAGTGGTTGTAGTATCAAATCTAACGCTATCGCTACCTCTTGGGCTTTCGTTGCCTATTTGGTTGGTTATAGTTGCAGATACAGTAGAGACTCTTCCGTCCTGGACAGGAACCGTTTTATCGGCAGTGCTATTATCCATGATATAGCCGTTAGTTTTCATATCTTGAGTAATAGTTACGCTGTGCGTTCTTTGAGTACCGTCGGGATTCGTAACGGTAACGTTTAGAGTATCTCCTGCTACGGCATTTGCAGGTATTTCGATCTTAGCCGTCGTAGTGTTAGGATCTATTCCGTTTTCATTTCTATTTAAAATTCCGTCGTTATTAGTATCTTCGGTTATAGTAACGATCGGAGCTGAAGTGGTTGTAGTATCAAATCTAACGCTATCGCTACCTCTTGGGCTTTCGTTGCCTATTTGGTTGGTTATAGTTGCAGATACAGTAGAGACTCTTCCGTCCTGGACAGGAACCGTTTTATCGGCAGTGCTATTATCCATGATATAGCCGTTAGTTTTCATATCTTGAGTAATAGTTACGCTGTGCGTTCTTTGAGTACCGTCGGGATTCGTAACGGTAACGTTTAGAGTATCTCCTGCTACGGCATTTGCAGGTATTTCGATCTTAGCCGTCGTAGTGTTAGGATCTATTCCGTTTTCATTTCTATTTAAAATTCCGTCGTTATTAGTATCTTCGGTTATAGTAACGATCGGAGCTGAAGTGGTTGTAGTATCAAATCTAACGCTATCGCTACCTCTTGGGCTTTCGTTGCCTATTTGGTTGGTTATAGTTGCAGATACAGTAGAGACTCTTCCGTCCTGGACAGGAACCGTTTTATCGGCAGTGCTATTATCCATGATATAGCCGTTAGTTTTCATATCTTGAGTAATAGTTACGCTGTGCGTTCTTTGAGTACCGTCGGGATTCGTAACGGTAACGTTTAGAGTATCTCCTGCTACGGCATTTGCAGGTATTTCGATCTTAGCCGTCGTAGTGTTAGGATCTATTCCGTTTTCATTTCTATTTAAAATTCCGTCGTTATTAGTATCTTCGGTTATAGTAACGATCGGAGCTGAAGTGGTTGTAAGGTCTGGTCTGCTGCCACCAACGCCGGAAGTAAATTGATACGGATTTATATTATTTACCGCGTTGTCTAAATTTCCGTACATAGCATTAACGTTAGATATGTGTCCGCCTTGTAAAAATGAAACTTGGCTCAAGCTAACGCCGTCAGAAGAAGCGACAGAGCCGCCGCCCGCAGCAGTCTCTTCCAAATCTTGAAGCTGCATGCCGTTAAGTAGGGCTTGTTGAATAGCAGAAACGTCGGCTACGGCTTCACCGCCGAAACCCTCGTTAATTACCGCACTTTGATCAAGCGACAAAGTATCCTCGCCCACGAGAGCGACTTCTTTACCGTTATTTAGCTCTATTACTACTTTTGCAGTAGGGCTATCGGTCTTTATAACCTCTCCTAAGTATACCACGTCTCCTATGTTTAGCGTTCTTTTGTTACCGCTACTATCTACCGCCGTAGCTGCGCCGCCGCTTATATCTTTTATGATACCTACTTTGTTTGCCATTGTTTTCCTTAGTATAAATTTTGATTTACGGGCGGATTATACATATATTCTATGCAAAAATCTATTGTACCGAAGTACAATATGAGCCACATATTATGCTTTACAAATTTAAAAAGTAATATGCTAAATTTGCATATTACTTAAATAATTCTTAAAATTTTATACTAATTTTAAAACTAAATTTATATTTGCCGTTGTATAATAATCTCATAAATTTCAGTAATACCAGAAAGGAGCGAAAATGGAAGAGATCGTAAAGACCACCTGTCCATATTGCGGTACGGGCTGCGGCATCGATCTTATCGTGCGAAACGGTAGAATCGTAGATGCCAAACCTAGCAAAGACCACCACGTAAACGACGGCGAGCTTTGCTTAAAAGGAATGTTCGGATGGGAGTTCGTAAACTCTCCTAAACGCTTAAGCCGACCGATGATGAGAAAGCTAAACGGCGTCTACGACAAGCACGGAGAGCTTGAAGAAGTGAGTTTTGAGGAGGTTTATGATTTCCTAGCGGATAAATTTAAATCCACCGTCGCAAAATACGGTCCAAGCTCAATCATGGGCTTTAGCTCTGCGCGCTCAAATAACGAAGATAACTACGTTTTCCAGAAATTTTTCCGCGCCCAGGGCAGCAACAACGTCGATCACTGCGCCCGTCTTTGACACGCTCCTACAGTGGCAGGTCTTGCCAGCACGCTAGGAAACGGAACGATGACGAACGATTTGGTCGAATTTGCGACTGACACGGACGTATTTTTACTCATCGGTACCAACACGAGCGAGTGCCACCCGATCATCGCTATGCAGATGCAGCGCGGCCTTCAGCGCGGTGCAAAGATGATCGTCGTAGATCCAAAGCGCACCGATATGGCTAAAAAAGCCGATATTTTCTTGCAAATCCCGATCGGAGCGAATATCAAAACGCTAAATACGATGATGCACGTAATCATCGCCGAAAATTTGCAAGATAGCGAATTTATTGAGAAGTACTCCGAGGGATTTGAATATCTAAAAGAAGCGGTCAAGGACTTTACGCCTGAGCGTTTCGAGCGCGAAATCGGCATAAAAAAGGAGCTCATCATAGAAGCAGCTAGGATGTATGCTAAAGCAGGCGCGGCGGCGATTTGCTACACGATGGGCATCACGCAGTTTAGCGACGGCACGTCAAACGTCTTTTCGCTATCAAATTTAGCCGTTTTAACGGGAAATTTAGGCAAAAAGGGCGCGGGCGTAAATCCTCTGCGCGGTCAAAACAACGTCCAAGGCGCATGCGACATGGGCGCGCTGCCTAACGTCATCCCGGCCGGCGCGGTAAACAGCCCTTATGCGCAGGAGCAAGCGCGCAAAGTATGGCACTTTGAGCTAAATCCGGTTCCGGGCTTTAAGCTAACGCAAGCACCCGATAAAATGGATAGCGGCGAGTTAAAAGTCCTCTACGTCTATGGCGAAAACCCCGTAATGAGCGATCCTTGGACCGAGCACTTCGTCCACGCCGTACATCACCTAGACTGCTTTATCGTGCAGGATCTTTTCTTTACCGAGAGCGCACACAAGGCCGACGTGGTGCTACCTGCCGCGGGCTGGGGCGAAAAGGACGGAACCTTTATCAACACCTCTCGCCGCGTCCAACGCACGCGCAAAGCTAGCGAACCCGTTAGCGGCGTGGAGCCTGATTGGAAGGTCGTTTGCAATATCGCAAACCGCATGGGGCTAGAGGGGTTTGACTTTGCGAGCCCTGAGCAAATTTGGAACGAGCTAAGAGAGCTTATGCCTAAATTTTTCGGCGGTATCAGCTACTATAGACTAGGCAAACTAGGCGGCATCAGCTGGCCGTGCCCCGACGAGGAGCACCCTGGTACGCCCGTGCTTTACGCAGATCACAAGTCCATGCTGCCTGGCGGTAAATTCCGCTTCGCGCCGGTTCTGTACCTAGACGATAAAGAGGAGCGCGCAAAGGCCGAGGCCGAATTTAGAACCAAGATGAATATCCCGGACAGCTATCCAGTCGGTAGCGGCGCGCTTAGTGAAGTGCCCGACGAGGTATATCCGTGCCTATTTACGACCGGACGCAAGGTCTATCACTACCACACCGGCACGATGACTAGAGAGTGTCCAGCCCTTGAATACGGCGCGGGAGTCGAGGGCGCGCTCATAGAGGTAAGCCCCGATATCGCTCGCGAGAGGGAGCTAGAGGAGGGCTGCTACGCGCTCGTACAAAACAAACGCGGCCAGATCGCGGCCAAACTGCGCGTAAATCCAGATCTAAAAGAAGGTACGATATTTACGACCTTCCACTACAGCGAGGCTGACGGTAACGAGCTAGCCAACGCCGGCGATCCGGATCCGCTCTCAGGCATCACGCCGCTAAAGATGACGATAGCAAATATCAGGCGTCTAAGCGAGGAGGAATTTATCAAATTTAGAGAGCAAAACGAGATGTCGATGCACTCGGCAAATCCGTATTTGTCTCCTGTTAGAGCGTAAATTTAGGGCGGGAGGCCGCCCTTTTTCTACTTAATTTTATCCATTTTTATTTTAAATTTGCCTGCATTCAAATTTGACGAACTATCCGTGTAAAATTTAATGAAATCAAAGAAGTGTGAGTCAAATTTGACGCAGACAAACCGCGTCAAATTTGATGAGATTAATCGCCCCGCCAAATTTGTGCGGAGCGGATAAATTTAGAAGCTGTATTTTAGCCTATCGCCCGCATAATAAGCAAGCTTCCAGGTCGGAGTTTGTTTTAGGTCTTTAAAGCCGTAGCCGCGAGCCTTGACTCTGTCGCCGTAGATCTTCTCTATCATCGCCGATTCGCCTACCAGCAGCGCCTTTGTCGAGCACATCGCCGCACAAACCGGCACTTTGCCTTCGGAAATTCTATTTTGACCGTATTCTTCGCGCTCTACTTCGCTATTTGTCGCCTCAGGACCGCCTGCGCACATCGTGCACTTATCCATCGAGCCTTTCGCACCAAATACCCCCTCGCGCGGGAACTGAGGCGCGCCGAACGGACACGCGTATAAGCAGTAGCCGCAGCCGATGCATATCTCTTTGTCGTGTAGCACGACGCCGTCAGCTCTGATATAAAAGCAATCAACCGGGCAAACCAGCGAGCACGGAGCGTCCTCGCAGTGCATGCAGGCTATCGAGGTTGATATTTCCTTACCGGGTACGCCTTCGTTTAGCGTGATGACGCGGCGGCGGCGGATGCCAAGAGGCAGCTCGTGAGCCTCGTCGCAAGCCACCGCACAGCCGTTACAGTCGATACATCTATCGTCGTCGCAGTAAAATTTAAGTCTATTGTTATCATTAAATTCGCTCATTTTACGCCTTTTCTATGCGGCATAGACCGCTTTTGGTTTCGGGGATTTGAGTGACTATATCGTAGCCGTAGTTGGTGACGGTATTTGCGCTCTCGCCTACCGAATAAGGCTTCGTGCCGTCAGGGAAATTGCCCGTCATATCGACGCCCTGCATGTGTCCCGCCCAGTGAAACGGCAAGAAAATCATATCAGGCTTGACTGACGGTACGATTCTAGCGCGTACCTTGATTTTTGTGCCTTCAGGCGAATGAATCCATACGAAATCCCAGTTTTTAATGCCGTGTTTAGCCGCAAGCTCAGGGTGGATATCCGCAAACATCTCAGGCGTGATACGCGACAAATACATACTAGCACGCGTCTCCATGCCCGCGCCGCTAAAGTTTACGAGACGAGCCGTGACTAGATTTATCGGGAATTCTTTCGAGAAATCCTTACTTAGCTGCAAACTCTTATATTTCGTAAATACGCGGTAGTGATTCGGCTTATCCTCAAAACTCGGATACTTCTGAGCAAGGTCTTGGCGCTGCGAGTGGATAGGCTCTCTGTGCTGCGGTATCTGATCGACGAAGGTCCAAACTACAGCTCTGGCTCTTGCGTTGCCGTACGGAGCGATGCCTTTTTCCATACATTTTTCTGCAATGATACCGCTAGCGTCCGTCGCCCACGTAGCGCCCATTCTTTCGCGCTCTTCATCAGTTAGCGTGATGCCTAGTATCTTTTCGATGTTATCTTTTTTGATCTCCGGATATCCGCCGCTTTGAGCGCCGCCTACAGGCGCGCTACCGTCGGCCGCTAGCTGATTTACGCCGTTATGCTCTAGGCCAAAGCGGTTTCTAAAGCCCATACCGCCTTGCATTACCGGCCTATTTATATCGTATAAATTTGGACTGCCAGGGTGCTTTTCCGTCCAGCAAGGCCACGGCAAGCCGTAGTATTCGCCAGCTACCTCGGTACCCTCTTTGCCCATTAGCGTTTTTTCGTCAAATTTATCCCAGTTAGCTTGATGGCGTTTTAGACGCTCCGGAGTCCAGCCCGTTAGACCGATGCTTTTTACTATGTTAGAGATCTCGCGAGTAGCAGCCTCCGGCCACTCGATCTTGCCCTCGGAGTCTCTGATCGTGCGAGTTAGCTCGTCGTAAAAGCCTATTCTCTTTGCAAGCTCAAATAAAATTTCGTGATCGGGCATACTCTCAAACAAAGGCTCTACGACCTGGCTTCTCCACTGGCCGCTGCGGTTTGTGGCCACGACCGTGCCGCTACCCTCAAACTGCGTCGCCGCAGGCAGTAGATAGACGTCGTCTTTTTTATTTGTTATAACGCCCGCGTCGTTTACGAAAGGATCAAGTAGCACCAAAAGCTCAAGGCCGTCAAGGCCCTCCTGCACTTTTGCCTGTTGAGCTGTCGAGGTGATACCGTTGCCTATGACGATTAGGGCTTTTAGGCTATCGCCTGCGTTTTCAACCGGGTCATTGCCGTTTTTGCCGTCAAGTACGCCTGCCCACCAGCGAGCTAGGGTAAATCCCGGCTTAAACATCCACTCTGGTTTTACGAAATATCCTTGTAGCCACTCGTAGTCCACTTTCCACATTTTAGCGAAGTATTTCCACGTGGCTTCGTTTTTAGCGTAGTATCCGGGCAAGCTATCTGGCGCGTTTGCCATATCGCTAGCGCCTTGGACGTTGTCGTGACCGCGCAGGATGTTGCAGCCGCCGCCTGATACGCCCATATTTCCTAGTACTAGTTGCAAGATCGGAGCGATACGAGTGTTTGAGCTACCTATGGTGTGCTGAGTTAGACCCATCGCCCAAACGACCGATCCCGGGCGGTTTTTAGCGAAAACTTCCGTTATCTCTTTTAGCGTTGCAGCAGGTACTCCGGTCACGTCTTCGACCACTTCGGGCGTCCATTTTGCGGCCTCTTTGCGGATCTCGTCGATACCGTACGTGCGGTCATCTATAAATTTCTTATCTTCCCAGCCGTTTTCAAATATCAAATTTATCATACCATACATAAAAGGTATGTCCGTACCTGGGCGAACTTGAGCGAAGTAATCAGCCTTTGCAGCAGTTCTCGTGTATCTTGGATCGACCACGATTAGCTTCGCGCCGTTATTTTCCTTCGCTTTTAGAAAATGCCTAAATCCTACCGGGTGGTTTACAGCCGGATTTGCGCCGATTATAAAGATAGACTTCGCGTTTTGGATATCTCCAAGGTGATTAGTCATAGCTCCATAACCCCACGTATTCGCCACACCGGCGACTGTTGCGCTATGTCAAATTCTAGCTTGGTGATCTAGGTTGTTCGTCCCAAACATCGCAGAAAATTTGCTGATGTAGTAGCTTTGCTCGTTGCTGTCTTTTGCAGAGCCTAGAAACATCACTTGTTCAGGGTTTTTCTCGCGATATGCTTTTAGTTTGGCGCCGATCTCGTCAAGCGCGTCTTTGTAGCTGATGCGTTTCCATTTGCCGTCTACTTTTTTCATCGGGTATTTTACGCGGCAGTGAGAGCGCACCATATCGATGACATCGCTACCCTTACAGCAGTGGCCTCCTGCGCTTACCGGGTGATCTTGGGCTACCTCTTGGCGTACCCAAACGCCGTTTTCTACCTCGGCTAGCACTCCGCATCCCACGGAGCAAACCGAGCAAATGGTTTTTACCATTTTAGAGTTTGGAAACGGATTTGCCATCTCTTCTTGAGTCGCGCTTCTGGTTACGCCGCTGGCACGCAGTCCGCTCATACCGCCCGCTACGCCCGCTAGCGTGGCCATTTTTAAAAACGATCTTCGCCCGACTGCGTTTGAGTGGGGCATAAGACGTAAATTTGCCTCAGACATATTTATCCTTTCTTAAATTTTATTATTTCGCTTGTTCGTAGTATAGATCCCAGTTTTTGCTTCTTTTGTAGAGCACTTCGGTCTTTTTGCTTTTACCGTATTTTAGGTTTGACGCCGCTGCCGTCGCTACTCCGGCCGTAGCCGCTACCGCGCCGGCGATGCCCGCTTTTTTTAGAAATTCTCGCCTATTTTTTTGCATTTTCTTCCTCCATAGCTTTTAGCTTTCTCACTCTGTTTTTTTGTCTTCTTATAGCTTCGGATCTTGAAACTCCGTCCAAAGTCTTTTTGTTTTCGCCTTGATTTATAGGACGCGGCGCACTTAAAACTACGCGCTCAAACTCTATAAATCCTTGCAGAAGTACTGCGACGTCTTTATAAATTTCGCTGCTTTCGTGGTTAAAAAGATTCTCTATAAACTCGTCGATATTTGGGTTTATGATCTCTTTAAAAAGCTGCTCCTCAAGCTCGCCGTATAGCTCCTGCTCGCTCTCTCGCGCGATAAATTCGCTCATCAGCGCAAACACGAAACCCACGTTGTCTTCGTTTTCTTTAAATTTAGCCTCGTCGCGCCTAAGGTTGGTGCGGGCTAAAATTTTACGCACTTTAGCGCAGGCATGCCCGACCTCGTAACCCTCGTCGTAGTACGACAGCGAGTTTCTAAGCGGACTTGGCGGAGCGTGGAAAATGTCATCAAACTCATCAGCTAAATTTTTAGGGTTTTTCTCGTCGAATTTTGCCTGTATGCGCATTATCGCGGCAGCCGATTCTTCGTTTAGGGCGTGCGCCGAGGCAAGGCCCAGCATCGCGTTTACGCCGCTAAATCTATCGGCGTCTTGGCTAAAAACGAAAAAATGCGAAAATAGCGAGTAGTAAAGCCCGCGTCCCGCCGCAAATTCGCCCTTGCTAGTCATCGCCTTCCTTTATCATTTTTGTCTATTTTTTGAGATTTTTCTCGATTGTGAAACTATACTACTTTTTGGCTTATTTCTTATACTTAAAAAAAAATAAATTAAAAAAATTAATATACGCTTAAATATGCCTTAATTGCATATTACTTGTAGCGAATTTTAGGGGATAAAAGAAATATGAAATTTGCGCATATATCTTGCATTTACGCTTCATTTTGATATTTACTTTTAACTCGGCTATTTTAACGGGCGTTAAACGAGCCTAAATTTAAAACCGGGAGCGAAATTTGCAAAATTTGAGGCTCATTCAAGCCCCCAAAACGCTCCTTCGTCAAATTTAAAATAAATCCTCTCGCCGACGTTAAAATTTTGCGAATTAGGCACCAGAGTTTTTATCAAAAAGTCGCCGATTTTGATTTTTACCAAAAGATCTTTGCCAAGATAGAGCGAAACCGAGTGCAAGATACCGTCAAGGTAGCCTTCCATCAGCGTTTTGCTTAGCATTATTTTGCTTGGATTTACGGCGATCTTTACGGAGTTACTTAAATTTTGCGGCAAATTTACGCTCGCATTTTCGTCAAATTTTAAAACCCCGCCCTGCGCGTCGAAAATATTTTTGTACTCAAATTCGCACACGCGACCTTTGTGTAAAAAGACGTTTTCTTCGGCGACCGCGCTTAGCCATTTGTCGTCGTGGCTAGCTATCACAAAGCCGCAGCCGTATCTTTGCCGCATATAAAGCACCGCTTTGCCGAAAAGCTTTGAGGTGCCCACGTCCACGCTATTTGTCGGCTCGTCAAGCAGATATAGCCGTGATCTAAGCGCTAAATTTAACGCAAAGCTAACGCGCTGCGTCTGCCCCGAGCTTAGCTCAAAGTGGCGCTTGTTTAAAAAGCTCTCGTCTAGCCCGACCAAATTTAACGCCTCGCTCGCTCGCTCGTCAAATTCTCCCAGTACTCCGCGGCTTTTTAAAACGGCTTTAAAATTTTCCCTCACGGAGCGTTTTAAAAGCGCGGGTTCTGGTAGCAAAACGCTAACGTCGCGCAGTAAATTTAAGCTAGGCGCGCTGCTTCCCCACAGCCGCACCTCGCCGCTAGTGGGCTTTTGTAAAAACGAAATCACTCGCATTAGCGTGCTTTTGCCGCTGCCGTTGCTGCCCGTTAGCGCGGTGATTTTGCTAACGTCGATATCAAGGCGCGGGATGTTTAAAATTTCGCTCGCGCCATAGTTTAGGCGTAAATTTCTAATGTTTATCACTGTGCGCCTTTCTCGTTAAATTTGCACAAAGACTCAAATTTGACGCGCCTAGACCGCATTTTGCGAGCGTAAAATTTCTAAATTTATCAAATTTCATTTATCCAGCCTTTTTAGCGCGTGTATCGTCAAATTTACGGCAAACGCGATAAAGATAAGCACCAAAGCCAGCGCTATACCCATCGCAAACTCGCCCTTATTCGTCTCCAGCGACACCGCAGTCGTGATCGTGCGGGTGAAGTATTTGATATTTCCGCCGATCATCATCGCCACGCCGACCTCGGCCACGATGCGCCCATACGCCGTCGCTACGACCACCATCAGAGCGTATCTTAGCTCGTAAAGCACGCAGCCAACGAGCCTAGGCGGACTCAGGCGTAAATTTAGGATGGTTAGGTAGTGCTTTTTGTCCATATTTTCCACGACGCTAGCGCTTAGCGAGATGATGATAGGTAGAGCCAGCACGAACTGGCCGAGCATAACGGCCTTTAGCGTAAAAAGCAGTCCAAACTCGCCAAACGGGCCGTTTCGCGTGATAAACGCGTATAAAATAAGCCCGATCGCAACGGTGGGCATCGCAAGCGCCGTATCGCTAAGCAGTCGTAATACTCGCCGTCCGCGAAAATCGTAAAATCCCAGCGTAAATCCAAGCGGAAAACCGACTAAAATCGCAAAAAATATCGAAACGCTCGAAGTGTAAAGCGTCGCCCTGATCGCCGAATACGTCTCCTCGTCGCCGCTAAAAAGCAGCCTAAAGGCCTCCAAAAATCCGTTTAATAAAAAATCCAAATATTCTTTCTCCGCATATTTCTAAGGTTAATTTAATGTGCTATAATAGCATACTTTTTAAAAAAGGAGAAAAATGAAAAAAGTAATATTAGGCTCGCTAGTCGCGAGCGTTTTGGCGTTTGCGGGCGATAGCGAACTCATTATGGCAACCACAACCAGCACCGATAATACGGGGCTGCTAGACGCGATCTATCCTGCGTATAAGGCAAAAACCGGTGTCGATATCAAATGGACGGCGGTAGGCACCGGAGCGGCCTTGAAACTCGGCGAAAACTGCGATGCGGACATACTTTTCGTGCATTCGCCAAAAGTTGAGAAAGAATTTGTAGAAAAGGGCTTTGGCGTTGAGAGAAAAGCCGTAATGTACAATGACTTCGTCGTCATCGCCGATAAATCGATCGCAGATAAATTTAAAGGCAAGGACATAAAAGAGAGCTTTGAGCTAATCAAAAAAGAGAATATCAAATTTTTCTCTCGCGGCGATAAATCAGGTACCGACAACAAAGAAAAAGGTATCTGGAAAAAAATCATCGGCGAAGTGCCTGAAAAAGACGGCTGGTACATGCAAACCGGCCAAGGCATGCTAGCTACTATCAACGCGGCAGCCGAGCAAAAGGGCGTGACGTTCACCGACCGCGGCACCTACATCAAGTACGAGGACACCAAAAAAGGCGCGCCTGAGATGGTCATCATCAACGAGGGCGACAACGACCTAAAGAACTTCTACTCGCTAATCGCGGTAAATCCGAAGCACTGCGCTAAGGCCGACATCGAAAACGCGAATAAATTTATCGAGTGGGCGACTAGCGAAGAGGGTCAGAAATTTATCGGCGACTTTAAGCTGCTAGATAAGCCGCTTTTCACGCCTGATGCGAATACTCGCAAGAACTAACTTTTTTTACGCGCAAATTTGGGTCGAATTTGTGGCTTAAATTTGCGTGATTCGGGCGCGATTTGCGCCCTTTTCCTTTACTTAAATTTACTCTTTTCAGTTTTTAAATTTAATCAAATTTGACCGCCAAAACCCGTATCTTTACGGCGTTAAATTTCAAATTTGACCGCGTATTTTTGATTTGCTCAAATTTGACCTTTTCGCGAGCCGAATTTAACCCGCTTAAATTTAAATTTTCCCGCCGAACATCTCATACATCGCCTTTTCCTCGCCCCAAAGCTCGCGGTGCTTTTTGATGCAAGATTTTATCGCGCCAACTAGATATAGCACGTCTTGCTCGGTGTGCGTGTAGTGCAGGCTCACGCGCACGAAGCCGGGCTTGGCTTCTGGCATGCGCCCCTCCTTGATACCCAGCAGATCGTGAGCGTACGGGCCAGCGCACATCACGCCCGCGCGCGTCTGGATACCGAAGTCGTTGCTAAGGCTCGCGGCGAAATCATACGCCGAGACGCCACGCACGTTAAAGGAAATTATCGGCAGCCGCGGAGCGCCCTTTGGAGCGTAGTTTATGACCTTGTCTATACTATCAAGCTCGCTCTCAAAAAGCCGCGCTAGCTCGTCCTCTGCGCTTTTTATCCTCTCAAATCCCACCTCGTTTCGCAGCGCGTAGGCTAAATTTGCTCGCATTAGCCCGATGATGGGCGGCGTACCGCCTTCCTCTAGCTGTTCGGGATTTTTCAAAAACACATGCCCTTCGCGGCTAGCGTAGGCGACCGTCCCGCCCGCGGCAAACGTCGGCACGTCGCTGTTAAGCAGCTCCTTTTTGATCGCCAAAAGCCCACAGCTTGCGACTCCGCCGAGTAGCTTATGCGGCGAGAGGAAAATCGCGTCGAAATGATCGCAGTCTAAATTTGCGTGCGAGCTCAGCGCCGCGCAGTCAAAGGCCACGATGCCGCCCGCGGCTCTGATTAGCTCGCTGATTTTTTTATAATCGCTGACGACGCCCGTGACGTTTGAGGCGGCGCTAAACGAGCCGATGATGCGGCGTCCCGCGTTAATCTTCAAAATGCGCTCGAGTGCTAGCAGATCGATCTCGCCGGACTCGCTAAGCGGCACTCGCAGGTAGTCGCAAAGCCCCTCGCGGAAACTAAGCTCGTTTGAGTGGTGTTCGTATGGCGAAACGAGCACGAGCGGAAGCTGTGCGGCGCGTAAATTTGCCTCGCCGATCGCGCCTCTGGTCGCAGGCGGCAGGTAGATGCCCAGTATCTCTTGAAATTTTTTGATCGCGGCCGTCGCGCCCTGTCCGCAGGCGATGAGATAAAACCGCTCGTCAAGCCCTAGCAGCTTTTTTAGGCTCTCTCTCGCGCCCTCGTAGTGCCGCTGCGTGATGATGGCGCTGGAGCTACTGTCGGAGTGGGTGTTGGCGTAGGTTTTGAGGGCCTGCGCTATCTCGCGCTCTACGGGCTCATAAGCAAGCCCCGAAGCAGTGTAGTCAAAATAATGCACGCTCGGTTTTAAGATGATATTTTTTCGTATTTCGTCTAAATTTGCCATTTTTTACTCTTTAAATTTGATGCGGTAATTATATTAAATTTTCGCAAATTTAGGGCTTTTTCTGGGAAATTTGAAGCTAATTTTGCGGGCTATTATTTTAAATTTGCACTTAGCTGTATAAAACTTGCCGCGCGGCGATTTACTCAAATTTAAAAGATATTCGTGCGTAAAATTTGGCGGCAAATTTGTAGGCTGATTTTAAAATTTGCAGCTAAATTTTGCCCTAAATTTGGCGCGGAAAATAGATAAATTTATCCTTGAGACGCAGCTAAATTTGAGCAACGATGAGGACGCTTTTTGATTTATCGGTCAAATTTACTCGCGTCGTTTGCGAGCTTAAAATTTACAAAACAAAAACTGAAATTTTAAAAGCGATTTTTGATTTTCTGAGCGGATATTTGCTTGCGGCGACTTCGTTGCGGAGGAAATTTAAGCGCTAAATTTAAAAATTAGAATTTTAACTGCCAAGCGGCAAATTTAGCGTTCGTTGCGAGTTTTTCAGGCAAAGAGACGCTAGCCGCAGAGGCTCGCTACCCTTTGCGAGAGGTGGAAATTTTATTTATTTATAAAATTTTTCTCTAGCCACTCGATAGCTTTTGCCTCAGTTTCGAAGCGTCCGCTTTTAGCGACCTGATTTTGCCCCTCGTAGAAGCGAATCCTGATACCGTCTTGGACGCTATCTACCTTTATTCTAGTGATCTTATCTTTGTTTAGATAGACCCTATCGTTTAGTTTTACGTACATTTTTTCTCCCTTAAATTTGATGTGGTTTTATTTCTTTTTATCGTTTGTCTCGTCTTTTTTCAAAAACAGCTCCTTAAAGCGCTTATCCGCAAAGTCCTCGATATCGTTTTGTAGCTGCCTATAGGCGTTTATGAGCTCGTGTGCACGCTCGTTTAGCGTCGTGCCGGCGTTCTCGCCGCCGCCTTGTTTGGTGGTGAAGAGCTCCTCTTTTAGATTTTTTTGCAAAATTTGCAGATGATTCCAGCATTTTTTATAGTTCATGCCTAGGATTTCGGCGGCCTTTGAGATCGAGCCGACCTCGGCGATGACATCTAGGACTTCGGTTTTGCCCTTGCCGAATATCAGCTCGCCCTCGTCGTTTTCTATCCAAGTTTTGGTTTTTACTCTCATCTTCTTTCCTTTCTTCTCCTTAAAACACCCCAACTGGCAGTATTTTACGTCGATTTTATAGTCTTTTAGCGTCGAGCGGATCGTCTTTAGTCCCACGCCCGCAGCCGCGTCTCTAGCGTCTTTGCACAGTATCCTGTCCTTTTCGTCGGTCATCTGTTTTAGCTGCGTCATCACGGTGTATTTGCCGCGCCCGTTTTCTAGCCCGCCAAACTGCCCCAGCTCGCAGTTGTCTATCTTTACGCCCATCTTTTCGGCCTCGTCGCTAACCTCACCGATCTCTACGCCTAGCTTTGAGGCGATCTTAAACGCCGCTCCGCAGTCTAGCCTACCTTTTGGATTTAATAGTTTTTCGATCAGCCCCTGGATTTGCTCACTCATAGATTCTCTCCGCGCCGCTATATACGTTTATGTTTTCGCCGCGCGCGAAGCCGCACAGCGTGAGGTTAAATTTACGCGCTATCACGACGCCAAGGCTAGTCGGAGCCGTGCGCGAGACGAGCACGGGAATGCCGTGCATGACCGCTTTTGCGACCATCTCGGAGCTGAGCCTGCCGCTCACCATCAAAAACGAATTTTGCAGCTGCGAGCCTGCTAGTACCGCTTTGCCGACGGCTTTATCTATGGTGTTGTGCTGAGCGATATCCTCGCCGATGTAAAACTGCTCGCCGCTCACGAAAAGCTTGGCCGTGTGCACGCAGCCCGTCATCTCGTAAAGCTCGCACTGCGTGTAAAACTGCCCCATCTGGCGCAAAATTTCGTCTTTGTGAAATTTTACGTCGGCTTTTATAGAGCGCGTCGCCATAGCCTCAGGGTCGATGTTTGCCGTCGAGCTACGCCCGCAGCCGCTGATTATCACTTTTTCCTCGTCAAACTGCTCGAGGCGTTTTTCGTTTATTTTAGCCTTTACCCGCACGCTTAAAGCGTCGCCTGAAAGCTCTATACTCTCGATATCCTCAGGGCTTGCGATCAAATTTTCGCTGATGAGATAACCCGCAGCTAGAGCCTCCTGATCGGTCGGTGTCGCCATGAGCGCGCCGAAACGCTTGCCGTTTATGTAGATCTCAAGCTTGATCTCGCGCACCAAAATATCATCAACGGCGCTTTTTTGCGCGCCTTTAAATTTGGTGATTTGGGTCGTAAAAATAGGTTGCATGATTTTCCTTAATTTTTGCAAAATGATAGCTTGAAAATCTAAATTTAAGATTTGATTGTAGTGAAATCTTGCTTAAGTCAAGCAAAAACTTAAACGCTTTTTAGTGCGTTTTTATCGGTATCTGATGATGATTTATATATGCGAATTTAGCATATATCTTAAAGATAGTTTTTTGGGCTGTCGCTATAATTTTACGCAGGCTTACCTCGTCAAATTTATAGGACAAAAAGCCAAATTTAATCAAATTTCACATTTCCCGCCCTACTCCTTTTCAAATTTAACCCAAAAAATATCTGTCCCAAATTCCAATTTACGAAATTAAATTTTTCTACTTCATTTATCAAAATACCTAAAATTCCGATAATCGTTAATGTATGCGTTTTTAGTGATAAAGTTAGATTTTTGCATATTTGTTTTTTAAGTTTTATAAAAGTTTAAGTTGTTAATATTCGTCCAGATTTTAATACAAAATCAAATTTAATCACAAAGGAAAACGCAATGTTTAGCGCAAGAAATCAACTACAAGCTCAAATCACGGAGGTAAGAGAGGGAGCGGTAAACTCTCTAATCGTAGCAAAATTGCAAGGCGGAGAGACCGTAAAAGCAACCGTAACAGTAGATAGCCAAAAGGCTCTAGATCTAGTAGCAGGTAAAAAGGTAGTTTATCTATTTAAAGCTTCTTCTATCATAGTAGCTAAAGGCGAGAACGGTCTAAAGCTAA
Organism: Campylobacter showae; assembly: GCF_900699785.1. Taxonomy (NCBI): domain Bacteria; kingdom Pseudomonadati; phylum Campylobacterota; class Epsilonproteobacteria; order Campylobacterales; family Campylobacteraceae; genus Campylobacter; species Campylobacter showae. The sequence continues at coordinate 765,433 of NZ_LR535679.1, forward strand.
GCGCTACTAACCAACTAAAAGGTAAAGTAGTAAAAGTAGTAGAGGGCGCGGTAAACGCCGAAGTAGATATCGAGATAGCAGGCGGAGATAAACTAAGCGCCATCATCACTAACGAATCTGCTAAAAACCTATCTCTAAAAGCAGGCGATGAAGTAACGGCTATCATTAAAGCTAGCCATATCATCATCGGTGCTTAATTCTTTAAATAGCGAGCGTTTTAAGTAATGCTCGCTAAATTAAACCCAATAACTCAAATCAAATTTACTAACTTCACGCTAGCAAGGCGGAGAGGCTTTGCTGGTTTAAATTTGATCCAAATTTGTCTTGCTTAATTAAAAACCAAATTTAACCGTTTTTATCTACCTGCACGAACGCCCAGTGCATAAATCCTTGCCTTGGTTTGTATTCGCCGCTGTTAAAATACTCCGCTAGCCGCGCCTCCTCCGCTTCGCTTAGCTCGCCGCCAAGCCCCCAGCGCGTCTTTTGTATGAGCTCCTGTGCGCTTGCTTCCGGGCCCGCATGGCACTTGGCCTTTATATAGCTAAGGCTTGGCAAATAGCCCATTTGAAACAAGATGTTTAGAAGATAGACGAAGTCGGGCTTTTGCTCCACCTTGCGCCCTATCGCATCCAAAATCTCATCGTCCACGAAGCTACCGCCGACCTTAAACGTGATGTAAAGCGATTTTTTGGTCTTTGAAAGAAGCTTATTAAGCGCAGCTTTTAGATCGTCCACCTCAAGGCAGCGCGAGGCCAAAACCACGTCGCACTCAGGCACGTCCGACCAGTCGTCCTCAAAGGCTTTTTGCGCAAATTTAACGTTTTTAGTGCCGTAAATTTGAGCGTTTTGCCTGGCAAACTCTAGCATCTTAGGCGAAAAGTCGTAGCCGTAAATTTGATCCGCCCTTTCCGCCGCCAGCACGCTTAGCGCACCCGCTCCGCACGCAAAGTCAAGCAGCGTAGAAACGCCTGTAAAATCGACCTTATCTATAAATTCTTGCGCGTAGGCGCTTTTCATCACGCCCTCGTTGAAGCTGGGCGCCTTTTTGTCCCAGTCCTCGGCAAATTTTTTGCCGAATGAGCTTCTTGCCTTTTGTGCCTTATAAAGCGCGTCAAAGTCGATCTCGTCGTAGTTTGAAGGTAAAATCATAATCTATCCTCGTATCTTTCGTAGTTTATGCCGTATATTTTATCTATATTTTCGGCATTTATGAGCTGCTCGCTGCGCCCGAAGGCTAAAATTTCGCCATCCTTTATAAACAGCGTCAAATTTGAAACGAACTTCGCATGCCGCGGGTAGTGCGTCGTCTGCACGAAGGTATAACCCTCGTCGCCTAGAGCTTTTATCATCTCGAGCAGTTTGATTTGATTGCCAAAATCCAGCCCGTTTGTAGGCTCGTCCATAAAGATCACTTTCGCGCCCTGAACCAGCGTGCGCGCGATGTATGCTAGCTGCCGCTCGCCGCCGCTAACCCTCGTGTAGGGCGCGTTTTTTAGATGCACGATGCCCATCTTTTCCAGCGCCTGCTCGGCTAGCTTTTTATCCGCCGCGCTAAAGCTAGAAAACAGCGGCGTCCTGCACAGCGCGCCCATCAGAGCGACATCAAAGACGCTGTAGTCATATGAGGGCGCGTGCGTTTGCGGCACGTAGGCGACGAGGGAGGCGAGCCCCTTTTTGCTGTAGTCGCGCACGCTTTTGCCTGCGATTAGCACCTCGCCCTCAAATTTTAAAAATCCGAGCATTATGCGTAGCAGGGTGCTTTTGCCGCTGCCGTTGGCGCCTAGAATGCTTAGCGTATCGCCCGTCGCGACGTCGAAGCTGATGCCCTTTAGCACGGGCTTGTCACGGTAAGCAAAGCGCAAATTTCGCACTTCTATCAAATTTTTTCGCATCAAAAGCTCCTCTTGGCGCGGCGCAGCACGATGATAAACATCGGTATGCCAAATAGCGAGGTCACGATGCCGATGGGGATCTCAAAGGTAAAAACGAGCCGCGAGAAGCTGTCGCAAAAGAGCAAAAATATCGCGCCGATCATCGCCGAGTTAGCGAGCACAGCGCGGTTGTCTGCGCCGAAGATAAAGCGCGCGATGTGCGGCACGATAAGCCCGATCCAGCCGATGATGCCCGCGATCGTCACGCTAAGCGCGCTAACGAAGGTTGCGACGAGGATGATGAAAATTTTAACTCGCGCCACGTTTACGCCCAGGCTCTTTGCCTCCTCCTCGCCAAGGCTTAGCGCGTTTAGGTATTTGCCGCTAAGCGCCAGCAGCAAAATGCCCGCGCACATCGGCAGGATTGAAATTTGGATAAAACTTTTAGACGCAAAGCCGAGGCTCCCCATCAAAAAATAGGTGATCGCCGGAAGCGCGTCGTTGGGGTCTGCGGCGTATTTTAGCACCGAGAGCAGCGAAGTAAAGAGCGAGCCGCTGATGACGCCGCCCAGCACCAGCACGATGACGCTACCGCTGCGCGAATACAGCGCCGAGACGCCAAGCGCCACGGCTACGGCAAGAAAACCAAAGCCGAATGTGCTAAGCTGGATCAAATACTCGTTAAATTTGAAAAACATCCCTACCGCCGCGCCAAATCCCGCGCCGCTTAGAACGCCTAGTATTGAGGGGCTTACGAGCGGGTTTACGAACATCGCCTGATACGCCGCGCCGCTGATTGCCAGACTCGCGCCGATGAGCACGCACGCAAGTATTCGCGGCAGGCGGATCTCGAGCAAGAGCGTGTGCATGACCTCGAAATCTTTTAAGCTTTCGCCCCGCAGTAGCGTCAGGGCGTAGCGTGCGTAGTCCTCTACGCCAAAGCCGTATTTACCGAGCAGCAGCGAGCCCGCGACGCAAAGCGCCAGCAGCAGGGCTAAAAACGCAAACGCCTTTTTGCTCATCTTTCTTTACTCACTCGGTGCATCCCAAAATTTTATAAATTTGCTCGCCCGTGAGCTCAAGGTCCAAAAATAGCTTGTAAAACTCGCGCGTTTCGGCAACCATGTCAAATTTAAACGCATCGGGGTAGGTTAAATTTATCAGCCATTTTAGCCCCAAAAACCTCATAAACGAAGGCGGACGATCGAACCACGAAAAGGGCTCACGCGGGATGTAGTAGGCTTTTTTGTTTTTCACCGCGCCGAGCAATCGCCACTTCGGATCGCCGTAAATTTTATCAAACAGCTCTTTCTCGTAGACGAGGATGACGTCGGGGTCGTATTTAACGAGCTGTTCGAAGCTGATTTTAACGCGCCCGAAGGATTTGGCGTTTGGATCTTCGCTACACTTATGCACGTTCTGCGCGCCGGCTCGCTCGATGAGCGTAGCGTGCCAGGAGCCCTCACACTCGGTGGCTAGCCCGTCGCCGCCCTGCGCGTAGTAGATTTTTACCTTTTGCAGGTTGTTTTTCTTAATGTACTCCTCAATCTGCGCGGTCAAATTTAGCGACTCTTTCGCGTAGCCTATGAGTTGCGCCGCACGCTCCTGTTTGCCAGTCACTTCGCCCAAAATTTCAAACCCGTCCAGATAATCCTCGAGCTTCGTCGCGCTTAGATAGAGTATCGGCTTTTTGATTGAGCCGAAAACCTCGCTCATCTTTTTGGTGTTGCGCGAGCTTGCGTTTACGAGGATGAGATCTGGGTTTAGACGCAGCAGCATCTCGGCGTTTGGGATCTTGCCCTGGCCGAAAAAGCCGCCCACGACAGGCTGCTCTTGCACCTCTTTTTTGACGTAGGGCCGCTCGTAGTCGTTCCACTCGAAATTTGATCCGCTGATTTTAGCTGGATCAAGCGCGTAAAGCATATATAAAAGCGGCGGCGAGCTCGCGTAAATTTTAGACTGAGTGCCTTGCAACTGCTCTATGTTTTCGCTGTTTTGGGCGATGTAGTCTTTGATCTGCTCAGACGTCATCGCAAAGCAAAAGCCCAAAAACGCAAAGAAAAACAAGATAATTTTTTTAAACATTTTTCGCCTTTAGAGTGATTTTGTAAAGTATAGCTAAAGAAATTTTAAAATAGATTTGATTATACAAATAGAGTCGAATTTTAAGCGGATTCGCCCTTTTTAGAGCGATCCGCCCTGCAAATTCTAACCGATAAAGTTAGAATTTATATCTCAAATTTGTGAAAAACACCCTTCCCTCTTCCGGATAACCTTCTCTATACTCGTAGTTTTTATCAAACAAATTTGATATACCGGCCTCGACGCTTAGGCTTTCGGTCGGTTTGTAGATAAATTTGACGTTGGTCGCGCCAAAGCCGGCCGTTTTATGATCTATATGCGTAGTTCTGCCGGTAGATACTCTAGACCAACGACTTGAGCTTAACTCTTGAGAGAGATATAGGCTAAGTTTTGGCATAAATTTATAATCTGCATACAAAAATCCTTTATGCCTTGGCAGATCATATACTAAAGCATTTTTGCCGTTTTCTTTGTACTTTGTGCTCATATAAGTATAGTTGCCGCCTAGCTCTAAATTTTGCGTTGCAAAATAGGCTGCACCAAGCTCGAAGCCTTTATAATAAGCCTTGTCGACGTTTACGTTCATCTCTCTGGTTTGTGCGAATTTGGTGACGCTCGCAGTTCCTATAGCGTCTTTCACTCTTGAGTAAAACAGTGCCGTCTCAAGCCTTAAAAACTCGCCGAAATTTCTTTGGTATCCGATCTCATAGTGATTTGCTACTTCTGGTTTTAGGTATGGATTTGCAAAATTTCGCCCAAACCTCTCGCTATATCTATCTTTCATGCTAGGAAAATACGTTTTCTTGGCATAGCTTACGCTCAGCTCATCATTGCCGTCAAAGCTGTGTTTGATCGCAGCTTGATAATTAAAAGCGTGTTTTTTGCCTACGTCAAACGAAGTCAGCTTGTAGTTGGCTGGATTGTTTCTGCCGCCTCCGCCGCCTCGAAACTGGATATAGTCTTCGGCCCTTACGGCATCTCTGATATCATAGCTAGCGCCTACGATAAATTTAGTATACTCGCTAAATTTATATGTATTTTCAAGCGCAAAGCTATAAGTCTTATCCACAAAGTTTACGGTCGGTTCGGTGCCGAATCTTCCCGTATAGTGTATCTTGTATCCGGAGTGCTTATCTTTTTTGTAGCTCGTAGCAAATTTAATCGTATCTCTATCGCCTATATCGCCGCCAAGCTCCAAGCCAAAGCCGTGCGATTTATCTTTGTACTTGCTATCTTCTAAATTGCTTATGTCGTACATCTCGTTCTTAAACTCATCCGCAAAAGCTTTAGTGTTTATATAAAGACTACTTGCAAACTGCGTATGCGAGTGAAAATAAACACTCTCTCTATCCCATCGCGGCCACTCCCACAAACGGTCTCTTTGAGTGAAAGTCGTGTATCTACCGGCATACATAGGCTGCTCTTTTTCGCCTTTTTGATTTACATAAGTGATGGCGTATTCGTCTGTTTCATTTGGCGTGAAGCCTACTTTAAAGCTTATTTTTTTATCCCTTTGTACCGAGTCGTCGCGTCTGCCGCCATCCTCGTTGCCGTTTACGTCTCCTTTAAATTTACGAGACATCTGCTGTCCTGCATCCTCCATATAGCTACCGCCCGCTTGCACGTAAAATAGCTCCTGTTTGGTGCCGATATTAAAATCGACGTTATTGCCGTAGGTCTTGGAGTTTCTGCCGGTTTCAAAGCCGTAGCCGACGCTTCCTTCGAGTTCTTTAGTCGGTTTTTTGGTGATTAAATTTATCGCGCCGCCCATCGTGTTTGGACCGTAGAGCACGGAGCTAGAGCCTTTTGAGATGTTGATTTGGCTTAGATCAAATGTCGTAAATCGTCCAAAGTCTGCGTTACCGTCATACGGGATATAAACAGGAATACCGTCGATATAAAGCGGCACTCTGCGCGCGTCAAAGCCGCGAACGTAGAAATTTTGCTCGGCGCGCGGACCCTTTTTATCTACGTATACGCCCGGCGTGCTGTAAGCGACCTCCGAGAGACGCTTTATCTCGTCTCGTTGCAATTTTTGCTCGTCCAAAACAACCACGTTCGTGTCGCTTTTTTGCACGCCGCCTACACTTTCTACGACTTCGACTTGTCCCAGTGTAAACACTTCGCCGTGCAGGGCCATCGCAGCACAGCAGGCGATCAGGCCAATCCTTTTCATTAGCAACTCCTTGAAAATGAAATTTTTATTATATATTTTGTAAAATACGTTTTTAAAGAGATTAATATTATTAAAATATAAAAAATTAATTTTATTTCACACATAGTTAAATTTGGCTTAAAAATCGAGGTTTTTAAAATGAAATTTAAATTTCTACTTTGCATCGACGACACGGATGAGCTAGGCGGCGAAATTTCTACGGGCTTGCTTGCCGAAGAGATCGCTGCCTTTGCGGGCTCGTTCGCGCCAGTTTCATTCGTCACGCGCCATCAGCTTTTGCTCGATCCTCGCATAAACTACACCTCGCACAACAGCTGCATGTGCTTTGAAGCCTGGCTTACAAAGGAGCAAAAGTCGCAAGTGCTGGATTTCGCGACCCGGCTATTAGAACGCAAAAGCGCGCCGAGTGCAGAGCCCGGTATCGCGGCGGCCTTTGAAAAAGATATCGTAAATGCGGCTAAGCTTATAAATTTCGGCAAGAGAGCAAAGGAGATATTTTTAAGCACAGAGCAGGCATTTGAGACAGCAAGCACACAAAACGTATTTTTAAAAGAGCTAAAAAGCGGCGCTCGTGGCGTCATCGGCGCGTTAGCTGGCATAGGGCTGAGGCTTAGCGGAAACGACGGCAAGATCAGAGGCAAATTTGAACTAAAAGAGTCAAATTTGAGCGTAGCCGAGCTTTTGGGATTAAATTTTATCGAGGCGGTCGCGGATGAAAATTTTAAACCTCTCTCGCCTGATGAACGCATAAATTTAATCGGCGCGCTAAAGCCGGTGTTTTTGGATTTTAAGGCGACCTTGCTCGTCAAAAAAGAAGCTAGCGGCGGCTTTAGAAACTTAAGCCTAAAAGAGCTTCGGGGTTTTTGATGCGCTCAAGCTTTAACGAAAAAGGCGAGTTTAGATTCGGCAAATTTAACTACGAAAAAGCGCGCGAAACCGCCGAGAGCTGCGTAAAATTTAAACCCGACAACGATGAAGAAGAGATGACCTGCGGCGGCGAGATTAGCTGCTACGACTGCGCTTTTAGACGCTGGAGCGCGGAGAGTTTTACTTGCGCGATTTTTCCGAAAACTTAACCGCTCGGCAAAATCATATTTCTTACGCTTTTTTAGAAAACTCAGGTCGCAAAAATATTTTGAGACACAGCTCTCTCTAAATTTTCCTTGCGTTTTTGCCAGTCGGGCATATAAAGCGTCAGATAGTCATAAAATTTCTTTGAGTGGTCGGGATACAAAAGATGAACAAGCTCATGAAATACGACGTACTCGATACACGCCTTTGGCTTTTTTATAAGCTCTATGTTTAAATTTATATATGATTTATATGGATTGCAGCTTCCCCATCTTGTTTTCATCTGCCTTATTTTTACGCTTTTGATATCTTGCTTTACTATCTTGTTAAACTCTTGCAAAATGTTAAAAAAATATAACGTTGCCTTTTCATAATACCACTCATAAACTAAATTTTCTTTTCGCTTTAGGTCGCTTTTATCTTTTACAAATAGCTCCAGATAAACTCTTTGTAGCTTTACGCGCTCCTCCTTAGACTGCACCACTTTTAGCCGGTAGCTTCGCCCAAGATAGCTAAAATCCTCGCCGCTTACATACTCTTTTTGCGGCGTCTTAAACGAAGCAAAAAACGCACGCTTTTTAGCTATCCACTGGGCTCTTTTTTGCATGATAAATTTTATATGCTCATCGTTTGCCGAATTTGGCGCAGTTAGTATCGCTTCGCCGTTTGGCCTAACTTTTAAAGTGATATTTTTTACATCTTTTTTGATGATTTTTACGTCACTTTGCATAAAAGCTTATCCCTATACCACGGATAGTTTGATAAATCTTCTCTTTATCATCGATAGATACGCCGTATTCGTCCTCGACATCCCAAAGGGCATCCTCCATCGCGCTTGTTATCTCGTTTTCCATGTCCATATTTTTGTGCCATTCTGGTTTCTTTGAGGCCTGCTCGTAAATTTCATAAAATTTCATACTCAAATTTTTAGCGACCGTCTCTATATCCGCAAGCTCCATATCGCCTAAAATATCAAGCAAATTATCATAAATAGCAAATAAAATTTTCTTGCCGTTAAATTCTTTTGGATATCTATCTTCGCTCGGTTTTAAAGCCCCTGTTATCAGATCTTTTAGCTGTTTTGCTTTGGCAAGTTTTTCTTCCTCACTTAGCCTTTTTGCTTTATACTCGTCGATGATGTCTTGTATCTGCTGCGCTATTGATTTATAAAATGCTGGATTTGACTCCATTTTTTCTTTTACCACCGCGCTTACGGCGCTGATGATCGTATCAGCCTTTGCATTTTTGCCCTCTACCCTTTGCACCTCATCGTCAAATTCCGTCTCAAAGATATTTACGAGCTTCGTAAACTCATTGACCTCTTTTGCGCTCACATAAGTATCAAGCAGCTTTTGCATCTGCACTTCGTATTTTCCAAAGTCGCAAGCCTCGTGATACCTTAGTTGCACCGCCTTTCTTAGCTCGTTATAAAATTTAACCTTTTGCTTATAAACTTTAATCTCCTCTTCGCTTAATATGTCATAAATTTTCTCACTTGAAAGCGCTAGTTTAAACGCCCTAGCAAACCGTGATAGCCACTCTTTAAAGTCGTCTCTTTTTTGCACATCCTCTAAAACCGCCACGTAGCTCTCCAGATCATCTTTAAATTTGACATCGCTAAAAAGCCCGTCTAAATGAGTATAGTAAGTCTTAGCCTTTACAATCTCGCTTCTTACGTCTATCACGGCTCCAGTTAGATCCTCCGGGTCAAAGCCGCTTAGCGACGCGTAGCTAGTAAGCGCCTCATCAAGCTCGCCCAAAAGCCCTCTATAATCAATAATATAGCCATAATCTTTTCCGTCATAAAGCCTATTTACTCTAGCTATTGCTTGAAGCAGATTATGCTCTTTTAGCTGCTTATCTATATAAAGCGTGCTTGCTCTTGGCGCGTCAAATCCCGTTAAAAGCTTATCCACGACAATAAGCAGATCTATCTCATCGCCGTTAACAAATTCGTCTTTTACGTACTTTAGATACGCCTCCTCGCTGCCGTAGTCTTTTATCGTCTCTTGCCACGCCTTTGCGACATACTCTTTATGCCCGCCCTCAAGCTCCTCGTGCTCGTTGCTTGAGATCACGTAGGCACTCCGCAATTCTGAAAATTCTTCAAAAATTTGATGATATTTTATGGCGTCATATTTTCTTTGCGTTGCTAGCATCGCTTTAAATCCGCCATTTGTCATCTTTAAACTCTTTTTAAAATGTTCATTTATATCAACCGCTATTAGCTCTAGCCTTTGTTCGCTTGAAGCCACACGCTCGAATCTCGCCCACTTTTGTTGCAGGTCCCTTTTAGCCTCATCGCTTAGCTCTTTTGATATGAGATCAAATTTCCTAGTTAGCCCCTCAGCATCAAGCACCTCTTGACCCACGTATCGCCCCTCGTAAAGTAGCGGTAAAACGGCTCCGTCTTTTACCGCATCATCTATCGTATATCTATGAATTTCTCCGCCAAATTTAGCAAAGCTGTTTTTCTCGCACTTTAAAAGCGGCGTGCCTGTAAAGCCTATATAACAAGCAAGAGGCAACGCCTTTTTCATCGCCTTATGCAAGTCTCCGCCTTGCGTGCGGTGACTCTCATCTACTAGCACAAATATATCGCTATCTCTTATTACCACCTTTTGGCTCTGCACTTTTTCAAATTTATGCACGAGCGTTGTTATCACGCTAACCCCGCTTTGTAGCTTTTCTATCAGATCGCTTCCGCTACTTGCTCGCCCTGCTTTTATATCCGTGTTTTTAAAAGTACCATGTATCTGCTCATCTAGGTCTATCCTATCGGTTACGACGATGATCTTTGAGTTTGGATAAATTTGCTTTAAAAGCTTCGTTAGCATTACCATCGTTAGCGACTTGCCGCTTCCTTGCGTGTGCCATATGAGTCCGCCCGCTCTTGCGCCCTCTTTTTTCATCGCCACCCTTTTTAGCGTCTCTTCGATAGCGAAAAACTGCTGATATCTGCAAACCTTTTTCGCCTTTTTATCAAATAATATATAGTGCTTAATTAGCCTTAGTAGTCTATCTTTAGATAGTAGCGCAAAGAGCGTCATATCAAGCGCGCTTATCTCTCTATCTTTTATCGCGCTTTTTAGGCTCTCATTTGCTCCGTCTTGCTCTTTCCACACGCTATAAAATTTAAACGGCGTTCCAGTTGTGCCGTATCTTGCTCCGCCACCGTTTGCAGCGATAGTTAGCTGGATGTATTTAAAAAGGTACGCTATTTCATCTTTGCCCTGCTCTTTTTCTAGCTGCTTTATGCCGTTTTCAAAGCTCACGCTTGATTTTTTAAGCTCGATCGCGACTATCGGTATGCCGTTTATAAAAAGCACGAGATCAGGCCTTCTGTTTTTTGCGCTATCGCTTTGATTTGCCCTGCTTACTTCAAATTCTTCCGTTACGTAAAAGTCATTGTTTTGCAAATTTTCAAAGTCTATAAATTTAAAAGAAAAGCTCCTTCTCGTCCCGTCTTCCAAAATTTCCTCCAAACTGGTGCCAAACAAGAGTAAATTTGTGATCTTTTCATTGGCGACCATTAGCCCTTCGTTTAAAGATACCCCAGCCAGCTCATCGACCGCCTTTAAAACGTTACTTTGGCTAAATTCATATCTCTTGCCCTTATACTCGTAGCCGTTTATCTCACCAAGCTTTTGGATTAAAATTTCCCTAAACAAAACCTCGCTAGTTTTACCGCCGCGAAGCTTTAAATTTTCCTCTCTGCTTATAAATTTATAGCCCAAGCTTTGAAGCAAATTTATGCTGTTTTGCTGGATCTTACTTTCTGAAGTATCTGGGGTCATTTGTCATCCTTTTTTGACTAACTTCTCTTTAAAGATTTTTTTACAATTTCATTATTATCGTATTTATTAGTATTACTAATATCATTCAATAAAAACCTCAATGCCTCTTTGGTATCTTCATCTATCTCATCTTTTTTAAAGCGTATAACAGAGAAAAAATCATCATGTAACTTATCAAAATTCTTCTCCAGTAAATCTGCAGTATGCTCATTTTTATTTTGATTTAGTTTCGCTATCTTAGCTGTTCCAATATAATTTCCATTATTCCATATGTAAAACGAGGTTTGATATCCGTGGTCATCCCATGAATATTTCTTTAAATATATTTTATTTGCTTTATTACTATAATCTAATTTGAAACCCGTTGTTTTGAGTACATCTAAATAATATTGTTTATTCTTTACTTGATTATTAGACTTTTTCATTTTTGTTTGTGCAGTATTTTGCTTGTCATATATTTGCAATTTTCCATTTTTTAAATTTAAGCTAATTCTATCTATCGTAGATTTTATAATAGTATCTATCTCTGATCCATTAGAGTAATCAGCTTTCGCAACATAATTAACTCTATTTTGTTCCAAAAGCGTTTTGGCAGTCTCTTTATTTTCATCATAAACAGCGATTGAAGTTCCACCATTAGTTTTTAGCAACTTCATAGCCGGAACATCAGTTTCTCCGTCACCTATATATATCATATTCTCAAATAAAATACGCCTTTCATGCTCTGGTATATATTTATTAATTAGTTTATTGTCCCAGGCATTAAGAATTCCTTTGCTTATCCTGTATAAATATTGAGTTTTTGTCGTATAGTTAATTGCCAAGGCTGGCCAAGTAGGTTTGCCGTACTCATTATACATAAAAGAAGATGCATAAATATTTTTAAATTTATCCGCTATAGTCGTTCCATCGATCATTTCTTTGGTACCTGATGATACTATATAGTGCTCAATCAATATCCCCTTTTGTGCAGCATACTCATTAATCCTTTCAAAAAACTCTTCCACCCCGTTAAAATATTTAACAGTTTTACCATGCTTACCAAGCTCCTCTCTTGTAATTTTTGCACCAGCGTCATCTGCTTTTTTCACAATCAAATACATATACGACAATATCTCATCCATATTGTTTTCTTCAGATAATTCTTTTACTTTATTCCAGAAATCTTCTTTTTTTATACCCAGTGTTGTTGGTATAAAAGAATTTTCTTGTATATTGCCTCTTGCCAGTGTTCCGTCAAAATCATATGCGATTGCCATTATTACATTGCTTTTTTCACATAACATGTTCTTGTTTCTCCTATTAGTAGTTTTTGCATCAAGCCTTGTTTTTGCTTTTTTAAATTTTCTAGCTTTAAATTTAGTAAATTTATCTCATCATCACAAGCCATTAAAACTTCTGCGATTTTTTGTTGTTCGTTTAAATTTGGAAGCTTTATTTTAAACCTTAAAAAATCCTCTGGACTAACTGCCATTCTTTCATACACGGTCCCCTCTTCAAATTTTCTAACTTTTTGTATAAAATCATTTTGAGTTAGATAAAATCCAGCAAAATCGTTATCAAGCTCATTGCAACATTCAAATGTTACATATATGGGTGAAAAGATGCCATCGCCATAAATATTTTTGCAAATTACACCAAATTTTAAATTTGCTGGATTGTAGCAAATATCGTTTAATCTTGTTATTTTATACTGCTTATTATCATCTTTTACTAAAAAATCCCTATCATATCTTTCACTCTTTGGAACAACTCCGTCTTTTGTTAAAGATACATGCTCCATATCAAAACCTTTGTTTTGATATGCTTTACGCTCTTTTAGAATTTTACCAAGCTTTGTCTCTTGCCACTCGTCTTTGAACTCGGGAAAGCGGATTTTAGCTGTGAGTAAATTTTGCATAATGGCTTTTTTAAACTGCTTTTTGCTTTCTATCAAATTTATAGTTAAATTTATAGCCTCATCCCAAGTAGATAAAATTTTCGCTATCTTTTTTTGCTCTAGTTCAGGCGGTATAAAAAACGGCATCTCTGACATATATTCCCAGTCTGCGCGCGGCATTTTCGTACCAGACGTTTTATTAGCGATTTGGTTAAATTTATCCGACTGCACTAGATAAAATAAAAAATCGTTCGTAACCTTTTTACCTTGTAAAACCCAAATTTCAGATGAGCAAACGCCATCAAATTTAGCTTGACAAAATTTTTGCAGATACGGGCGAAGTTTTCCGTATAAAATTTGTCCTTTTTTAAATTCGTTTTTTATACTTTTTTGTTCACCAGAGCTTATAAAACCTAAAATTTGACCTGTTTTTTGAGATAAATGTTCAAGCTCAATGCATTTTTTGACCTCGTTGCTTTTGGTCGGATCAAATTTAGACGACGATATTTTACAAATTTCGCCTAGCTCGCATTTACTCCATCCGCTTGGTAAATTTTTAAATTCGCTCATAGCCCAAGCTCCGCAAGATACTCGCTCATCTTGCTTTGAACGCTTTTTAGCTCGGCTTCAAGGCGTGAAATCTCAGCCTTTGTAGCCTCGATATCCACAAGCTCTTCTTCTTCAAAAGTATCGACGTAGCGAGGGATGTTTAGGTTATAGTCGTTCTCTTTTATCTCGCTAAGGCTTGCTAGGTGGGAGTATTTTTCTATCTCGCTTCTGTTTTTGTAGGCAGTGACTATCTTTTTGATATTTTGCTCGGTTAGCGTGTTTTGGTTTTTACCTTTTTCAAATTCTTTGCTAGCGTCGATAAATAGCACATCTTCGTTTGCGCGGTTTTTCTTAAAAATGAGTATGCAAGCAGGGATACTCGTGCCGTAAAATAAATTTGCCGGTAGTCCGATGACGGCGTCAAGCAAATTTTCTTCGATCAGCTTTTGGCGGATCTTGCCCTCATTTGCCCCGCGAAATAGCACTCCATGCGGAAGCACGACACCCATTTTACCGTTATTGTTTAGACTTTTTATCATGTGCACGACAAATGCGTAGTCGCCCTTGCTCTTTGGCGGCAAAGCATAACTGCCAAATCTCATAAAAGGATCGTTCCCAGCAAAATCAGCCCCCCATTTATCGAGGCTAAAAGGGGGATTTGCCACGACTATATCAAAGGTCTTTATAAGGTTATCTTGTAGATGAAGCGGGTTTCTGATCGTATCGCCCCACTCGATGACGGCGTCGTTTATCTCGTGCAAGAACATATTCATCTTGCAAAGCGCATGAGTTTGGCCGTTTTTCTCTTGTCCGTAAAGGCGGAAATTTTTGCTACCGACCTCTTTTGAAGCCTTGATAAGAAGCGAACCAGAACCGCAAGTAGGATCATAGATCATATCGCCATCTTTTGGCTCAACTAGCTTTGCAAGAAGCGTCGAAACCTCGCTCGGCGTATAAAACTCTCCGCCTTTTTTACCTGCGTCGCTTGCAAAATGGGCTATGAGATACTCGTATGCGTCGCCTATTATGTCGTTGCCTTCAAGCATAGAAGGGCGAAGATCTAGCCTAGTATCGCTAAAATCCTCGAGCAAATTTTGCAAGATAGCGTTTCTCTCTTTCGTGTCGCCAAGCTTGTTTTTGTTATTAAAGTCTATACTTCTAAAGATGCCTTCAAGCTTATCTTTGTTGTCTTCTTCGATCTTTTCTAGAGTTTTGTTCATTATCTCGCCTAAATTTACCGCCTCTTTGTGCGCTAAAAGATACTCAAACGTACAACTCTCATCAAGCTTAAATTTCTCTTTCTTTAGCTTTGCTTCGATCCTATCGCGCTTCTCGCCGTACTCGGCTCTAAGCAACTCAAGCTTTTCTTTGTAAAAATCAGATAGGTACTTGACGAAAAGCATAGTTAAAACATAGTCTTTATAGTCGCTTCCGTCCATCGTGCCGCGAAACGTGTCGCAAGCCTTCCAAACGACGTTATTTATGGTTTCTTGTGTGGTCTTTTGCATCTTAGTTCTCCTCTTTTATTAAATTTTCAAATATGCTTTTGTGGTATTTTTGCTTTACAGCTATCAAATTTTGTAAAATTTCGCTCTCTTGGCGAGCTAAATTTAGGTATTTTACTATCTTGTTTTGAGTTTGCAAATTTACAAGCGGAATTTTTAGATTATTTATACTAGCAACGCCTATCATCGCTATGGCGGTGCCCGAAACATCTGGCGCAAGGGCTTTTTTAACGGCGCTGCTATTTAGATAATGCGCCACAAAACGCGGATCAAATATGTCACTTTTAACCCTTATGCGAACCATCAAAGATGTGTAGATAAGATCGTCATACTCCTTGTCTATATAAACGGCGAAATTCGGCTCTCTAAGTCGCAGCAAAATATCACAAAGGCTTACCTTATACTCCTCGCTTATTTGCTCGTTTGATATAAACTCATCTGCAAACGAATCGTCAAAGACCGTATTTTCGGCAAACGACTTTAGCGATACGATTTTATACGGGTGCTCAGACGGGGTATGTGCTTCAGCCTTTTTCCTACTTAACACTAAGCCGCTTTTTATTTCAGCAATGTCGTTTAATTTTATCATCATAAAACCTTTTGATGTATTACTTATAGATAATACTAGGCAAAGTATATCAAGTAAGATAGAAAATGTCAATAGTTTTTTATATTATTTGAAAGTAATACAATAAAAACAATATAGTGAGGCAAAAAAATGCTGGAATTATTTTAAAATTTAGATTTTGAATAAATCGGCTTTCGGGGGTCGATAAATATCTCGGAATTTTCTTTAATAATCTAGCTAACGGCAAAGAAAGAATTCGACGCCAAACAAAGAAACGGATAATTGCTAGATAGCATAACCAAGAAAATAATAGCCAAGTACAACAAAAAACTCGCTTAAATTTGACGAGATAGCAGACGCTTTTTCGGATTTAAGCTAGAAAAAGAGCCCGATAACGCCATCAATATAAAATAGCAAAGGCGAGATTATGAAATTTACCATAAGGATAAATTGGGAGATCTAGCTGCGACGCAGATTAATCATATTAACCCGTACAAAATAGAACTAAAAAGCCAAACAACAAACGAGAAAGATTTTTAGAGCTTATAGAGATAGAACTTTTACGCAAAGAAGTAGCTGACAAAGAAGACTTTGCGTTAGAGCTATTCGTGGAGTTAGCTTTATGCAATGCAACCAATAGAGTAGTTATCCGTACGCTTATTATTTCTTTAAGAGCCAATACATAAAACAAACCGCAATTTATATCATATATGGTATACGGCTTAGTTATAGAGAAGGATTACAATGTGCAGCGTAAAATTTGCAAACGAAGCCATAAGAGATGAGTTCTTAGGATTACCCGTAGGACTTAGACAAAGAGGCTATAAAATGTTTGAACTTGTAGAAGCTAGAGGTAATACCTTAGGAGAACCGTATATCAAAAGCCTAAAAGGCGGACTTTTGAGATACGTATAAAGCCAAATGAAGGAATAGCTAGAGGCATATATTGTTATGAAATCGGCAAAAGGATAATAATCCTGCTAACTTTTGTTAAAAAAACGCCAAAAAACGCCAAAAAGCATACTAAATTTGGTAGAACAAAGACTAAAGGAGTTTAAAGACGGGAACCGTTAATTTTAGAGAAATTTTAAAAGAAGAGCTAAAAAATCCGGAATTTAAAGCGCAATACGATGCGTTAGAGGACGAATATAAAGCCATAGAAGCCTTAATAGACGCTAGAAACTGGGCTGGACTAACTTAAAGCTAGGTAGTCAAAAGGATGGGCATAACCCAATCAGCCGTAGCCAAAATAGAAAGCGGAGCGTATAATATCAAATACAAAACATTCTTTAACTACATAAAAGCTTGCGACAAAAGAGTGGCGATA
This sequence comes from Campylobacter showae, assembly GCF_900699785.1. Classification (NCBI taxonomy): domain Bacteria; kingdom Pseudomonadati; phylum Campylobacterota; class Epsilonproteobacteria; order Campylobacterales; family Campylobacteraceae; genus Campylobacter; species Campylobacter showae. The sequence continues at coordinate 782,258 of NZ_LR535679.1, forward strand.
GTTTGAGTGAGATTAATCATCTAATAAATGCTCAAACCAATGCAGAAGAAAAAATATTAAGCTTCGTCGGTTCTCAAGACGGGGTTCTTGTGAATACGATAGCTAGGATTTAGAAAAATAGGGCTCTTATAACATGGATATATTTAAGACACCATAAAATCGAGATTTTTAATACGACAACAAAAACAAATACGGCTATATTGTAGCGATGCTTGTTTTATCAAATAATTTTAACCGCATACAAAAGCACTCTTCCTTTTGATTCTTATTTCTTGCTCAAAAAACAATCTCTACTTTAATATTTATTTATGCTATTATCAAAACATCAAGAATAAACAACCACCACATAGGACGATATGTTAATACTTACTTAGCAAATTCATAAGAGGCCAAATTTAGATTTTTATCCAAATTTGGCCTAAAATTTTAATCTTCTTCTTTTGCGATTCCGTCTTTTGCGAAGGCTTGCATAAAGCGTAGGATTCTAGATTTTTCTTCATCGTTTATTTTGGCAAATGTTTGCATAGCGGTTAGATATGCATCCCATTCGTTCATCAAATGCTCTTTTGGTTTATGAGCTGCGTGACATGAGCTGCAAGTGTCATAATAAACAAGCTCCGCCTCTTCCCATGAGGCGTAGCTATTTTCATTTAACTTTTTGCTGTCTATAAGGTACTGCGCCTTTGGCTTTGCCTCCTGATTTTTAAGCATCAAAAAGGTTATCAACGGATCTTTTTTATAGGCTAAGATATTTTTGTTATCAGTAACCTCTCCGCTAACTTCGATAAGCGATAAATCACCCTCTTGCTTTATAAATTTTACGGGCGTACCTTCGTAAATTTCGCCTACGACCTCTTTGGTTTTAGGATCAAGCAAATCGGCCTTGATATCAAAGATAAACATATCTTTTGCAAAAACAAAATTTGCCAATACCGCCGCTAAAAATAGAATTTTTCTCATTTATGCTCCTTTTATTATCGGTGTTTTGATGCCGGCATAAGCCTTGGCATCAACTTTTTTGACAGCTACCAAGCAGGTATTTATAGAAGTGGCTTGGGCCATAGTCGAAGTAGGTCTTGAGCTGGTTAATAAATTTACGTGCCCTGCGTTACATCTTGGATTTTCATCTGTTAAATTTTCAGGATCATACCAAGCGCCTTCGCTTATCGACACGACGCCCCTCATAATGTCTTTGCTTACGACGGCGCCTGCTAAAATTCTACCCCTGTCATTATAGACTTCAACCGTATCGCCGTCTTTTATGCCAAATTTCTTAGCATCTTCATCATTTATAAGCACAGGCTCTCTATTTCCTACTTTATATACCTTTCTTACAAAAGAGTTATCGAGCTGAGAGTGGATGCGATATTTTGGGTGCGGACTTAGCAGATGAAGCGGATATTGCTTTGTAAGTTCGCCATTTCCAAGCCATTCTGCAGGCTCAAACCACACTGGATGTCCCTTAAAATCATCAAGTTTATAATCAGCGAATTTTTGCGAGAAAATTTGAATTTTACCCGTTTCCGTAGCTAGTTTATTTGCTACCGGATCAGCTCTAAATGCGGAGTGACGAACAAATTTCTTTGCCTCTTCGCCCAGTTCAAAGTACACGTATCCTTTTTCCCAAAATTCATCAAAACCTACGTAATTAACGCAATCGCTTCTTTCATAAAAGCTTCTTATGATCTCCTCTTTGCTCTTGCCGCTTGTAAATTTACGATGCTCTTTTTCGCCCACCATTTTTGCCATCTGAGCAAAAACGTCATAATCGTTTCTAGCTTCAAAAAGCGGCTCTACAACCTTTCTCATCGCATAAACATAATCCTGCGAATAAGAGCCGCCATAGCTTATATCGTCTCTTTCGAGCGGGGTCGTAGAAGGAAGGACTATATCGGCCATCTTTGCCATCGGCGTCCACCAAGGCTCATGAACTACCACGGTATCGAGCTTGCGGATAGCTTTTATAAGTTCATTCGTATTTGGATGGTGTCCCAAAACGGTTGCGCCCGTTATATACATGACTTTGATATCTGGATAGGTTATCTCAGAGCCTTTAAATTTAATCTTTTTACCCGGATTTAGCAAGGCTTCGCTAACTCTTGAGGCTGGAATTTTCGCGTCTACTTTGTTTTTACCTTGCGGCAGGCCTACCGGCAAACTAACGCCCGAAAACGCTTGTCCGCCGCCGCTATAATGCATAGAAAATCCAAATCCGCCGCCGGGGAGACCAACTTGTCCCATCATCGAAGCAAGCACCATAAGCATCCAGTCGGCCTGCTCTCCGTGATGGGCTCTTTGCATAGCCCAGTTGCCTGCTAAAAATGTACGATTTTTTACAAAAGTATCGACAAGCGCTTTTATAACGCTCTCCTCAACACCCGTTATCTTTGCTGCCCAGGCAGGAGTTTTTTCTACCATGTCTTCGCTCTTACCGAGCAGATAAGGCAGGAATTTATCAAATCCAAAAGTGTATTTCTCGATAAATTCTTTATCATATTGGTTGCTTGTATATAGGTAATGGCACATTCCAAGCATAAGCGCCACGTCGGTATTTGGGCGAATTTTAATCCACTCGGCGTTAAATTTCTTAGCAATTTCCGTGTATTGCGGATCAATCGTGATAAATTTTATTCCAGATCTTGCGTATTTTTCAAAATAAGGATTATTTCCGCGATTTGCTATTTTATAGTCGATTTGATTGCATTTAAATAAATCAGCGCCCCACATTACGTAAATTTTCGTATTTTCAAGCATTACTTCATGTGCAGTTTGAGGAGAATAAACTTCCAAATCTCCAACGATAGTTGTATTTACTCTGCCTGCAGCACCGTTACTATACTCGCCGTCAGTTCCTACCGCTCCGCCAAAAACGGTATTAAAAAATCTACCCGCTACCGAGTTGCAGTTGTGAAGAAGACCGGGGTGCCCCCAGCCGCCATAGCTTGCATTATAAATTTCGTCCGTCTTTACGCTTTGAAGCTTTTTAACTATTAGCTTCATCGCCTCGTCCCAGCTTACTCGCACAAATTCCTCTTTGCCGCGAAGCTCGGGAGCTTTTTACCTTCTAGGTAGCTTTTTCTAACGCAAGGATATTTTATTCTGGTATCAGAATAAACTCTATCTATCCACGCCTCGTTTCCGGGATATTTGGAGTCTTTATCAGATACTTGCGGTCTAATTTTCACTATCTTTCCGTTTTCGTCAACGTCGGCGTAAAACGCACCTAAATTTTAAGCGTGCGGTATACTTTTAATCTTGCTCTCCTTGGCCATAAGGGGATTTGAGCAGATTACCGCCGTGGCTGCAGCGGATGTCTTTAAAAAATCTCGTCTTGAAATTGACATTTTGTCTCCTTAAATTTCAAAATTTCGCCGCAATTATATTAAATAAATTCATTTTAATTTCATTTTTGAAATTAAATTTAGCTTATTTATTGGATAATAAATCAAATTAAACCTATAAGGATTTTAAATTACATCAAGAATAAAAAAGCTTCAAAAGCTCTGTGCGTTAGTTGTTTGTAGCGACGAAAATTTAATCGAAAAAATAAGGCTAAACAAGGATAAATTCTTAAATTTATATTTTATAAATTTTGATTACTTTTTGGATTTTTATCTTAATTGCAATACAAATTTAGATGTCGTAATTATCGACCTGGACCCTTTGTTTGAGAATAAAGAAGAAATTGATTTCTTTAATATTTCATCCATCTCGCCGAATCAAAAATTTATATTTTTAGCAAAAAACAAAAAAGTCTATTCTAAAATTTTAAAAAATTTTCACGGCGGAAGTTCTGCTATATTATTTAAGCCTATTAAAACAAGCGTTTTACTCGATAGTATCGCTATGCTATCTCCTAGCAAAGAGGCAATCTTTTTAATGCTAAACAAAGAAATTAAGATAAATCTCGAAAAAGAGCAAATTTATAAAAATAACGAACAAATTTTTCTAACAAATTTACAACATAAGCTGATATTGCTCCTAGCCCAAAACGTAAATAACATAACCACCTTTTCAATGATAGAAGAGGTCGTTTATCACGATAAAATGAGTTCAAAAATAGCTATGCAAAATTTAGTAGGCATGTTAAAAAGAAATTTAAATCTTGATATAAAAAACATACATTCAAAAGGTTATATTCTCTATTCCTATTGATTTTTACCGTGATTCTCTTCAAAGTCACACTATCAATCTCTTTCTAATCTGAAAACCGCTTTTGTTTCTATGGCCTTTGAGGCACGAGTGCATTTTTAATTAAATTTCAATAGAAGAATAGGGGCATATGACCGGGATTGCGGAGGTATAACCAAGAGCATTGAGACGCTTAGGCTTATGACTTATCGTAGAAGCCTTCGTCAGCCCTTTATTTTAGCTTATATAGCAAATCGCATTTAAAGCTATTAAGCTTTATTTACACTAATTATCTTGGATAGATAACTGCTGTTAACTTTCGTTATGATTTCATTGTAAAAACTTCCTTGATCACCTCATAGACCAGCTACTCTCCATCCCATCCCTACTATATATCTTGCCTTTTATCTCATTTTTTATCTCCGCAGACTCATCATTCAGCAGCTTACCTAAATTCGGTATTAAATTGCTTATTTTTAAGATAAAACTAATAACCTTCGCTTTAAAGTTTTCTAATATAGTTAACTTATCCTGTAAATTTTCTATCGTTTCGTCTTTATCGTTAAACCTGGTATTTTTATGCTCTTGAAATAAGTAATTCGTAAAAATAAGCTGATAATGCTTGGTCTTTTCGTCGTTATGCTCAGCGATTAGCAGGCATTTAACGCCGTATTTAGCGCAATAATCGTTTACGAATCTTCTAACTCTGTCAAGCGAAACTTGAGCATTAACAAAATTAACTTCGGTTTGGTTTAGTCCTTCTTTGGGGTCTTTTGGACGCTCTGTACCAAAGCTAATAACTACCTCTGAAAATCCGACCATATTATCTCGCCAATGATTTTTCACTACTTTACCGTTTTTGTAAATTTTTGTTTGGGTTTCGTAATCGGCCTTCATCTTTTCGTGATACTTTCTCAAAAGCGCTTTTATATATTTCTTATCACTAAATTCTTTGTCTCCTGCTGCGATCTCTCGCTTGTGGCCGTTATCGTTATACTCGTTAAGCACTATGTATCTATTATTTCGGCTGTTACCTCTAAGATATCCGATCTTAGAGGCGTGCTTAACCTCTCTAACATTGTGCTCATACCTTATAATAGCCTTTTTGAGCGTCAAGAATTCGCTTCTTACACAAAGAACTAGGCTGTGTCCGCCTATTTGAAGGGCATTACTCATTTTTAGTCCTTTTCTTTATTATCTACTATAGAAATTAAGAGCATGTTTTAACCCTTTTTTGAAAAATATAAGTCGCAATGTCCGTTATCGCAAACGCTATGCGAGAATTCTTTGCATCTCCCATTTTGATATAACGTGGAATATCCCTGCCCTGCGATATACGAAGATCAAGAGTCGATATACCAATACCAAGAACCGCTGCGGTTTGCTTTCTGTCTAAAACCACCTTTCCTTTATATTGGCTAGATATGTGCTCAAGAAGCGTTTTGTACTCTACATCGTTATATAGTTCGTTAAGCATATTATTTTTCTCCTTCTGCTTATTCTTATATAACTAATTATATGTTTCATTTACTTTTATCATTTTAAGCAGTTTTTGGATAGTTTTTGAAAAATTTTTAATACTCTATGGTTCCTTAGGGTATTTTAGAGTGATTGAGAGTAAAAAATTATTTTCATGTTTTTAAAAACAAAAATAAGGTATCTTAGATTAACTTAGAAAGCTTGGTAGGAAATTGGAATATTAAAAAATTTCGGGAACAAATAGGGAATAAATTTTATAAAACTAAGAAAACTTAAAGCTCTCGAAATATCGGTAAAATCGGGGTTTAAAAGGGATTTTTATAAGTAAGTGGCTCCGGATGCTGGATTCGAACCAGCGACCAATCGGTTAACAGCCGACTACTCTACCGCTGAGCTAATCCGGAACGTTTTAAAAGAAGTCGTATTATAGGCAAAAACGTATCGTTTGTCAATTAAATTTAGCTTAAATTTACTGATGGCAAAAATTTAGCCGTCAAAAAGGTAAATTTCCTTCGTAAAAATCACGCAAGTCGGTAAAATTTAGTCCCCGCCGCATCTACTATTTTTATCATTCCGTCCGATAAAAGCTCCTGCAAATTTAGCTTCGAGCCCTCAGAAAAGCTATTTGTTACGTCGTTTTCGCTTTGCGGGCGGCGTTTTACGAGCTCTAGTAGTTCCTCTTTGCTAAGTTCGATTTTTTTATCGCCGTATTTTGCCGACGCTATCACGCACGGTACGCCGGAAATTTGCTGTGCAAGCTCGTATAGGAGCTCTCGGCTCACGCCTTTGACCGGGTATGCGGGCGGGCGGTCAATGGTGCTTATGTCCGCGCGGGCTGGCAAAATTTGATTTAGCGCCGCATTTAGCGCTTCAAATTCGGCCTTTGTGTCGTTTAGCCCTTTTACGACCAGGATTTCAAGCACTAGCTCGCCTTTAAATTCTCGCCTAAATTTAGCCATCGCAGCCACTAGCTCGCCGACGCCAATTTTTTCGCCCAAGCGATCTATCCTAGTAAAGGTCTTTTGCGCCACGCTATCAAGGCTAAATTTGACAATATCAAGCCCCTTTAACGCCTCGCAAATTTTAGGATCAAGCACGCCTGAGCCGTTTGAGAGGATGAGAGTTTTGGCGGGACCTTTTATCAAATTTAGCTCTCTTACGAGCCCAGCCAGATCCGGGTAAAGCGTCGGTTCGCCGTTTGCCGTGAGCGTGATGACGTCAATGTGCGGATGTGCGGCAAGCGCGGCCTTCACCTCGGCGATCACTTGCTCTACGCTAGGCGGATTTTCTATCGCCGCGACGGGTTTTGCCGCCGTGAGCTCACAGTAAACGCAGTCAAAGTTACAGCACTTTCGCGCGGGCGATAGATCGACGCCCAGCGAAATACCGAACCTGCGCGAGCTAACGGGACCAAAGACGATTTGCATTGATTTTCCTAAATTTAAGATGTGCGATTATACTAAAAGCCGGGGTAAAATTTATTAAAGCGGATAAATTTGGGGTAAATTTGACGGCCCTGCAAAAAAACAGAGCCGTCACAAGAGTTAAAATTTCTTCTTCCTCACGTCTTCGACGATAGCTTTAGCCATGTTGTCGACCTGAGCGGTTACTTCGTTAGTTCTACTTACGACGCCTACGTTGTTGTGAGTGAGCTCGTCTATCTGAGCCACAGAGCGATTGATCATATTTATGCCTTCGCTTTGCTCCTTGATGCTCTCGCTCATCTCGTTGATACTTTGAGCCAGTACGTTTGCGTTGGCTTCGATTTCACCGAGCGATTTTTGGGTGCGTTCGGCAAGCTTGCGAACCTCATCGGCTACAACGGCAAAGCCGCGTCCGTGCTCGCCTGCACGAGCAGCCTCGATAGCTGCGTTAAGCGCTAGTAAGTTTGTCTGATCGGCGATATCTCGGATGATCACGATGATGTTTTTGATCTCTTCACTTTGTCTCATGACGTCACCAGTCTTTTGACTGATGGCGTTCATAGAGCTACTCATCTGCTCTACCGCAGCGGCGCTTTCTTGTAACGAGCTTGCTTGTACGTTAGCGCCGTTTGTGAGCTCTTTCATCGACTCGGCCAAAATGCCTGCTTTTTCTTCCAGCAACTTAGCTTGCTCTAAATTTATATTGAGCATATTTGTGATCTCTTCGCCTAGCGAGTTGATGCCCGTAGCCATCTTGCCGCTATCGTCAAGCCTTTTTGTGAAGTCTTGCGCTTTAAAGCTCTCTAGCAATCTTATAACCTCATTGCTATTTTCAGCGATCGCGTCTTTTAGGGCCGCTTGAAGCTGAGCAAAAGTAGATTTTAGCTGATTTAGCGCAGGGTTAGAGGTATGCGCATCAAGAGTCGCCGTAAAGTCGCCCGCTTTTATCTTATCCACAAAAGCGTTTGCTTCTTTGATAAAGTTATTTTCAGCAGTATTTGACGCCTCTACTTTGCTTATATTTTCGTTTATAAGCGCCGCCATAACCCCAAATTCATCCTTCGTGGCCACATTTGCTTTAAGCGGCTCTTTGGTTTCGTAGTTGAGATATTTGAAAAACGCATCTAGCGCGCTTGATATGATACCAAGAGGCTTCAAGAAATATCCGACCATAAACACCAAGATAACGACGATAATTGTGATAAATACGAGCGAAGATACGGACTGATTTAATAAAACGCTATCTAGTATAGGATCGTAATCTTCTACAGAGTTATTAGAGCACACGAGCCAATTTGCTTTATCGTATTTTTGGCATGCAAAAATTCTTTCATCGTCGCCAATCTTATTAAAAAACGCTTTACCGCCGTCTTTATTGTAGCTATTTATGACAAAGTCGACAGATTTTTTGATCTCCGGATCGGAAGATAAAATATATTTGCTATCCGGATGATAGACAATGAGTTGAGTATCTAGATCTATGATCAATGGAACGCTAGTTTTAGACTCTTTTGATTTTGCCAAGCTACTTGCAACGCCGTCTAGATACAAATCCGCAGCCACTACGCCTGCAGCTTTACCGTCTATCGTGAACGATTTAGCTATTGTCATAGTGGTTTTTCCACTAGATTGTGCTATATACGGAGGTGTAAAGTAGAGCTTACCGCTAGAAACGCTTTGTTTAAACCAACCCTTTTCTCTAGAGTCGAATTTATCCTTTTCAGGCGTCAATTTTAAAAATTTAGGCCCTCTTCCAGCTTGCGCGACCGCATCATAAAGCTCTCCGTTATCTGCAAAGCCTATGTAAAACTCAGGTATATCTAGAGTAGTAGCCATAGTCATCAATCGATCTTTGAGCTGCTCTCTATCTGCCATGAGATGAGGATTTTCCTCTATATATCGCATTAGCCCCTCTACTGCATAAACCTTACTGCTAAGATACTCGTCGACGTAAACCTCCAAAGAACGCGCGATGGCCTCCTTTGAATTTTTCGAAACGTCCAAAATAGTATTTTTAGTACTATTGTAGTTCATGGCCGCAAATATAGTAAATAGTACGGCCAGCAATGCAAAAATGATAAAAGCTATCTTATTTGCAACCTTTTTCATCTAACCCTCCTTTGGTAATTTTTATTTTTGTTTTAAAATTTCTTTTTTCTCACGTCTTGCGCGATAGCTTTAGCCATCTGATCCACTTCGGCGGTAACTACGTTGGTTTCGTTTGCCACCCTGACGTTTTGCTTGGTTAGCTCATCGACATGAGATACGCCTTGATTGATCAAATTTATAGCCTCGCTTTGCTCCCTGATACTTTCGCTCATTTCATTTATGCTTTGAGCTAGTACATTTGTGTTGGCTTCGATTTCGCCGAGCGATTTTTGAGTGCGTTCGGCAAGCTTGCGAACCTCATCGGCTACGACGGCAAAGCCGCGTCCATGTTCACCTGCTCGGGCTGCTTCGATAGCGGCGTTAAGCGCTAGCAAATTCGTCTGATCTGCGATATCTCGGATGATCACGATGATGTTTTTGATCTCTTCGGATTGGCGTATTACGTCTTGCGTCTTTTGATTGATGGCGCTCATCGAGCTGCTCATCTGCTCGACTGCAGCAGCACTTTCTTGTAGCGAGCTTGCCTGAGAGCTCGCGCCGTCGGTTACTTGTTTCATAGACTGAGCTAAAAACTCCGCCTTTTCCTCTAGAATGCGAGCTTGCTCCAAATTTGTCCTTAACATGCCGGCTATCTCTTCACCTAGAGCATTTATGCCCACGGCCATCTTACCGTCATCTTCGAGTCTTTTTGTGAAGTCTTGCTTTTTAAAGCTTTCAAGCAAATTTAAAACCTCGTCGCCGTTTGCGGCTATGGCTTGTTTTAGGGCGATTTGTAGGTCTTTAAAAGTTTGCTTTAGCTGGCTAAGAGCCGGATTTGAAGTGTCGGCGTTTAGCTGCGCTACATAGTTGCCCTTGCCTATCTGTCCGACAAATGCGTTAGCTTCCTTGATAAAGCTATTTTGCTCGGCAAAATTTGCCTCGATTTGCTTGATATTTTCGTTTATTAGCGTGCTCATCTGGCCTATCTCGTCGCTACCGCCGCGATTTAGCAGCTTGGCTTTGTCTGCTTTATTGTTTAAAAAGTCGAAAAACTGCACGAGTCCGTTTTTAGTCTGGTCGATACCCGAGATCAAATTTCTACCTATAAATGCGGATACCAATAGCATAAGTATAATACAAATCGCGATAACTACGAGGCTAACGACCATCTGAGTATTTGCATCATCTTTAACGATCGCGGCATCCTCTTTCATGTTGTCTAGTAGTTTAAGTTCAAGTTCTCTCATAGCATCTATAGAGATGCTTATCTTTGAAAACCATTTTGGCGCTTCGTAAGATACGTTTTCGGTCGCTACTACGTCTTTAATGATATTTATCGCGTCGTTAAAGTCCGTTTTTTTTCTTGCTATATAATCAAATTCCGCGCTATATTCTTTCGGGTTATAGTCGTCAAAATCCTGCATAAATTTATTGATTACGCTATTTAGGGCGACTACTTTGTTGTATTCCTCTTTACTTATGCTTTTTTTTGTAAAAACGCCGTTTAAAGCCGCTCGCAAGATACCGAAAGACTCCTTTATCTCCCCGACGATAATAATGCGTTTTAAATCATCAACGAGGCTAGGCTCCAGTTTGTCGCTATAACCATTGATAGTTATAACTTCTTTTCTTAGGATATTCGTTATACGTCCGATGAGATTATCCCCGCTTCTTTGATCGACTCCTGCGCGGATCTTAGCTAACTCGGATGCTATCTCGCTTTTTTCGGCTAGCTTTTCAAGCGTCTCGTCTACGTTTTTTCTCTGAGCTAGTAGTTTAGCGTTATCCCCGCCCGAAAGTACTCCCGAGCTAAATCCTCGCTCTTTTTGCATCTCATGAATAAAACTAGTTTGATTTATGATAGTGTCTACGATTTTCTCGCTATATTCGGCCTTTGCCCTAGTTTTTGCGATACCGTTTAGTAAGTATGCACTCATTATACCAAGCCCGATGAGGCCGACGATAGCTATCGTCATGATCTTAAATTTGATACCGACGTTGTTCACTTCCTCTCTCCTTTTGTGCTATCTTACGCTTTTTTCTTGCACTCGTTTTATAAAATATTTCGCATTTTCTACGGGAACATCCGGCAAAATACCGTGTCCGAGATTAAAGATATGCGGCGCGTTTTTCATCGTCTGCAAAATTCGTTCCACACCCGCGTCGATCGCCTCCTTGCTATAAAGGCGCGTAGGCTCCATGTTTCCTTGAAGGACGTATTTCGGGCTTAGTTTTTCTTTAGCAAGCTCGATCGGCGTACTCCAATCCACGCCAAAAACCTCAAAATTTCCCGAAATTTTATCCAGATATCCGCTTATGCCTTTTGGAAAAACGATAACCGGAATTTGAGGAAATTCGGCCTTAAGCGCATCAACTATATCCATGATATACTTCCAACCAAACTCAAAATACGCCTCATCCTCCAGCGCAGCCGCCCAGCTGTCAAAAATTTGAACCGCATTTACGCCGGCTCTTATCTGCTCTTTCATGTAGCCTATGAGCGCTGCCGTAACCTTGGCTAAAATTTGATGCATAAACTCTGGATTTGAATATAAAAGCTTCTTGCTAACCGCGTAGGTTTTCGTCCCGCCACCCTCGATCATATACGTAGCTATCGTCCACGGCGCCCCGCAAAAGCCGATTAGTGCCTTATCCTGCGCCAAATTTTCGCGCGTTAGCTTGATCGTATCGTATACGTAGTCTAAATTTTTGATTGATTTTTGGACGTCTAGCCTATCTAGATCCTCTTTGGTCTTGATAGGATCACTAAACACGGGCCCCTCGCCTTGGACGAATTTAAGATCCATGCCCATCTCAAGCGGCACGACGAGGATATCGCTAAAAAGTATCGCCGCATCGACGCCTAAAATTTCAACCGGCTGGATCGTAACCTCGCTGGCTTTTTTATAGTCTTTACAAAGCGATAAAAAATCTCCCGCCGCAGAGCGAACTCGCATGTACTCGGGCAGATACCGACCCGCCTGCCGCATCATCCAAACGGGCGTATAGGGCGTGGGTTTTTTTAAACAAGCGTCGATGAAAATCATATATTTCCTTTAAATTTTTAGCGATTTTATCTAAATATTTATTAAATTCTAATCCACCCACTTACTTTCGTCTAATTTTTTTTCATTTTTGGCCACAACTAGCGCGCCCAGCATATCTCCCGTGACGTTCATCGACGTGCGCCCCATATCAAGGATCGCGTCAATGCCCAAAATAAGCGCATACGCAGCGGCTACAGCGCTTCCGGCCTCGACTTTTAGGCCGACTGATTCAAGTACCATCAAAAGCATTATCGCGCCCGCTCCGGGCACTCCGGCAGTTCCCACGGCAGCCAGGACGGCCGTTAGTATTATGGTCATTTTAGCCCCAGAGTCAAGCTCCACGCCCACGGCGTTAGCGATAAACATCGCGCAGATACCAAGATATATGATCGTGCCGTTCATGTTTACGGTCGCTCCAACCGGAAGCGCAAATCCGTAAATTTGCTTTGGGATACCCATGTCTTCTTCGGCCGTTTTCATCGAGATAGGCAGCGTTCCGCCCGAGCTTCTGGTTACGAAAGCCGTTAGCATAGGCGGGCGAACTTTTTTGATAAATTTAAACGGATTGATTTTAACGATCAAGCAAATCAAGAAATAAACGACGAAAATTTGAGCCGCAAAGCCGATATACGCGCTAACCGTGACGCCCAAAAGCGGTCCGAAAGCCTTTACGCCTTGCTGAGAAAATACGATAAATATAAGAGCGAAAACACCAAACGGCGCGTACTCCATGATCCATCTTATGACGTAAAACATGATGTGGTTGATCCCGTCAAATACGTCGTAGATCAAATTTCCCAGCCTGCTAAGCCTCTCGTCTTTACTATCCTTTAAAAACGAAAGCGCGACGCCGAAAAATAGGCTAAAAGTTATGATTTGTAAAATTTCGCCCTTTGCAATAGCTTCAAAAGGGTTGGTTGGAAATAAATTTACGAGTATCGACGACATGCTGGGCGCATTTGCGGCTTTGCCGCCTATGTCGCCGCTGCCGGTTATGTGCAGTCCGGCTCCAGGCTCTAAGATAAGACCGACCGCAAGCCCGACTATGATGGCTAAAAACGACGTCAATATGTAAAAAATCAGCACCTTTGCCCCCACTCTGCCAAGATCGGAAGGCGAGATGGAGCTACAGCCCACGATGAGCGAAGCCATAACGATAGGCACGATGATCATCTTAAGAAGTCTTATGAACACGTCGCCAAAAGGCTTTAGGATAACTATCGCGTCCTTTGCGTCTTGAAAAATGATGCCGCAAACGGCGCCCAAAATAAGTCCGGCTAAAATTTTTAGAAGCAAATTCGCCTCGAAATATTTTTGAATTATTCCGCGTTTAGCGTTTGATTGCACGAAATCTCCTTTAAATTTAATCCGTGAATTATAAGTAAATTTTTCTTAAACTACAAACACTTCTGTTTTTTAAATTACGGATTAAATTTAAAGCGAGAAAATTTAAAAGGGCGCAAATTTTAGTTTTTAGCCGCCAGTTCGTCTAGCAAATTTTGCAAATTTACGCCCGCTAAGCTATCAAACATCGCCTGCTGCGCGGAGCCAAATTTAGGCGTCAAAAGCGCCTCGATCCTGCCTCCTAGCGGACAAGGCGGCGGCGAGTTTTTGTGGATTTTAAAGATATCGTTTTCGCCCTCGTTTACCGCCGAAAATATATCAAAAAGTGTGATCTGCTCAGGCTTTTTAGCTAGGCTCGCCCCGCCCGTGCCCGCGCTTACGTTTATCAAATTTGCCGATTTTAAAAGCCTAATGATATTTCGCACGATGACGGGGTTCGTACCGATCGTGCCGGCTAAAAATTCGCTCGTGTTTTTTTCATCTTTAAAAAACTCGCAGCTAAGCAGGATATGGATAGCGATGGAAAATTTTTGTCCTATTTGCATAATCAGCCTTGATCTAAATTTAAAAGCCGCGCGTCCTTTTTGCGCGGCCTTATTTTAGCTAAATTACGCAAAATTTTAAACTCACGCTCTCTCGCCGACGGCGGTAAAGCGCTTTTGCACGAAATTTCTATTTTTTAGCTCGTCAATGATCGCGATCGCAAGATCGGCGTAGCTGATATAGCTCTCGTTTTGCGAGTTTAGTATGACGTGATCGTTACCGAGCACGTATTTGCCGGTGCGAGCGCCATCTGCGTCGTAGTCTCCGGCAGGCGAAACGTAGGTCCAAAGCACGTCAGATTTGGTTTTTAGCTCAAAAAACGACTCCGCCGTAGCCTTTGCGACGCCCATGTACCCAGCAGGGAAGCTTGGCGTATCCATAACCATCGTCTGCTTATCGTCCATGTATAGCGTACCCGCACCGCCGATGACGAGTAGTCTCGTTTTAGTACCGCTAAGCGCGTCTGCGAGGTGTTTTGCTACCTTTTTATGAAGCGGGAACGCTTCGGGCGTCCATGCCGCAAATGCGCTGATAACGGCGTCAAAGCCCGCTAGATCGGCCTTTGTTAGCTCAAAAATATCTTTGTGAACTACTTTGACATCGTCGTTTTTGTACTCTTTGTTTCGCACGATCGCCGTGACGTCGTAGCCTTGTTTTAGGGCTTCTTGCACCAAATTTGAACCTGATTTTCCATTTGCTCCGATGATTGCTATTTTCATTATTTCTCCTTTAAATTTGATTTGCTTGATCGCCGCGTAAATTTACAGCCAGCTCGGCTTTACGTCCTCGTTTATCACGCCGTCGCCGTTAGTGTACTGCTCCAGGCTGCCGCGTTTGGTCTGGATACAGATAAACTTCATCCCCTGCGCGCCTGCCTTAAAGCACCTTTTGCCGTCCGGATCGATGCGGACCGCGTCGCCCTCGCCCACCGCCGTTTCCTCGCCGTCGATGAAAAGCGTGCCGCCGCCTTTTAGCACCAAGTAAAGCTCCTCGTTTTGCTTGTGCGAATGCACGAAAGGCACGCTCACATTTGCCGGAAGCTCATTGATAGAAAGCTCGCAGCCGCTTAAGCCTAGAGCATCTTTCAGCTCGACTCTCGGTTCGTTTTTCGTTGAAACGATCTTGTAGTTTGACATCTTTTTCTCCTTAGAAATTTTTTGTTGTAATGCTATAACTTACAACGGATGAGCGAAGTATAATAAAATTTTGTTGTAATGTCAAGAGTTACAGCAAAAATTCCAAAATTTGACGCAAAATTTAAAATCAGCTAGAATCCGCACGATTTTAACCAAAGGAATTTTATGCAAAATAGCGCATTTAAGACGCTAACGCTCATTGCAAAGAAAAATTTTAAAAAACTGTTCTTGACGTTTAGCCTGGTTTTGGCGGAAAACGGGCTATTTCTCGTCTATCCCGTGCTCGCAGGCATCGCCATAAACGCCATCGTAGCGGGCGATACGCTTTTGGCACTTAGCTACTCGTGCATGGTGTTCGTGGGCTGGGGGCTAGGCTCGATTAGGCGGCGCGTGGATACGCAGGTATTTACTAGGATATATGCAGGATTTGCCGTAAGCGTGATAATGAACGAAAAAAGAGCCTCAAAAGACGAAAGCGTCATAATCGCAAGGGCAAATTTATCTCGCGAATTCGTGGATTTTTTCGAGCAGTATTTTCCCGTATTTTTTACCTCGGTCGTATCGATTTTCGGCTCGGCGATCATGCTTTTATTTATCGAGTTCTACGTGGGTTTGGCAGTTTTTGCCCTGCTCGCGGTTTTTGGAGTTTTGCTACCCAAATACATCGCCAAAAACGACCGCTTGTATCTAAAGCTAAACAACCAGCTAGAGCGCGAGGCAGGACGCATAAGCGCAGGCGATGAGCGCACGCTAAAGCGCCACTACGACGTACTTTCAAAGCTTCGTATCCGCATTTCAAACAGAGAGGCAATGAGTTTTTTTATCATCGGCGCGAGTGCGGCGGCGATTTTTAGCTTGGCGATATTTTTACTCTCGAGCAATCATGCAAATGCGGGTCACATCTACTCGGTGCTTACCTATCTATGGACGTTTGCGATCAGTCTTGACGACGCGCCGAGGCTAGTGGAAGAGTTTAGCAAGTTAAAAGACATAGGCAAGCGCGTAAACGTCGAGCTAGAGGGGGATTTGGCTAAAATTTAAGCGCTTTTTTGGGGTATAATGTATCTAAAATTTGCCGAAAAACGAGGTCAAAATGCACGAAAATCACGCCCATTGCACACATTCGCACACATCAAATAAAACCGTTTTGAGAAATTCCTTCCTTATAATATCCGCTTTTATGCTGGTCGAGGTCGCGGGCGGCTTCGCGACGAACTCGCTCGCCCTGCTCTCGGACGCCGGACACATGCTATCAGACGCAGCGGCGCTCGGGCTTTCGCTGTTTGCGTTTAAATTCGGCGAACGTAAAGGCAATCTGCAAAAGACCTTCGGCTACAGACGGATCGAAATTTTAGCCGCGACGATAAACGCCGTCACGCTCATCGTCATCGCCGTTTTTATCGTCATCGAGGCGGCGCGACGCCTGCAAAATCCGCCCGAAGTCGCCACCGCTGGCATGCTCGCCATCAGTACGCTGGGTCTTGCCGTAAACATCGTCGTGGCGCTATACATGCTGCGCGGCAGCGACGTGAGAGAAAACGTCAATATGCGCGGCGCCTACCTGCACGTGCTTGGCGACGCTGCAGGCTCGGTGGGCGCGATCGCGGCCGCGTTAGCGATGATGTGCTTTGGCTGGGGCTGGGCGGACGCGGCGGCTAGCCTGCTCGTAGCCGCGCTCATCGTAAAAAGCGGCTGGGGCGTGCTAAAAGACAGCCTAAACATCCTGATGGAGGGCTCGCCAAAAGGCGTGTACCTGGACGGGCTCGTCGCGCAGATCAGGGGCGTGGACGGCGTGCTTTCGGTGCACGACCTGCACGTCTGGAGCATAACAAGCGGCGCAAACGCGCTCACGGCTCACATCGTAGTTAGCGGCGAGCTGAGCGTGCGCGAGGCGGAGCGGATCTTGCGCGAAATATCGCACGAACTGGAGCATCTGGGCATCACGCACACGACGCTGCAGCTTGAAAGCAGCGAGAACGAATGCGCGGACGAGCTCATCTGTGAGGTGCGCTCAAACGACGCAAGCGGGCATTCGGGGCATAGTCATTAAATTTGGGCGAAAATTTAGCGAGCAAATAAATCAAAATTTATGCGCTATGCAAAATCTGAAAGAGCTAAAAAAGGTGGTAGTTTAGATATGAAAAAAGATGTATTAATCGTGATTTTAGGCCTTCTTTGCGCCTTTGCGGGCGGTAGCTATATGGTTTCTCTCATCGCGTTAAATTTCGCGGTAGCCTTGGTTTGCGCCGCTTTTTCTTTTATGAAAAAAGATTATATATTTTTGCTACTGCTAGCGCTAAATTTGGCTTTGTATTTCAACGCTATCGACACTCCTTTTGAAAAGCCTGAGTTTTGGACGTATCATATACCTGCACTCGCAAACGCGACATACGGCCTAAGCGCTCTAGTTTACGCCTCGGGATTTTTAGCTTTTGCTCCGCTGGCGGCGTATATTTATTTTTTGTATTCGCTTTGCGTCGTTATCTGCACCGTACGCGAAAAACTCCAAAATTTACGCTAAATTTTACGGGTCGAGCCCGCATCAAATTTACTTCAAATCCCCCGCCGTAAAGCCGCTCCGCACCTGTCAAATTTAAACCCATATGCTTAATAAAACATAAATTTACTCTACTTTAACGAAAATTTTTATACAATCGCCCAAAATTTAACTAGGGGCGTTATGAAAAACATCAGAAATTTTAGCATCATCGCTCATATCGACCACGGCAAATCCACTCTCGCAGACCGCCTGATCCAGGAGTGCGGAGCCGTCAGCGACCGCGAGATGAGCAGCCAAATCATGGACACGATGGACATCGAAAAAGAGCGCGGCATCACGATCAAGGCTCAGTCCGTGCGCCTAAACTACGCGCTCGGAGGCGAAAATTACGTCCTAAATTTGATCGACACTCCTGGCCACGTGGATTTTAGCTACGAAGTAAGCCGCTCCTTAGCTAGCTGCGAGGGCGCGCTGCTAGTGGTGGACGCTTCTCAGGGCGTAGAGGCTCAAACCATCGCAAACGTCTACATCGCGCTAGAAAATAACCTAGAAATCATCCCCGTTATCAACAAAATCGACCTCCCAGCAGCTGATCCTGAGCGCGTAAAAAACGAGATCGAGCACGTTATAGGGCTTGACTGCAGCGGAGCGATCGAGGTCAGCGCAAAAACGGGTATCGGCATCAAAGAGCTGCTAGAAGCCATCATCACGCGCATTCCGGCCCCTGGCGGCGAGGCGGAAAAACCGCTAAAAACGCTCATCTACGACAGCTGGTTTGACAACTATTTGGGCGCTTTGGCGCTTGTGCGCGTCTATGACGGCGAGCTAAAGAAAAACGACGAAATCCTAGTCATGGGCACGGGCAAAAAGCATATCGTGCTAGATCTCATGTATCCAAACCCCATCGCCCCGATAAAAACGGCAAATTTGGGCGCGGGCGAGGTCGGCATCGTGGTGCTAGGGCTAAAAAACGTCAGCGACGTGCAGGTGGGCGATACGATCACGCTAGCTCGTAACCCTGTAAAAGAGCCGGTCGGCGGCTTTGAGCGGGCTAAGCCGTTCGTATTTGCGGGACTTTATCCGATCGAAACGGATAAATTTGAAGATCTGCACGACGCTCTGGATAAACTCAAGCTAAACGACAGCTCTATCAGCTATGAGCCGGAAACCTCGGTCGCGCTTGGGTTTGGCTTTCGCGTCGGCTTTTTGGGACTGCTGCATATGGAGGTTATCAAGGAGCGTTTGGAGCGCGAATTTGACCTAGACCTCATCGCTACGGCTCCGACCGTGACCTATGAGGTAGTGCAAACCGACGGTCAAATTTTACGCATCCAAAACCCAAGCCAGCTCCCGCCGGTCAATAAAATCGAGCATATCAAAGAACCCTACGTCAAATCCACAATCATCACGCCAAGCGAGTTTTTGGGCAACATCATCACGCTACTAAACAACCGCCGCGCCGTGCAGACTAAGATGGACTACATCACGCCCGAGCGCGTGCTGCTCGAGTACGACATCCCGATGAATGAGATCGTGATGGACTTTTACGACAAGCTAAAATCAAGCACCAAAGGCTACGCAAGCTTCGACTACGAGCCTAGCGACTACCGCGCGGGCGATCTAGTCAAACTTGATATCAAGGTCGCGGGTGAGACCGTGGACGCGCTCTCCATCATCGTGCCCGAAAGTAAAGCCCAGTCCAAAGGGCGCGATTTCGTAAAAGCAATGAAAGAGATCGTGCCGCGCCAACTCTTTGAGGTGGCTATTCAAGCCAGCATCGGCAACAAAGTGATCGCGCGCGAAACTGTAAAATCTATGGGCAAGAACGTAACCGCCAAGTGCTACGGCGGCGACATCACGCGCAAGCGTAAGCTACTCGAAAAGCAAAAAGAGGGTAAAAAGCGCATGAAAGCTATCGGCAAGGTAAATTTGCCGCAAGAGGCGTTTTTAAGCGTTTTAAAAATAGACTAGCGGCGTCTTGCGAGCGTTTTGCGGAGTTTTTCGCTACGCTCGCGGCCGCTTTTTATTATTTCGCGGTCAAATTTGAGCCCAAATTTGCAAATTTGACTCTCCGACACCCGCACCGCGTAAATGTCAAATTTGACGCTATATCCGCTTTTAAAATCTCAAAAATCAAACTTAATAAAATTTATACAAATTTCCAATTTCCCCCAAATTTTACGCAAATTTGGAAATTCATCTCAAATTTGGATAGAATTTTGCTTGCGAGATGTAAAATTTACGAAAGGATTTTTATGAAAAATTTTATACTTTTATTTGCGGCGTTCCTTTTTACGGGATGTTTCGGGCTGTTCGAGAGCTCGCCGGAGGTCGCCCAAGCTAGCGACGGCAACGCCAAAGGCTACAAAGAAGTGATGCGTATCAAAGCAGACTGCTCCTCATGTACTAGCGGCGGTCAGGATATCAAGATAAACGGCACGGACTACACCAGCGACGTCGCGATAAAGTGCTGCATCGCTCAAAGCAGGATCGACGGGGGCGCGGCTATCAAAAAAGTCTATATCCACAAAATAGCCGACGAAAGAGCAGCTGATAGCGGCATAAAATTTATCTCTAAAAACGGCGCGAAAATGCTCTATCCAAAAGAGCGTTTAGAAAGGCTTTTTCATCTTTTCTTGCAAGACGAGCTGCTAAACCGCGGCATCATGGTCGTGGATAGCCAGACCTCGCCTTACACCTACCGCGTGGATTTTGCATTTACCGACTACGCGGCGTCGTATAGCGAGCCGTCGCAGTATCTAAGCGCGGCGATGAAAGGCAAACTAGGCGTCAAAAACATAAATAAAACACGCGTGCTAAATATCTCCACTAGACAAGACGTGCGCAAGCTCGAGGCCGAGGATACGCAGGACTTTAACCTCTACGTCTACCTTTTGGTTAAACAGGCCGCCAACAAAGCCGCCGAAGAAATCTCGAAACTATAAAGGAAAAATATGAAAAATTTAGCTTTTTTCGCCCTTGCCGTCGCGCTTTTTGCCGCAGTCATGAGCGGATGCTCGCAGCGCAGCTCGGTGTTAAATTTAACCCCGTATCAATCAACCTCGAACCAGATGGGTTACCAAAAAAATATCCGTATAAATAGCATCGAGGACGCTCGCGCCAACAAAAGCATCGTCGCCACGATCACGGGCAGTAACGGCAACGTAAAAGAGTACGTCACGCTACAAAACAGCATCGAGAGCTGGCTACAAGACGGCCTTAGCACCGAGCTAAAGCGCCTGGGCGCAAATTTGAGCGACTTTGGCGATATCGTCGTGGACGTGAGGATCGTCGAGCTTAAAGCAAATCTAAGCGGCTACTCTACCGACAACCTAAAAGGCTCGGCAAAGCTCACGATAACGGTGCACAGAGGCGATCAGACAATCACCAAAAACGTCTCGCAAGAGCAGACCAAATTTGCCCCGATTCACACGAGCGGCGCGTTTAAGAGCTTTTTTGACGAGCTACTCCAAGATATCGTAAAACGCGCGGCGATCCAGATCCTAAAAAGCTGATGAGATGCGCTAACTGCGGGCATCTGAGCCTCGGCGTGATCTGTCAAATTTGCAAAGATCACCTGCTCTCCTCGCCCGCAAGGACGCGCGTTTTGGACGGCGATTTTAAAATTTACAGCTTTTTTGATTACTCCGAGATTAAAAACTTACTCCATTCAAAGCACCTATTTCACGGCTCTTTCGTTTACGGAGTGCTCGCAAATTTGAGTTTTAAAATTTTTGCTAGCAAATTTAGCTTCGGCTCGCCGGTAAACGCCGTGCCGATCGACGATAGAGCAACTAGCGGCTACTCGCATACGGCGATCCTAGCTCGCGCGTTAAAAAGCGCGGAAATCCGTCCGCTTTACGCCTGCTTGCACGCAGGCTCAAACGTCAGCTATCACGGTAAAGACCTAGCCTTTCGCCTAAAAAATCCGAGAAATTTTAAGCTCTTAAAAACGCCTAAATTTCCCGTTATCTTGATAGATGATATCGTGACGACGGGCACGACGATAGACGAAGCCAGACGGACGCTGCAAAAAGTCGGTTGCGATGTGCTTTTTGCGCTGACGCTTGCGGATGCGAGGTACTAAAAGATAGCAGTAAATTTTAGTAAAATTTAGCATTCTAAAAATAGCAAAATAAAACCCCAAATTTCGGCCAAATTTAACCCGATCAAGCCATGAAAAAGCGTATCTATTTAGCAAGTTTTTATCAAATTTAAGCTAAAATCGGCAAGTAAATTTTAAGGAAAAATATGGAAAATATATTTGAAAACAATCAAGACATCCAAACCGTCGACATCGAAGAGTCGATAAAAACGAGCTACCTCGACTACTCGATGAGCGTCATCGTCGGTCGCGCCCTGCCTGACGCTAGAGACGGTCTAAAGCCCGTTCATAGACGCATCCTCTACGCGATGAACAACCTCGGAGTCGGCAGTCGCAGCCCGTACATGAAGTCCGCGCGTATCGTGGGCGACGTCATCGGTAAGTACCACCCGCACGGCGACACGGCCGTTTACGACGCGCTCGTGCGTATGGCGCAGAAATTTTCTATGCGCTATCCGGCGGTCGACGGTCAAGGAAACTTCGGCTCCATCGACGGCGACGGCGCGGCGGCGATGCGTTATACCGAAGCTAGGATGACTAATCTCACCGAAGAAATTTTACGCGATATCGAAAAAGACACGGTTGATTTTATCCCAAACTACGACGACAGAGAGACTGAGCCCGACGTCCTACCTAGCCGCGTGCCAAATTTGCTATTAAACGGCTCTAGCGGTATTGCCGTCGGTATGGCGACAAATATCCCGCCGCACAGCCTTGACGAGCTAATAGACGGGCTTTTGCTCGTGCTTGAAAATAAAAACGCGACGCTAGAAGAGGTGATGCAGTATATAAAAGGGCCTGATTTCCCAACGGGCGGGATAATATTTGGTAAAAAAGGCATCATCGAGGCCTACCGCACGGGACGCGGACGCGTGAAACTACGCGCCAAAACTCATATCGAAAAAAAGCCGAACAAAGACGTCATCGTCGTCGACGAACTGCCGTATCAGACAAATAAAGCCCGCCTCATCGAGCAGATCGCCGAGCTAGTCAAAGAAAAACAGATCGAAGGCATTAGCGAAGTGCGCGACGAATCCGACAAAGACGGCATCCGCGTCGTCATCGAGCTAAAACGCGACGCGATGAGCGATATCGTGCTAAACAATCTCTTTAAATCCACGACGATGGAGAGCACCTTTGGCGTCATAATGCTCGCGATAAACAACAAAGAGCCGAAGGTATTTAACCTAATCGAGCTTTTGAAGCTATTTTTAAATCACAGAAAAACCGTCATCATCCGCCGCACGATATTTGACCTAGAAAAAGCCAGAGCTAGAGCGCGTATCTTAGAAGGCTTAAAAATCGCGCTGGATAATATCGACGAAGTGATCGAGCTCATCAAAAATAGTGCCGACACGCCGAGCGCTCGCGAGGGCTTGGTAGCAAAATTCGGCCTTAGCGAGCTACAAGCAAACGCCATCCTAGACATGAGGCTAAGCAAGCTAACAGGTCTTGAGCGCGAAAAACTAGAGGCCGAGTTAGCCGAGCTGATGGCCGAAATCGCGCGCCTTGATGAAATTTTAAAGAGCGAAACCTTGCTAGAAAAACTAATCAAAGACGAGCTGCTTGAGATAAAAAATAAATTTAAAGTGCCGCGCATCACCGAGATCGTGGATGATTACGACGACATCGACATCGAGGACCTCATCCCTAACGAAAACATGGTCGTAACCATCACGCACCGAGGCTACATCAAGCGCGTGCCGAGCAAGCAGTACGAGAAGCAAAAACGCGGCGGCAAGGGCAAGGTCGCGGTAACTACGTACGACGACGACTTCATCGAGAGCTTCTTTACGAGCAACACTCACGATACGCTGATGTTCGTAACAGACCGCGGACAACTCTACTGGCTCAAAGTCTATAAGATACCTGAAGGAAGCCGCACGGCAAAAGGCAAAGCGGTAGTAAATCTCATCCAACTACAACCTGACGAAAAGATCAAGGCGATCATCCCGACGACCGATTTTGCCGAAAGCAAATCGCTCGCGTTTTTCACTAAAAACGGTATCGTAAAACGCACGAATTTAAGCGAATTTAAAAACATCCGCTCTATCGGCGTACGCGCTATCAGCCTAGACGAGAACGACGAGCTAGTAACGGCTCTCATCGTAGAAGGCGAGGAAGAGCCGATAAATCTAATTGACGAGCTTGGCATAGAGACCGAGATAAACGAGATAGAAGCGATAGAAGCCCAGATCGACGAAGAAAATAGCGAGGAAAACGACGAGAACGCGACCGAAGGAAGCGACGATAGCGAAAAGATGCTATTTATCGTAACCAAAAAGGGAATGTGTCTCAAATTTAAACTCAGCAAAGTCCGCCAGATGGGCAGAACGGCTCGCGGCGTGACGGGTATTAAATTTAAAGAAGCCGGCGACGAGGTCGTAGGCGCAGCCGTCATCGAAAGCAACGAGCAAGAAGTACTAAGCATATCTCAAAAAGGTATCGGTAAACGCACTACCGCAGAAGAATACCGCCTAACAAATCGCGGCGGCAAGGGCGTAATCTGCATGAAGCTAACTAACCGCACCGGCGATCTGATCGGCGTCGTAATGGTCGATGACGAACAAGATCTGATGGCTCTAACCTCAAGCGGCAAGATGATACGCCTCGATATGCAAAGCATCCGCAAAGCCGGCCGAAACACTAGTGGCGTCATCGTCGTAAATGTGGACGGCGACGACGTAGTAAGTATCGCAAAGTGCCCTAAAGCCGACGAAGGCGAGGACGAGAGCGGCGAAGATACGCTAGAAAATTTAGAATGAATTTAGTGTTTTTGGAATACAATTTGCTAGTAAATTTGCAAACAAAAAAACAACTAAATTTAAAGGTTCAAGAATGAAAAAAATTACATTCGCGGTTTTGGGCGCAGTAGCCTTTTTAACGAGCGGCTGCTCTTTTAACAGCCCTTTTGCCTCCGACGAGACCACGTCGGCGAAGCAAGACATCGTCATACAAAAGGTCGATAAAGAAGATATCAGAAGCGTGATGAAGCAAGAAAAGATGATATACGATATCGAGCAAGTCGATGCGGTATTCGGCGCCGTGGGCGAGGGTATCGCTCCGACTAATACAGTCTCTCACGCGCAGTCGCTAGCCCTAGCTAAGCGCGCAGCCATCGCGGATGCGCACAGACAGCTAGCCGAGAAGCTATACGGAGTCAAGATAAACTCCAAAGATACGGTTAGGGACGCGATGCTTAGAGACTCCACTATCACGGCTCAGGTCGCAGGCCTCATCAAAAACGCTTCCATCATCGAGCACGACTTTAAAGACGGGCTCTACCGCGTCAGAATGGAAATGAAAATAGACCAAAGCAAGTGGCAAGAAATTTTTGCTTACTGATTGCCGCTACGGCGCTTCTCTACGGCTCGGAGGAGTTTATCCTCTGGGCCAAAATCTCCACTAAAAATCACACCGTAGTTTACGACGATATCGCGCTTTCAAAGGCAATGGTTCTAAGCGAGCTAGAGTATGAGTATCTATGCGAAATAAACGCCTATAAGCAGCCCGCACAAAGCTCGCTAGAGTTTTTAAATTTACATAAAAACGAGCTTTTCGAGTGCTTTTTGCCTTATAAATTTAAGGTCGAAGATCGCTTCGTCCAACACAACAAAAATATGAACTCCGCAACCGATCTTACGCTATTTCCCGTGCGATTTACGGTAAAATTTAAGCCCTCTTCGGCTATCATAAGCGTATTTAAAAACAAAGAGTAAAAGATGAACATCGTAATAGTAGAAGACGACATAAATATGCGCAAGTCCCTAGAGATCGCGCTTGGCGAATACGACGATCTAAAAATCAAAAGCTATAAAAGCGCGGTCGAGGCCCTTAAAAAAATGGGTGACGACGTCGATCTCATAATCACCGACATCAACATGCCCCAAATGGACGGACTGGAGTTCATCAAGTGCCTTGAGGGTAAATTTGACGTCATCATAATGACGGGCAACGCGACGCTAAACAAAGCCATAGAGAGCGTGCGCCTGGGCGTCAAGGACTTCCTCACGAAACCTTTTGACGCGCAAACGCTATATGAGGCGATAAAGAGGGTCGAAATTTTACGCCGAAAGCTACCCGCAGCAAGCCTAAAAGCCGCACAAAACGGGTCAAATTTACAGGCTGATTCGACCGATTTCGTAGCCAGCTCGCCCGCGCTTGCTAACGCGCTAAATTTAGCCTCGCGTGTCGCAAAAACGGACGCCTCGGCGATGCTAATGGGCGAAAGCGGCGTGGGCAAGGAGCTATTCGCTAAATTTATCCACAAAAACTCGCCGCGCAAGGACGGTCCATTTATCGCGATAAACATGGCCGCGATCCCCGAAAATTTGATAGAAAGCGAGCTTTTCGGCTTTGAAAAGGGCGCATTTACCGATGCCTCGGCGATGAAAAAGGGACAGTTCGAGCTAGCAAGCGGCGGTACGTTATTTTTAGACGAGATCGGCGAGATGCCGCTAAATTTGCAGCCAAAGCTCCTACGCGCGATCCAGGAGCGCGAGATCACGCGCCTTGGCGCCACAAAGAGCGTCAAAATCGACGTTCGCATCGTATCCGCGACGAATGCAAACCTGCCCGCGATGATCAGCGAGGGTAAATTTAGAGAGGATCTGTTTTACCGCCTAAACACCGTGCCCGTCGCCATCCCGCCGCTAAGAGAGCGCAAAGAGGAGATCTTGCCTATAGCAGAGCGTTTTTTGAAACAAAGCTGCGAGGAGTTTAATCTCGGCGCAAAAAGCTTTTCCGAGGCGGCGGTAAAAGAGCTTGAAAACTACGATTTTCCCGGCAATATCCGCGAGCTCATCTCCGTCGTGCAGCGAGCGGCGATACTGAGCGAAAGCGAGGAAATACAACCCGGCGATCTTTTTTTGCAAGCTCGCAGCAGAAAGTAGCTTAAATTTAAGCTTTACGCGAGTAAAATAAGCGAAATTTTAGCTTAAATTTAGCCGGCCGAGACGACGACGCTGAAAATGCGACGTGCGGTTTGGCAAATTTGAGCCGACGAGAAGTAAAATTTGAGTTAAGTTTAATGGATAAGAGCGGTCGCGATTAGCTTTTTATGCCAAAACCCAAATTTAGCGAAACGAGTTTTGTCCTAAGCGCGCTACGCAGCCGACGAGACTAACCGCAAGACGGCTTGCCGCCCAAGAAGCAAACAAATTTAGTCCGCAAAGCAAGGCGAGTCTTTGGCGCCAGATCAAGCCAAAGAGGCTTGTCGCAGGGGCTTTGCCGACCGAGATGTAAAACCTAAACTTGGTCCGCAAAGTCGGACAAGTCTTTTCGCATCGCATCCGCTTGCGACGAGACTACGCTACGAGGAGTACGGGATCCAACCGATGGGGTTGGTCGCAGGACGACTCTGTCGCCCGAGAAGTAAAAACAAAGGAGTCTAAAATGAGAAAATTTAACGTTGCCGTCGTAGGTGCGACGGGCGCAGTAGGAGAGGAGCTTTTCCGCGTTATGGAGGAGGTTGATTTCCCGGTGGGCGAGCTACTACCACTAGCAAGCGCGAAAAGCGCGGGTAGCGAGATAGAGTTTAAGGGCAGAAACTACAAAGTCGTGGAGCTCACCGAGACCGTTTTTGACGAGCACGAGATCGATATAGCGTTTTTTAGCGCGGGAGGATCGGTATCGGAAAAATACGCCAAATTTGCAGCCGCCAGCGGCGCCGTCGTGATCGATAACACCAGCCACTTTAGGATGGATGCGGACGTGCCATTGGTCGTGCCCGAGTGCAACCCACAGGATATCATGCAGTGGAAAAACCGCGGCATCATCGCCAATCCAAACTGCTCAACCATCCAAATGGTGCAAATTTTAAAACCGCTAGACGACGCGTACGGCATCAACCGCGTGGACGTAGCGACCTATCAGGCGGCTTCGGGTGCCGGCAAAGAGGGTATGGAGGAGTTAGTCGTACAGCTGCAAAAGTTTTTCGAGTTTAAGCTTGATGAGTGCAAGCCGAAAGTCTTCGCGCACCAGCTAGCGTTTAACGTCATCCCGCACATCGACGTATTTTTGGACAACGACTACACCAAAGAGGAGATGAAAATGGTCAACGAGACCCAAAAAATCCTCCACAAAAATATGGAGGTTAGCGCGACCTGCGTGCGCGTGCCGGTGCTTCGCAGCCACTCAGAGGCTATCACGATTCATTTTGACAGAGACGTAGACGCCGCAGCCGCTCGCGAAGTCCTGCGCAAGGCGCCTAGCATCGTGGTCGTGGATGAGCCGGCCGCGAAAAAATACCCGATGCCAAGCATCTCAAGCGACACCAACGAAACCTACGTCGGACGTATTAGAGCGGATAACTACCGCAAAAACATCCTTCATCTGTGGTGCAGCGCCGACCAGATCCGCGTGGGAGCGGCGACCAATGCCGTAAGAATCGCGCAAAAATGGATAGAAATGCAGGAATAATCGGCCCGCGTTTTATTTAAATTTGCCGAATTTACGATTTGATTTGGCGGGCGCACCTTACCTCGCTTTGGCGTAGATTCGGCCAAAATTTGATTGTTTTAAAATATAAAATCGAGTTTTTACCGATACGAATTTTCTACTAGCTTTTTAAATTTGACGCTTAAATTTACCCGCATCTTTACGGCGCAAACTTTAGAGTTAAATTTGTAAAGTCAAATTTAACGAACTCAAATTCAGCTCATTTTGTCAAACCGAGTAACGCTCGCAAAAACTGTTTTATAAAACACCAAAAAACTCAAATTTAACTCACTCAACAACGACCCAAGCCTCACGCACTAACTTAAATTCCAGCTAGGCTCGCGCCCGCTCAACGCCCTAGCTTTAAGGAAAATACTATAAAATACGCGTTTTATTTTTAAAAAAAGGAAATTAATGCGTAAAACTTTTGAAAAAATCCTACTCTTTAGCAACAACTTCACTCTCCTTCCCGTAGTCTTTGGCTTGCTCGGCGCGATCGTGCTTTTCATCATCGCCAGCTACGACGTAGGCAAGGTTTTCGTCGCCGTTTATCACTACTTTTTCGGCGATTTTCACCCAGAGAACTTCCACTCAGAAGTCGTCGGCGAGATCGTGGGCGCGATCGACCTCTACCTCATGGCGCTCGTGCTTTACATCTTTAGCTTCGGCATTTACGAGCTGTTTATCTCCGAAATCGAGGAGCTCAAGCAGTCCAAACAGAGCAAAGTCCTCGAGGTGCACTCGCTCGACGAGCTTAAGGATAAACTTGGCAAAGTCATCATCATGGTGCTTATCGTTAACTTTTTCCAGCGCGTTTTGCACGCAAATTTCACTACGCCGCTTGAGATGACCTACCTTGCGGCCTCGATTTTGGCGCTTTGCTTGGGGCTTTATTTCCTACACAAGGGCGAGCACTGATGCCATTTGCGAGCCTGGATTCGGGCTCGCTTTTTAAATTTCGATTCAAATTTTACCGCTTCGCTATATGTGAATAACTTTTAAATTTTGCTTTTATCGTTAAGTTTGATTTCGAAATTTTACCAAATTTAAAGCTATGTAAATTTAAGTTATTTTTTAGTGACAAATGCCGATTTTATGGGCTTTTGGGATTAAATTTAAGATTACAAAATTAACCAAAATAATATAAATTATTTCACTTTTCACTCCGTGAAAAAAACGTGAAAAGTTACGTTTAATTTCAGTCCTTTTTGAGTAAATTTGACGCAGTTAAATTTGATCGGTATGACCCGTATCTTTACGGCGTGAATGATTTTGGTATAAATTGAGAGTCGTAAATAGAGAGTTAAATTTGACGCTTAAAGATAGATATAAATTTAAAAACGGCGCACGCTTACCGCATACGCCGCCAAGGGGTAATTTTTAGACCAAAGCGCCGCCTAAAATCAGTCAAATAGCGAATTTACGCTTTCGTTATGATACACGCGCCTGATCACTTCGCCAAAAATCGGAGCTACGCTGAGTACTTTTATCTTTTCGTTTTCCTCGCGTAGCGGTATCGTGTCGGTCACCACTAGCTCGTCTAGCACGCTATCTGCGAGGTTTTCGTAGGCCTTACCCGAGAGTACCGCATGCGTGCAGCACGCCATCACCGAGGTTGCGCCGCGCTCTTTAAAGACTTTTGCCGCCTTTACTATCGTGCCGCCCGTATCGATCATATCATCGACCAGGATCACATCCTTGCCCGCCACGTCGCCGATTACGTTCATTACTTCGCTTTCGTTAGCTTTTTCGCGGCGTTTATCGACGATGACGATATCGAGATTTAGGGCTTTTGCGACGCTTCTAGCGCGCGCGACGCCGCCGATATCGGGGCTAGCGATGATTGGATTTTTGAGATTTTTATTTTTGATATGGTCGTTAAAGATGATCGAACCGTAGAGGTTATCGACGGGGATATCAAAAAAACCCTGAATTTGGCCCGCATGAAGATCGATCGTGACGACGCGATCGATACCCGCCGTTTGCATCATATTTGCCACGAGCTTTGCCGTGATAGGCACGCGAGGAGCGGCTTTGCGGTCTTGGCGCGCATAGCCGAAATACGGCACCACAGCCGTTATCGAGCTAGCCGAGCTGCGCTTAAGCGCGTCGGTTAGGATCAAAAGCTCCATCAAATTTACGTTTGCAGGCGCGCAGGTAGGCTGGATGATAAAAATATCCTTGCCGCGCACGCTCTCGCCGATCTGCACGCTGATCTCGCCGTCGCTAAAGCGTTTGATCGTAGCTTCGCTAAGCGGAAGCGATAAATAATGCGAAATTTTCTTTGAAAACTCTACGTTTGCGGTGCCCGAAAAGATTTTGTAACCTCTCATAACGATTTGCCTTTGTGAAATTTTTGTTCAATTTTACCGAACTAAAACTTAAATTCGTAGATTTTGCGGTTAAATTTGAGATTTTTACGTAGCCCTAAAGCTCAAAGCGCGAGATTTTGCGCAGGAAGTAAGCAGCCTTCTTTAGCGCTTTTAGTAGGCTTGGGTAAATTTGGCGGCTTCTCGGTCTTGCGGTCGTAAATTTTAGATTTTAGGCTGCAGTTTTGCGCAGGCGGCTAAATTTAAAAACCGTACGTAAAAGTGCGGACGACAAACGCGTTTAGGCCGTAAAGCGGGCTTCGTTCGGCATTTTTTGGATACTAGCAGGGCAAGTAAATTTAAAATTTTAGTTTTAATTTCGAGCAAAAAGCGGCAACGAAGCATTTTTTGCCGCATTCACGGCTTTTAAAAATATAAAATTAGGCGGTTTTACGGCTGCGTACGTCAAATTTCGCGCAAAGCTAAGTCTTGCCCGCAGCAAGCCAAGTCGGCAAAGCTAAAGCTCGCACCGCCAACAAACAAAGCGCAAATGAGCCGAGCAAGGATGCGCGCGATAAAGCTTCGGTAAATCTCTTTCCGCTACGCTTCATGCTTTAAGCCCGCAGTCCGGCAAAAACGTCCGCAAGCGCGCTAAAGCAAAACCAAGCAAAAGCTCTGCCGCAAGTCGCAAACTAAGCGCGGTAATACAAAACCCTGGCGCAAACTTACTGCGTCGCTCCCATCATCACGCTTGCGTATTCTCCTTGCTTAGCGTCCGTTTTTTCCGGCTTTTTGATCTCGATCCTGTTTTGATCTAGGCTCGCTTTAATTAGCGCGTCTTTTACTACCTGCGCGCGCGAGTTAGCTAGCTTTATTAGCCTTTCTTTTTCTACTTCGATACTCTTTAGCGCCGCCTCTCGTTGCGCTTTTTCGTCGCCGTCTTTGACGCCCGGAGCTAGTATGGCTAAGGCGCTCGCATAGTCTTTGCCTGTTTGTGCCATAGTTTGAGCGATCTTAGCGTTTAGTTTTTCGTTTTTAAACGCCTCTTCATCGACGTCCGCGTACACGGGCGTTATGCTTAGCTTCATCTTAGGCTTTGCGCTCGTTAGCTTGATAAAGTCGCCTATCTTAGCCTGCTCGGAGACTATGAGCTCGTTACTAGCAGCCATAAAGTCGATCGTGCTTAGATCCTCGCTGCCTAGCCCCAGCGCATTTCCCAAAAATCTAAACGGAGCTAGCGTAATATCGGCAAATAGCTTTTTTACCGCCGCCCAGACGATGCCGCCGTATTTAAAATCAGGGTCGTTTAGATCGCCCTCTACCGGCAGGTCGATATTTATCTGATTGTTTTGATCGCTTAGTATCGAGATAGCAAGCGATAAAGGCAGATCTACCGCGTCTTTAGACTCGACCTTTTCGCCTAGAGTTAGAGTGTCTAGATTTACTATGTTGCTACCTTTTAGCTTAGAGTCCGCAACCTCGTAGTTTAGGGTCAAATTTAGCTTGCCTTTTTCTATCTTATAGCCCAAAAACTGCCCGCTATACGGCGTCACGTCTTTTAAATCTATGTCTTTAAAACCTAGTTTTATCTCGGTGCTTTTTTTGAGATCAAACGGCAGTAGCTTTAGCCCGATCTTGCTAAAGCCGCTCTTGCCGACCACGCCTTCAAAAGTACCCATCGTAGGGCGTTTTTGATCCACTTCAAATAGCACGCCCTCAAGCTTAGCTATCCTCGTAGCAAAAGGCATAAATAGCGATGCATCCGAAAAATCTACCTCGCCGCCCTCGACTAAAATTTGCTTCACGGCAAATCCGAAATCGCCCTCTTTTTGGTCTTGCTTAGCGGCTTTAGCGTCGTTTGTTTTATGCTCGGTTTTTACCTCTTTTTTATCGATGGCGCTAGTTTTTTTAGGCTCGGCATTTGCGGTTTTTTCGGCCTTGGCGCCGTCTTTATTTTTTACAAGTCGGCTTAAATTTAACTCGCGCTCCTTGTTTAAATGCGCCTTTAAAAACGGCGCGCTAAGAGTCACGCGCTCTAGATTTAAGAAATTTTTCGCAAACGAAATTTTAGAGAGTTTGAGGTTTTTAAAGGCAAAAACCTTATCGCCGGAGCCGTCTGTAAGCTCGATATTTGCGATGTTTGCCTTACCGCTTACGGAGGCGTCCGCGGCGTATTTTACATTTAGCTCGGCATTTAGCTCGCCGCTTTTTAGGCTCGCGTCCAGATAGTTTTTAGCGTAGGCGAAGTATCGAGGCAAATTTGCGTCGTTTAGTTTTACGTCAGCCTCGATATTTAGGGGCTCAGGCGTGATTTTGCCGCTAAAAGCAAAATTTAGCTTTTGCGAGCTTTTCATGTCGATTTTGGCACTCACGGGCGAGGCTAAATTTTCGCTGATATTTTGTAAATTTACATTTAGTCCGTCAAATTTGTGCGCTATCTTTTGACCTTCGAAAATATGCGTTACGCCGATATCGGCACCCGTAACGGCGACGTTTTTGACGCTAAATTTAAATCCGCTCTTTGTATCTTGAGCGCTTTTTTGCTCGGTTTTTTGGCTCTTTTTTGAGGCGGTTTTTTCTGCCGTTTTTTGAGATTTGGCAGGTTTTTTCGCGCTTTCGTTTTTGCTTTTGGTGCTTGATTTTTTAGCGGCTGTTTTTTCGCCGTTTAGTCCAAGCTCGCTAATAGCGCTAAGCTCGCAGTTTTCTTTTAGCTCGGTTGCAAATTTAGGCTTATTTATACTTACGCTTCCTATTTGCAGCGCCGTTTTAGCTAGATCCAGATCCGTATCCTTCACGCCGATTTCAGCGACGGCGGCGATCTCTTTATTTTTAGTTTTTAGTGCGATTTTTTGAGCTTTTATTTCACCGATAGAAGCTGTGCTAGCGTTATTTTCCAGCGTAAATTTAGGCGCGTTTATGATGAGCTTTTCTAGGCTTGCAGCGCCGTTTTTACCGACAGGGGCGGAGGCTGCGTTAAGCGTCAAATTTTTTAGGCTAGCTGCGATATTTTGCCCGTTTATTTTTGCGCCCAGCTCGCTTGCGTTTGCGTCTTTTAGCTTTATCTCGCCGACGCTTTTTTCGGTCAAATTTATACCGCTAACGCCCAGGGTTTTGAGCGCTGTGGAGGCGTTTATATCGCCCTTTTCGTTTATATCGGCCTTAAGCGCGACGCCGCTTAAATTTAGCATGTTTAAATTTGCCTGTGCCTCGCCTTTAAAGCTCGTGTTTTTAAATTTTATCTCGCCGATATCGGCCACGAAGCTTCTTTTTTCGCCGGCAAGGCCGCTTATCTCGATGCTCGGTAGATCAAGCTCCTCTAGGCTCAAATTTTGCCCGTCTAGCTGCGCCTCAAACGACTTTAAATTTAAAGCTGCATTTTTTAAAGCAGCCTTGATAACGTCGCCGTCCGCGCTTAGTTCGTAGCCGGTTTTCGCGTTTATAAGCGCGCTGTTTATGCACAGATCTTGCGTATCGATGAAGCTAAGAGCGACGGGGCGGACGTTAAAGTCCTTTAGGCTAAGCTCGCCGTAAACTCGAAGCGGCGCAAGGTCGATGCCGCCTTGCCAGTCTAGCTTTTGCGCTAGCGTGGAGTTTGCGTCAAAGACGTGCTTGCCCGCGCTATTTTGCTCGGTATTTATACCCGAGATTTCGTAGTTTATGCCCTCAAATTTGGCGCTAAACGGCTGTTTTAAACTATCGTCCGAGTAAGCAAACGAGCCGCCGATTATCTTTGTGCTATTTAGAGCGAAATTTATGCCGCTAGTTTCGTTATTTTCGGTGCTAGTAGCGTTTGACTCGCCTAAAAACGTAGCTAAATTTAACGTGCCGTTTTTATCTCTAGTGATATTTACGCTTGGGCTTTCAAGGCGCAAGATATCGACTTCTGCTAGCTTTTTAAAGAGCGAAAAAGGCTTAAGCTTGACGTCGATTTGCTCGGCGCTAAAAAGTGGCGCTGTCGTGTTTAGCTCGGGGCGCGTAACGTTTAGCTCGAAGGTAAAGGGGTTAAATTTAGCCTCCGACACGCTAAGGCTCGCGTTCATATCCTTTAGCTTTGCGGGCAGGGTATTTTTTAGCGCGTAAGGAACGCCTAAAAAGCCCGCAAGCGTGTAGATAAGCAGCAAGCCCGCGAGCGAGCCTAGGATAATAAGAGCGATTTTTTTACTTTTTTGCATAAATTTGCCTCGATTTTTTTGGCGGATTTTACTAGGATTTTGATTAAAGGGCGGTTATTTTGGCGGATTTGAAATTAAAATTTGAATGTAAAATTTGGAGATATTTTGAGATTTGAAGCGGGTGTCAAATTTAGCCCGCAAATTTGATAGCCTCCAGTAAATTTAGCTTTTAAGGCCAAATTTACGGGACTAAATTTGTAAATCGCTCAAGCTCGGCATTTTTTAAAACACCGAGCTTAGCGGTCAAATTTACAGATCGGTAGTGACGTCGTTTTCTACCTTGATCGTTACGGTTTGAGCCACGCCGTTACCGTCGTTTGCGCTGCCCGTAAACGATTTATGCGTAGCGTCAGATCCATCCGCACTCCATTGACCGCTCGATTTTGATTTTACGGTATCGTCGCTGCCGCCCTTGATCTCTAGTGTATTGCCTGATGCACCAAGGTCTAGCACGTCTTTTGGATCGACGTTTAGCACGGCGTTATTTACGGCGCTTACGTCGACTGAGTTTATATTTTCCGCTACTTTTGCGATCTTTGATAGATCGATATTGCCGTTTCCGTCTAGGCTGTTTATGACTATGTTGCCATTATTATTGGTTGTGGTCATCTTAGTGTCGTTGCCGGTACCCAAACCGACGCTCCCTACGGTTGCGCCGTCTTGAACGATGAGCGTATCATCGTGATTGCCCGTTCTTACGGAGTTTACTACGGTGCCTGCGTCTTTTACTATGACGGTATCCTCGGTATTTCCGCCGGTATTGTTATCGTCTCTAAAGTCGACGGCCGTATTTATGACGTTTACCTTCGCTCCGCTTTGAACGACGATAGTCTGCTCGCCGCTAAGTCCGTAGGCGTATAGAGCGCCCCTTACCTCGGCGCCGTCTTCGACGGTGATAGGCGCATTGCCGTTGCTTTGTATTCCGCCCACGCTAGTACCATCGCCCGAGACCGTTACGGTGCCGTTTCCGGTGTTTGCGCTAACTGCATGCTCGATATAGGCTTTGTTGTCTACGCGTATAATATCATCACCGGCGTGACCGCTCACGGAGTGCGCTCTCGTGCCGCTTCCGGTTACGGTTATCTTATCGTCGCCGCCCCAGCCGGCTATGCCCGCATTTACCGCATGCGCTCCGTCGCTTAGCACTATCTTGTCATCGTCTTCGCCGCCAGTGATGCTTCCGTTTACTCTAAGCTGCGAAGTAGTTAGCGCTTCGCCTACTACCGTTCCGGCGCCGGTTACGGTTATCTCGTCTTCGCCTGCGCCGCCGTCTACGGTTTTTTTAACTTTTGATCCGCTTGTTACATCGATTTTGTCTGCACCGTCTCCGCCTCTTACGTACTCATTTACGACCGCACCGTCTGAAATTTTGATAGTATCATTGTCTTCATTGCCGTCTACGCTACCGGTTACGACCGTGCCGGCTCCAGTTACGGTTATATTATCTTTACCCCATCTTCCTACTATGCCGTCGACCTTAGCCTTGTCGCTAACTAAAATAGTATCATCGCCGCCTCTACCGTTTATTGAGCTAACGTAGGTTTGATCGCCGGTTACGGTTATTTTGTCGTCTCCCGAATCGCCCCTCACCTCTCCTTCTACGTTTGCGCCATTTTTTACAGTGATGATATCAGCGCCGTCTCCGCCGAATATATGTTTCGCACTGGTTCCCGCACCGCTTAAAGTTATAGTATCGGCATCGGCGCCGCTGTCTACTATATCCAAAGCCGGATTTACCTGCTTTTCGTATATATCATTCATAGTTTTAGTGTCGCCTCTTATCTGCCCTATTACTTTGGCGCCGCCTTCTAGGGCTATGGTATCTTTTCCGGCTTCCCCTAATATATTGTTTATCGAAGAACTTCCTTTGGCAGTTATCACGTCGTCGCCTGCGCCGCCGCGGATGTTTCCTCTTACCGTAGCGTTTTCGACGTTTATGGTATCTATGCCGTCGTTGCCAAACACGTTACCTACGGTAGCGTTATTTTTAACGTTTATAATATCCGTGCCGTCGTTGCCTTCTATAGTAACGACCTTGGCTTTGTTTTCGACGGTTATAGTATCGTTGCCTTTATCGCCTTTTACTTCTTTTACGTAAGTATTTTCTCCCGAAACCTCGATAGTATCGTTATCTAGATCTCCGCTAACGTAGCCTTCTACTCTAGCGCCGTTTTTAACGTAAATTTTATCATCGCCGTGTCCGCCTTCGATTCTTTCTGCCACGGTAGCGTTATCTACGGTAATAGTATCTACGCCTTTATCGCCATGCACCGATTTTACTTTGGCTTTATCGCTGATCGTTATCGTAGAGTCGCCCGAGCTTACGTCGCCGACGCGAGACACTTCGGTATTTTCTCCGGTAACGGTTATGGTGTTATTTCCGGTTTCGCTATACATGCCCGCATTGGCTCCATAAACCCATCCGGCTACTTTAGAGCCGCCCTCTACGGTGATATTATTGCTGCCTTGATCTCCGGAAATATTGCCTTTTACGTTAGATTCGTTTTGCACCGAGATCTTATCATCTCCCTCTGCGCCTACTATGGCTACTCTGATCGGATTTCCTTGGCTATTTGTAGCGCTTTTGCCCTCTACCGTAGATTTATTTACGGTTATATCGTCTTTTCCGCCCTCGCCGTAAATAACTCCGCCGATAGTGCTCTCCGTGATATTTATAGTGTCCTTGCCGTCTACGCTACCGTCTGTAACGTTTTGTCTATGATCTGCGTCGCCGAATACGTTTTTCTTCACTTCGCTGTTTATTATATTGATCTCGTCGTCGCCTCTACCGCCCCAAATTTGACCGTCTACGGTTGAATTTTTGATAGTGATCTTATCGTTGCCGTGCTTGTTGTAGTCGTTTTGAGTCCCGCCTAGATAGCTATCGGCGTGCACGCCTTGGTGATTATGCGAAAGATCAGACGATTGTCCGGTTGCCCTATTGACGTATACGCCGTAAAAGCTATCCGCTCCGCCTATTTCGGAGTCGGTTATTTCTATCTCGTCGCCGCCGCCCTCGGTCAATATTCCGCCCACTTTAGAGCCATTTTTGACAAATACCTTATCGTCGCCGGAATTTGTAAAGATAGTTCCTTTTACGGTAGCGTCATCTACGGTAACTTTTTGATCATCCCTACTGTCTATGTCTATATCAAAAGCAACGGTAGCTTTATTTTGAACGGTTACGTCGTTTTTAGTCTCAAGCGTTCCGCCGCCGTTAGCTTCTCCTAATTTATAGCCCGTTATTCTGCTTACGCTAGTGTCTGCTCCATCGACTACTACCTTGTTATTTCCGGTGCCTAGTTGTACGCCGGCGTCATACTGATCCTTGGCTGCGCTAGAGTCTCTATCTCCTACGGTAGCGCCGCTTTTTACGTTGATGGTATCATCGCCGTCGCCGTCAAAGATAGCTTTTTTGATTACGGCTTTATCGCTAACGTTTATCGTATCGTCACCGCCGCCTGCAAAAACACTGCCTTGTATCGTCGTATGTTCGCCTTCTATGTTGATCTTATCATCGCCGCTGCCGCTGTTTACGTTATTTAAAATTTCGGCTCCGTTTTTAACGGTAATCGTATCGTCTCCGGTTCCGGTCGAAACCATATCGACTTTAGCGCCGTCTACGGTGATATCGTCGGCCTTATCGGAACCGAAAATTTTAGGTTTTACTGCGTTGTTAACTTTCACGATAGTAGTAGTTGCGGGATCGTACCCCGAAGTATCGGTCGTTTCGCTTGCTACCACTAACTTTTTAGCTTGATCAGAGCCTATGATTACGCTCTTATCCTTGCTTATATACCAACCGTCTTGAATGTCAAATTCCTCGGTGTTGTAGTTTAGATAAGCCTTTTCAAATGTCTGCGAATTTACGGTTTTGTTCTCTTTAGTCACGGTATATCCGCCCGGGATCGCCGAACTAAATAAAGAGCTCGTATTAGCCGTATTAAAATCTGCATACGGAGCCGCTACTTGACCGCTCACGGCACTGTCTAGAGCCTCGAAGTATTCATTTGATTTATCTAAATTTGTAGTTCTAACAGCTGCTTTAGCGCCTGTTTGGCTGATCTCCGCGTCATACGCCGATGACGGGATTTCGATCTTTTTCGGATTTAGTTGAGGTTCCGGTTGCGACTGCTGAGAACTAGCGCTCTCGGAAGCGCCCCTTGCAGCTGAGCCCTGATAAGCGTTACTGCTTTGCGAGCTTTGGCCGGCTCCGCCTAAATCGCCGTAAGTAGCGCTCACGTTTGATATATGACCGCCCTGAGTAAAAGAGACTTGGCTTAGACTAACGCCGTCTCCGTCGGCAGCGCCAGCACCGCCGCCTGCTGCGGTCGCTTCTAGATCTTGCAGTTCGGTTCCGTTAAGCAATGCTTGTTGTAACGCCTCAACGTTAGCCATCATCGCCTCGTTTCCAAAGCCCTCGTTTAGCGCTACACTTTGATCGAGCACCAGCGTATCTTTACCTAGCATTACGATATCTTTGCCGTTGTTTGCCGATATTACGATCTTAGACGCCGCGTCCTGCCCGACGACGCTCTCGCCGAGATAAACTAGATCTCCTACGTTTAGCTCTCTTTTTACGCCGTTGCTACCGATAGCTACGACTTTGCCCTCTATACTTTTTACTATTCCTGCTTGAGTTGGCATAAAAATTCCTTTTTGTGTTTTAAATTTGTGCGGATTATATAGTTATTTGGGATTTTTGTATATTGTACCAAAGTACAATGAGTTAAATTTTAGAGGCGTTGTAGCCAAATTTAGAGGCGCAAATTTAACTCTGCGCCCCTCAAATTTAGCCTAAATTTTAAAATTTCTTCTTTCTCACTTCCGCGACAATATTTTTAGCCATATCGTCGATCTGGCGCGTTATGTCATTTGTCGTATTTACGATAGAGATATTTTCGTGCGTGATGTTATCTATCGCGGATACCGACTCGTTTATCATATTTATCGCGCCGGTTTGCTCTTTTATATTTTCGCTCATATCGTTGATGCTTTGGGCTAGTACGTTTGCGTTGGCTTCGATTTCGCCGAGCGATTTTTGAGTGCGTTCAGCCAGCTTTCTAACCTCATCGGCCACGACGGCAAAGCCTCGTCCATGCTCGCCTGCGCGTGCCGCTTCGATAGCTGCGTTTAGAGCCAGCAAATTCGTCTGATCGGCGATGTCGCGGATGATTACGATGATGTTTTTGATCTCTTCGCTTTGGCGCGTCACGTCCTGTGCTTTTTGACTGATGGCGTTCATAGAACTACTCATCTGCTCGACCGCGGCGGCGCTTTCTTGGATAGAGTGGGCTTGTTTGCTTGCGCCCTCCGTCAAATTTCGCATAGAATCGGCCAAAATTTTAGCTCGCTCTTCTAGCATCTGCGCCTCTTTTAGATTTTCTTTTAACATATGACTCACGGCGGCGCCGGCACTCTCTATCCCTACGATCATATCTTTTAGGTCGCTTTCTAGCTCCTCCTGCACCTCGACTTTAGCTGTATAGTCGTTTTTATTGTAGGAACTTAGCACGCGCGCGATATCTTTTAAATTTGACGAGATAGAAGCAAAGAATCGGTTTAACAGCTCTTTTAGCTCGACTAGTGCAGGGTTGTTTGGATCTGCTTTGATAGTCGCGCCCATATGGCCCTTTATCATGAGGTTTGCGATGCCGTTCATCTCCTCGATTAGGGAGCTGTCTTTTTTGATGCCGCCTATGACCTTATCGATATTTTCATTAATAGCTCGGCTCATAACGCCAAATTCATCCTTCGTACTTACGACTAGCTTTTCAGGGGCTTTAGATGCTTCATAAGTAACAAATTTAAACGTATCGTCAAGCTTTTCTTGGATAGTTTTTATCGGGCTTAGAGATTTTTTAAGCAGTACGTAAACAAATAGCGAAAGCGCGATGATAAACACCGTAGCTAGCACAAGCTGAGCTTTTAAGAGCGGCAAAGTGTTGCTAGAAAAGGTATCCGCGCCGATGGCTGCGACCGCTAGCCAGCCTTGTTCGTTGATAGGTATAAGCTTGGCTGTTACGCTTTCGCCTTTGTAGTTGACGTATGGGATCAGGCCGTTTTCGTCAAACCTTTTTGCAGCGTATTCTTCCGCTAAATATTTACTCGCAGGGACGGTTTTTCCTACATTTGAGGGATCGCTATGCATTAGTATTAGACCGTCTTTATTCATCACGTAAACGTAACCGTATTCGGTCTTGCCCATATCGAGGATCTTTTTACTTAGAGCGTCGATTTTTAGATCTATCGCCGCTACGCCCGCAAATTTACCGCCCTCGTTTACCGGCACGGCAAAGGTCATAACTAAAATTTTATTTATCACATCTACGTAAGGCTCGGTATAGATAGTAGCATTTGCGGATTTTGCCTGCATATACCAGTCGCGACCGCGAGGATCGTATTTGTCGGCTTCGGGAGTAGATTTTGTATTATCTGACTGGAAGTAGTGACCGTCGCTCTCTCTGCCGTAGTAAATATAATCCACGATAGAATTTGACTGATCTTTTTCTAGAACTAGTGCTTTTAGTAGCTCCTCTTCGCTATATTGCGCTTTTTGGATTTTTACGCCTAGTTTTTTTACCGTGTCGATATAGTCTTTAAAAAATGATTCCGTAACGGCATCGACGTCTTGTAAAATTTGAGCCTGATTTTGACTGACGAGCTGGACAACTTTGTTTTGCGCCGTATAGTAGCTAACGGCGGAAATAGCGGCAAAAGAGACGATGAGCGAGACGATGAGCATCACGGCTATCTTGTTCGTGATTGACCTAAACATAAACGCTTCCTTTACAAATTTAAATTCAAAATAAACGTTAATTATAGCTTACAATAGTAAAACGGTGCTTAATCTTTAAATTTTATCTCTTGCGCTACCGATAAATTTGTTTTTTGGAGTAAAATTTAGGTCAAATTTGCAAAAAGGTATTTTATGTTTAAGGCTTTTAGAATTTACGATTTTATCAAAGATAACGAAAGCAGCGATTTTTACGGCGTATTCGTCGATAGACTATATCCTCGCGGCATAAAAAGGGAGATATTTAGCTCGTTTTTGTGGTTAAAATCGGTCACGCCTTCAAACGAGCTTAGAGCGTGGTTTCACGAAGATAGAGATGGGAGATTTAGCGAATTTAGGCTCAAATTTAAAAGCGAACTTGCAAACGAGGAAGCGGCGACGGGACTAAAAAAGCTAAGATCGCTAGAGAAAACTCACGGCAAAATTGCGCTACTAACGGCGACGAAGGATATAAATTTAAGTCACGTTACGGTGATTTTGGAAGCTCTGGGGGCGAAGGATTAAGTTTTACTTTTTGCGGGATTTTAAATTTTACTTTGGCAACGCGACTTTCAAATTTAAGTC
Source organism: Campylobacter showae (assembly GCF_900699785.1). NCBI lineage: Bacteria > Pseudomonadati > Campylobacterota > Epsilonproteobacteria > Campylobacterales > Campylobacteraceae > Campylobacter > Campylobacter showae. The sequence continues at coordinate 824,334 of NZ_LR535679.1, forward strand.
AAAATCGGCAATTTTACGGCGATAAATTTAAAAAAGATGGAGCGGCGTCTTGCAGATCAAAACGCCGCATTAATATAATTAGAAGCGTTGTCCGATAGTAAATTCAAACGTGCTAGTATCGTCGCTATCCTGCTTGTTAAGCGGTTTAGCAAAGATAAGCTGAAGCGGCCCCATCGGCGTCACCCACTCGATACCTACGCCGGCGCTATATCTGCTGATACGTCCGTCGATATACTCGTATCCGGCCCTTCTTTGTACGTGCTTGCCCTCTATGACGCCGTAGTCAACAAACATCACGCCGCGCATTTTTACGCGCTCTATGATCGGGAAGCTAAGCTCGGCCGAGCTGTTAAACGAGATAGTGCCGCCCGTCTCATACCACTGACCGTTTAGGGCTTTAACCTTTGGCGAAACCGTCCTGCTCTCAAATCCGCGTAAATTTCTGATGCCGCCCAGGTATAGCTTTTCGTTGATCGGTATGTATCCGCGATCCCAAATTTTACCGAAGCTTGATTTAAATCTGAAAATAAGGTCGTAGTCCACCCACTCTCTGATGCCTTGATACCAGTTGAAATTCGTTCTGCTCTTTAAAAATTTCTCGTCACCGCCCACGCCCGCAAACTCTAGGCTAGTGCTTGCGATGATACCGGTACGAGGTAGATAATAATCATCCGTGCTGTTATACGTGATAGACGGGATAAGCGAGCTTTTGATGCTTTTGCCGTCTTTATAGCCGACGCTTTTTAGCACGTCGCTAAGTCCGCTGATACGGCTTTGCTCGATAACATAGCCTAAAGACGCGCTTAAATTTCTAGTTAGCTTTCTACCTAGTACTAAATTTAGACCGTATGATTTCTCGTCGTAGTTGTTCCAGTCGTAGTCGTTAGCGTATAGCGTGCCGCCTAGGCTGTACTCGGAGTCGAAAAGGCGCGGGTTAGTTAGACCTATCTGACCGGAGAGCTCGTTGTCGCTTCTATCGACGCTTATGACGCCTTTCATGCCGCTACCGAACACGTTCGTATCCGATAAACTCGCATTAAGTAGTAAGCCGTCCGAGCTGCCGTAGCCGATACCGCCGCTAATAGAGCCGGTGGAGGCCTCTTTTACTTTTACGAGTAGGTCGACTTGATTGGCTCCGACGCGCTGCTCTTCGATCTCGACCTCGTCAAAGTAGCTCGTTCGCTTTAGCGCGTCCTTGCTATCTTGCAGGTCTGTTCTGCTATATAAATTTCCCTCCGTGAGGTATAGCTCGCGTCTAACGACTCTATCTACGGTTCTATCGTTACCTGAAATTTGAACGTTTCTTATATATACTTTTTCGTCCGGCACGACCTCGTAGACGATACTTACGGTCTTATCCTCGACGTTTTTCTCGGTTTTTGGATTTATCCTTACAAATGCATAGCCCTTATCCGCTACCATATCGTCGAGCTTTTTCATGTCTTGTCTTAGGCGAGCGGAGTTCATCACGTCGCCGCCCTCTAGCCTAAAGTCTTTTAAAATTTTCTCTTTATCAAGCTCTAAAAACTCAGGCGCTTCGATGTCTACGCTAGATACTCTATACTGCTCACCCTCGGTCACGTAGTAGGTGAGATCTGCGGTGTAGTTATCCATATAGGCGTTTAGATACGGATTTGAGACCGTCGCGTCTAGGTAGCCTTTTTGATAGTATTTGTCTTGGATTCTCGCAGGATCGTTCGGTAGCTCGAAAAGCTTAACCTTACCGTCGTTTCTGCCCCACATCCAGCCCATAAATTCGCGCTCTTTATTAGCCACCACAGGCTCCACGTCGTCATAATCAAAAAGCTTTGCGCCGACTAAATTTACGTTTTCTATTATGATATTTTCGCCGCGGTTTATGTTCATCGTGACAAAAAGGCTGCTTTCATTGCCCGCTACCGGCTCTTTTGTTACGTCTACGATCGTGTCAAAGTAGCCTTTTGACTCGTAATACTGCCTTATGCGCTCTTTTGCGCGCTCGATGGCTAGCTCGTCGTACATATTGCCTTGTTTGATGTTGATTAGTCCGTCGATAGCGGTTTTGTCGTTAGTTACTACGCCTTTGATATCGATACGAGCGATGCTAGGCTTCTCTTTTACCGTTACGGTTACGTCGCCGCCCTCGTTTTCGATATAGATATCGTCGAAGTAGCCCTGCCTAAACAGCTTTGCGATCGCCCTATCCGTGCTATCGCCGCTTAGCTCGTCGCCGACTTTTAGCCCCATTATCTCCTTTGCGGTTTCGGGAGACAGATGGATGAGACCTTTAAAATTTATGGAAGTTATCTGCTGGGCATTTGCCAAAACTGCGCCCAAAAGTAGTAGAAAAACGCTTTTTTTCATTGATTTAACCTAAAAGTGATGATAAGGCTGTATAATAGCACATTTTATTTTTAAACAATATAAATTTAAAAGGCGAATTTATGAAAATCGGTATCGTAGGCCTAGGACTCATCGGCGGCTCGCTAGGTCTTAGCCTAAAAAACGAAAAACTAATCAGCTGCGTTAGCGGCATGGATCTAAGCAAAGAGCACGAAAAACAGGCGATCAAGCTCGGTCTCGTGCATGAAATTTTGACACTTGAGCAGATGAAGCAAAAGTGCGATATGATATTTCTAGCCATCCCCGTAGAAGGCATCATCAAAATCGTCAAAGAATTTGAAGGTATCGGCGAAAACACGACCATCGTCGATCTTGGTAGCACCAAGCAAAAAATAATCGAGGCCGTGCCAGAGAGCATCAGGCAAAATTTCATCCCCGCTCACCCGATGGCGGGCACCGAGTACTCCGGCCCGACTGCCGCGTTTTCTGGGCTTTTTAAAGACGCCGTCGTAGCTATCTGCGACTTTAAAGAAAGCGGCGAGATGCACGTCAAGCGCTCGGTCGAGCTCTTTTCGCACCTAGGCATGAAAATCATTTTTATGAGCGCGGCGGAGCACGATCATCACGCCAGCGTCATCTCTCACCTACCCCACGCTATCAGCTTTTCGCTAGCTAGCAGCGTACTAAAAAAGGAAAACAAAAAAAATATCATCGCACTAAGCGGCACGGGATTTAACGGCATGATCAGGATCGCAAAAAGCTCGCCAGTGATGTGGACGGATATCTTTAAACAAAACAAGCAAAATTTGATAAATTCGATAGACCTTTTCAAAAAAGAACTTGACGAATGCGAAAATTTAATCAAAAACGAGCAGTGGGACGAGCTGCGAGAATGGATGGGCGAAGCTAGAAAAATACGCGAAATTTTATAAATTCAGGCGCAAATTTACCTTAAATTTATCGCTTTTTAGTAAAATCGGTCTCTTTAAGATTTAGGAGATTTTTATGAGAAGACGCGGCAATCCGAATTTGATATTTTTCGGCGTTATTATTTTACTTTTAGTTGCGGCGATAGCTTTTTTATTTACTTCAAAAACATTTGAGCGCGAAGCGCCGAACATCGCTATCTCAGATCAAATTTACTGGAACCTGACCTCGCCTCTGCCGATCAAAATAACCGACGAAGGCGGCGTGAAATCGGTTAAAATCTCGCTCGTAGACGAAAAAGGCAGCGTAAATTTATTGACTCAAAAATTTGAAGCGCCGTCTGAGATCGTCGATTTAAATTTGACCTTTCCGAAAACGGGATTCGGAGCGCAAAAAGATATCTACAACATCGTGATCGAGGCCACGGATACTAGCAAATGGGGATTTTTCCTCGGCAACACGCAAAAAAAAGAGGTCAAAATCACCGTCGATAACAAAAAACCCGACGTAAACATCCTAAACCACTCGTACGCCATCACAAAAGGCGGTAGCGCGACGGTCGTATTTAAGGCTACCGACGAGATGCTAAAAGAGGTCTATATCGAGACCAATTACGGTAAGAAATTTATCCCGAGCAAATTCGTAAAAGGCGGCTACTACGCCTCGCTAGTGGCTTGGCCGGCACAGCAAGGCTCGTTTAGCGCCGACGTCGTGGCGCTTGACGCAGCGGGAAATATAACCAAAAGCAAGATAAGATTTTTCTACCAAGACAAAAAATACCGCACCTCAAAGATAAAACTAGACGGTCAAAGTAGATTTTTAAACGAAAAAATCCCGGAACTAGCGCAGCAATACGCAAAAAATTATGACGCAATGAGCAATCTGGAAAAGATGAAATTCGTCAATGAAAATCTCCGCGAGGCAAACGAAAAAATAATCTCGCAAATCGCTGCAAAAGTTGAGATAGACGCGGCTGAAAACTTTAGCGTAAATAAATTTTATCCGCTAAAAAACGGTAAAGCCGTGGCGAGCTTTGGCGACCACAGATATTATACATTTGAGGATAAAGACGTCAGCGAAAGCTGGCACATGGGTATCGACCTAGCCTCGACCCAAAAAGCCGACATCGTGGCTAGCAATGACGGCACGGTCGAATTTGCCGCGGATAACGGCATCTATGGGCGCAACATCCTGATAAACCATGGATTCGGGCTATTTTCTCTCTATGGGCACTGCAGCTCGCTAAACGTCAAAGCAGGCGACTCGGTCAAGGCTGGCGACGTCATCGCAAACACGGGCGTTACGGGTCTAGCGATGGGCGATCACTTGCACTTTGGCATGCTAGTTCAAGGCATAGAAGTGCGCCCCGAAGAGTGGATGGATAACGGCTGGATGAAGGATAACGTAACCGGCGTTTTAAGCGCAGCTAAAAAAATGGTCGAATAAATTTGCCATTTTGTTGTAAATTTGTTGTATAATGGCAAGAATAAGAAAAATAAGGGCGAAAATTTGAAACAAACAACCATAAAATCAACCGTAGAAGGCGTAGGTATCGGGCTTCACAAGGGCGAGCCGATAAAAATCACGCTTGAACCGCTCGGGGCAAATTCGGGAATAATATTTTACAGAAAAGACCTCGGAGTGAGCTTTAAGGCAGAGCCGAAAAACGTGATAAACACTCAAATGGCTACCGTTATCGGCGGCAAAGAGGGCTACGTCTCGACGATCGAGCATCTGCTAAGCGCGGTAAACGGCTACGGCATCGACAACGTTCGTATCGTCCTAGACGCCAACGAAGTTCCCGTTATGGACGGCTCGGCGATAAGCTACTGCATGATGCTCGATGAAGCCGGCACGGCGGAGCTTGACGCGGACAAAAAAGTAATCGTAATCAAACGCCCGGTAGAAGTAAATAAAAACGGAAAATTTGCCAGAGTAACGCCGTCGAATAACCCGAAATTCGACTTTACGATCAAATTTGCCCATCCGATAATCGGTGAGCAAAATTACGTGTTCGAGTTTAGCAAACAAGCCTATATCGAGGAGATCGCGCGCGCTAGGACGTTTGGATTTTTAAAAGACGTACAGATGCTAAGGGCGCAAAATTTAGCCCTCGGCGGTAGCCTAGATAACGCCGTAGTTATCGACGACAATAAAATTTTAAATCCTGAAGGTCTACGCTTTGAAAACGAATTCGTTCGTCATAAAATTTTAGACGCGATCGGCGATCTAAGCCTGATGGGCGCGCCTTTGATGGCTGATTATACGAGCTTTGCGGGCAGCCACGAGCTAAACCACGAGCTAACGCTGGCTATCCTAAGCGACGATAAAAACTACGAAATCGTCACGCTAAAAGGCGATTTCGCGCGCGAGTACCAAAAGGTATTTGCATAAAAAATATCCAAATTTTAGTTATCGCTCTTAGCTCGCCGCTAATCGTCGGCATTTATGACGAAAACGGCGAGCTTATAGAGCAAATTTCTAGCGAAGAAAAATCCGACGTCTCTCTCGTAAAAATAATGGACGAGATTTTAAACGGCGGCAAATTTAATCTACGAAAAATCATCTACGCAAATGGCCCGGGAAGCTTTATGGGCGTGAAAGTCGCCTACGTCGTTTTAAAGACGATTAGCATCGTAAAAGAGTGCGAATTTTACGCGGTTAGCGGCTTTGAGCTAAACGGCGGCGCGGCGATACGGGCGAATAAAAACTTAAGTTTCGTAGATACGCCCGAGGGCGTCAAGCTACAAAAAGCGCAAGCGGGCGAATTTGGCTTACCGCAAAATTTAGCCGTTTTAAAACTAAATTTAGATACTCTACCAAATTACGTTATACAAGCCGTTTAGGAGATTTTTTTGCAAATTTTAGTTCCCGCCACGAGCGCAAACATCGGTCCAGGTTTTGACGCCCTAGGACTTGCCTTAGAGCTACACAACACAGTCGAGATAACGAGGGCAAATTTTGCCTCCGTGAGCATTTTGGGCGAAGGCAAAGACAACGCGCTTCTTAAGAAAAACAACATTTTTTTATCTATTTTCAATGAAATTTACGTCAAACTAACTGGCAAAAAAGATACTTTTCGCATGATTTTTACCAATCAAATCCCGTTTTCCCGCGGCCTTGGTAGCTCCTCTGCGGTCATCACTTCAGCTATCGCGGCAGCTTATGCGGCGGCTGGGTTTAAGGCGGATAAAAGCGCGATTTTAAACCAGGCGCTAGTTTACGAAAACCACCCCGACAATATCGCTCCGGCTACGCTTGGCGGCTTTGTTAGCTCCGTCATTGAAAACGGCAAGGTAAAATCCCTAAAAAAACCTTTAAGCGCCGATATCAAAGCCGTCGTCGTGATCCCGGATAAGCCGATGAGCACGAACGAATCTCGCGCCAAACTACCCAAAAATTTTACGATGAGTGAGTGCGTTAGCAACCTCTCTCACGCCGCATTTCTCACGGCTTGCTTTTTTAGTGAAAATTACGAGCTTTTAAGGACGGCGGCAAAAGACGTCATGCACGAGCAAATCCGCATGCAAAGCCTACCCGAGCTCTTTGAAGTGCGCAAGATAGCCTACGAAAACGGCGCTCTTTTAAGCACGCTTTCAGGTAGTGGATCGAGCTTTTTAAATATCGTTTACGCGGGCGATGCAGCAAATTTAAAACAAAAACTGCAAGATAAATTTAAGAGCTTTAGAGTTGAAATTTTTAATTTCGACAACGACGGGATAAAAATCCTACAAAGCTAAAAAAAAGCTAAAAGAAGTTATAATAATGGCTCAAAAATTTATCCCTATCAGGACGTGCGTGGTCTGCAAAAAACGCTTTGAACAGCAAATTTTGCGTAGATACAGACTGATAAATTCTTCGCTATTTTTCGGAAACGGAAACGGACGCAGCTTTTATCTTTGCGAAGAATGTCTAAAAAAAGACGAGAAAATTTTAAGAAAATCGCTCGGAAGAGTCGCAGGCAGCTTTATCGCGACGCTACAAAACGGGCAAAATTTAAAGGAGATACTCTTAAATGGGGACTGTTCGAATTTCAGAGATAGCAAATGAGCTCGGTTACAATAGCAAAGAGGTTTTAGAAAAGGCTATTGAACTTGGGCTAAAGGTCAAAACGCACTCAAGCGGCGTTAGTCCTGAAGAAGCGGCGGCGCTATACACCTACATCCAAACCGGCGAGATCCCCGAAGCTCTCAAGAAAAAACCGGAAAAGAAAAAACCGACCGTTAAAAAGGCGGAAACCAAAGAGGGCAAAGAGGAAAAAGAAAACAAACCTAAAGAAGCTAAAAAAACAAGCGCCGCAAAAGAAGAAAAGCCTTTGCCGAAAGAAAAAATAGAAACAAAAAACGACGAAAAATCCGAAAAAGAACAAAAAACAGTTACTCAAAAACCGGCAGAAAAAGCGCCAGAGCCAAAAACGCAAGCAGCGCCAAAAGAGGAGCCAAAGGCCGAGCATACAGCCGCCGAGCCGGTCCAGCCAAAAGAGAGCCTAGCCGACGTTAGTCTGCAAAAAAGACGCGGTCTAGTCATCGTAAAAAAGAAAAAAGACGAGCAGCCCGCACCTAAAGCAAGCGAGAGAAAAGAGTCTGCACCGGCGTTAAATTTGGAAAATATGTTTAAATTTAGCGACGAAAAGATCGAGCGCAAAAAGAAAAAAGAGAAAAAACCGGTCATCGCAACCAAAAAAGACGGCGCTACAAAGATGGATCTACTCGGCGACCGCGACATGGCCGACATCGTAATAGACGATGAGGATGTGGTTATATTGCCTGATTTTTCCGTACGAACGCAAACTCCGGAGCCTCAAAAAACAAGACAACCTGCAAATACCAACTACAAACCGGTACTAAATACATCGGTAAGTTCATTTCTAGAGCAAGGTACTGCGCGTAGGCCTCGCAAAAAACATAAAAAATCGCAACGTGCCGACCATAACGGCGAGGCGGTAACCTACGTCGAGATACCAAAAGAGATCCGCCTATACGAATTTGCCGACAAAATCAACAAGCAACCTAGCGAAATCATCGGCAAGCTCTTTATGCTAGGCATGATGACGACTAAAAACGACTTCCTGGACGAAGACGCGATAGAAATTTTAGCCGATGAATTCGGTATCGAGGTAAATATCGTCGATACGCAAGAAGCGTTTGACTACGTTAAGGCCTACGACGAAGAAGAGGAGCAACTAGACGATGCAAATTTGACCGTCCGCGCTCCCGTTATCACCATCATGGGTCACGTCGACCACGGTAAAACCTCGCTACTAGACTACATCAGAAGCTCGCGCGTAGCAGCAGGCGAAGCAGGCGGCATCACGCAGCACGTAGGCGCCTATATGGTAAATAAAAACGGCAAAAACATTACCTTTATCGACACTCCTGGCCACGAGGCTTTCACGGCTATGCGCGCTAGAGGAGCCAAAATCACCGACATCGTTATCATCGTGGTCGCAGCCGACGACGGCGTAAAACCGCAGACAAAAGAGGCAGTGAACCACGCAAAAGCCGCCGGCGTACCGATCATCATCGCGATAAACAAGATGGATAAAGAGGCCGCAAACCCTGACAAAGTAAAAAGCGAGCTAGCCGAGCTAGATATTCTATCTACCGACTGGGGCGGCACGTACGAGTTTGTACCTATCTCTGCAAAGATGGGCACGGGCATAGACGATCTACTAGAGATCGTACTCTTGCAGGCTGAAATTTTAGAACTAAAAGCAAATGCGAAGGCAAACGCCAAAGCCGCCATAATAGAAAGCTCTCAGCAAAAAGGGCGCGGTCCGGTAGCTACGGTTATCGTAGAAAACGGTACTCTAAGAGTCGGCGATATCGTGGTCGCAGGCGTCGCATACGGCAAGATAAGAACGATAACCGATGACCAGGGCAAAATTTTAAAAGAGATAAAACCGGGCGAATGCGGCGTGATAATGGGCCTTAGCGAAATTCCTGAAGCCGGTGAAACGCTAATAAGCGTCAAAACCGACAAAGAAGCTCGCGAGTACGCACAGAAAAAAGCCGAATACTTACGCCAAAAAGAGCTCAGCAAGACTACCAAAGTAAGCCTAGAGGAGCTTAGCGAAAAGATCGCCGAGGGCGAGCTAAAATCGCTCCCTGTCATCGTAAAAGCCGACGTGGGCGGCTCACTGGAAGCTATAAAGGCAAGCTTGGAAAAGCTTCGCAACGACGAGATAAAAGTAAATATCATCCACTCAGGCGTGGGCGGCATTACCCAAAGCGACGTAGAACTAGCCAGAGCGAGCGAAAACTCCGTGATTTTAGGCTTTAATATAAGACCAACGGGCGAAGTGAAAGAAAAAGCCAAAGAAAGCGGCGTCGAAATCAAAACCTATAACGTCATCTATAACCTGATCGACGACGTCAAGGCGATCCTAAGCGGTCTAATGTCGCCTGTCATCCACGAGGAGCAGCTCGGCCAAGCACAAGTACGCCAAGTCATCAACGTCCCTAAGGTAGGCGCGATCGCAGGCTGCATGGTAACCGAAGGCACGATAAACCGCGGCGCGAAAATCCGCCTGATCAGAAACGGCGTGGTCGTACACGAGGGTACGGTAAGCTCGCTAAAACGCTTCAAAGACGACGTAAGAGAGGTCGCGCGCGGCTTTGAGTGCGGCGTGGGCATAGACGGTTACAACGACATCAGAGAAGGCGACTACATCGAGAGCTTTAAAGAAGTAGAGGAGCAAGCTAGCCTATGAACCCCTCGGAGATAAAACGCCTGCGCACGCAAAGCGTACTAAAAGAGCTTCTACCCGAGGCTCTATCTACGCTTGAGGATGAGCTTTTACGCGGACTTTGCGTAACCGACGTCGAGTGCAAAAAGGGCAGATACGACGCATTTGTTTATCTTGATAAAATGATGTTTGACGAGCGCGAGCAGGCCTATATACTAGACCGCCTAAAGCGCGTATCAAAGCACCTACAAAACCACTGCATGGCGGCTGAGGGCTGGTATAGGGCGCCAAATTTTCACTTTAAATTTGACGACAGACTAGAGTACCAAAACCACATGGACGATTTGTTTGAAAAAATCTCAGAGGATCTAAATAAAAATGCAAAATCTTGAAAATTTGATCTCGCAGTGCGGCGTGCAGCTCTATGACGTCGAGGTTGCAAACGAAAACGGCAGAGCGATCTATAGGATCTACATCGCAAAACCAGGCGGCGTAAATTTAGACGACTGCGAAAAGGTTTCGCGTTTGCTTTCGCCTATATTTGACGTCGAGCCGCCGCTTAGCGGAGACTACGTGCTAGAGGTTAGCTCACCCGGACTTGAACGAAAGCTAGAAAAACCGAGCCATTTTATATCAAGCGTTGGTGAACTGGCTAAAATTTCAGCCGAAGTAGACGGCGAAAACAAAAAACTAAAAGGCAAAATTTTATCCGCCGACGATGAAGAAATCTCCTTTGAGAGCGAAGGTCAAATTTTAAAAATAAAAATCGCAAATATAAAAAAGGCAAAAACCTATATCGAGTGGTAAGCCGCAAATTTAAAGGCTAAAATTTATTTGAGTCAAATTTTACAAATTTGAGCGCTTTAAATTTATATCGCAAAGCTTAAACGCCTCGCAGTCAAATCTCTCAAATTTAACCTTTCAAATTTTAAAACCGCCTCCGCGTAAATTTAAAATTTCTACGAAAAACATAAAAATGACAGTGCAAATTTACGCGATTCTACCCGCCTACTCCTGAAAGCGCACAGCGTAAATTTAATACCCGACTAGCAAAACATAAGCTAATTTTGGCTATAATCCCTAAATTTTTTAAAAAGTAGGAATCATGAGCTTTTTAGATATTTTTTCCAAAACGAGAAAGCAACAATCCGCTCCTAGCGAGGCTCCGGCGCACTGGGTCAAATGCGACAGCTGTCACTCGCTGATGTATTACAAAGAGGTCGAGGCAAATTTTAACGTCTGTCCAAAGTGCGGTTTTCACATGAGATTAGCCGCCGATAAGAGGATAGCGATGATCTGCGACGAGGGCAGTTTCGTCGAGCTTGACACCAAGCTAAAGCCCGTCGATCCGATCAAATTCGTCGATAAAAAATCCTATAAAAAACGTATAAGCGAAAACGAGGAAAAAACCGGCAGAAGCTCGGCCGTGATCTGCGGCGAAGCCAAGATCGACGGTATGAACGTGCAGCTAGCGGTTTTTGATTTTAGCTTTATGGGCGGGTCTTTAGGCTCGGTCGAGGGCGAAAAGATCGTGCGCGCCGTAAAAAGATCGCTCGATAAAAAGCAGCCCCTCATTATCGTTTCGGCTTCGGGCGGAGCGAGGATGCAGGAGAGTACGTTTTCGCTGATGCAGATGTCAAAGACCTCTGCCGCGCTAAAGCTGCTTGACGAGGCTAAGGTGCCCTATATATCGGTCTTAACCGATCCTACTATGGGCGGCGTGAGCGCGTCTTTTGCCTGGCTGGGCGACGTCATCATCGCAGAGCCCGGCGCTCTCATCGGATTTGCCGGACAGCGCGTTATCAAGCAAACCATCGGAGCCGATCTGCCTGAGGGCTTTCAAAGATCGGAGTTTTTGCTAGAGCACGGCCTAATAGACGCCATAGTCGAGCGCAAAGAGCATAAGCAGTTTTTAAGCGATATGATAAGGCTGCTCTCAAACAACCCGGCCTACGCCGCCAAGCAGCCTAGCGCTCAAAATTTGGACGACGAGGAATAAATTTGGAAATTTCCGTGTTTTGCATCCAAAAGTCAAAACGTGAAAATTTTGAAAACGAGATCAAAGAGTACGCGAAGATGTCGTCGAAATTCGCCAAAATTTCAGACGTCGTTATCTTTAACGACAAGATCGCCAAAGCCCAAAGCAAGGGGCGAGACGAGGCGCTAAAAGCTTACGACGAGGTTTATGAGCCGAATTTAAACGGCTTTTGCGTCGCGCTTGACGAAGCGGGTCGGGAATTTAACAGCGAGGAGTTTGCCAAACTCATCTCGGACAAGGCTCAAATTTCGTTTTTTATCGGCGGAGCTTACGGGCTTAGTCAAAATTTTAAACAAAAAACGGACGCAGTCGTCAGCCTAAGCCGCATGACGATGGCGCACAAGATAGCAAAGCTTATGCTTCACGAGCAGATTTTCAGAGCTCTTTGCATAAACGCTAACCACCCATATCACAAATAAAGGAACAAAATGCGCAAAAGCGACTTGGAGCAGTTTAAGGCACTTTTACTGGAGCGAAAAGCACAGATAACTAAAAACATTTTAGACTCGTCAAACGAGATGGCAGGACTACGCCAAAGCGGCGTCAGCGACGAGTTTGATATCGCTTCCGTAAACGCCGATCAGCTCATCGAGCAATCAATCAGCGCTCAACAAAGACAAGAACTAGCCGAGATCGACGTCTCGCTGCGAAAGATCGCCGATAAAACCTACGGCATCTGCGAGATGTGCGAGGAGGAGATCGGGCTGGCGCGTCTACGCGTCAAACCGCACGCAAAATACTGCATCACCTGCCGTGAGATAGTGGAAAAAACCGCAAAATAGGGGTACGCCATGCAAATCAAACGTTTTATAGTCTACGCCGTGCTTTACCTGGTCGTAGTCGGCGCGATCGTTTATCTTTTCGAGGGCGGCTCTTACGAGCTTCATCTTAAATTTGCCGTTTTCGGTAGCGATGTAGAGTATGTGTTAAATTTACCCGTCGCCGTCTGGATGATACTGCCGCCTGCGATTTTGACGCTATTTTGCGTGCTTCACATGGCCTATCACGGGTTTAAATTTTACGCCTTTAAACGCAAAATTTCGCATGATGAGAAATTTTACAGAGAGCTCGGTAAAGAAATTTTACTCGGCCTTGATACGAACAAAGACTTTAAAACGAACTTTTATAAAATCCCGTCCCAGATAGCTAGAATCCTCTCGCCGTGGGATAGGTACAAAGACGCAAATATCGAGGGCGAAGAGCTACAAAACGCCTTAGACATAATGCGCACGGTCAAAAACGGCGAAGTCGCCGACCTAAAGAAATTTAAGCTGCCTAAGGACAATCCGCTCTTTATCAAAAACGAGCTAAACAAAATAGCAAATTTGGACGGATACTATCTAGAAACGCTTAAAAAACCTATGGGCGATCAGGGCGAAATAGTCCGCGAAGCAAGGCAAAAGCTAATAAATTTAGGCTCGCTCGCCGATATCAAAAAATTTGCTCCCGATCTGGACGAAAAAGAGATCATGATCCTTATCGCCCGCTTTGCCAAAGACGAGATAAATTTGAGCAACGACGAGATTTTGGAGCTGTTAAATTCGGATAAAATTTCAAAAGATAGCTTTGGTATCAGCGCCGCGACGCTAAAAAGCAAAATCACTCCGGACGCTATTATCGGCATATTCGAGCGCCTCAAAAACGAACGCCAAGAGGCGCAGGAAGCATATGTCTATCTGCTGTTCGAGTTTGAGATGCTTGAGCGCGCGCAAGAAGTTTTGTCGGGCCTTGAAGCCTGCGAATACCAAAATTTCCGCACCCTGCTATATCTCAGACAAAACGGCAAAAACGTCCCGACCGATCTATTTTTCAAGCACGAGCATTGCTGATAGATTTTTCAAAAAAGCCGCTTTTTCTAGCTCCGCTTGCGGGCTTTTCGGATCTGCCGCTTAGAAGCGTGGTCAAGCAGTTTGGCTGCGACGTGACCGTAAGCGAAATGATTAGCGCAAACGCCCTGGTTTACGAGGGTAGCAAAACTCTTGAGATGCTCAAAAAATCTCCGCTTGAAACGCCCTATATCGTGCAGATCGCTGGCAGCGACGCAGACATCGTCAAAAAAGCGGTGGAGATTTTAAACGGTATCGAGGGCATCGACGGCATCGATCTAAACTGCGGTTGCCCAGTGCCAAAGGTCGTCAAACAGTCTGCGGGTTCAGCGCTACTAAAAGATATCTCGAACCTAAAACGCATCGTAGAAACTATCAAAAAAACCTCAAATAAGCAAATGACTAGCGTCAAACTACGCCTGGGCTTTGACGAGAAAATACCCGAAATTTTAGCCCTCGCCGCGCAGGACGCAGGAGCAGACTACATCGCTTTTCACGGACGCACGAGAGCGGGCGGCTATACGGCTGCGGTAGACTACGCCGCGATCGGCCGAGCTAAAGAGGCAGTAACCATCCCCGTCATCGCAAACGGCGACATCTCGCCCGAAAATGCGGCCCAGGCGCTAAATTTAACCAACGCCGACGCGCTAATGATAGGACGCGCCTGCATCGGCAAGCCGTGGGTTTTCCACGAGATAAAGACGGGCGGCGGCATCGATGCGGTGACGAAAAAGGCGATCATATTGGCGCATTTTGACGCGATGATCGAGCACTACGGCGAGCACGGAGCGGCGATATTTCGCAAGCACCTACACCGCTACTCCAAAGGCATAGACGGCGCCAGCGCCTTTCGCGACGAGATAAACCATATCGCCGAGCCGGAAACCCTGCGCCAAAAAATCCAAGCCTTTTTCTAACCATGCAAGGCTACATCCTGCACACGCAAAAAGTGCGCGACGAGGACCTACTTGTCTACATCCTCACGCCCTCGCTGCTAGTCAAATCCTACCGCTTCTACGGCGCGCGCCACTCAAACGTCCTGCAAGGCTACAAGATCGACTTTGAGCTCGAAGGCGGCGAAAACTTTCTCCCGCACCTGCGCAGCGTCCTGCACCTAGGCTACCGCTGGCTGCTATCGCGCGAGCGGCTACTCGTATGGCAGCAGTTTATGCGCCTACTCTACGCGCACCTGCGAGACGTCGAGCAGATAGACGAGGTGTATTTTCGCGAGCTCGAGCTTTGCACCTCGCGCTTTGACAGAGGCGCTCCCAAACGCCTACTCATCGAGAGCTACGTGCGCATTTTAGAGGCCGAGGGCAGGCTGCACGACGAGCTTTTTTGCTTTATCTGCGACGAGCCCATTGATGATAGCGTTGCGATAGCCAGGAGCTTCCTGCCCGCTCACGAGCACTGCGCCGCGCAAAAGGGCTTTGCGATAGAAAAGATAAAAATGCTCTTTAGCGAGCACTCTACGCTGCTGCTTGATGATGACGAGATAGACGCGCTCTACTCGGTTTTGCTTCAGGGGCTTTGATCAAATTTACCGTTTCAAATTTGACTCGCCCAAATTTGCTTTCAAATTTAACCCTCTTAAATTTTATTCAGACCGATCTCGCCGCGCCCTACTCCCGATATCCAAATTTATCGGCTCAAATTTCATCAAATTTACCGCCTCTTTACCGGGTTTTGGCTAAGATTTCGCAAATTTGATTTAAGGGATAAATTTGAAAAGATTCGCACTCGGCTTTGCCGCTCTTTTCCTCGTCATTTTCGTAAATTTTATTTACGAAAAGCTATCTCGCCCTACGCATTTTACCGTCACGCCGGACACCAAGATAGACCCAAACTCCGAGCTAGCTAAATACGTAACGCAAGAGGAGATAGACGACTTTGCTTTTAGATACTGGGATATAGACAAATACGAGGAGAACAACGCCACCCTTAACGCTTTAAGAAATTTGCTGAGGCTAAAAAATACGGATAAGATTTTAAATTTTATGACAAGAAACGGACTTAGCGCCGACGTAAAGATGAAGGCAAACACGACACCGCTGATGTACGCTAGCTTTTACGATGACGAAGTCACGGCAAAAAGGCTTATAGATGTGGGCGCAAACGCTCATGCGAAAGATAACTACAAGCTCTCGCCCCTAGCCTACGCCATAGAAAACAACTCTACAAAGACCGTTAAGCTCTTGCTTGATAGCGGAGTAAGGCTTGAGGAGGCGGGAAGGATACAATCATATTTAGACTATGCGCTATATGATTTTATAGATAGTATCGTAATAGATAAAGACGATATACATATAAATTTTGATTTCCCCGATACGGACTCAAAGGGCGCATCAGATCCCTTCGCATACGTCATAGCTAATAATCTACTAGAAATTTCAAAAATGTTTTTTGAGTTGGGATATAAACCTGAGTGTACATTTAAAGCACAAAGAAACGAGGAATTTGACTGTTTTGGTATTTTGGCGCATATTCCAAACTACGAACCTATGCTAAATTTGCTACTAGACAACAACGTTTCGGGGCAACCTACTAAAGAGGAGCTAAAAGAGGCGTATGAAAAGTGTTATAAAAGTTATAGATGGCACGTTGATACGTGGAAAAAAGAAATAGACAAAAATCAGACCATACCTTTATTGATACGTATGTCTATAGAAAATGGAGAGCGGTATTGTCCAGATAAAGATGGGACATTTGGCGACACTCGCACATTTATGTACTGGGCAAACGAAAAAAATAAACTTAAAAATATGATAAACTTTTGGGATGGCTTAAAAAATAATCCATCCAAAGTAATCTATATCGACGCCAACATAAGTAGTCAAGACAAAGAAAAATTAATATCTAATAAACTAATACAAAAACGAAGGAGCAAAAATGCCGCAGAGCGACGATAGCAGATCGCTATATGGTGCAGTAGGAGCAAGGAGATAGCCGACCGGCAAAAGTCAAATTTGACCGAAAGAGCGGTCAAATTTAAGCTAAATTTGACGAGTGCTCACTCCTCGTCGGTCAAATTTTGCGCCCCAGCGGCGAAAAACGTATCGCTGTGGATGTTTTCAAATGCGGCCTTTAGCGAGACGAAAAGCTTTGGATTTTGCTTTTCTAAATTTGCCAAAAGCTCCTTAGTTTCGGCTCTAGCGTGAGGCATCTTGATATCAAATCGCATCGCCGGACACGCCTCGTCGCCGATAACCGTAAGCCCGTTTCGCACGGCGTTTTCGCGTAGCTGCCGCTCGCGCACGAATATAAACGGCCTGATAACCTCGATCCCGTTTGCCGCGACGTATTTGGGGGCAAGCGTTCGTAGCGCGCCGTTATAAGTAAAATTCATAAAAAAGCTCTCGACCGCGTCGTCGAGGTGGTGGGCGATGGCGAGCTTGTTAAAGCCGTGTTCGAGCGCGTAGGTGTAGAGATAGCCGCGTCTCATACGCGAGAAAAAGCTACAAAAGCTGGAATTTTTGCGGATCTTGTCCTTAGATATCTCAAAGATCGAGCTATCGATCACGTCGTGCTCGATGCCGTGCTCGGCGCAGTGGTGCGTGAGGTATGCGTAGTCCTCGCCCATGCCGTAGCTTAGCGTCACGGCCTTAAACTCAAATTTTTCGGGCGTAACGTTTTGCATGTGTTTTAACACGTGCGCGAGCGCGAGGCTGTCCTTGCCGCCGCTAAGACCGAGCAAAATTTTATCCCCGCCGCGCACCATGCGGTATCTGGCGTTGGTCTGCCCGACTTGGCGCAGCAGCCGCTTGCTAAGCTCTATCATAGCCGCTCGATCATCGCGAGCATGAACTGCGCGCTGACGTTTGCTGAGTCTTGTAAAAATTTATCGAAGTCAAACTCCGCACTGCCGCCCGCCTCGTCGCTGATGGCGCGAAGCACGAAAAACGGTACGCCCAGGCTCTCGCAAACTAGCGCCACGCTAGCGCCCTCCATCTCGGCCGCATCGGCTTTGAAGGTTGCTTTTAGCCACTCTTTTTTCGCATTATCGCAGATAAACTGATCGCCCGTGGCTATGATGCCGCCTTTTAGCTCGATGCCTTTTTCGGCAGCGACGCTAGAGGCTAACGCGTTTAGTGCGTCGTCGCTTTTGATAAAGATACTGGTCTCGGGCACGTAGCCGTGCGGGTGTCCAAACGCCGTGATATCGACGTCATGCTGCACTAGACTAGTCGCATAAAGCATATCGCCGATTTTCAAATTTGGATTTAACGCGCCTGCAACGCCGGTAAAAAGTAGCTTGCCGGCACCGAATTTCTCGATCATCGCGCTTGCGGTAAGAGCGGCATTTACCTTGCCGATCTTAGAGTAGGCGATCACAAGCTCTTTGCCGCCGAAATTTGCGAGGTAAAATACGTTATTTGCGTGCTTAACTTCTTTGTAGTCCTTGATGCGCTCAAGCAGAGGAGCGACCTCCTCGCGCATCGCGCCTAAGATCGCTATCATTTAAGCTCCTTTAAAAGCTCTTCAAGACTGCTAAGATCAGTTACGCTAAAGGTCGGCTTCTCGGTGATTTTTTTGTTGATGCCTTTTAGCACGCTACCGCCGAACTCCACGAAAATATCGACCTCGTTTTCGATGCTTTTGATGCTTTGTTTGTATAAAACGGGGCTAACGAGCTGGGCTTTTAGCAAATTTAGCGCTTCGTCTTTCGTGCCGTAAGGCTTCGCAGACGCGTTTGAAACGACTGGGGCAAATTTAGCTGCTAGTGCCGGCTCAAGCTGCGCCGTTAGCTTCTCGCTAGCGCTCTTTAAAAGCGGGCAGTGGCTAATGACGGACATGTTTAGAGGCAATACGCGCTTGGCGCCCGCTTCTTTAAACGCTGACTCAAATTTGGCGATGTCGCCTTTTAGCCCCGCGATCACTATCTGACCGTCGCAGTTGTAGTTCGCGGCGTAAATTTGATGACCGTCCGCTTGCGCGTTTTTGCAAATTTGCTCAACCGTCTCGTCGCTAAGACCCAAAATAACGCTCATCGTTACGTCTTTGCCTGCGCAGTCTTCTTGCATAAATTTACCGCGCAAATTTACGATCCTAAGCGCACCCGTAAAATCAAACGCGCCGCTAACCGCAAGCGCGCTAAACTCGCCCAAAGAGTGGCCAAGCGCAAAGCTAGGCTCTAAATTTACGCTTTGTTTTAGAGCTAGATAGCACATAAGTGAATTTAAAACGATGGCCGGCTGGGTAAATTCGCTCCTGTTTATAAGGTCGTTTTCGTTGAATAGTAGATTTGAAAAGTCGATTTTTAGGCTATCGCTTACATTTTGTAAAAGCTCGGCGGCCGGGCGGAAATTTTCGTAAATTTCCTTACCCATACCGATGCTTTGCGAGCCTTGTCCCGGGAATATAAACGCCGCTCTCATCTAGGTCCTCTTAGTGGCAACCGCATCCGCCGTCATCGTGATGATGACCGTGTCCGCCGCAGCAACCGCCTTCTTTGTGCTCATGATGGCCGTGGCCTCCGCAGCAACCGCCCTCGCCGTGATGATGGTCGTGATCGTGTCCGCCGCATCCGCATGTGTGAGCGCCGGCTACCATGCCCGTAGCTATCTCGTCCGGCGTAGCGTCGCGTTTGTCGAAAATTTGAACTTTAAACTCTAAATCTTTGCCTGCGTAAGGGTGGTTAAAATCAACCGTCACGTCGTCCTCGCCGATAGATTTTACTATCACGCGTACGCTCTCGCCATGCTCGCCTTGACCGAAAAGCTCCATGCCCTCTTTTAGCTCGATGCCTGCAAACTGCTCCTTAGGTAGCATCTGAACGGCGCTAGAGTCGTACTCGCCGCAAGCCTGAGCAGCCGGGATAACTATAACCTTTGTTTCGCCCTTTTCTAGTTTGGCGACCTCTTCTTCTAGTTTCTCGATGATATGTCCGCGGCCCGTTAAAAAAGAAATTTCCTGCCCTACTTGCATATTGGACTCTAAAATTTCGCCCGTTTTTGCGTCTTTTAGCTCATAAAACATAGCTATAACTTGTTCTTTCACGTTTTTCTCCTATTTATGAAAATAACGTGATTATATCGTTAAATTTATTAAATATAGTTTTAGTTTCGAGTAGGTGCGGCTTTGGCTTCTTTGCTGTCGGGATAGCCTAGTTTTAGTGCTTTGTAAAATTTATTCGCACTCGCCGTATCTTTTATCTTATCAAAGCTGATGGCGGTGTGATAAAGAAGCTTTGGCGTATAGTCGGCCTTGTCGTACAGCTGAATGCTCTGCTGGTAGTATTTTATGGCGTTGTTGTAAGCTTTTTGCTGATACGCTATCTCGCCGAGATAAAAATTTGCCATCGCAGGCTTATGATCTTTGCTTAAAAGATACTCGTATCTAGCCTTTGCATCGTCAAGCTTGCCTGCGTCAAATAGCTTTTTAGCTTCGCTTGCCACATCTTGATTTTTTTGTTTGGTAAAATCAGTCTTCGGAGCTTGCGGCTCAGCAGCTGCTGGACTGCTAGCTACCGATTTGTCTTCATCGTTTTTTTTTGTGGTAGCAGGCGCGGCGTTGCTCTTATCTATCAAAGCGCCCATATCTTTAAGGGCTTTGGTGATTTTAGCATTGTTTGCCTCTTGTATTTTTCGGCTTTCTTCTACGTATTTTTTAAGATCATCAAAATCGCTTTTTGCGGTAGAATTTCCGTCATTTCCTTCGATATCGTTTAGTCTTTTTTCTATCCTAGACATTCTTGAGTTTAGTCCGTCTAGTACACTTTGCAAGCCCTCTAGGCGCTCTTGCATGGCATTTAAATTTGACTCAACGTCGCCCATATTTCTACTTAAATTTTCTACACTTTGCTTGTTTTTTAGAAAAGTTTTTTCATTATCGGTCAAACCGTATGGGCTAGAGCTATCCAAATTTCCAGCGTCAAATACCGAAATTTCATTAGAGGCGGAATAAGAGAGGGTGGCTCCTATAAAAAGAGCCACGAAAGTTTTTAAATTCGTCATAAATCTAATTATGGAAGAACTTTGAATTCAGCACGTCTGTTTTGAGCGTCGCAAGCTTTTGTTTTGTCTGTGCAAACAGGATTGCTTTCGCCATAGCTTACAACTGTGATTCTGTCAGCAGCAACGCCTTGTTTTACAAGAGCATCTTTAGCAGCTTTTGCTCTTTTTAGACCAAGTGCATAGTTGTACTCATCTGTACCCCACTCGTCGCAGTTACCCTCTACTTTTACAGAAAGAGCTTGAGCCTCTGATTGATTAAATAGGCCTGCGTTTGTGTTGATAGCAGACTGCATGTCGCCTTTGATGTTAAATTTGTCGAAGTCGAAGTATACAGTTTGAACCTGACCTTCGATGCTTGAGATTAATTGTTGCAATCTCTCGCTATCACTCATCATGTTATCGCTTGAGTTCATACCACCCATATTTTGATTAGCGTCAGCGCTCATGTCAACTTCAGGGTTTTTAGAGCTACAACCGCTCAACAATAAAGCCGCAATAGCAGCAGAAGTTAAAACTACTTTTTTCATTTTCATCCTTTTATAGAAATTTAACGTGATTATATCATAAAATTTACTAAATATTACCAATCAATCGACTGAATTTTGCCGATTTTTAACGGAAATTGGAAACTTTTGTTCTCATTTACGCGAATTATACCAAGTGAACTCTGTCCTCCAAGCTCTTTTATAAACACTACGCTTTGCCCGTCGCTAGAAAATCTAGGGTATAAATTTTTACCGCTTGCGGTAAGCTGTCTGATGTAATCAGTCTGCGTAGAGATCATGTAAATGTTAAAATCTCTCGTTCCAAAGCTACTCTTGCCGTCTTCTCTACTAGAATAAACTATATAGTTTTGATAGGTACTAACGGAGTTGTTATTTTTGCCGTGATAGACCAACTGCTCAAAACCGCTTCCATCGACGTTTTGCGCGAATACGTTAGGATAGCCGAGTCTATCGGAAACAAAAACTACACGTCTATCGCCGTCGACAAAGTTGCCGTTAACATCTATACCGCTATAGTTGGTTACCTGAGAAAGCCTTTTTGAATTTAGATCATATATATAGATATCAGGCTGATCTTGTGGGGCCATAGTTAACAAAATTTTATCTCCGCTTTGACTAACGTCAGAGGCTATAAGCATACCTCCCTTGCTATCTAAAATTTTAGTTTTTTGGCCGCTCGCAACATCGTATCTATAAAGAACTAAGTTTTTACCGCTGTAATCAGAGTAGTAAAACGCGCTCTGATCAGCTCCTACCCATTTAGGAAATATATTCAAACCGCCGCGAACAAGTACTTTTTGGTAGGTCAAAGTGTAGTCGGCTATAACGATCTCGCTTTGCTTAGAGCCCGTTCCTTTGGCAAAGATGATAAATTTCTCCATCCAGTTTACAGGCGGCATTTTTAGCTCGTTAATGAGCTCAACTATCGCTTTGTGTGCGATAAACGGATACTTTGCCCCGTCGTTCATATTGTAAATTTTCTCATACTGAGTGGTTGCCGTTTTTGCATTAATTAGCTTAACCCTGAGGGTTAGAGGCGAGTTTGCAGAGCCCTCAAGCGCGTATCTAAATATAAGCTGCGCACCTTTTTCACTCATCACGTTCGTATTCGAGTCGCCTTCATAGCTACTGGCGATATATTCGTCCACGACCTCAAAATCAGAACTGACCTTCAGGTCGCCTAACATGATTTTATGAAATTTGCTCTTAAAAGCCTGATCGCCGACGGCCGTTGTGGCATCTTGGAGCACGATTTTTGGTAGGGCTAAGCCTTTGTTGATGACCGAAATGGTTGCATCAACGGCAAAAAGCCAACTGGCAAAAGCAAGAAAAAGTAAAATTTTCTTCATTTTTCCTCCGTTATTCTAGTTTATCTTCTAGTTTGGTTCCGAGCCTAACAGCTCTGCCTATCTGGGTAGGCGGCGGAAATTTCTCGAAAGTCATACTTTGTAAGAAATCCCTAACTTTGTCGTTAAATTCGCTATTATACGATAACTTTTTTATATCGTAACTAAACGATCCGTCAATGTCGATAATAATCTCAACCTCCGCCTCATCGCTAGAATCGGCTTTATAAGCACTCCATTTACTCTGCAAAATTCTGCTGATCGTGCCGAAATATTCATTGTATTCGCCAGTCATTTGCGACTTTGGAGTTTTAGCAACCTGATCTAAGGTAAGCGCATTTATCACGTCGCTAGCCTTTTTTTGCTGGCTTGTTATCTGGAATTTTTCCGGCTTTTTGCGACTCTGCTCTTTTGGTTGTTCTTTTTTTTTCGCAACCTTGTCCTCTTTTAGCTTAGAGGTATCGATACTGCCGAATAGATCCTTTAAATTTGGCTCTTCAACCCTTTTTTCTTCAGGCTCTGGCGGTACGGGATCGGGTTCAGGCGGCTTGTTTGTGGTGTCCGGTTTAGGTTCTTCTTTTTTAACCTCTTCCTCTTTTTTTACAGGCTGGGGCTTTTCTTCTTTTACGACCTCTTTTTTAGGCTCGGGTGCTTTTACGGTGATGTCGGGCTCGCGCTCAACTATCATGATATCCATAAAAGCATCTTTAGTATCGGTATACTTTTTCGGCTCTTCCTTAAAATAGGTAAGCTTAATAAAAATACCGCTTATGATACAAAGATAAAGAAAAGCCGATAGTAGGAAATAGCCGGAAGTGTTAAATTTGAGATCAAATTTATCCATTAGTCTGAAGCGCTACCTTTGTAAAGCCTGCGTTTTTTACGCTCTTTAAAACAAACATCACATCGTCATATATGAGGCTTTTGTCAGCCTTAATATAAACGGGCGAATTTTTATCGTATTTTGCTCCGATAAGCACGATGTTGTCGGGAAGTTCACGTAGATCCATAGTGTTTTGGTCGATCCTAACCTTTTTTGTAGCATCAACGATAACAGTCAGATCTTTTCTTTGAGCCGAGGATGTTTTAGTTTTTGAGCCGTCCGGTAGCAAAATTTGCTCCTCGTAAACGATAGTAGGCGTCGTAACCATAAGAATCGCCAGCAAAACAAGCATGATATCCACGAGCGGAGTTATGTTTAGCTCCGGAGTTTCGTCGAGATTTATCATTGATCTTCTTTAAGCGTTACGAGGATATCGACTTCGCGCCTGATGACGCCCATGAGCTCATAAGCTTTTCGTTTGATAAGCAAGCTAAACGTATAAGCAGGAATCGCTACGAATATGCCCGCTCCGGTAGCCACTAGAGCCTCGCTGATAGCTGGAGCGATAACGCCTAGCGAAGCATTTCCTCCGCCTTGACCGAGCTGAGAAAATGTCTCCAAGATGGATACAACCGTACCGAAAAGTCCGATGAAAGGCGAGGTGGAAGCGATAATACTAAGCCAAGTGATACCGCTAGTCGCATTTCTCTCCGAAATACTAACGGCGACCGAAAGCTTTTCTTTAGATACGGAGCCACTTACAAATCTTTTTAAAACCGAGTCGTTTAGAGTATACTTAGAGCCGCCCATTAGTAGCGACTCAAGCGCATTTTGCTCTTTTTTTTGCCATGAGCCAAGCCCCGCCATACGGGATAAAAGTATGGTAAGGCTTATTATGAAATAAAAAGAGAGCCAACTAAGTACGAATATAGTAATAAAACTACTTCTTGATAAGTAGTTCAAAAAGATATCAAGCCCAGCCACTATCTTGTCCGAGCCATACTATCTAGTTTTGCTACGGCAGCGGCCATAGCGTTATTCTCGCTGCTCATGCTAGCGATCAAATCCTTAGCCTTTTGCAATGAATTTGCTATCTCGCTCTCGGAATTTCCCGACACGTGAACGGCGCCGTCGGCAAGGATGGTCGCCTTGCCCTCGTTTATCTCGGCATATCCCCAGTTTATCGCGACGGCATCATGGCTTTTATCTTCGCTCTCGATGTCTATAACGCCGGCTTTTAAAAGCGATATAAGCGAGGCATGTCCGGGTAAAACCCCAAACTCCCCCTCGCTACCCGGCAAAACTACGCTTTTGATATCGTTTGAAAACACTAAACCCTCAGGCGTAACGATTTCTAAATGTAATTTATTCATTACTTTTTCCTTTAAATTTAGGCTTTAAGTTTTTCAGCTTTTGCTATCGCCTCGTCGATGTTTCCTACCATATAAAATGCGTTTTCCGGCAAATCATCATATTTGCCTTCCAAAATTCCCTTAAAGCCGGCGATATTCTCCTCAAGACTTACGTATTTACCAGGACTTCCCGTAAATACCTCGGCAACGAAGAACGGCTGAGATAAGAATCTCTCTATCTTTCTAGCGCGGTCGACAGTAACCTTATCTTCTTCGCTAAGTTCGTCCATACCGAGGCTCGCGATGATGTCTTGAAGGTCTTTATATTTTTGTAAAACCGCCTGCACGCCGCGAGCTACTTTATAGTGCTCACCGCCCAAAATTTGAGGATCCAGCATTCTTGATGTCGAATCAAGCGGGTCAACCGCAGGATAAATTCCCTTTTCTGCGATAGCCCTGTTTAGAACGGTAGTCGCATCAAGGTGCGCAAAAACGGTCGCAGGAGCTGGGTCGGTAAGGTCGTCCGCAGGAACATAAACAGCCTGAACCGATGTGATCGAACCCTTTTTAGTTGACGTAATTCTCTCTTGAAATTTACCCATTTCGCTCGCCAAAGTCGGCTGATAACCAACGGCTGACGGAATACGTCCAAGAAGCGCCGACATCTCTGCACCAGACTGAGAGAAACGGAAGATATTATCGATAAACATCAAAACGTCAAGTCCCATCTCGTCGCGGAAGTACTCAGCCATTGTAAGACCTGTTAGAGCGATACGGTTTCTTGCCCCCGGCGGCTCATTCATCTGACCGTAGCACAAGGCGACTTTATCCAAAACATTACTTTCTTTCATCTCGTGATAAAGGTCGTTTCCTTCACGCGTTCGCTCGCCGACGCCAGCAAATACGGAGTAACCGCTGTGTTTAAACGCAACGTTGTGGATCAGCTCCATGATAATAACCGTCTTACCGACGCCGGCACCGCCGAATAGTCCGACTTTACCGCCCTTTGCGTAAGGAGCTAAAAGGTCAACTACTTTGATGCCTGTTTCAAAAATTTCGCTCTTCGTGCTTTGCTCTTCAAATGGCGGAGGATCGCGGTGAATAGACCATTTTTTGTCAAATTCTACGCCCTCGCCCTCATCAATCAGATCGCCGACGACGTTAAAAATTCTTCCCAAAACTTTTTCGCCGACCGGAACGCTAATAGGCGCACCTAAAGCCGTAGCCTCAAGGCCCCTAGTTAAGCCTTCACTCATGTCCATAGCGATAGTTCTTACGCGGTTATCGCCAAGGTGCGCGGCAACCTCTAGTACAAGTCTATTTTGCTTGCCCTCAACCTCGAAATTTACTTCGACGGCTTCGTTGATCTTGGGTAAATAATCCGTGAAATCGACGTCGACTACCGGACCCATTACCTGAGAAATGATACCTTTCATCCATACTCCTTAATTATTTCATTGATTCGACGCCACTGATGATCTCGATAAGCTCAGTGGTGATAGACTCTTGGCGAGCCTTGTTATACGATAGTTTTAGCTGCGCGACGCGCTCTTTGGCGTTGTTGGTCGCGTTATCCATCGCCTGCATCCTGGCGCTATGCTCGGCCGCGAGGCTATCTACTAAAGCATAATACATACTATACTCGAAATACTTCGTAAGTAGTTCGTTTAAAATTTTACCGTCGTCACTCGGCTCAAATTCCATCAAAGAATTCGTCTCAACTTCGACGAGTTTCGGCGGCTCGACCGGCACGATGTCGTTTATGCGAATTTGCTGAGAGATCATATTATTATAGCCGTTATGTACCAAAATAACTTTATCAGTCGCACCGCTTATAAAGTCGTCTATCGCGTCTTTTATGATATTTTGAGCTTTCTCATAGGTTGGAGACGAGCTCACGCCGACATATTTTTCAAGCAAATTTATACCCTGGAAGCTAAAAAATTCTATACCTTTTTTGCCTACCGCGCGAAGTCTTATCTTTACTTTTTTCGCCTTAAATTCGTTAATCATATTTCTAACGGTTTTGATGGTCTGAATATTAAAACCGCCGCAAAGCCCCTTGTCTGCGGTGACGAATATAATATCGACCTTCTCGATATTCTCCTTAACGTCGAAAAATTTACTCTCGGCGTTTACGGAGCGATATTGATTGATCTTATAGGCGATTTCAGATAAAACTTCGTTGATCTTGAGCGCATAAACCCTAGAGTGACGAGCTGCTTCTTCAGCCTTGCGAAGTTTAGCCGTAGATACCAGCTTCATCGCACGCGTCGTCTTTTGGGTATTTTGGACGCTCTTGATCTTTCGTTTTATATCTTTTAAATTTGACATATTCTAGCCTTAGTTAGCGGCAAACGTCGCTTTAAAGTCTTTTAGCGCCTTATGCAAAAGCTCCTCGATCTCTTTGTCAAGTGCTTTTTTGGTTCGAATTTGTTCAAAAATTTCAGGATATTTCGCCTCTATATAAGGATAAAGCTCAGCTTCAAATTTTGTAACGGCTACGGTCGGAATATCGTCTAGATAGCCTTTTGTACCGGCAAAGATGATAACGACTTGCTTTTCAACGGCAAGCGGGCTATAAGGAGGCTGTTTTAGCACCTCGACCATCCTTTGACCGCGCTCAAGCTGTTTTCTCGAGCTCTCGTCAAGGTCGCTCGCAAATTGTGCAAACGCTTGAAGTTCGCGGTATTGCGCAAGGTCAAGTCTTAAGGTTCCCGAAACTTGCTTGGTCGCTTTTATCTGAGCTGCGCCGCCGACGCGAGAAACCGAAAGACCGACGTTGATCGCAGGACGAATACCTGAGTTAAATAGATCGGACTCAAGGAAAATTTGACCGTCGGTGATAGAAATAACGTTTGTCGGAATATACGCCGAAACGTCGCCAGCTTGCGTCTCGATAATAGGAAGAGCCGTGAGAGAACCTGCCCCTAGCTTATCGTTTAGCTTAGATGCGCGCTCTAGCAAGCGAGAGTGTAGGTAGAAAACGTCGCCCGGATAAGCTTCGCGGCCCGGCGGTCTGCGAAGAATCAAGCTCATTTCGCGGTATGCGACAGCGTGTTTTGAAAGATCGTCATAGATGATTAGAGCGTGGCGAGAGTTATCTCTAAAATATTCGCCCATAGTTACGCCGGCATAAGGAGCTAGATACTGAAGTGCAGCAGCATCGGAAGCGCCTGCATTTACCACGATAGTGTACTCCATAGCGCCGTACTCTTCGAGCTTTTTAACGACTTGCGCGACCGTTGATTGTTTTTGTCCAATCGCTACGTAAATACAAATAACATCTTGACCTTTTTGGTTGATGATGGTATCTATAGCAACTGTAGTTTTACCAGTTTGGCGGTCGCCGATAATGAGCTCGCGTTGCCCGCGGCCGATCGGCACTAGCGCGTCAATAGCCTTGATGCCCGTTTGAAGCGGCTCGTGAACGCTCTTTCTAGCCATGATGCCTTTTGCTTTTTCCTCGACGAATCTAGTCTCGCTAGCTTCGATCGGGCCCTTAGCGTCTATCGGCTCGCCAAGCGAATTTACGACGCGGCCTATCAAAGCATCGCCGACAGGGACGCGTAAAAGTTTAGCTAGGCGTTTTACACTCGAACCCTCTTTGATACCGTCCGTTTTACCCAAGATAACGATACCGACACTGCTTTCCTCTAGGTTTAGAGCCATGCCTTTTTCGCCGTTCTCAAACTCGACCATCTCGCCGGCCATAACGTTTTTTAGGCCGTAAACGTTAGCAACGCCGTCGGCTACGGATATAACCTTGCCCGTCTCGTTTACATCGACGTTAAGGCTGAAATTTTCAATCCTTTCCTTGATGATGGCGCTGATTTCATCTGCTTTTATTTTTGCACTCACGCTTTTTCTCCTTTATATTGCTTTTAATATGTATTCGCTCATTTGGGCTTTTAGCCTATCTACCGAAAAGCTAGCCTCCACGCCCAAATCGTCTAGCTCTATCTTAATACCATTGTAATCGCTTTTTACCGACTCTAAAATGATTTTTGCGTTAAATCTCTTAGAAAAGCTGTTTTCAAGCTCTGAAATTTGAGCCTGGCTGATCTGCGAGCCGCCGTAAATTTTACCGTAAAAAACATTGTCCATTTTTGATTTTTGCGCTAAAAGCTCCGAAACGATGTTAGGCAAAATATCAAGTCTTTTGTTTTCGCCGAGCAGTTTTATAAAATTTACAAATTTTTGATCCGCCTCACCGACTAAAGATAGGACGAAATCGGCTTTTTGGCTATTTTTTAAATTCGGCGAAACGATGATGTTTTGAAATTTTTCATTTGCGAATGCGTTTGTGATCTCTTGTAACTTAGCGGTAAAGTTATTAAACTCATCCTTGCTAAGGTCGCTAACTAGAGCTTTTACGTATTTTTTTGCGATAAGTTCTTTCATCAGCCGACCCTTTTAAGCATGATATTGATAAGCTCGCTTTGATCCATTTTAACGCTGTCGCTTGCGAAGATTTCATTTAAAATTTCGCCTACGACGGACTTAACCATGCGTCTTTTTTCAAATTCTTTTTGATCTTGGAAGTTTTTTTCCAGATTTGCGACCTCTTGTCTAGTCTCTTCTTTGATGCGCTCAGAGATCAAAACGGCCTCTTTTCTAGCGGTCTCTACTAGGCTAGCGGCATTTGCTTTAGCCTCTTCTACGCGTCTTAGAGCGTCGTCTTTTTTGGCTTTTGAGTCTTTTAGTTTTTGCTCGATATTATCAAGTCTTGCCGCAATACCGGCGATTCTTCCCTTATATGCGTTCTTGATAGGGTTTGCTATGAAATAATACAAAATTGCAGCAAAAACGATAAAGTTTATCGTTCTAGGTACGATGTCGTATCCGCCGTCCGCCATCAAAACAAAAGGACATAATAAAAGTAAAATTTTGCTTTTCATATTAAATCCTTGCGAGTTTTGCTTTTAAAGCAGCTTGAAGTTCAGGCAATTTTTGCTGTAAATCAGCTCTAAAATCGCTCTTTTGAGCGTTTAAATTTTGGATAAATGCGTCATAATCGGCCTCCAAAACTCCGCGCTTTTCGCTGACTATCTTAGCGGCCGCGTCTTTTGCGGCATTGATAGCCTCCTGCTTTATCTTGCCGGCTTCGTTTCTTGCAGCAGCTATGAGCTGTTCTATCTGCGCTTCGTACACGCCAAGATCGCTCGTATTTTTACTAGCGCTCTCTTCGTCGTTTTTTATCGCATCGTTTCTAGCGTCTATAAATTTAAGTAGAGGCTTGTAAAGGATGGAATTTAAAACGGCGATAAGCCCTAGAAAAATAACTGCCGTTAGGACGACTAGCGGCAAATTAATTTCCAACATCAAATCTCCTTAAAGTTTAATATTTTCTTAAGCATAATAAAACCGTGCTTATTTTACAAAAAAAAAGGATAAAACAAGCTAAATTTAAAGAAATATTTTTATTTTATCTTGTTTATTAGCCTATCGATATCAGCTATTTCATCAAATTCGATAGTGATTTTTTTGCCTTTTATCTTAACCGGTACGTCAAATTTAGAAAAAATCTCTTTTAAATTCGTTAGTCTTTCAAGATATCTTTCATCTAACTTAAGCACTGCTTTGGGCGGCAATTTATTTTTTAAATTTTTTACCAAATTTTCCGTCTCGCGCACGCTAAGGCGCTGCCCGATGATGGTATCGACCGCCGTTTTTTCGTCATTTGGCTCAAGACCTACGATGACTTTAGCGTGCCCTTGCGTTAGTTTGCCTTCTTTTATATATTCTTGCGTCACGGCGCTAAGACTCAAAAGTCGCATCGTATTTGTTATCTGAACCCTGCTTTTGTGGATAATGTTTGCGAGCCCATCCTGAGTGATTTTATATTCGTCTATGAGCTCTTTATAAGAATTTGCAAGCTCGATCGGATTTAGGTCCTCTCTTTGGATATTTTCTATGAGGGCTAGCTCGCGCAGGCTTTGACTCTCGATGTCGGCGACTATAGCCTTTATCTTGCTTTCGCCAAGCAGCTTAGTCGCGCGAAATCTCCTCTCGCCCGCGATCAGCATATATCCGCCGTCTTTTTCTATGACGATGATCGGCTGGATGAGCCCGTGCCTTTTGATACTTTCGCTAAGCTCCCTTAGCGCAGTTTCGTCGAAATTTTTACGCGGCTGATACGGGTTTTCGACGATCAGGTCTAGATCGATATCCTTTACTATATCGCTGTTGCCCTCGTTTAGCTCAGCTTTGTACGCAAGCTCGACGTCCTCTAGTATAGCGCCCAGTCCGCGCCCTAAACTTCTTTTCGCCATCTTCTACCCTAAGATCGAATACGCTAAATTTTGGTACGCTTGCGAGCCAGGCGATTTTATGTCATACAGTATCACAGGCTTTCCAAAGCTCGGACTTTCGGCGAGTTTTACGTTTCGCGGCACTATTACGAAGTCTCCGTCGCCATCCTTTGTTTTAAACAGCTTATTTTCAAAATGTTGCTTTAAATTTGCCACGGTTTCCTTAGCGAGGTTGTTTTGCGAGCTGTACATGGTCGGCAAAAAGCCCTTTATATTTAGCTTTGGATTTATGGTTTTTTTGATTATTTTGACCGTGTTTAAAATTTGCGCAAGCCCCTCTAATGCGTAAAATTCACACTGGATCGGGATTATCACGCTATCGCTAGCGCTTAGGGCGTTTACGGTGATACTGCCTAGCGCCGGAGGACTATCAATGATGATAAAATCATACTGCCCCTCGACCTCTTCGATCTTGCTTTTTAGTATCTTTTGACAGTCTTTGCTCTGCTCGCTTAACTCTTGCTCGATTCCGACCAGACCGATGTTTGATGGCGCTAGAAAAAGCGTCGGGATCTCGGTTTTTAGCACGATTTGCGAGAGCTTTTTACGACCCGTGAGTACGTGATAGATGTTATACTCGTAGTCGTTTCTACTAAAGCCCATTCCTGTCGTCGCGTTTGCCTGCGGATCGATGTCGATGAGTAGGACTTTTTTTTCGGCCACCGCTAGCGATGCGGCCAAATTTACCGCCGTGGTCGTCTTCCCGACGCCGCCTTTCTGGTTTGCAATGGTTATAATTTCACACATGAGAATTTTCCAAATTTTTGTTTTTTAACTGATTAATTCTACAGAAAACTTACTTTGTCCAAGTTTAGTTTCGGCTTTAAAATTTCTGAAAGAATTTCGCGGCTCGTCCCGGCCGATATTTCGCGAAAATATTAAATTTTACGTTAAATTTAAGCAAATTTATCTGAGCGAAAAAACTCTTCGTCCGCCTATATCCAAAGAGCCGTCGGGTAGGAGTTTGGCGTTTTTGAGCGCTACCTCTTCGCCCTCAAAGTGCGTGATAAATTCTTTTGATTTTTCAAATTCGCTCTCAAATTTTTTAAAAACTTCCGCCCAAGACGGAGCCGTTTGCAGCCTCTTACAAAACTCTCCGACTGCGGCGCTAGGGCTCACGTCTATATCTAAAATTCCGGCGTTTTCGGGCGCCTTTTTTAGATTTATACCCATGCCGCAAACGTAAATTTCGCCGACCCTCGTCGTCAAGGTTCCGCCGATTTTTTTATCGCCGACGTAAAAATCGTTCGGCCATTTTAGCCAGATTTTCGAGCCGCGAGCCGCGAGAACTTCGCGCATTATCACCGAAAAGTAAATCGACGCCGACTCGCCTTTTAGATCGCCGGGCAGCGCCGTCTCACTCATGCAAAATGAAAAAAATAGATTGCCCTCCAGCCCGCTCCACGTGTTGTTTCTGCTGCCGATACCCTGCGTCTGCTCTTTTGCCACTAGCGCAAAAGGCGGCTGTATTTGGCCGTTTCGCAGCCCTTCGACCAAAACTTTTTGCGTAGAAGGGACGCTATCTGCGAACTCTATTCTCAAATTTTGTTCCTTTTAAATTTGCTGTTTTATTTTACATTGCGAGCGCATTCGTACCGTTAAATTTACAAGGCAAGCTTCGCTCTGCTCAAATTTACGACACTATATCGCCGACGCCAAGGCGCTTACCGTTTAAATACGCGCTAGCGTCCACGGTTTTTTTGCCGGGCTCTTGCACCTTTATGATCTTAACCGCGCCATCATTGCAAGAAACGCAAAAACTGGGCTTACCAACCTGCAGAATTTCGCCCGCGCGTTCAAATTTAAGCCCGCGGGATTCACGCAAAAGCTCTAGTTCTAAAATTTTTAACCCGCTAGCTAGATAAATCCCTGGCCAGGGCGTTAGAGCACGAAATTTATTATAAATTTGCCGTGCGCTTTCCTCAAAACTAAAAAGCCCGTCTGATTTTGCTATTTTTTTGCAGTGCGTAGCCTGTGCGCCCTCTTGCTTAAGCGGCGTCAAATTTGCAAAATTTCGCAGCACGCGCACTATCAGCTCGCCCGCTAGATAGCCGAGCTCGTCAAACAGCTGCGCCACCGTTTTGTCCTCGCAAGGCGTGTAGGTAAAATCAAGCATATCGCCCGTGTCAAGCCCCGCATCCATCAGCATCGCCGTCACGCCCGTCTGCTTTTCGCCCGCCAAGATCGCGCTTTGGATCGGGCTTGCGCCGCGGTATTTAGGCAGGATCGAAGCGTGCAGGTTTATGCAAGGCGAGATATCAAGGACGCTTTGCGGCAAAATTTTACCGTATGCGGCAACTACGATAAAATCAGGCTTTAAGTCTTTTATCTGCGCTACAACCGCCTCGTCTTTGAGTGTCGCAGGCTGAAAGATCGGCACGGCGGGCAGGTGCTGCTGCGCATAAACTTTAACCTCGCTCGGAGTTAAAATTTGCTTCCTGCCGACGGGCTTATCAGGCTGCGTAAAGACAGCCGCGATCTCAAATTTCGCCCCCGCAAGCGCGCGTAAAATTTTAGCCGCATACTCGGGCGTTCCCATAAAAACTATCTTCATTCTTTTCCTTTAAATTTAGCCAAATCACGGCGCGAGAGATTATGCAGGCGCTAATCGTGCTCGCAATAAATTTTATGCATACCGCAGTACAAACACGGGTTCACACTCGTGCGCCTTATTTGACGGCGGATTGATTTTTATCCTCGGATCCGTCCGGCCAAGGCCAAAAAGCGCACGGATCTTCGGACCAATAAATCTTTGCAGACGGTTTCGCTCCCAGCTCATCTAGGCTAATCTTGCCGTCACGATTAGCGTCCAACTTCTTAAATTCCGAGTCTGAGCGCAGATTTAGCTCTACTCTCAGCCCAGACGGCACCTCGCTCGCCATCCACTCCTGCAAGCTCAGCGCGCCGTCGTGATCCTTGTCGTTAAAGTCCATAAACTTCGGCACCGGATCGGCGGGATCGCAACCGTATGCGCCGAAGCATAAAAATACTAGAATAAAAATTTTATTCATTTCGCCTTCTTAAATTTTTTCTTTTTACGGCGTTTGCGAGCGATAAACATAAAATTTAACCGCGTATACGGGCGCGCTAGGCCTACGTTCGCAAAAGCCATCTACGGCGCGGCTTTTAGCGCAACCTACAGCTCCTTTTTAAGCAGCTCAAGCAGATTAAATTTTAGCTCGTTTATATTTTGTCCCGTCGCCGAGGATATCGGCATCACGAAAAACGGCTTAGC
The DNA here is from genome assembly GCF_900699785.1 of Campylobacter showae. Lineage (NCBI taxonomy): Bacteria > Pseudomonadati > Campylobacterota > Epsilonproteobacteria > Campylobacterales > Campylobacteraceae > Campylobacter > Campylobacter showae. The sequence continues at coordinate 858,664 of NZ_LR535679.1, forward strand.
CGCGTCAAATTCATAAATATCTTGTTTAAATTTCATCTCGCCAGCCGTGCCTACAAGCCCCAAATGCGACAAAAACGCGTCAAATTTTTCCTGCAAATTTTCGGCCGCGTCCGCGCGAGTTAGGGCGATCGCGTAGTCTCGTTTTGCAAGCTCGCCTGAAAATTTCGCCGTCTCGGCCCGCAGCGCGTCAAACTGCTCCTCGGGGCCGCGATAGTTCGCAAGATCGAGCATAAAAAGCAAAATTTTCGTGCGCTCGACGTGTTTTAAAAACTGCACGCCAAGCCCGCGCCCTTCGCTTGCACCCTCGATGATGCCTGGGATATCGGCCATGACAAAGCCGCTGTATTCGTCCACCTCGACGAGACCGAGCTTTGGCGTGAGCGTGGTAAACTCGTAGTTTGCGATCTGAGGTTTGGCGTTTGAGACGGTCGAGATCAGCGTGCTTTTACCGACGTTTGGAAAACCCACGAGCCCAACGTCGGCGATGAGCTTAAGCTCCAGCCGCACCTCGCGTGTTTCGCCCTCTAGGCCTTTTTGCGCGTATTCGGGAGCTTGGTTGATCGAACTTTTAAAGTGCACGTTGCCAAGCCCACCTTTGCCGCCTTTTAAAAACAGCTCTCGCTGCCCTTCGCTAGTTAAGTCGCAAAGCAGCTCGCCCGTCTTGGCATCTAGCACCGCGGTGCCGGGAGGCACGATGAGCTCGAGGTGTTCGCCTCTTTTGCCGTGCATCCTGCGCCCCGTGCCCGCTTCGCCGTTTTGAGCGCGCATGGCCTTTTTGCCTTTATACGCCGCCAGCGTGTGGGTATTGTTATCGGCGACGAAATACACATCGCCGCCGTCGCCGCCGTCGCCGCCGTCCGGTCCGCCTAAAATCACGTGTTTTTCGCGGCGAAAGCTCACAGAGCCGGCCCCGCCGTGACCCGAGCTTAGGGTTAAATTTACGCTATCTATAAACATTTCTTGCCTTATTTTTTAAATTTTATTTAATTATTTTTCGGTTCGTAATTTTGCGAAATTTTCGGATTATATCGGTTTATTGATTAAAATTTGATTTGCCGCAAAGTTCAAACGATTTGCCAAGCGCCGTTATTAACACAATACAAATGGTCAAATTTTAAAATTTGGTAACTGACGTGATGATTATTTTTGTTATATAAAAGATTTTTGGATTTTAAAAATTTGGGTGGTTTTAAAAGAAAAAGGGGCTTTCGCCCCAAGGATTACGCAGCAGGATAAACTGAAACTTTTTTTCTGTTTTTATCTAGTCTTTCGAATTTAACGAAACCGTCGATTAGCGCGAAAATCGTGTGATCTTTGCCTAGACCGACGTTGCTGCCCGCGTGAGTAGCGGTACCGCGCTGGCGGATGATGATGTTGCCCGCGCGAACGAATTCGCCGCCGAATTTTTTAACGCCTAAGCGTCGTCCGATACTATCTCGGTTATTCTGGGTTGAGCCTTGACCTTTTTTGTGTGCCATTTCTTATCTCCTTAAGCTGCGATACTTACGACTTTTACGCGTGTAAACTGTCTTCTAAAACCGCGTTTTAGTTTTGAGTCTTTGCGTCTGCGTTTTTTGTAAATAATGACTTTTTTATCCTTGCCCTCATTTACGACTTCAAGAACGACTTTCGCACCCTTTACGAACGGCGCGCCTACCTTTACTTCACCGTCGTTTACGCACAAAACGTCCGTAATCTCGACTGATGACTTTGCTTCAGCACTGAAATGGTCAAGCTTAAGATATTCGCCTTCGCTGACGCGATACTGCTTGCCGCCATGCTTAAATATAGCGTATTTTGACATACTCTACCTTTCTAAATTTGGTAAGACCAAAAAGCGCTTTTGGATTTCAAAAGACTTGGGGAGCTTTGTTGGTTGTAAGAGACGGATGATACCCAAAAATTTATAAATTTTGGTTTAATGTCCTAGCTTTTAAAATTTCATCCGCTAAATTTTCAACCATCGTATCGTGATCTAGGAAGCGTATTTGATCGCTCGGCGAAGGCCCGTCAAAAGGCTGATGAAGAATGGTTTTAGCCGGCAAAGCGTTTAAAATTTGATTAAAAACTTCAAATTCAGGCGGAAAGCTAAAATACAATTTTGGCTGCACCGATTCGCCGCTAAAAAGCCTTTTTGCGTAATTTTCATTGAAATTTTTAGCTTTCGGCAGGCAAATGCGCTCAAAAATCTCAAAAGGCAAGAGATAGTGCGCCAAAGCATAAAGTCCGTGCGCAAAAAAGCTAATCCTCTTTTCAAATTGCGGCGCGGCGGTTCTGGCGACTTTTACGCAAAAATTACTCAAACTCTCGCTCATCGCGGCCGCGTCTTTTTCGTGCAAGGCAAGGATAAATTTTACCGCTTCTCTTTCGTTTATCGGCTTTTTGGAGTCCGCAAATCTACGCGCTTTTTTGAGTGCCGCCTCAAGCGATTTTTTATCGTCCCATAGCAGCGCCGAAACCAGATCGCTCATCACGCATAAAAATCTATATCCGTTCGTGCTAGGCGGCATAGAGTGCGTCATTACGTTTTTGGCGCCGGCCATATCTCCGCACGCTAGCGCAAGAAACGAATGTATCAGTCTCTCGCACTGATCGTATCCGCCCGCGCAGCCGGGCAGCAGCTCGTTTCTAGCGTACTGGAAAACGAGATCGTTTAAAGCCTCTACGTAGCCGCTTTCTATACATTTTTCGAGCCAAATTTCATAAGGAATTTGCGGTATCGAAAAAGCCATCAGTTTTATCAGCTCGCACAAAAACTCGCGCTCGCTTAACTTTTTCTTTTTTAGTTTAGCTAAAACCTCGCCGCACTCGCCCAAAAGCAGCTCAATTTCGCTTTTTTGCGGTTTTTTAGATTGTGAAAATTTGAGGGAATTCTCCTGCGAGTCTTGTAAAAATGTTTTCATCTACATACTTCCTATTTTTATTTATTTTATCAAAAATTTCTTGCGCCCGGGGCAAATGCGAGCCGTATCTGGCCAGATAGAGCCAGTCTATCCCTTCGCACGGCGTTTTGGCAAGCGCCTTGCCGCCTTTGGTCGCCTTGGCCGAATACTCCAAAACAAAATGCAAGGCCGAGTGCGCCGCGTCCTCTTTATATAAAATCCCCGTCATCGCGTAAAATTTCGCGCGGTAGTCTTTGCTAGCGAGCAAACTCGCCAAAAAGCCGTTCTCGCCGCCGTCCGCTAAAAACGCGATCGTTAGAGCCGCGTTACCTTGCACGTCTAGGCTTTTAAATTTGACGGCGCCTTTTAGCGCGGATATCGCGCGCGTCGTGCCAAGCTCGCGCAAGGCGATAGTAGCCCAAAGGAGATCAAATTTATCCTGCGAGCTTTGCAAAACTTCTATCAAATTTGACTCGTCGTAGGGGATCTTGCAGTCTTTAAAGTGACCCGCGGCAGCCTCGTTACGCACCCTCATCCGCCCAAACCACTCGCTTACGTGACAGTCAAGCTTTTGCATTTTTCTCCTTTAAATTTAGGCAATTGTAGCGTAAAATTTAACCTCCTTTTAGGTATAATCGCCCAAATTTAAGCAAATTTGAGCCAAAACGCTCGGCAAGATAAATTTAGGACGAAAATGGCAGGCGAAGATCAAGAAAAAACCGAAGAACCCACCTCCAAAAAGATCGAAGACGCGCGCAAGGACGGCAACGTCCCCAAAAGCCAGGATTTAGCAGGCTTCGTCACGCTCGCGGTCGCGATCTTTGTCGTAGTGGCGCTTCTTGGCTTCATCGGCGATCAGTTTTTCATGCTATATAACTACTATCAAAGCCTCATCGGGCAGGAGTTTACGCGCAAGCTACTTTTTAGCGTCGCGATCACGACGATATTTCGCACGCTGCTCATCATCCTGCCTATCGCCGTTTGTATCGCGATCGCGGGCGTCGTCGCTAATCTCATGCAGTTTGGATTTATATTTACGACCAAGCCTTTGGAGCCGAATTTAAACAAAATCAACCCGCTAAAAGGGCTCAAAAATCTCTTTTCGCTCAAAAAGCTGATAGACGGCATCAAAATGGTGCTCAAGGTCACGGCGGTTTTTACGGTCGGATTTTTGATGTTTTTAAGCTTCATCAAAGAGCTGCCGCATACGCTGTTTTTCTCGATGGCGGCGCAGCTAGCGTGGCTAAAAGAAAAGATGCTGATTTTGGCCGCAGTGATGCTCATAGTGATGTTTATCATCGGGCTTCTTGACGTGCTGATCGTGCGTTTTCAGTATTTTCGCGACCTAAGAATGAGCAAGCAGGAGATCAAGGACGAGTACAAACAGATGGAGGGCGACCCGCAGGTAAAAGGCCGCATCCGCCAGCTGCAAATGCGAGCCGCGCGCAACAGGATGATGCAAAATATCCCGCAAGCAGACGTCATCATCACCAACCCGACCCACTACGCCGTCGCGCTTCGCTACGATAAAACAAAGGAAAAAGCGCCCGTGATCCTCGCTAAGGGCGTGGATTTTCTCGCGCTTCGCATCAAGCAAATCGGAGTGCAAAACAACGTCAAAATCGTCGAAAATCCGCCGTTAGCGCGAGAGCTATACAAAATGTGCGAGGTAAACGATATGATACCTGCGGAGCTCTTTCGCGCCGTCGCCGAGGTGCTAAGCTTCGTCTATATGAGCGACAAACAAAAATTCGGCGATAGGCTGAAGTGAAATTTAAATTTGACTTTTTAACTGTAAATTTGAAGCCAAATTTGGAGTCAAATTTGCGCCGCTCAAATTTGGATAAATTTTAGAATTTTACTCGCCAAGACCCGAATCTTTAAAATGCCAAATTTGGTTTTGTCAAATTTAACGCTGTGTGCCAAATTTAATCTTTCTTGTTAAGGGGGAAGGGGCTTGAATTACAAAGTCGCTCCCCACCCCCTTTAATCCCCCTCCCCCTACGACGCTTTAAGGTGGCGACACTGCTTTGCTGACGCAAAGCGTCGCAAATTTGAATCAAATTTGACGTTTTCAAGATGCGGGTCTTGGTGGGTAAAATTTGACTGTAAGAAATTTAGGCGAAGTATCGCGAGATGATTTTTCGAGTTTTGAAGCAAAATTGAGCGTGCGCTAGGCATATAGCCTGCGGAGCGAAAATTTTGCAAAATCTCGGAAAAGCGCTCGCGAGACGAGCCGAAGCAAGTCTCGCAAGGTAAGATTATTTAATAAATCCGTAAAGATTAGCCAACACCCAACCCACTGCGCACGAACTAAACACGCCGATAAGGCCAGGGATGATGAAGCTGTGGTTGATGACGTATTTGCCGATCTTGGTCGTACCTGAGCGGTCAAACTGGATCGCCGCAAGGTCGCTCGGATATGTAGGAAGGATAAAGTATCCGTAGCAAGCCGTAGCAAACGCGACGATGATGCCTGGATCCACGCCGATCTGAACGGCAAGCGGTACGAACGTCGCGGCGGCGGCTGCTTGAGAGTTTAGGAACTTAGAAATCAGCATACCTACGACGATATACATCCACGGGTAGGCCTTCATCACCTCTCCTAGCGAGCCTTTTAGCATCTCGATATGAGAGTGGAACATCGTATCTGCCATCCAGCTGATACCGTAGATCGCTACTAGCGCGACCATACCGCTGTGGAAGATCTCGTTTTGAGCGATCTTAGCAGCCTTGATGCCTGAGTAGATCATCATGATGGACGCAGCTAATAGCATGAAAATTTGGATCGTATCGACCATGCCTAGAGGGGCGGTCTTTTTCATAGTGTCTTTTACTACGATGCTAGCGTTTGCGACGGTTTCGGTTTTACCCTCTTTAGTGATGACTACGTTGCCGTCTTGAAGCACGAAGCTTTGAGTTACTTTTTTGTCTTTATCTAGGACTTCTACGTTAGTAAATTTAGTAGCGTCTTTTACCTTACTGTCTTTTACGTTTGAGACGACTTTGCTACTATCTACGGTAGAGACTACTTGACCGTCTTTTACGGTGATGTTTTTAACTACTTTTTTATCCACTACGATTTCGATAGATTTACCCGGGACGTCGCTAGTCCAGCTAGGGCGGAGTTGTTTATAGTAGCCTAGAACCGCCACGATAGCGATGGTAGCTAGAAATATCCACATAACGTTCCACTGTTTAGCAGGGAGTTTTACGCCGATTAGAGAGTGAGATTCGTCTGAGCCGTAGATATATCTTCTTTGCTCAGGGTCTTTGATCTTCTCTTGAAACTCAGGGTCTTTATCTAAGTCTTTACCTCTAAAGATCGAGTAAGTACCGATGATAAGCATACCGATAAACGTAGACGGGATAGTGACTTTTAGCAAGTCCACGTAGCTGGTAAATCCGTCGATATGAACGGTGCCCGTGCCTAGCAAAACGGCGACCATAGATACGCCCGCAACCGAAACCGGGCTAGCGATGATAGCTAGCTGAGACGAGATCGTGGTAGCAGCCAGCGGTCTTTCCGGACGGATTCCGCTTTTGATAGATACGTCGTAAATGATCGGCAATAGCGTATAAACCGTGTGTCCGGTGCCGCATAGAACGGTTAGCGTCCAGCCGCAAAGAGGGGCTAGGATACAGACGAATTTAGGGTTTTTTCTTAGCGCTTTTTCCGCTATCTGAAGCATAACGTCAAGACCGCCCGCGGCTTGTAGCGTGGAGCTTGCTACGACGACGGCTAGGATCGTTAGGATGACGTCTACTGCTGGTTTGCCCGGCTTCATACCGAATGCAAATACCAAGATAACAAGACCGATGCCGCCTAGTACGCCTAGCGCCATACCGCCTTTTTTAGCGCCGTAGAATAAACATCCGAGCACTACGATTAGTTGGAGAGTGAACTGAGTGCTTTCACTCAAACTGGTTAGGAATTCCATTTTTTCTCCTTTTAGGAAATTACGGCGCGATTATATAAATATTAAAATTAAATACTAATAAAAAAATTAAAAATACATTTGTAAGCGTTAATCATATATTTAACCAAATTTGACGCGCCGCTAGTCAAATTTGACCGATCCAAATGCGTTTAAAAGAAAATTTGATATATAATCCTAAGGCAAAAAATTAATAAATCTGCTTAAGGAGTAAATATGCAAATCCCTATCGCATACGGCAAAGACGATCATCTAAATCTAGAGATAAACGAGAAAAATTTGCTCGGCGTTTTCGATCCAAACCCCGTGGCTAAATTTGACGAAACGGCACTCATCGCAAAGGCTCTGGCAAACCCAATAAATCAAAAAAGCTTTGACGAGTTTATCACAGGCGATGAAAAGATCGTCGTCATCGTAAACGACGGCACCCGCCCGACGCCGACGGCAAAAATTTTAAAGCAAATTTATCCGAAAATCCGCGAGAAAAATAAGATTTTCATCATCGCCACTGGATGCCATAGAGAGGGCACGCAGGAAGAATACGAGATGATCTTCGGCAAAGAAATTTACGCGGAGATTAGAGCCAAAAACGAAGTTCACGATCATGACTCCAAGCACGACGAGATGGTCTTTTTAGGCGAGTCCAAAAACGGCACGCAGATGTATCTAAACAAAATCGTAGCAGAAGCCAAAAAGGTGATCGTCATAGGCTCGGTCGAGCCGCACTATTTTGCGGGCTACACGGGCGGCAGAAAGGCCTTTTTGCCGGGTACGGCGTCGTATGAGAGCATCACGCAAAATCACAAGCTCGCCCTAAGCGCCGATGCGCAAGCTCTGCGACTAGAGGGCAACCCAGTGCACGAAGATATGATCGACGCGATGAAAGTGCTAGCGCATATCGACGTTTTTTCGATCCAGACGGTGCTTGATAGCGAGCACGGCGTGTATTACGCGAGCGCGGGCGACCTCAATGACAGCTTTTACGACTGCGTGAAAAAGGCCGACGAGGTCTTTTGCGTAAACATCCCGCTCAAGGCCGATATTGTGATTTCGGTCGCGCCCTATCCGATGGACGTCGATCTCTATCAGGCGCAAAAAGCCCTAGACAACGGCAAACTAGCGCTCGCGCAGGACGGAATTTTAATAATGGTCGCAAAGTGCCGCACAGGCATCGGGCCAAAGCCGTTTTTTGATCTGATGGCATCCGCGGATACGCCTAAAAAGGTGCTCGAAAAGATCAGCGCTGGCTTTAAACTCGGCTATCACAAAGCCGCTAAAATGGCCGAAATCTCGCTCTGGGCACAGACTTGGGCGGTAAGCGATCTGAGCGACGATGAGATGCGAGCCGTACACCTAAAACCGTATCACGATATCCAAAAGGCCGTGGACGACGCGCTAGCGCAAAAGGGCGCGGACGCTAAAATCATCATCCTGCCGTTTGGCTCGATGACGGTGCCTAAGGCCTAAGCTTGGCTAAAATTTTATATTACGATGCGAGCTGCGGCATCAGCGGCGATATGAATTTAGGCGCGCTGGTGGAGCTCGGCGTGGATTTTAGTTATCTTTGCGCCGAGCTTGAGAAGTTAAATTTAGCCGGCGAATTTAAGCTGGAGCGCAAAAACGTGCTAAAAAACGGTATCGCCGCGACAAAAATCGACGTCGTGCCGCTAAAATCACAGCCTCACGCCAGAAGCTACGCGGACGTCAGGCAAATTTTAGAGAGTTCAAATTTAAGCCAGAACTGCAAACAAAGAGCGGGCGCGATATTTCGCACGATTGCGCAGGCCGAGGCCAAAGTTCACGGCACAGAGGTAGAGCGGGTGCATTTTCACGAAGTTGGCGCGATCGATAGCATCGCCGACGTCGCGGGCGCAGCGATCTGCATCGAATATCTTTTTGGAAAGCTCGGCGTCTCGCGCGTCGTAAGCTCCAAAATCGAGCTTGGCGGCGGCGTAGCGATCTGCGACCACGGCGAGCTTGGCGTGCCTGCGCCAGCCGTTTGCGAAATTTTAAAAGGCGTGCCCGTAAGCCTCGGACGCGCAAATTTTGAGATGACCACGCCAACGGGAGCGGCGATTTTAAAGGCTTGTGCGGACGAGTTTGCGGATAACGCGAGCTTTAAAATAGAAAAGATCGGCTACGGCGCGGGAGGCAAGGACGCAACGGACTTTGCAAATGTGCTTCGCGCGATGATCTGCGAGGCGCATTTAAGCAGCGAAAGCGGCGAGTCAAATTTAAGCGCGCAGGCTGGCTACGGCGAGGTTTGCAAGCAAATTCTGATCTCCACGAACATCGACGATATGGACGCCGAGAGCTTTGCCTTTGCCTGCGAAATTTTACGCGAAAACGGCGCGCTAGACGTCTTTAGCCGCTCTATTTTTATGAAAAAGGGGCGCGCGGGCTTTGAGCTAAACGCGCTGTGCCGCAAGCAAGACGCGCAAAATTTAAAGGATCTTATATTTACGCACACGACGGCGATCGGCGTTCGCGAGATAGAGGTTGCTAAAACCGAGCTAAAGCGCGAGTTTGTGCGAGTGCAGACGAAATTCGGCGAAATAGGAATTAAAATTTCGGGTAACAGTCAAGCGCAAAAAGCAAAGCCAGAATTTGACGAGTGCAAGGCCGCGGCGCTCGCGCACGGTACGACGATCGAGCGGGTGCGAAAAGAGGCGCTGAAAATCTATGACGAAACTAGAAAAACTAAAGGCTGATCTGCGCGGACTGGGCGAACTCGCGGTCGCATTTAGCGGCGGCGCGGACAGCTCGCTGCTACTGCGTGCGGCGCACGACGCGCTGGGAAAGCGCGCGATCGGCATAACGATCAGATCGCCCTATATGTCCTCGCGCGAGATCGCCGAAGCTGTGGAATTTGCCCGCATCTACGGCATCAGGCACGAAATTTTAGAGCTCGGCGTTGCAGAGGAGATCAAAGACAATCCCGAAAACCGCTGCTATCTGTGTAAAAAGGCGGTGTTTTCGCGCCTGATTGAGCGCGCCCGTGAGCTTGGCTTTAGCCGCGTCGCAGACGGCACGAACCGAGACGATCTGGGCGAACACCGCCCGGGACTCAAAGCAAAAGAGGAGCTAGGCGTACTCTCGCCGCTAATAAATTTAACCAAATCAGAAATCCGCGAGCTATCGCGCGAGTTAAATTTGCCCACCGCCGAAAAACCGGGCTACGCGTGCTTGCTAACGCGCCTGCCGCACGGGCGCGAGATTGACCCGCACGAGCTAAATTTGATCGAAGCGGCGGAAAATCTACTCATCGCAAGCGGCTATGCAAACGTCCGTGCGCGGTGCGATCGCAAAAATATAAAGCTGCAAATGCCCTTTTCTAGCATGCAAGACTTTCTAAACGACGCTAAATTTAAGAGCGTCGTTAGGCAGCTCGTGGTGCTGGGTGCAGCGGAGGTGACGCTTGATCTAAAGGGGCTTAGAGAGGATGTTTTGCATGAGAGAGGATGAAATTTTAGAGCTTTTCGCGGGGGTAAAAAGCGGCCGCGTGAGCGAGCAAGAGGCGCTAAAATACCTGAAAAACTACCCCTACGAGGACGTGGGCTGCGCCAAGATCGACACCCAGCGCGCCCTGCGAAACGGCGCGGGCGAGGTGATCTACGGCGAGGGCAAGACGGACGATGAAATTTTACGTATCGCGGAGGCGATCGGCGCGAGGCGGCAAAATATCCTGATCACGCGCACGAACGAGCGGGTTTTTAAGCGGGTGTGCGAGGTGCTGCCGCAGGCGGAGTTTAACGCTCGCGGCCGCGTCACCAGCGTCAAATTTAAAGAGCCCGCGCTCACGCAAAGCTACATCGCGATAGTCTCTGCAGGCACCGCCGACGGCGCGGTAGTGGAGGAGGTGTACGAAACGGCGCGATTTCTAGGCAACGACGTGCGCAAATTTAGCGACGCGGGCGTGGCTGGGCTGCATAGGCTGATCGCAAATTTAGACGAGATACGCGGCGCAAAGGTCGTGATCGCGGTGGCGGGCATGGAGGGCGCGCTAGCTAGCGTGCTAGCAGGCCTTGTTAGCGTGCCGGTGATCGCGGTGCCCACCAGCGTGGGATACGGAGCGAGCTTCGGCGGTCTGGCGGCGCTGCTAGCGATGCTAAACAGCTGCGCAAATGGCGTGAGCGTCGTAAATATCGACAACGGCTTTGGCGCCGCGTATAACGCGAGCCTGATAAATCATCTCTAAATTTACGCCGCCGCGCGGGTCAAATTTAACGGCTAAATTTAAAAGGAAAGCGTTGCGAGAGGAAAATTTAAACGAGCAAAAGGCTAGGCCGAAGGGCGCAAAAAAGGCGCAAACAAGACAAAGCGCGAGGACGAGGCTAGCGTTTTTAGCCGCGGCTGGCGTGATCTTGGCGGCTGAAATTTACATCGTGATCTGCGTAAAGGGCGGCTTCGTGCGGCACTACGCGGGCGACGTTTTGGCCGTCATCTTGCTTTACGCTTTGGCGCGGGCTGCTTTTAGCGAGCCGCCTTTAAATTTACCGCTTAAAATTTTCGCGTTTGCCGCAGCCTTGGAGCTCGCGCAGTATTTTGGCGCGGTGCAAATTTTAGGCATAGAAAATAAAATTTTAAAAGTAATGATCGGCGGGACGTTTGATTTTACCGACCTGCTCTGCTACGCCGCAGGCTGCGTCCTGGCGGGCGTTTATGAAAAATTTGAAAAAAAGGAGAAGCGATGGATAAACAAAAAGCCGTGAAAAAGATGACCGAGGTCATGGCGAAATTCGTCGGCTACACGGGCAAGGTGCTGCCTGATGATGTGACGGCAAAGCTGCGGGAGCTTAGCGAGCGCGAGACGCAGCCGCTAGCGAGAGAAATCTACAAAACAATGTTTGAAAACCAGCGCCTGGCTAAGGAACTAGATCGTCCGTCCTGTCAGGATACGGGCGTGATCCAGTTTTTCGTGCGCTGCGGAGCGAACTTCCCGCTCATCGGCGAGATTGAGGAGCTGCTGCGAGAGGCCGTACTGCGAGCGACGCGCGAGGCTCCGCTGCGTCACAACAGCGTCGAGACATTTGACGAGTACAACACTGGCAAAAACGTCGGTAAGGGCACGCCGAGCGTATTTTGGGAGATCGTGCCGGGTAGTAGCGAGTGCGAGATACACACCTATATGGCGGGCGGCGGCTGTAGCCTGCCCGGCAAGGCAACCGTACTGATGCCGGGCATGGGTTACGAGGGAGTCGTAAAATTCGTCATGGACATCATGACAAGCTACGGCATAAATGCCTGTCCTCCGCTGCTAGTGGGCGTAGGCATCGGCACCTCGATCGACGTGGCGTCGCTGCTATCTAAAAAAGCGCTGATGAGGCCGCTAGGCTCGCGCAATCCAAACGACCGCGCCGCGCTAACCGAAAAGCTGCTAGAAGATGGTATCAATAAAATCGGCCTCGGCCCGCAAGGCATGAGCGGCGCAAGCTCGGTCATGGGCGTGCATATCGAAAACTGCGCCCGCCACCCAAGCGTCATCGCCGTCGCCGTAAACGTAGGCTGCTGGTCGCACCGCAAAGGCCACATCGTCTGGGACGAAAAGATAAATTTTGCCGTAAAATCGCACAAGGAGTTCGCGCTATGAGTAAGAAAATTTTAACCACGCCGATCGCGCCCGAGGATCTAGCGGATATCAAGATCGGCGACGTGATCTACCTAACCGGGCACATCGTCACCTGCCGCGACGTGCCGCACAGACGCGTCGTAGAGGAGTGCCGCGACCTACCGCTAGACATCAGAGGCGGTGCGATCCTGCACGCGGGGCCGATCATCAGAAAAATGGACGGCGGCGGCAAAGAGGGCTTTGAGATGGTCTCTGTGGGGCCGACGACTAGCATGCGGATGGAGAAATTTGAGCGCGAATTTATCGCTAAAACGGGCGTGCGCCTGATAGTGGGCAAAGGCGGCATGGGCGAGGGCACGATGAGCGGCTGCAAGGAGTTTGGCGCGATACACTGCGTATTTCCCGCGGGCTGCGCGGTGGTCGCCGCGACGCAGGTCGAGCAGATCGAGAGTGCTGACTGGACGGAGCTTGGGATGCCTGAGACGCTGTGGAAGTGCCGCGTGAAGGAGTTTGGCCCGCTCATCGTCTCCATAGACGCGCACGGAAATAATCTTTTCGAGCAAAACAAGGTCAAATTTAACGAGAAAAAGGACGCGGCGCTGGCTGAAATTTTACCGCAGGTGGGGTTTATAAAGTAAAACGTAATCGTTACGGACGCGATATGAGCAAGCTTGTCTCGCGTCCGAGTTTGGGATTATTTTATGCCGTTTTCTAAAAGCTCGTTTAAATCGTTCTCATCAAATCCTATCGTTTTTGCGACATTTTTGATAAACATCCTTTCTGTTACGTGAAAATTTCCGTCCACATTTGCAAGCGCGATCATGTCTATCACTAATGCCAAAGACTCATCGAAATTTTCTTTAAAAACGGAATAATCAACTATAACCTTCTCTTTTGAACCAAGCTGTTCGATTAGTTGCATTTGATCTTGATTTGATAACGGAGCACTTTCTATAAAATCTTGCAAATGTGCCATTTCGCTGTCTTCGATTTTGCCGTCTATTTTCATTAAATTTATTAAAATTTGAATTTTAGTTTTTACAATATTTGCACTCTGAGCTAAATCTTGATATGCCGATTTTAAATCCTCGGCAGCTAGCTGCATTTGTGTCACACCGTCGTCAATTTGAGCTAACTCATCGGTTGCGGTTTCGTATTCTATCTGTTTTGAAAATATAAAATCAGCTTTTTTGCCGATTTTGTCAGTGCTTATTTTAGACCAAGTAGCCATAGCAGCAGCACCAGCAACCGGAAGCCACTTTGCAACCATAGACTTGGCCAATTGCTGTGTTATTTTGCCGCCCAGCATCGCTACTATTTTTTGTATAACCCTAGCTCCGGCTCGTTTTACTAAAATTTTTTGTCCGTGTACCACCACTAATCCCGTCGCTACGTTGCCACTTGCTCCAAATAGTATATCCAAAATAAGCTCGTTGCTAGCCGTCTTGCCGTGAGCCTTGGCTATGTCGGCCACCATAGCCATTTGATTCCTGACGATCGCTATAATTTCAGGTACCGCCGCCGCCATACCCCAAGGACCTGGTATTAGCCCAGCTCCGCCCGAAATAGCCGCATTCTTATAGCCATAACTAGATATTAAACCTTTTACGTCGCCAACGCTTGGAAGTGGATTTTTACTATAATGTTCTTCCCTGCTACTAACAACGCTTTCCAGTGCATTATTGATTCCTTCCGAAATTTTACCCTCGACTGCACTTGCCATGTCGTTTCCTTTACGTTAAATTTTGCGAGTCGATTGTATCGTTTTTTTTTTTTGTAAAGTCAATGTTTGAACCGAAATTTAACATGTGAAGCATAAAATTTTACTTCAACTCCCCCCAATCCTTCGCCACGTTTAGGCTCGTTTTTAGCGGTACGTTTAGTTTGTAAATTTCTTGCATTATCTTTTGCGCCGCCGCTCCGAATTCCTGCGCATAACCGTCTTGCACCTCGAAAATCAGCTCGTCGTGTATCTGCAAAAGCATCCTAGCGCGCGGGCTTAAAAGCGGACGGATTTTTACCATCGCCATTTTTATGATGTCGGCGGCTGAGCCCTGAAATATCGTATTTACCGCCTCGCGCTCGTACATCGCAGTTTGCATCGGCGTTGCGGTAGTAAAGTCAAACAACCGCTTTCTGCCAAGTAGCGTGCGCACGAAACCCTCGTTTTTGGCCGCGGTTTTTATCCCTTCTAAAAAGCCCTTTATCGTAGGGAAAGCTTTAAAATAGCGCTCTATATACTCCTTTGCTTCGGCGCGCGTGATACTTACTTGATTTGCCAGCTTGCTCGAGCCCATGCCGTAGATGAGGCCGAAATTTATACTCTTGGCCACCGCGCGGTTTTGCCCCTCGGCGCTGCCAAATATACTAATCGCCGTGCGCGCGTGGATATCCTCGTCGTTCGCAAACGCCTGAAGCAGCGCGGCGTCCTTGCTAAAATGCGCAAGCAGCCGCAACTCGATCTGGCTGTAATCAAGCCCTACGAAGCTAAATCCGCTTTTAGCCTCAAAGCAGCCTCGCACGTCCTTAGCTAGGCTGCCGCGAGCGGGGATATTTTGCAGGTTCGGGTTTTTAGACGAGAGCCTGCCCGTGCTCGTTCCCGTCTGGATAAAGTTCGTGTATATCCTGCTGTTAGCGTCTTTTTTGGCTAAATTTAGCAGCGGTTCGCAGTAGGTGCTTTGTAGCTTATATAGCTCGCGGTATTCAAGCAGCTTAGAGATGACGGGATGCTCGTCTATAAGCTCTGCTAGCACGGCCTCGTCGGTGCCGTAGCCGGTTTTAGTCTTTTTCTTTACGGGTAGTTTTAGGTGCTCAAACAGCACCGAGCCTAGCTGCTTAACGGAGTTTATATTAAAATTTTCGCCCGTTAGCTCGTAAATTTCAGCTGTCAAGGCCTTAATCTTGGCGTCGTTTTTTAGGATCAAATTTTGCATTTTATCACGGTTTATCGCGATGCCCTCGCGCTCCATATCAAAAAGCGTGAGGATGAACGCAAACTCGTGCGTGTCGGCGAGCGCGAGCAGCTCAGGGTCAAGCAAATTTAAAAAGCTTTTGTAAAATTTCAGCGTTATCCACGCATCCTCGCTCGCGTATTTTGCGGCGTTTTCCAGCGCCACGGACGCGAAGGTCTCGCCGCGCTTTACCACGTCTTCAAATTTGATCGTGTCGTAGTCGTAGAGCCGCTTGGCTAGCGCGTCCATACCCACGCTTGAGCCCGGATCCATGAGCCACGCCAGTATCATCGTGTCTTTAAAATTTACGGGCGGCTCAAACCCTAAATTTCGCTTTACGACTTTAAAATCGTACTTTAAATTTTGCCCGATCACGCAGCCTTTGTAAATTTGCGAGATCGCCCAAGCGGCGAATTTCTCGCTCGTCTGCTTCGGCGCGCCCAGATATTCGTGCGCCACCGGCACGTAGTAAGCCTCCTCGTCGTTAAAGCAAAAGCTAAAGCCCACGAGGCGGGCGTTTTGCGTATCGACGTCCGTAGTCTCGGTGTCAAAGGCCACGAGCGTGTCCGCGTCTATATTTGCCAGCAGTCGCTCGATCTCGCCCTCGTCCGTTAAAAGCCGCGCGTTAAAGCCGAGCTTAAATTCCGCGTTTTCGCCCGCGTTTTGGCTATTTTGCAACGCTTTTAAAAGGCGGTTTAGATCATATTCGCGAAGAGTATCGGCGACCTTTACGAGCGGATTTTGCTCGGGAAATTCCGCCCTTTTTAGATCGAGCACGTCAGGCACGTCGTCAAAGAGCGAGGTTAGACGCTTGCTCAAAAACGCGCTCTCTCGCCCCTCGGCAAGCATCCCGCGGATGCGTTCGTTTCGCACTAGGGGCAGGTTTTCGTAGATGCTTTCTAGATTGCCGAATTCGTTTAGCAGCTTTTTTGCGCCGACCGCACCGATGCCTTTGACGCCCGGGATATTATCCGAGCTATCGCCCGCGATCGCGAGAAAATCACGTATGCAGCTTGGCGGAACGCCGTATTTTTCTATGCAGCTAGCGCTATCGTGGTCGATCTTGCTTTGGGGGCTGTAGATGCTCACTTTGCCGTCCTCGATGAGCTGATAGAGGTCTTTATCGTGCGTCACTATGCGTACGAATATATCCCGCTGTTTGCACTCCTTTACGACGCTAGCGATGATGTCGTCGGCCTCGTAGCCTTCGCGGCTCACGGCGGCTAGGCCCATTTTTTCTATCATTTCTATGCACACAGGCAGCTGCTCTTTTAGCGCTGCGGGAGGCTCGGAGCGGTTGGCTTTGTAGTCGCCTAGGATCTCGTGGCGCAGCGTTTTACCCTTGCTATCTAGCGCGAAGATGATATAGTCGCTGGCAAACTCCTGGCGTAAATTCATGATAAAGCTAGCAAAGCCGCTCACCATACCGCTTGGCTTGCCCTCGCGGTTTTTTAGCCCGCTCATCGCGTAGTAAAGTCTGAAAAAAAATCCGAAAGTGTCGATGATCGTTAGCGTTTTTTGGCTCATTTTTTATCCTTTTTTTGGGCTAATTTTACAAATTTTAGGCAAAAAAATGGCTGATTTGAAAGTAAATTTAAATTTAGCGGCGCGGGTCAAGCGCGGACGCGATCAAATTTGAGTTAAATTTGACGCTAAATTTAATCGAGTAAATTTAAAAAGTAGTCAAATTTGAGCGGCTAGCTCACCGCTCAAATTTAAATCCTAAAAGCCTAAGCCTCAGCGTTTTTTGGCTCATTTTTTATCCTTTTTTTGGGCTAATTTTACAAATTTTAGGCAAAAAAATGGCTGATTTGAAAGTAAATTTAAATTTAGCGGCGCGGGTCAAGCGCGGACGCGATCAAATTTGAGTTAAATTTGACGCTAAATTTAATCGAGTAAATTTAAAAAGTAGTCAAATTTGAGCGGCTAGCTCACCGCTCAAATTTAAATCCTAAAAGCCTAAGCCTCTATCGTCGCGGGCCTATCAAACGCCGTTACGCTCGGCAGTTCGCCTTTAAATTTCTCTATCTGCGCCATGCTCGTGTGCGCGGTGTTGCTTTGCGATAGCTGCGAGCTCGGTACGTCCCTCGTTAGCACGTTTATGTTGCCGTGTTTGCATAGGCTTTTCTCGCCCCAGACGGCTGGATCGTACCATGCGCCCTCGCTCACGATCACGACGTTATCTTGCGCGGTATCGCTTACCAGCGCGCCGCAGAGGATCTCGCCTCGGTCGTTGTATATCCTTACTACGTCGCCCGTTTTGATGCCGCGCGCCTTTGCCGTGGCGGGGCTAATTAGCGCGGGTTCGCGGCCTGCGATCTCGGCGTAGTTGCGGATGAGCGAGCTGTTTAGCTGCGAATGGAGTCTAAATTTAGAGTGCGCGCCGCTGATGGCGATAGGATACTTGCTCACGTCGCCGCCCAGCCACTCAAACGGCTCCATCCACGTCGCGTGCGGCGGGCAGTCGGCGTAACCTAGCTTTTCGACCGCCTCGGAGTAGAGCTCGATCTTGCCCGACGGGGTTTTTAGCGCGTTTTTCTCGGGATCGGCGCGGAAGTCCGCGTAGTTTGTGAAGTACCGCTTTTTCTCATCGATCTTATCAAATTTGACGTAGCCTTTTTGCCAAAACTCCTCAAATTTAGGCATCGCTATGCCCATGCCCTCGGCTTGCTTGGCGGCGTTTTCGTAGATCTCGCGCACCCACTCAAGCTCCGTTTTACCCTCGCTAAAGGCCTGCTCGTACTCCTCGCTCCACTGCGCGCAGATGAGCCGCGCGATCTCAAAGTCGCTCTTACTCTCGCCCGCGGGCTTTACTAGCGGCTTAATCGCAAAGAGGTACTCGCTAGTCGAGTTTGCAAACTCTATGTCCGTGCGCTCGCACTCTAGCGCTGCCGGCAGCACGATGTCGCTGAGCCTCGCCGTACTCGTCCAAAAGGGCTCGGTAGTGATGATCGCTTCGATCTTTTTCATCGCTGCGACCGCGCGGTTGGTGTCGGGATGGCGGGTGAAGGTCGAGCCGTTGGCGTTAAACATCACGCGGATGTGCGGCATGACGTATTTTTTGCCGTTGCGCTCGATTTCTTTGCCCGGCTCCATGATCGCGTCTATGAGTCTGCTGTTTGGTATCTCGTGGTATTTGGCCTTAGCCAGCTTGCCTTGCGGGGCGACATATTTTTCGTTTACCGCGGGATTAAAAGCCTGAAGCTTTGGCGCGATGAAGCTAATGTCGGCGTTTTTATGCATCTGATCGTTCATCACGTAGCCGCGCCCAGTCTTGCCGATGTCGCCTAGCATCGCAGCCAGCGTGATGAGCGCCCAGTACGCCATCTCGCCGTGGTGCTGTCGCTGTATCGCGTAGCCGGTAACTATAAGCGTGTCTTTTTTAGCTAGCGTATCGGCTAGGCTTTTTAGCTCCTTTTCGCTCACGCCGCAAATTTTACTCGCCCACGCAAGATCCTTTTTCACGCCGTCTTTCGCGCCCGTGAAATACTCTTTAAATTTATCAAACCCAACCGTGTAGCGCTCAATAAATTCTTTGTCGTAAAGCCCGTTTTCGTAAAGATAATCGCAAAGCCCGATCAGCATTGCCGTATCGGTGCATGGGCGCACGGCAAGATAGTGCGCGCCGAAATACTCCGCCGTTTCGTTGCGGTAAACGTCGACGCTGTAAATTTTCATCTCGCCTTTTTTAAATTTTTCTTTCATAATCTCGTAGTAGGCGTAGGAGTTATGCATCGGTACGCCGATGGCGATCTTGTTTGAGACGACTGGGTTCGTACCCCAAAACACGATCGTTTTAGCCTCCTTTACCACGCCTTCCCAGCGCGTAGGATTATGCGTCGGATCGATTGAACCGGTCACGTGGGGCAAAAACGCCGTCGCCGCGCCGTATGAATAGCCGCCAAGCTCGCTCACGTAGCCTCCTAGCGCGTTTAGCATGCGCTTTGCGGTGCGCTGTGAGTGGCCGACCTTGCCTAGGCTGCCCCACTGATAAAGCTGCCCGTAAATGGCCTCAGAGCCGTATTTGTCGAAGTTTTCTTTTAAAATTTTGGCGCTTAGCTTTATCGCCTCGTCCCAGCTAACGCGCACGAAGGGCTCTTTGCCGCGAAGCTCCGGTTTTGGATTTGAGGGATCGGCTAGGAAGCTTTTGCGCACGTATGGGTATTTTACGCGCGTTTCGTTTTGGATGTGATCGCTTAGGGCGTTGTTTAGCACCGTTGGCATCGCGTCGCCCTCAAAGGGCTCGGTGCCGACAACCCTGCCACCGATGGTTTTTACGTAAAACGCGCCGAATTTATTCGCGCAAAGCCCCATCTGTTCGTCAAATATCGCCTGCGCCGCCGCGTCAAACTGCTTTGCCTGCGCTGATGCCGCCGCCAGCGCGCCTAGTTTTAGAAAATCTCGTCTTTTCATGATTCTGCCTTAAATTTAAATTTGGTGGTTGATTTGGTTTAAATTTAGCGGGATTTATTATGTCGAACTTTGCATCGTTTACCTTTAAACGTATTACGCGACCTCGCGCCTTAGCGATAATTTTACGAAATTTAGGCTTAATTCTCGTTTTAAAGGCTTTTTTAAAAATAGCGTAAATTTAGGCCAAATTTGATAATATCTCATCAAAATTTGAAAATTTAAAGGAAGCAAATGTCAAATTTAAAAGCCGACTTTGAGATAAAGCCTAGCGCCGAGTATAAAGCCATGACGCGCGAGGTAGGCAAGATAGTCTATAAGGGCGATAAATTTATGCGAAACATACGTATATGCGACTTTACGGCGTCGGCTCTTGGCATGTTTTTTATCACGCTTTTGTGCGTCAAATTTTACTTCAGGGAGCTTAGCGACTTGCTTAGAGATTACGGTTTTAGCGGCGTGAAAAATCTAGCCTACCTATCGTGGATGGCCGCGTTTTTTACTCTGCTCTACGCTACTGGACTGCGGCCTTGGCTGCTTACTCGCGCGCTGATAAATAAAGCAAACTACGGCGAATTCGGGCAAAAAAGCGTGATCTTAGAGGATGAGTTTTTCGTGCAAAAAAGCAAATTCGGCGAGGGTAGATATTTTTATAACGCCATCAGCGATGCCCGCTACGTCGGTAATTTCCTCGTCGTTATCATCGCAAACTCCATGTTTTGTACCGTGCCGCGCGAGGCTTTCGCAGACGGCGGGGCGGAGTTTTTAAGCGAGATAAAAAAGCGCGCGGGACTAGACGCTTAAAATAAAATTTAGGATTTAAAATGAGCGAATTTGACGAGTTAAATTTACACGAGCCGTTTTTAAAAGGGCTGCGAAATCTAGTAAGCGGCAACCAAGCTAAGCCTGAGGATTTGGTAGAAATTTCGCACGAAATTTTTGATTTTGAAGCGACGGCGACCGTGACGTGGGAGTTTTACGGCAAGCGCGAAGAGAGCAAGATAGCAGGCGGCCAAAAGGAGCAGATACACTTCGGCGACGACGCGCGCGGCTACGAAAATCACGCCAGAGAGTGCTTGCTGCAGGCTAGAGATAGCGCCGATCTGCACGAGATTTTACTCGCCGAGCTACGCCAAGACGCAAAAGAAGCCGTCGCTAAATCAGGCGGCACGGTTAGGTATTACGATTTTAAGCCATTTAGCATGAGCGAGCGCTGCGGCAACTGCGGCGGCGACGGGCAGACGAGATGCGGCGAGTGCGGCGGACGAGGCAAAAAAACCTGCTCCAGCTGCGGCGGACGCGGACGACAAAGCTGCTCTACGTGCGGCGGCAGCGGCGGCGTAAATCGCCCTCACACCCAGTATAACTCGAACGGCAGCACCTACGTGACGTATCGCTACGAGAGCTGTTCATCGTGCGGCGGTAGCGGTTCAAGTACCTGCTACGGCTGCTCGGGATCTGGCACGGTAAGGTGCGGCGGCTGCGGCGGGTCCGGCTACGTGCAGTGCGCCCAGTGTAGCGGACACGGATACTTTACTACGGTAGCAAACATCGGCGCCTACGCGAAACCCAGCGTAAATTTACGCATAAAATCGCGCGCCTACGCCGACGAGCTTTTGGATTTTTTATGCGCTCGCAGCTGTAAATTTATCTCACAGACGATACCTTTTTATCAAGACGAAGAGAGCGGCGGGGAGGATTCGCACCTGTTTTCTTACGTAGGTTCTAGCGCGATAACGAGGCTAAATTTTATACTGCTGGGCAAGGAGTACGAGGCGGTGGGCTTTAGCAACCCACCCTACGCCTTTATCAGACCGCCGTTTTTCGACGATCTTTTTGCGGACGAGATAATGATACTAGAAAAGATTGACGCCGACGGTAAGATAACTAGGCGCGAGGCGTTTAAATTTTTCACGCGCTACTGCTCGCAGCCCGCTCTAGACTCCGCGCTAAAGCGTATCGCTAAAACAGACGGCGCGCAAAACGAGGCCGCAAACGCCGTGATAGAGGCCTGCGACGGCTACGTCTCAAGAGGCGCGGCGAGCAAACTAGGCGAAACGATGAAAAAGTGCCTAAACAAAATCTCCCCCGTTTACTCGCCCGCGGTTTGGTTTGGGCTGGGCTCACTATTTTGGGTACTTGCGCTGGTTTTTACGGCGGGATTTTTGGGCGAAAATTTAGCCGATCGCTACATCATGGCGCCTATTTATACGCTTATATTTTTGGCTATTTGCGCGGGCACAGCTTGGTGCGTCTTAGCGCCTCTTAGCGCGCTGGTTACGCTATTTCGCCGAAGCAGCGTACCCAAAGAGTACCGCCAAAGCATGCGAAACAAAGAGGCTTTTTCGCTGTTTTTTAAAATTTTAGCGGGCTTTGGAGCCCTCGGCGCGATCTACGGCGCGATATCGAGCTTCGGTTACGCTCCGACTCTTATGCAGCTTGACGAGCGCTTTGAGGCATCGCGCAGCCTGGAGGCCAAATTTCGCGAGATGACGGCTAAATTTGACGGCTCAAACGAGACGGCGCGCGAAACAAACTCCACCGCCGCCGCCAAAACCGCGCCTCAGGTGACGCAAAAAGATAAAATTTTATACGTGCAAAAGGCTATCGGCGTCAAAGCCGACGGCATCATGGGCGCGCGCACGCTCAAAAAGGCGCAGGAGTTTTTGGACGCAAATTTAACGAGCGCGGATGAAATTTACGAAGCGATAAAGGCAAAAGAAGCAAGCTGCGGAAAATAATTACTTATATCTCATTTTAGGAGGATAAAATGCCAAAAATCAACTGGGACGGAAGGTCTGCGGGCAACGGCGCTTGGGTATACGAGGGCAACGAGCTCAAGCCAAAATACGGCGCAACCACGCACAATACCTTTGAATTTGACGGCGGCGTGCTAAAGCCCAAAACAGGAGCCAACTCCTCTAACACATTTGAGTTTGACGGCAAAAAAATAAAACCCAAATACGGCGCAAACTCAAGCAACACTTGGGTGATACAAGGCAACGTCGTCAAGCCTGATTTTGGTTCAAACTCGAGCAACACCTACGACATAAACGGAGCCCCTATCGCCGTCATCATAGGGCAAGTCTGCCTAAAACTGTGGTAGCACGAGGTAAATTTGGCGAGTGCGTGAAATACGCTCAAATCGCATTCGCCCCTTTTTTGGCGCGCGATTGCGGTAAATTTGACTCGGCTTAAATTTAGCGCTCAATTTTAGCAACCGCCGCAAACTAAAATTTAAAATAGATCCGCGTTTTTGTCGCTACTTTAGACGTATTCCATCGCCCGAGCGATACGCTGCGCCCGTTTATTTATCATTTTTACTTGCTTTTTGGATGGATTTTACGCGAATTTTGGTTAAATTTCGTCTTAAATTTTATAGTGGACTTTTGATTTGAATTTTAAAAGCAAATTTTTGATATAAATCATCAGAATTTTACGCTAATTATGATAACATTTCCCAAAAATAAAGGAGAAAAGATGAGCCATAATCACGAGACCGTATCTAAACAAAAACATCCGACCAACAAGCTAGTTCGCATCTGCGACGCCGTCGCTATCGCGTTTTACATCATCATCGTAGGCGGCTTTTACCTCTACATCAGCCGCAACGTCGGCGTGCAATACGACTACTACGAAAAGCCTTTTGTTTTTTGCCTGCCGTATGTTATTTGGTTTGCGACGACGCTAGCGATGATTTACGTTGCCTTGGTGCGCGAAAAGCTTAAAACGCTCTAAACGACGATAAATCTGCCCCAAAAAACCGCTGAATTTATAAAATTTGCGATTTTTGGCAGTAAAATTTGCATTGTTTTGGATTATTTACTTGTTTTTAGCCATAAATCAGAAATCTTCCGACTATCAGACTAAATTTGCACTTTTTATACCCGTGCTTTTGAACGGCTAATTTTGTAAATTCGTTTTTTACGCATTTTTTTAGGCACGGTGCCTCGAAATTTGACTCGGCTTAAATTTAGCGCTCAATTTTAGCAACCGTCGCGAACTAAAATTTAAAACAGATCCGCGTTTTTGTCGCTATTGCAGACATACTCCATCGCTCGAGCGATACGCTGCGCCTCGTCTCGTCCGTGCATATCGGCGATAAAACCCAGAGCCGCGTCGATACCCGCACTCACGCCCGAGCTAGCCTAAAATTTCCCGCTAGCGCACCGCCCGGCCGCGCGTATCCAGCGCACGTCCAAAGCCTCCGAGATCGCCCACTGCCAAGATAGCTTATTGCTAGTAGCCTCAATACCGTCCAAAAGTCCTGTTTTAGCTAGCAAAACCGAGCCCGTACACGCCGTGATCACGTACTCGTGTCTGCGCGCTAGCTCGCCCAAAATAGCGATAAACTCGCCCTCATGCGCAAGCTGTCTCGCCGCAAAACCGCCCGGCACGAGCAAGACGTCAAATTTAACCATCTCATCTAGCTTTCGCGTCCAAATTTTAGCGCTCGCGCTACTACCCACGAGCCCGCCCTCAACCGAAAAATACTCTATCTCGTAGCATTTTTGCTCGCCCTCTCGAGCCCGAGATAGCGCCTCGGCAGGCCCCAGCGCGTCCATCATAGTAAATCCGTCAAAAAGCAAAACGTTTAGCGCCTTCATAGCGATCCTTTGTCAAATTTAGCCCAAATTTGATTACGAGCGGCTAAAATTTAATGAGATTTTTCGCATTTACGAGGTAAAATTACAAAATCATTTTAAATCAAATTTTTAAGGAAAAACGATGCTAAGCGACAGAGAAATAGAAGCGAGCGCAAAGCCGCAAAATATCGTAAAAATCGGCGCAAAACTGGGGCTAGGCGAGGAGGCGCTAGACACCTTCGGTAAGCTAAAAGCCAAGATCGAGCCGCGACTAGGCAGCGCGTCCGGCGCAAATCTCATCCTAGTTACCGCGACCAATCCGACGCCGTACGGCGAGGGCAAAACGACCGTGACCGTCGGGCTATCAGACGGCTTAGCGCGTATCGGCAAACGCGTGTGCGCCGCGCTTAGAGAGCCGAGCCTGGGGCCGGTTTTCGGTATAAAGGGCGGAGCGACGGGCGGCGGCTACTCGCAAGTGACGCCTAGCGAGGATATCAACCTGCACTTTAACGGCGACTTTCACGCTATCACCTCGGCAAATAACCTCATCGCGGCGATGCTAGATAATCACATCCACCACGGCAACGCCCTAAATATCGACCCTGCGCGCGTCGTTTTCAAGCGCTGCATGGATATGAACGACCGCTCGCTAAGAGAGATCGAGATCGGCCTTGAAAAGAGCAATAAATTTACCCGCAAGGACGGCTTCGTAATCACCGCCGCTAGCGAAATAATGGCGATCCTATGCCTAGCAACCGACCTAAAAAATCTAAAAGAGCGCGTCGAAAATATCGTCGTCGCCTACGATAAAGAGGGCGGTCTCGTGCGCGCAAAATCCCTAAACTGCGCCGACGCCGTCTGCGTACTGCTAAAAGAGGCGATAAAACCAAACCTCGTGCAGACGCTTGAGGGTACGCCCGTGCTCATCCACGGCGGACCGTTTGCAAACATCGCGCACGGCTGCAACAGCGTGATCGCGACCAAAACGGCGCTAAATTTAGCGGACTACGTCGTAACCGAGGCGGGTTTTGGCGCTGAGCTGGGAGCGCAAAAATTCCTCGATATCAAGTGCCGCACCGCAGGTCTCGCGCCAAAATGCGTCGTGCTAGTAAGCACCGTCCGCTCGCTAAAATATAACGGCGGTTGCGACAAAGACGGTATCTCGCAGCCAAATTTAGACGCGCTAAAGCTAGGCGGCGAAAACCTAAAAGCCCATATAGAAAATCTCAAAAACTTTAACCAAAACGTCATCGTCGCGCTAAATAAATTCGCCTCGGACGCGGACGACGAGATCGCCCACGTACGCGCTCTTTGCGAGGAGTCTGGGGCTGAGTTTAGCGTGTGCGAGGGCTTTTTAAAGGGAAGTGCGGGCACGGAGGATCTAGCCAAAAAAGTCGCGCAAATCTGCGAAAAACCGGCTCGCGAGATAAACTTTACCTACGACCCCGCCGACCCCGTCAAAACCAAGATCGAAAAGATCGCGACTAAAATTTACGGCGCCAAAGACGTCGTCTTTAGCCCGCGCGCGCAGGAGGATCTGGCCGAGATTTCGCGCCTAGGCTTTGAGAGTATGCCCGTTTGCGTCGCAAAGACGCAGTATAGCTTTAGCTCGGATGCTAAGCTACTAGGACGGCCGAAGGGCTTTAGCTTCGAGGTTAGCGCGCTTGAGATCAGGGGCGGAGCGGGCTTTATCGTGGCGGTTAGCGGATCGACTATGCTGATGCCGGGACTGCCTAAAGTGCCTGCCGCCGAGCATATGAGAGTGGAGTAAAACAAGCTATGATCCGTCAAATTTGAGCGCAAAATTTGATCGGTAGGCGAAGTTTTTTTGAAAAACAAAGGCGAATTTGGCGGAAATAACGCCGGGTTCGCCTTTTTAAATTTGGCTATTTCGTCCTTTAAATCTGCCGCTAAATTTAAAACGCTAAATTTAACAAACGCCCGCGCTAGCTCGTAAATTTTATAACAACGCTATTCATGCGAGATTTTTATCTTACCGTCCATACATCGCCGAAACGCAAAATCAAATTTACTCGCTCAAAGCCGCTTGCCAGCCTAGTGCCAAATTTGCGCTATTTTACGGCGTTTTAAATACCCAAATTTAAAGCTCGAAATTTGCCGTAAATTTTGGCAAAATCGGCATAATGTATTTTGGCGTTTTAATCAAATTTGCGCAAGCAAGCCAAAATTTACGCGCGAAACGACGCTAAATTTTTACCTTTTCCCACGGCTCGATTCCGCCCTCGACCTCTTTAAAAATGCTCGCGATTTCTATATTTTTAACGCTTAAATTTCGCTCGTAAGTCTTGACGTCGCGCGATTTTAGCTTCTCTTGTAAAAAGGCGAATTCATACTCTATCTGTCCGCGAGAGACGGCTATTTTGGCTGAATTTCGCTCGTCAAATTCGCCCACTTTTGCCGCGTCAAATTTATACCCGCGAGTGCAGGCCTGCGCATAAACCTCCGCCAGATACGCATTTATCGCTGACTGCGCGTTTTCGTGAGCGTAAAAGCGGTCAAGCTGCGGGTGATTTTTGTAGCCTTTAGTAAGCCCAGCTAGCACGTTTTTAGCTAGCAGCGCCTCGCGCCAAAGTGCGACTAGCCCCTTTGCATCTAGATATTTAAAGCTTATCGTCCAAAGCCTCATTTTTGCCTTTCGTTAAATTTACCGCAGTTTTTACGGGCCAAATTTGGCGCGGTTAAACCCGCAAACCGTCAAATTTATATCGCAAATTTGCCTGCTACGTCGCCTCGCTTTGCTAAAAACCCGAAGCGATCGATCATATCTAGGAGCAGATCGGCTTTGTAGATCTCATCGTTTAGTAAGTCGTCGTATTCTTCTTCCAATTCGCTAGAGTTTTCAACTACGGCTTCGAGATATCGCCTAGCCTGCGCAAATTCGCCTTTCATCACGAAATATTCGCCCAAAATCACGCTAGCTTGCACTTTGCTCGCCTCGTCGCCGTCGCTTTTGAGCGCATCCTTTAGGCTCTGTACGCCGCCCTCCTCAAGTCCCTTTGATAGCTGCATAACGGCTTTGTTTAGATAGAGTTTTGCGTCCATTTTTGCTCCCTCAAATTTAACGCGGAAGTCTCGCGCAAATTTACACCGACATAGCTTTATAAATTTTACCGATCTGCTTCGCCGTTTATTTTTTCTTCGCCTTTTTTGCCGCGTTTTTCATATTTTCCAGCTCCTCGGCTAAAAATTTACCCGTGTAGCTGCCTGTTTTTGCGTGATTTTTAGCGACCTCTTTTACGCTGCCCTGCGCGATGATTTTACCACCCTTAGCGCCGCCTTCTGGCCCCATATCGACGATGTAGTCGCAGTTTTTGATGACGTCCATGTTGTGCTCGATGACAAAGACCGAGTTGCCAAGATCTACGAGATGGTGCAACACGCGCACGAGCCTATCGACGTCGGCAAAATGCAGCCCCGTAGTCGGCTCATCAAGGATATAGAGCGTATTTCCAGTATCCGAGCGACTGAGCTCCTTTGCCAGTTTTACACGCTGCGCCTCGCCGCCGCTTAGCGTCACGGCGTTTTGTCCCAGCGTGATGTAGCCTAGGCCGACGTCTTGCAGCGTCGTTAGTTTGCTAGCGATTTTGGGCACGGATTTAAAAAACTCCACCGCCTCGTCGATGCTCATATTTAGCACGTCGGCGATACTTTTGCCTTTGTAGAGGATTTCTAGCGTCTGCGCGTTGTAACGAGTGCCGCCGCATGAGTCGCAAACGACGTTTACGTCGGGCAAAAAGTGCATCTCGATCGTTATCTCGCCCTCGCCTTGGCACTTTTCGCAGCGTCCGCCCTTGACGTTAAAGCTAAACCTGCCGATCTTGTAACCTCGCAGTTTGGCTTCCTTAGTCTGGGCAAAAAGCCCTCTGATCTCGTCCATCACGCCCGTGTAGGTGGCCGGATTTGAGCGCGGAGTGCGGCCGATAGGGCTTTGATCGAGGTAGATCACTTTGTCTAGATTTTCTAGTCCGCTCAAATTTACTCCCGCGACCTTTTTTACCTTTTTGGCGCGGTTTAGCTGCTCCTGGGCTTCAGGCAGCAGGGTTTGCAGAACGAGCGAGCTTTTACCCGAACCAGAAACCCCCGTGATACCGACTAAATTTCGCAGCGGAAAGCGCGCGCTTAAATTTGATATGTTGTTGATATTTACGTTTGAGATTTCAAGCCAAGTGTCGATTTTTCGGTCTTTTCGGTAGTCGATTTCCTTTTCGCCGTTTATGTAAAGCGCGGTTTGCGTACTTGAGTCAAGCAGGCTTTTCACGTCGCCGGCAAAAACTATCTGCCCGCCGAATTTCCCCGCTCCAGGCCCGATATCCACGATGTAGTCGGCCTCCTCGATCGTCTTTTTATCATGCTCGACTACGATCACGGAGTTGCCTTTGGCTTGCAAATTTCGCAGGGTTTTGATGAGCTTTAGCGTATCGCGCTCGTGCAGACCGATGCTAGGCTCGTCTAGCACGTACATCACGCCGCTAAGACCCGATCCGATCTGGCTAGCGATCCTGATACGCTGCGCTTCGCCGCCGCTAATCGTACGCGCGTCGCGTCCGAGCGAGAGATACCCCAGCCCCACGTCGTAGAGGAAAAACAGCCTCTCGTTTATCTCCTTAAATATCGGCTTTGCTATCGTTTTATCGTATTCGCTAAGGTAGCTAAAATTTGACTCGTCCGAAAAAAACGCGGTGCAGTTTCCGATACTCATGTCTAAAATTTCGCCGATACCGCGGCCTGCGACCTTGACGGCTAGGCTTTGAGGCTTTAGCCTGTGTCCGCCGCAGTCGTCGCAGACCTTCTCGCTCATGTATTCATCAAAGTCCTTGTAGTCTTTTAGAAGCCCGTGCGTGATTTTTAGCGCGCCTTCAAATTTGCGCAACAGCTTGTTTTTCTTCCAGAAAAACTCGACCTCTTTTACGTTGCCGTAGAGTACGAGGCGCTTCTCGTCCTCGCTAAGCTCGCAGTAGGGGCGCTTTACGTCGATGCCGTTTTGCTCGCAAAAAGCCAGTAAAAATTTATAATAATAGCTCATGTTGTAGCCGTAGAGCAGCTTTATCGCGCCGCCTTCGATGCTTTTTTCCTCGTCGATCACTTTGGTTAGATCCAGGCTATATCTGATACCCAGTCCGTCGCACCTCTCGCACGCGCCTTTTGGGGAGTTGAAGCTAAAGCTAAGCGGCTCAAGCGGCGTAAACGAAATTTTACAATCAAAGCACGCCGAGTGCTCGCTGTAGTGGATGAAGCTCTCTTTTAGCCCGAGTTCTTCGGCGTTTGCGATCTCGATCTCGACCTCGCCGTAGCTTTCATTTAGCGCTTTTTCTACGTCCTGGGCCAGGCGTTGCGCGTTATCCGCGTCTATCACGATGCGGTCTACGATGAGCTTTATCGTGTGTTTTTTGGTTTTAGCTAGCTCGATCTCCTCGTCTAAGCGCACCTGCACGCCGTCTATCTGGGCACGCACGTAGCCTTTGCCGCGTAAATTTTCGATCAAATCCGCCCACGTGCCCTTTTTCTCGCGTACGAGCGGAGCGTAGATGACGACTTTGGCGCCCTCGGGGAGCTTTTGGATCTCGTTTATGATATCGCTAGCCGACATTTTAGAGATCGGTTTGCCGCACTTGTGGCAGTGCTGGATGCCGATGCGAGCGTATAGAAGGCGTAGGTAGTCGTAAATTTCCGTTATCGTGCCCACGGTCGAGCGCGGATTTTTGGACGTGGTTTTTTGATCTATCGCGATAGCGGGCGTTAGACCCTCGATCTTATCGACGTCTGGCTTACCCACGCGGTCTAAAAACTGCCTGGCGTAGCTACTAAGGCTCTCCATATACCTGCGCTGTCCCTCGGCATAAAGCGTGTCAAAGGCTAGCGTACTCTTGCCGCTACCGCTAAGTCCGGTGAAAACTACGAGCTTGTTTTTCGGAATTTCAAGATTTAAATTTTTTAGGTTGTGCTCGCGCGCGCCCGTGATTTTTATGGTGTCGTTTGCGTTCATTTTTGCTTCCGTGATTTTAAATTTTTAACCCGTAATTATACCCAAAATCGCTTTAACTAAAATCGCTGTTACTTTTATCAACACTTTAGTAAAAAATCAATTTTAAAGCAAAAGAATTTTTTAAGCTATAAGCTTTTTGGGTGTATTATAAATTATCCCAAGCATAGGAGTTATCATGGCAAACCCGCATATTCCTATCGACAGAAGAACAAACCGAGTCGAGCTCATCGGGCTGGTGCTAGGCATTTTGCTAGCGATTGCGGTTTATAAAATTTTCCCCGCAAACGCCGGAGATATCGCTCTAGCAGCGGCAAAGGGCAAAAAACTGCACGTAGAAGCCATGCCCGTCGTTGCCGCCGTAGCCGCACTGATGGCGGTGTGGTGGATGACCGAGGCCATCGCCCTACCCGCGACCGCCCTGGTGCCGATGGTGGCGTTTCCGGTGCTAGGCGTCGACGCGTTTAAGGTGGTCGCAGCGCCGTATGCTTCGGACACGATATATCTTTTTATGGGCGGATTCGTGCTAGCCCTTGCTATGCAAAGGTGGAATCTACACACTAGAATCGCCCTTGCCATCGTACTTTTAGTCGGCACGAGTCCTAGGCGGCTGGTGGCGGGGTTTATGGTGGCGACGGGATTTTTATCCATGTGGGTGAGCAACACCGCAACCGCTATAATGATGCTGCCTGTGGGCCTTAGCGTACTGCATCTGGTAGGACGCCTAACGACTCAAAAATGGACGTTTACGGCAATCGAAGACGTGGCGAATTTAGACGAAATTTCGCGAAAAGGCGTGCAAGGCGGCGTGATGAATACGATATTTCACAAAGGCCGCGACATCGCAAAGGAGATAAAAGAAAAAACGAGCTCCTTTAGCTCAAATTTCGGCATCTCGCTGATGCTAGGCATCGCCTACGCCGCCTCGATAGGCTCTGTTGGCACCATCATCGGCACTCCGCCAAACGCTCTGCTAGTGGCATATATGAAAAACGAATTTAGCATCGAGATCGGCTTTTTTGATTGGATGCTAGTGGGCGTACCGCTTAGCGTCGTTATGCTTGCGGCGTGCTGGTTTTTGCTCACCTACGTACTCTTTAAGCCCGAAATCGGCGAGATCCCAAACGGCAAAAAAGTAATCCAAGACGAGCTAGATAAGCTCGGCCCCATAACCGTACCGGAAAAGTTGGTAGGCGTCATCTTTGTAGCCGCCGCCACGTGCTGGATATCGCTAGGCTTTGTACTAAAATCCTTTGATATAAAAATCGCTAGCCTAGACGCCATAATCGCGATGAGTACGGCGATTTTGCTATTTATCGTGCCCGCAAACAAAAGCGGCGAACGCCTCATCGACTGGGATAGCGCCAAAAAGCTGCCGTGGGATATCCTCATACTCTTTGGCGGAGGACTGTCGCTCTCGGCGCAGTTTAGCAGCAGCGGGCTGTCGCTTTGGATCGGACATCAGGTCTCTGCTCTCGGCGCGCTACCTATCGCCGCGATCATCATGGCCGTCGTAACGCTCGTCATTTTCCTCACTGAGATAACGTCAAACACCGCTACCGCGGCAGCCTTTTTACCCGTCATCGCAGGCGTTAGCGCGGGGCTTGGCTATACCGGCGCAAACGTTATGCTATTTACGATCCCGGTCGCCATGGCGGCTACGTTTGCCTTTATGCTACCCGTCGCCACGCCGCCAAACGCCATCGCATACGGCTCTGGCTACGTAAAAATCAGCTCGATGATAAAGGCCGGAATCTGGCTAAATATCATCGGAATTTTTCTCATCACGGCGACCGTCGTATTTATCGCTTCGGCTGTTTTCGGACTTAAATTTTAAGTAAATTTAGGCGGCTTCGACCGCTTAAATTTACCCTTATTTAATAGGCGTTGCTGTATCATCGTAAAAATATTTTAACCTAAGGCTCTAAAATGAACGACATCCAAAAATCCTACGACGAGCTTCCATATATTTCAGCCGCTTTCGCGGAGACTTCGCCTGCACGCCTTGAGGCTTTGGCTTCGTTTTTATCGCTAACTCCGCCGCCGTCTAAAACGGCTAAAGTGCTAGAAATCGGTTGCAGCTACGGCGGAAATTTGTTTCCTTTTGCCATCGCAAACCCGCAGGCAAAGGTGCTAGGCATAGATCTAAGCGAAGTGCAGATAAATAAAGCCAAAGAGCTAGCCGTACAAATGCGAGTGGATAATATCGAATTTAAGGCAAAAGATATCTGCGATTTTACGGATGCGGACGTGAAAGATTACGGCAAATTTGACTACATCATCTGCCACGGCGTTTATAGCTGGGTACCGGACGTCGTAAAGGACGCGATCCTAAAAACGATCAAGCGATTTTTGAGCCCAAACGGCGTGGCGTACGTGAGCTACAACGTCTATCCGGGCTGGAAGATCAAGGATACGATCAGAGATTTTTTGATTTTCGGCACTAAGGATATAAAAGGAGAAGCAGCAAAAGTAGCCAAAGCAAGGGAACTTTTAAAGGTGCTTGGAGAGTACGCTAAATTTTGCCAAAAAGACGGTAACGTAAGTCAAATTTTCGTAAATTACGATAGTCTAAAATTTCATATCGAT
Organism: Campylobacter showae; assembly: GCF_900699785.1. Taxonomy (NCBI): domain Bacteria; kingdom Pseudomonadati; phylum Campylobacterota; class Epsilonproteobacteria; order Campylobacterales; family Campylobacteraceae; genus Campylobacter; species Campylobacter showae. The sequence goes on from NZ_LR535679.1 coordinate 891,590, forward strand.
CATATACTAGCAACAAACGATTCATATATAGCGCACGAATATTTAGAAGTTTTTAACTATCCGATTTATTTTAAAGATTTTGCTGAAAATTTAGAAAAAAATGACCTATCCTATCTAGCAGAAGTTGGACTCGAAGACGTTTTTCAGTCAAATTTAGGGCTAGAAGAATTTGACGCGTATATAGATGCTAATTTTAGCTCGCGCATCGAAAAAGAACAGACGCTCGACTTTTTAACGAACAAAGTTTTTAGACGCAGTATGATAGTACACAAGGAGCTCATTTCAGACGATTTTAATGTAAATATCGGTGCAGACGAGCTTTGTAAGCTACATATCTCAGCGGGCTTTAACAAAGAAAAAGATAGCTACAAAAATATTAGCAACGTCCTAATGAGACCCGAATACAACTGGCTTTATCAAGTCTTTACCGACGTTTATCCGGCAAGCGTAAATTTTGCCGATGTCGCAGCGCTTTTAAAAGATGACGAAAATGCGGTAAAATCGGCTTACTTCGGCTTTATGGAGATTTTGGCCGCAGACTGCGCAAAGCTAACGACCTACGAACGTCCGAAAGTCGTTTACGAAGCAGGCAAAAGCCGGCTAAAAGAGCGAGTACGCGGATATTTTGAGTATTTCTCCGCCGCAGACGAGCCCGTGATAAAGATCGCCGACGAGCTAAACGTACCGGCAAATTTTTCACAGTTTGATGCTTTTATCGCACTTAAGTTTAACGGAGAAAATTCTCTTGAAAGTATCGTAAAACAGACGGTGAAATTTGCCAAAGAGAGAAATCTTGAGTTTACTAGCAAAAACGGCACGATAAAAACCGCTAGCAAAAACGAATACCAAAAAGCGGCCGAAGACTACGTAAAAGATCTAGGAGTCAAGCTAAGCGACGGCGGATTTTTAGAAAATTTCTGATTTATTCTCGGGAGCTGGTGCGATAAATTTACCTCGCTCCCGAACTTCCCGTAAATTGGATGAGTAGTTTCAGCTATTAAAGCGGTAAAATTTAGCAAAACCAAAATTTACCGCAAATACTAAATTTAAGCAAGAAGCTTATTTACCATTATAATTAGAGTTGTAGAGATAAGCGCAAGCAGGCATCTTTTTTGGACGGTGCGGTCGATCTTTTGCGCCAAAGCCACGCCAAACCTCACGCTTATAAGCGAGCCGATACCAACCAAAACGCCGACCTCGTACTGCACGAGCCCCTGCGAAGCAAGGCTGATAAAGCCCGAAATCGACGAAAATATCACGAAAAATAGTCCAGTACTGACGGCCTTTTTGATGTCGTAATTAAGAAAATTTATCAAAACTGGCATGATGATGACCGAGCCTCCTATACCCACGCTGATCGCTACCGCGCCGACAAAAAGTCCTACGAAAAAAAGCGGTACGAGAGAGGGATTGTGCGCGCCTTTTGGTTCCGGATTTTTAAAAAATAGCTTAATAACGTTAAAAATTTGAATACAGATAAGCGTGAGAAGCAAAAATTTCGACGGAACGCTCGCCACGATAAAGCCGCTCGCGCTCGCCCCGCAAAAGCCGCCGATACCCAAAACCAAAGCAGGCTTTAAATCGACGGTCTTGTTTTTGAGATTTAAAAGCGAGCCGTAAACCGAGCTAAATACCATCTGCAGGACGCTTACGCCGATTGCGTATTTGACGTCAAAGCCCAAAAACACGAGTATCGGCACGGCCGCCGCACCGCCTCCGATGCCCAAAAATCCAGACAAAAAGCCGACAAATAGCCCCAAACACACGTATCCGACCGACGCAACCGATAAAATTTCCATAATCTCGCCTTAAAGTAAAATCCGATTTTAGCCGTTTTTGGGTAAAATTAATTTTAAAATTTAAAAAAGGAAAATTATTGAAAAGATTGATTTTGATGATTTTTGCGGGGTTAAATTTGGCCTTTGCCAGCGTCACAGAAGGTCAAAGCGAGTTAGAGCTAGAAGCCGCGGTTAAGAGATTTCAAAGACTGCTTGACATGAAAGACGTTAGCGAATTTGCCGTAGTGTCACATCACGTTTTCGCCGCGCAAACGGGAGTAAATTTGACGCCGTCGGTCACTGTGATTTTCGGCGCGCCGGGCGTACTTGCACCGTTAATAGAATGCGAACCTAGCCTAGCGCTGGAGCTTCCGTTTAAGTTTTTATTTCAAAAAAGAGAGGGCAAAACAGTCGTGAGCTTTGAGGATATAAAAAGCGTCGCGGCCAGATACGGCGCCTCGGACTGCCCAGCCCTAGACGCGGCGCAAAGGCTAGAGTACGAGCTTTTTGACGCCGCCGTCAAATGAAAATTAAGCTTAATTTTTATATAATCTACGCTCATTAAAGGACATTTTATGCTACTTTTGAGCCCAATTTTTTATTACGAAAAGATCCGCGAGAGATTTGCTAACTCCTACCTCGCCGAGGACACGACGCAGACCATAGTCGGTATCGACTGCGAGTATATCAGCAGCGAGCAAACCGATTTTGCGGGGCTTAAGAGCTATTTTAAAGCTCAAAAATCGGGTGCGCCTTTTGCTGGACTGTTTGGGGTGCTAGGCTACGGCGGGATAAAATATTTTGAAAAAATCCCCGAATTTAACGCCTCGCAGTACGATTTCCCGGACTTTTTCTACGCCAACGCCCGAGCCTATCTGCACTTTGATAAAAATAGCAAAATTTACAGCTTTTACGGCGATAGCGAGCGGTATTACGATTTTTTAGTTAAATTTAGCGCAGACGACGAAGCAGCCGCCAAGGAACAACGCGCAACAAGACAGAACAAATATAAAATTTTAACCGATTTAGATGGCGAAAAAGAGCATTTTCTAAAGATCGCCGAACGCGCCAAAGAGTACCTAAAAAGCGGCGACGTCTTTCAAGTAGTGCTAAGCGAGCAGCTAAAACTAGCCTCGGATATGGATAACTTGGATTTTTACCGAGCCTTAAGCGAGGCAAATCCGAGCCCATATATGTTTCACTTTCCGACCCCGTACGGCGACGTCGTGGGCTCTAGCCCAGAGCTGGTCTGCGAGATCAAAGAGGGCAAAATCTACGTCGCGCCCATAGCCGGCACGCGCGGACGCGGCAGGGACGCAACCCAGGACGCTGCGCTCGAGCGCGAACTACTAAGCGATGAAAAGGAACTAGCCGAGCACAAAATGCTCATCGACCTTGCTCGCAACGACATCGGCCGCGTCAGCAAGCCAAAAAGCGTCGCGGTCAAAAACGCCATGCGCATCGTGCGCTACGAGAGCGTGATGCATATCGTAAGCGACGTCTACGGCGCGAAGGCGGACGATCTGGACGCATTTGACGCGGTCGGCAGCATCTTTCCCGCAGGCACGCTCAGTGGTACGCCCAAGATCCGCGCCATGGAGATCATCGCCGAGCTTGAGTCGTATAGGCGCAACGCATACGGCGGCGGCATCGGATTTTTCCACTTTAACGGCGACGCGCAAATGGCGATTTTGATTAGAAGCGCGATATTTGCGCGCAAATTTGGCGGCAAATTTGACGCTAGCGGGCACGACCCGCACCTTGACGGCGCAAACGAGTCAAATTTAAAAAGCGGAGATCTCGGAGGAAATTTTGCCGAAATTTTCGTGCAGGCCGGAGCCGGCATCGTGATCGATAGCATTCCTGAATACGAATATAAAGAAATTTGCAAAAAACGCGCCTCGGTGCTAAACGTGTTTGCAAAAAACGCAAAGGAAATTTTAGAAATATAAATTTGGGCTTTGAGTAAAAAACAACCGTTTAAGGTTGTTTTTTACTTTATTGTAAAGGGGGTGGGGCTTAAATTGCGAAGTCGCTCCCCACCCCCTTTAATCCCCCTCCCCCTACGACGCTTTAAGGTGGCGACACTGCTTTGCTTGCGCAAAGCGTCGCAAGTTTAAATTTACATTTTCAATGTGTGGGTCTCGGTGGGTAAAATTTGTAAATTTAGCCAAATTTGACTTCAAATTTGAGCGCAAAACGATAAGGCAAAGTATTTTTGTTCTAGGCGAGGCGGATTTAAATTTTACGACGGAAGCTACCTTGTCGGTAGTGACCGAGTAAAATTTAAATCCAACGAAGTATAGGGCAAAAAGACAAGCCGCAAAAAAGGAGAAAATTTGATTTTATTGATCGACAACTACGATAGCTTCGTGTTCAACGTGGAGCAGTATCTACGCGAACTAACTTCCGAAGAAGTGCTCTGCGTGCGCAACGACAAGATCACGCTAGATGAAATTCGCAGGCTAAATCCTAGCAAAATCGTGCTAAGCCCGGGCCCAAAACACCCGCAAGATAGCGGCATTTGTTTAGAGATTTTGCGAAGCGACATCGCCGCGCCGATCCTTGGCATCTGCCTCGGACATCAAGCGATCGGGCTCGTACACGGTGCAAAGATCAAGTGCCTAGAAAAGCCTTATCACGGCAAAACCTCGCTCATAAAAGTTAGTCGCAAAGAGCCGATATTTACGGGGCTACCCGATGAATTCGAGGTTATGCGCTACCACTCGCTTTACGTAGACGAGCTACCGTCAAATTTAGAGACCACAGCCGTGAGCGATGACGGCGTAGTGATGGCGCTTAGCGTGAAAGACAGGCCGATTTTCGGCATCCAGTTTCACCCCGAGAGCTACTTCACGCAGTACGGCAAAAAAATCATCGAAAATTTCATCAACTACGAAGCAGTGCCTGCGGCCGAAGTTGCCAAAGAGCCCAAAGTCCGACCGCTCAAGCCGTTTCTAATCAAACTACAAGAAAACGAGCGCTTGGACGACCGCGACTTTGAGCAAATTTGCGAAATCATCGCGAGCAAAGAGTACGAAATCACGCAGCTAGCAGCGCTTTTGGTGCTAATCAGCGAAAAAAGCCTCTATCCGCAAAGCCTAGCAAGCCTCGCCAAAAACATCCTAAAATACTCGCAGACCTACCGCGATCCCTCGCCGATGATCGATCTTTGCGGCACGGGCGGCGACGGCTTTAAAACGATAAATATCTCGACGACCGTCGCGTTTATCCTCGCAAGCCTTGGCGTCAAAGTCGCAAAGCACGGAAACAAAGCCGTTTCTAGCAAATCAGGCAGCTCGGACGTGCTGGAAATTTTGGGCGTTAAGAGCTCAAATTCGCTCCTGCGACAACGCGAGCTGCTAAACGACAAAAATTTAGCCTTTTTCCACGCGCCGTTTTTCCACCCGCTAGTGGGCGAGGTGCGCGAAGTACGTCAGCGCCTGGGTATCCGCACGGTTTTTAACGTGCTAGGCCCGCTACTAAATCCAAATTTGGCGCTCAAAAATCAGCTTGTTGGCGTCTATCATAAGCCCGTTTTGCGCCTGTATGCCGAGACGCTACAGCTACTAGGACGCGAGCGAGCGCTAGTAGTTCGCGGCGAGGACGGACTAGACGAGATCAGCCTATGTGACGAGACGCGCGTCGTGGAGCTACGAGACGGTCAGGTCAGCGAGTACAGCATCACGCCCGAGCAGTTTGGCTTCAGACGGGCGTTTCACAGCGAGATCGAGGGCGGCACGCCTGAGCAAAATGCCGAAATTTTAAAGCAAATTTTAAAAGGCGAGCTGGACGGACCGAAATTTGACGTCGTCGTGCTAAACGCGATGTTTGCGCTCTATGCGGCAGGCGTCGCGGATAGCCCCGCGCAGGCAAAAGAGGTCATCCTGGACGCGATAAAAAGCGGTAAAGTTTATCGCTATTTTGAAGACTACGTGCGAGGCGAAGCGTGACGCTGGTTAAAATTTGCGGTATCAAAACGCCTGCGGAGGCGCGCGACGTGGCGAGTTTGGACGTTGATTTTTTGGGCGCGATATTTGCTAAAAGCAAACGTCAAGTAAGCGCACAGACGGCGCGCGAGATAGCGGACATCGCGTATGCGGCGGGTAAAAAATGCGTCGGAGTTTTTGCGGGGCAAAGCGACTGCGAGATAATGGAAATCTGCGAATTTGTCCCACTTGACGCGGCACAGATCCACGGCAAGGTTAGCCCAAATTTGTACGCAAATTTAAAGGCGATGGGGCTAGAGATTTGGCGCGTTTATAGCGTGCTAGACGTGCTGCCCGCCGTCGATACCGCGCTTTGCGATATGCCGCTTTTTGACTGCAAGGGGCAAAATGCTGGCGGCAACGGCATCAGCTTTGATTGGGAGATTTTGCGGGAGATCAAATTTGACTTCGGCATGGCGGGCGGTATCGGCGAACATAACGCGCGCGAGGCGATCAAATTTAACCCGCGAGTGCTCGATCTAAACTCAAAAGTCGAGGATGAAAACGGTATAAAATCGGCCATCAAAATAAAGAAAATTTTGGAGCTCTTAAAGGCATAAATTTGCTTGCGGCGAAGGCAAATTTATGCCTTTGCCGCCTTGCCTAAATATAATATCGCATGTTTTAAATTTACTCATTTTGCCCGCTTGCCGGCTAACGCTGCTATATCGCACACAAAATAAGCCTAATAAAAACTTAAAATGCTAAAATAGAACGAAAATTTAAAGGATACCGATGAACACTAAAGCATATTTCGGCAAATTCGGCGGACAGTTCGTGCCAGAAACCGTGATGTTCGCGCTAGACGAGCTCGAGGCCGCATATGAGCGCATAGTAAAAACAGCTGAATTTGAGGCCGAGCTAGACGACTTACTAAAAAACTACGTCGGGCGCCCAAGCCCGCTATATCACGCAAAACGCCTTAGCTCGCACTACGGGCATGAAATTTACCTCAAACGCGAGGATCTAAACCACACCGGCGCGCATAAGATAAACAACGCCCTAGCCCAGGCGCTTCTAGCCAAAAAAATGGGCAAAAAGAAAGTCTTAGCCGAGACGGGCGCGGGTCAGCACGGCGTAGCGACTGCGACAGCAGCAGCATTGCTCGGTCTTGAGTGCGACGTATATATGGGCGCGACCGACGTAGAGCGCCAGCAGCTAAACGCATTTCGCATGCAGCTTTTAGGCGCCAGAGTCGTGAGCGTAGAGGAGGGTCTAAAAACTCTAAAAGAAGCCACCACTGCAGCTATCCAAGCATGGGTAAACGAGATAGAAAGCGCCTTTTACGTCATCGGCTCAGCGGTCGGCCCGCATCCGTATCCTAGGATCGTGCGTGACTTTCAGAGTATCATCGGTCGCGAGACAAAGGCCCAGCTAAAAGAATACGGCGTGCATCCGGACTACGTCATCGCCTGCGTCGGCGGCGGCAGCAACGCGATCGGTATCTTTAGCGCGTTTTTAGATGACGCAGACGTAAATTTGATCGGAGTCGAGGCCGCAGGCTTAGGCGCTCACACTCCGTATCACGCCGCAACGCTAACCAAGGGGCGCACAGGCATCATCCACGGTATGAAAACGATCGTTTTGCAAGACGAATACGGCATGATCGAGCCGGTACATAGTATCTCGGCGGGACTCGATTATCCGGGCGTAGGCCCCGAGCACGCGCACCTACACGAGAGCAAACGAGCCGCCTACTACGGCGTCACCGACGACGAGTGCATAAACGCGCTATATCTAACCAGCCGCCTAGAGGGCATCATCCCTGCGATCGAGAGCTCGCACGCGTTAGCGTATCTAGAAAAACTATGTCCGAATTTGACGAAAAAAAGCGTCATCGTCGTAAACGTCTCGGGACGCGGCGACAAAGACATAAACACCGTGATGAGCTACGAGAAAGGAAAAATTTATGGCTAAGGTAAAAGACGCGTTCGCGGGCAAAAAAGCAAACATAGGCTACATCGTGGCCGGATATCCTAGCGCCAAAGCGACGAAGGAATTTTTATTAAATTTAGACGGCAGCTGCCTGGATCTACTAGAGCTTGGCATCCCCTACTCCGATCCGCTCGCAGACGGTAAGCTCATCGCACAGGCTAGCTTTGAAACCGCCGCAAAGGGTGTAAACACAGGCGCGATATTTGCCATGCTTGAAGAGTGCAAAGGCAAGATAAATAAACCGATCGTTTTTCTCGTGTATTTTAACATCGTGTTTGCTTACGGCGTAGAGAGATTTATCGCCCGCTCAAAAGAGGTCGGTATCGCGGGCTTCATCATCCCTGATCTACCGTTTGAGGAGAGCGAGGAGGTAGCGGAGCTGTGCGCTAAATTTGACCTTGATCTCATCCCGCTAATCAGCGTCACGTCGCAAAACAGAGCGGATAAAATTTTAAAATTCGGCTCGGGCTTTATCTATGCGCTCGGCGCTATCGGCGTGAGCGGGTCGCAGCGAGCCAGCGAGGAGAGGCTAAAAGCGCTCGTAGAGGGTCTAAAAAAAAGAAGCGATTTGCCTGTCGCAGTGGGCTTTGGCGTGAAAAATAAAAACGACGCCGATGAGGTAAAAACCTATGCCGACGGCGCGATAATCGGCACCGAGATAGTAAAGCTCACGGCCAAATTTGAGGGCGAAGAGCTGATAAAGCAAATCAATAAACTTTTTTAAATTTAGCCGCGTTTGCGTTAAATTTAAGTATAATCAAAAAATTTCGTTTAAAGGACGACGCGATGATGGACGTTGCGGAGCTTGGGATCAAGCATCTGTGCGAGGATACTCTGGGCTACAAGGTAGAGAGCGCAAAAAGCGCGGAGGGCGAATTTTACGGCTCAAGCTTGCCGATTTTTAAGGGCAAAGAGGAGTTTCACTTTTATCTTTATTTTAAAAAAGATACGCTAAATCGCTTTGCCAGCGTGCTTCTTGGCGTCGATAAGCTAGCCGAAGACGAGCTAAGCGACATCTGTAAAGAAGTAGCAAATCTCGCAATCGGTTACGCCAAAAATCTACTAAATGAACGCGAAGCAAACGCCTATAAACTAGGCACTCCGGAGTATCTAGGCAGAACGAGCTTTCACGTCAAACTAGACGATAAACGCGTCTATAAAATCAAAAATAGAACATTTCAAGTAGGGTACAAAAAAGCATGAGCGAAGAACTACAAGAACTAACCGCCGTAGAAACGGCGCCGCAAGGGATTCAGGAGATGTTGCAAGAGCGCGGCGGGCTTTTTAAAAGCTACGACGAGCTGATGGATATCGGAGTGGATTTTATCTCGGAGCTCGGCACCACGACTATTAGCGTAAAGCAGCTTTTAAAGCTCGAAGTTGGCTCTGTAATCGACCTAGAAAAGCCTGCCGGCGAGAGCGTGGAGCTTTTTATAAACAACCGAATTTTCGGCAAGGGCGAAGTGATGGTTTACGAAAAAAACCTCGCCATCAGGATAAATGAAATCCTAGACTCAAAATCCGTCATCCAGTACTTTAAACGAGAGCAGTTATGAGGATTTTCGCCGCGCTTTTACTGTTTTTCGCCGCGCTTTGGGGGTCAAATTTATCTACTTACAACATTTACGAGCGTAGCGACCGCGTCGATATTATGCTTAGTTTTGACGCGCCTTATAGCGGAGCGATCCTGCAAGAGCGCAAAGACGGCGCGATAACCCTGCTTTTTAAAGACCTGCAAAACGATCAAAATATCGAAAAAAGCGTAAACTCAAGCATACTGCAAGAACTTTTGTTTGAACCCAGGGGTCAAAATTTAGCCCTCGTGATAAAAAGCGACGCGCAAGTAGCCGTTAGCGCGTCAAAAACCACCGACGGCTTTGGCCTGCGTATACGCGTGACTCCTGAAAATGCGGCAAACTCAGCCGCTGCGACCGCGCTATCACCGCAAGAAACCAGAGAAAATATAACCGAAACAACGAATTTATCCAGCGATCAAAATGCATCAAATTTAACCTCTCCCGCTCAAGGCGCAGGCCTAAATTTAGGTGCGCAAAACGGCGACGTAAATTTTATGACGCAGGGCATGAGCGACATGATCGATTATAGATATTACTCGGTTTTGGGCGTTTTGGCGCTACTTTTAGTCGTGCTTTTGTTCGTCAAGGCAAAGCTAAAAAATAAGCAAAAAACGATAAAAACAAAGCGCGAAAACGGTTGGTTTGAAAAGGTAAAAAGCGACGATGGCGTGGAGATAATCTATGAAAAACCGCTTGATGATACGAATAAAGTCGTGCTTTTTCAGCACCTTGATAGACGCTATCTCGTGCTAACAGGCACGTCAAACGTGCTTTTGGACAAATTCGGCGAAGAAAAGATGACGAGCGAGCAAGATTTTCAGAGTTTTTTTGAAGAAAATCAAAAAAAACTAAACGCCTACATCGAAAATCGCCAAACGCTGGACGCATACAAGGATAAGGCGAGTATAGACTAATCGTCTGGCGCCTAGTAAAAACTAATTTTATAAAATTTGATGAAATTTACCGCAAATTTCATCAAATCTCTCCACCAAATTTCACGCAAAACAGATCGCAAAAGTATCCGGCTTGGTCATCTTTTTGATATTTTCCTTCGCCATAAACAGCTCCTTAGCGCCGTAAATTTGCAAAGTATGGTTAATAAACTCAAACTCCAGCTTCTTATGCGCGCAGTTTGCATCGAGATTTTTAGCAAGCGCAAGGATAAAACTCAGCCAGCGCACGACCTCTTCGCTAGGTAGCAGGTTTTTAAATCGCTCAAATTCGCTCGAACTTTTTTTGCCGTTTTGCGCGATGATCGCAGCGATAAGGCATTTTTGCGCATGCGAAAAGCCGTAGTTTAGGGCATTTAACACAAAAAACGCCGAGCTAGCATGCTCGCCGTAAAATCCCAAGCACTGTGCCACGCTGTGTAGCCTCGCAGCCACGGCTAGCTCGCTCTCGTAGCGCCCATCAAGCCCGTGCAGCGGCTCTAGCGCGGCAAAGAGGTCTTTTGCGTATTTTACGATAGTTTTGTTATCGTCTAGCAAAAATCTATCCTGCAAGCTCCTCACGCTCGGATTAAAATTTGGCGAAAATTTGCGCGTCGGGCGCAAGATATCGCTCAAAAATACGCCCTCTCTAAAGCCCGCGCCGCTAGTATAGATGTTTTGCGCGCCGACAGCGTCCACCGCGCCTAAAAATATAAGTGCGCCCTCTCTAATCGTGTCGAATCGGTCCTTTTTGATACCGAATTTTCCAAGTTCTAACACGCTCGCCCGAGCTAAATTTTCGATGAAGTTTTTGTGGTTTTGAAATTTGTAGGCAAAGTTGTGCACAGTTTTTAGCGGATAGTCTTGCGCCGACATGATAGCCGAAGATATCGCGCGCAGGCTACCGCCGATAGCGACTAGGTTTTTGCTTTTAAAATTTTTAGGTAAACTTTTAAACGCCTCTTTGATAAAAGGCGCTGCGGCGTTTAAATTTTTCTTATCGAAAAATAGCTCCTTTAGCCGCACCGTACCTAAATTTAACGACACGGCGTCTACTATCTTGCCACCGCTAACAAGCGCTAGCTCCGCAGAGCCCCCGCCGATATCAAGCGTCACGAACTCCTCTAGCGGCTCGAGTAAATTTAACGCCGCCACGCCGCCAAACGTCGCCTCGTCCTTGCCGCTAACGACTTTTAAATTTATCCCGAGCTCCTTGCGCGCCATGCTTATGAGCAGGCCGGCATTCGGAGCGTCGCGCAGAGCCGAGGTGCCCATGGCAAAAATTTTCGAGCATTTGTAGTTTTGTGCAATATTTTTAAACTCGCTAAGCGCCTCGCAGGCCTTTTGCATCGACCTTTGGGCGATCTCGCCGCCGTGCTCGTACGCGCCCTCGCCCAGGCGCACCTTCATCTTAAATTCGCCGATGATGTGAAATGCGTAGCGCGAAGTCTTCTCAAAAATCGCCATTCGCATCGAATTTGAGCCTAGATCTATGACGGCGGTTCGTTTTGCCATTTATTTGCCTTTATTATTTTTATTTATCGCTAAAGTAAGGGTCGAGATCGCGCCGCTGTGCCCGTCGGTGCGGTTTTTGATAGACACCGAGCCGCCAAGAGCCTGAGCCGCGCCCTTGGCTAGAAATAGCCCGAGTCCCGCTCCGCCCTTATCGCCGAAACGCTTAAACGGCGCAAAAAGGTCCTTGCTCTCGTCGATGCCGCAGCCCTCATCTACGACCTCGATAATAAATTCGTTTTCGCTAAGGCGCGAGCGTAGCGTGATCACGGCGCCGCGAGGAGAAAATTTGATCGCATTTTGGACGAAATTTTGGATAACGTGCGTTAAAAGCGTCGTTTGCAGCGTCATCTCAAGACTACTCGGCGCAAAATCGGTCGCAATATCCTTGCCTTCGCCGCGAGCTAAAATTTTAAAATTATTCGCAGATTGATTTAAAAACTCGATGATATCGATGCGCACGGCCTCCTCAAACTGCGCGCCCTCCTGCCGCCCGATCTCTAGGATCGAGCTTATCATTTTGTTCATCTGATTGATGGCTTCGTTATTGTTTTTTAGCACTTCGATATATTTTTCGCTCTCGCGCGGCTTTATTAGCGTGACTTCGTTTTTGGTTTTCATTACAGCAAGCGGCGTTTTTAGCTCGTGAGCGACGCCAACGAAAAGTTCTTTTTGATAAAGCACAAAGGTCTGAATTCGCTCGATTAGGCGGTTTAGACTTTTGCCTAGCGGTTTAAACTCGGGCGGTAACTCGTCAAGGCTCACCGCCTGCAAAAATCTCTCGTTTAAATTTGTCATTTTTCTGCTTAAAATTTTAATCGGCACAAGCAGCATCCGCGATAAAAATAGCACGTAAAAAATGACTAAAAGTATCGACGTGGCGTTTACCATGATGATGTCGATTAAAATTTGATCTATAAGCTTGCTTTGATGGGTGGTTTCTTTAGTTAGCGCTACGCTGATATCGTCCATATACGGGTAAAATAACGTCAAATAGGTCTTTTGCCCGAGCTTTTCCGTGACAAAATAAGGCGATACGGTCTTGCCCTCGACGAGCTTTGCCCTCGTGGGACTATCGTTTAGCGTGAAGTATTCAAACGGTTTTTGTACTTTAGATAAATTTGCGCTCGTGGATAAAATTTTAGCTTCGTATGCGAGCGATTGCGAGATACCCTCGTATATCGTAACCTTGATATACTGATATAAAAGAACGGAGATGATGAGAATTAGCATCGTAGAAGCCGATGCTAATTGCACTATAAACCTAAATCTTAGGCTTTTTTGGGAAAGCAAAACCTATACCCGCGTCTTCTGACCGTCTCGATAGTCGAGATGTTTAACGGTTTATCCATTTTTTGGCGGATTTGATTGATTGCTACTTCGATTACGTTTGGAGTTACGAGCTCAGGCTCCTCCCAGATCGCGTCTAGTAGTTGCTCTTTGCTGACGATTTGATCGCTGTGGCGCGCAAGGTGAGTTAGCACCTCAAACGGTTTGCCTTTTAGCTCGATATCTTGACCTAGATAGGTGATTTTCTCCTCGTCCGGATCGATGATAAGGTCGTCTATTTTGATAACGTTCGTACCGCCGAAGCGCAGTCTTGCTTCTATTCTAGCTACCAAAACGTCGAAATCAAACGGCTTTTTGATATAGTCGTCCGCACCAGCTCTAAATGCCTTAACTTCGCTATCTTTATCGTCTTTAGCAGATAGCACGACTACTGCGGTGCGCGGAGATTTGTGTTTGATGATGTTGATCAGATCCACGCCGTCGCCGTCCGGAAGCATCCAGTCAGTCAAAACCAAGTCGTAATTTCTAATACCGATGTAGTATTCGGCATCCTTGAAATTCTCCGAGCTGTCGGTCTGATAGCCGAACTCTTGCAAGCCCTCGGCGATGGTTTTGTTTAGAGTTACCTCATCTTCAACTATTAAAATTCTCATTTTTTCCCTTCAGTGAAATTTGATGGGATTGTAGCATAAATTAAGCAAGATTTCAAGATACTTTAAAAAAAATTTAATATTTAAACTCAGCTCTTGCGCCAACCGTCGCATTTTTGACGATCTCGATTTTTAAAATTTCCATTTTTAAAAAGCTAAGCGAGCTAAATTTTTCCTTCAACTTTTTCGCGCAAATTTCAAGCGAGCTCTCCACGGTGCCAAATTTCTCCAGCGCGTAAATTTCCTCGATCAAATTTATCATTTCCACGTAGTCTATAAACTCGCCGCTTTCAAATTCCGCGCTCACTCTTACCTTCTGCGGAGTCACGCGCTCGAAATCAAGCAGCCCGATGATCGTGCTAAATTCGTAATCTCTGATAATCGTCGTCAAATGACGCGCTTTTCTTGCCCGGTTATCAGGCGTTTGATGTTTGGCAGGTGCTTATAAACGACCAAAAACGCGATCAAAAATATCGGTGCATAGGAGTCGATGTCGGGAATCTGCGGCTGCAACGCAAAAGTCGCTACGATAAACGCCGCAAGCGCGGCTAGCGAGGCAAGCGATGAGATTTTAAGCAGTTTGCCGACGACAAACCAAACCCCAAGCGCGATAGCGATCTCAAGCGGTAAAAAGACCGCCAAAACGCCCGCGCCTGTGGCTATGCCCTTACCGCCTTCAAATTTTAAAAACGGCGAATAGCAGTGTCCGAGCACCGAAAGTACCGCCATCGCCCAAAGCGTCGCTGGAGCTAGGCCTAAAAATTTCGCGATTAGTATCGGCAATACGCCCTTTAAAACGTCGCAAACTACGGTCAAAATCGCGATCTTTTTAGCGAGTTTGGGATCTTTTTGCTTTAGCACGCGCAAGACGTTGGTCGCGCCGATGCTGCCGCTACCTTCGCTTCTGATGTTCACTCCGCCGAAGATATAAGCCAAAATCACGCCCGAGGGGATACCGCCTAGCAGATACGCCGCGGCGTAAGCTATCAAATTTTCGTTCATTTTTTATCCTGATTTTTGTTTCGATCTCGCAATATTAATTAAATTCGGCTGATTTTTTGATAAATCGGTCGTTTTAAAGGGCGGTAAATTTGTAAATTTCACTTGAGTAAACCCGCAACTTTAAGATGCTAAATTTGATTTAGTCAAAATTTGGTGTTTCGAGCCAAGCTTCTTTGCGCAAAAAACAACCGTTTGAGGTTGTTTTTTGCTTTGTTGTAAAAAAAAGGGGGGGGTGGGGGCTTGAATTACGCTCTGCTCTGCTTCACGCTTTGCGTTCGCAGCTTTTGGGGAAGCAGTTGCGAGCGTAGCGGTCTCTTCTTGCTTGCAAACTGCTTTGGCAGAGCAAAGCGACGATAGCGAACAGCGAAGCTAAACAAAAAACTCCTTTTGTATCCACCTTTCTCTTTTTCTTGGGAGAGGAAAGGGTTTTACTTCGCCTGTGGCTCGCAGCGATACAAAAGAGCTTCCTTTCATATTAAACTTTTGTTTTTTCTTGGGTGGCGGAAGGGGTTTCTGCTTACGAAGCGTCGCCCCTTCCGCCCCCAAACCCCCACCAACCCCACTGCACGTGAGATGTTGCTGCGCTATGCGCAGTTTTATCCGGCGCTATCGCGCTACAAATTTTAAATTTACGTTTTTAGGGTGCGGGTCTCGGTGGGTAAATTTTGCAAATTTGACTTCAAATTTGAGCGTAAAACGATAAGGCGAAGTATTTTTGTTCTAGACGAGGCGCTTTTAAATTTGGCGACGGGAGTTACCTCGTCGGTAATGACCGAGCCAAATTTAAAAGTAACGAAGTATAGGGCAAAAAGACAAGCCGTTAAATTTATTTCCAAAGAAGATATAGCTTTTCGTCATAAATATCACTACTCTTCGGCCCCACCTCCACCTCCGTCACTTCTATGTTTTGCGCGTCGTTTTTGGCTTTTAGCGCGCTCGCGTCTTCTTCAAATTTCGCCATCAGCTCCTCGATCTGCGCGTTTAGCTGGGCGACTTCTTGCTCGCTTAGTTTGACGTCGCTGCGCTCTTTTAGCACGCTGTTTGCCGAGCGCGCGGAGATCGCGACCTTACCGATGTTGCCGCTACTTAGCAGCCCCTTGCCAAATATCGCGCCCAAAATGCTAGCTCCCACCGAGATCGCAGTCTCGATCCCCTTGCTTTTAAAGTCCCGCTGCTCTTTTTCCAGCTTTGCCACCGAGCGGTTTAGTTTCTCCTCTAGGCGCGCTTTTTGTTTGTCGAATTCCGCCGTGAGCTTGGCCGTTTGCGCCTCTAAAATTTCGTTGCATTTATCGGCCAAACGCACGTAAAACTCCTCCTTGCTCTCGCCCGGCGCCGAGCTTAAATTTAGCGCGCTAAAGAGCCTAAGTTTGTAGTTTCTATAGATAAATTCTTTGAAATTTTTAGTTAGATCTTTGAAATTTTTAGCTCCGGCGACAAAGCCTGGCAGCGGCGCGTACGAGAGCTTGAAATTCGGCTCTGTAACCGCAACAAAATGCATATTTTCGCTAGCTTCGCTCCAGTCGGCGCTTTTTTGAGCTTCATCCAGCCTTAGCGTGAAATTTACCTCGCGCACCTCGTCAAGCCCCTTTTTAGCGTCGTAAAATCGCACTTTGGCTTCGCCGTAAAGATACCCCTCCAGCTCGCCGCCCTCGTGTAAATTCGAGCTTGCGGCGTAAAGCTGAGCGATGTCCGGCGACAGCACCGGCTTGGCGGCGAAATTTAAGCTTTTTGCCGAGCTTGATCCGCCCAAATTTGACCCGCTCTTTTGCTCTTTCATCAAATTTGAAATCTGCTCTCGGCTAAGCGGTCCTTTTAGGTAGCTCAGAGCCCAGCGCGTCGAGATGACGGACAGCCCGTCCTCGTGGATGTTTTTTAGTAGGAAGTTGCGCTTTTGCAAATTTGAGATGAGATTTTCTATCTCGCCCTTATCCATCGCAGAGCCCGCGAGTCCCGTCATACCGTCGATCACGCGCGCTTTGTCCTGCGCGGTTTGCAAGCGCCCGATGAACCACGTGCCGATGTTGCTAAGACCTTTGTAGTCAAGGTCGACCGGGTTTTGAGTGCTAAGTATCACGCCAAGGCCGTGTGCGCGGGCTTGCTTTAGTAGCGTAAGCATCGGGGTTTTAGACGGCGGATTGCCGTTTGGCGGGAAAAATCCGAAAATCTCGTCCATATAAAGCACGGCGCGAAGCGAGCTCGTACCCTCGGTCTTGCGCATCCACGCGATGATCTCGTTTAGCAGCAGCGTCACGAAAAACATCCTCTCGCTGTCTTTTAGGTGCGAGATGGTAAAGATATTGCACTTTGCCTTGCCGTTTGCGTTAAAAAGCATCTTTGAGATGTCTAGCCGCTCGCCGCTCAGCCACGCGCGAAAGTCAGGGCTTGCTAGCAACGTGTTGATCTTAACCGCTAGTTTCATGCGATCGGAGCTTGGATAAAATTTCTCCACGTCAAATACGCCGATCTTAGCAAACGGAGGCGTCGCGATAAAGCCGATGAGCTCCTCTAGGCTCACGTCCGCGCCCTGGCCAAATTTATCGATAAAAATGTTTGAGATGAGCAGGTGTTCTTTTGAGTTTACGTCGTTTTCTATGCCAACGAGCGAGAGCACGGAGCTAGCCAGAGAGCCTACGTACTCGCTAAACTCCTCGCTGCCTGCATCTAAATTCGGGCGCGCAAAATCGCCCAGCAGCGCCACGCCGACGCCGCTACTGCTCTTTGGCGTGTAAATTTTTAGCTCGGCGCTATCTTTAAAAAGCCCTACGCGCTCCAAGCTCTGAAACGAGCCCTCGATACCGTTTTTCCACGTCTGCGCTTCGCTAGCGGCAAACTCATCCGCGCTCATGCCCTTGTTTTGCGCTTCGTTTTCATCGACGTAGGGCGCAAAATCCTGCGCGCTCATCTGCGGGAACGCTAAGGCGAGGTTGGTCATATCGCCTTTTGGGTCGATTATAAAGGTCGGGATATTATCGATGCAGGCTTCTTCTAGGATGCTGATACCAAGGCCCGTTTTACCGCTACCGGTCATTCCGATGATGGCTGCGTGCGTCGTGAGGTCCTTGTTTTTGTAAAAAAACGGCTCTTTGTTTTTGAGGCCGACGTAAAATAGCTTTAAATTTTCTTGGATGGTTTTCATAAAATTTCCTTGTAAATTTTGGGCTATTTTACTGATTTTTGATTAAATTTCGGGTGAAGCCGGGAGGATAAATTTGAAAGCGAGGCGGGTAGAATTAAAATAAGGCAAGCGCGAGGCTCGCCTTTTAATTTTGCGTTAAATTTATTGGTAAGTTTTTAGCTGCTCTTTGAGCTCTTCGAGGGTTTCTTTTACACGCTTGTCGGTAAATTTTACGATATTTTGATGCGCGTTTTGCTTGTTCATCACTTGGCAGCAGTATCTCATAGCGCCTTTGTATTTTAGCGCCGTAACTAGCTTTAGATCGATATCGACATCCACTTTTTCGCAAGATCCGTTTTCGCAGTCGGAAAGTCCGAGTTCAAATTTAGCATTTACCTGCTCGCCGTCCCTAAACTCTCCGTCATCGGCGCTAACGACGCCGAGTCCACCCTCGGAGATATCGTATAAATTCCCCTGCACTGCGCTGCCGTTTTGAGCAAGAGAGACCTTGGTATAGCGGTTTGGATAGACGCGTTGATATTTTCGCAAATTTGCATGCAGGTTGTGCATGTAGATAAAATCTCTAAGCGTCACGGTCAAATTTGACAAATCAAATCCCGCGATATCGGCTCTTAAATTTTCGGCAAAATACTCGTCGCGCACGATGTAGGCGTTTTTTTCCTCTTTCATGGCTAAAATTTGCTCTAGCGTTACCTTGCAAACCACGGTCTCATCCTCGACGGCTATCACGCTACCTTGACACTCAACCTTTACGCCGTTGTATAAATTTAAAAAATGAATTTGATGATTGTCTTTTAGAGCCCTTGAAAATACGCTAATAGCGCCTTCTAAGATCATAGAACCGCTGTTATCAGTGTTGATCATTTAGAGGTTTCCCTTCTGCGAGATTTTAGAAATTGCCTCTATTATAGTAAATTTATTTTGTTTTTAGTTTAAATTTTTTGCGTATTTCGTTAAAAATTTTGTGAAGTGAGTAAAAAGAGGGAGAAAAGGGCGAGAGCTCGCCCTTAAATTTGGATGATTATAGTTTGTCTGCGTTGTGAGATAGGTAGTCTGCGACGCCTGCTGTATCGGCTTTCATACCTTTATCGCCTTTGTTCCAACCTGCAGGGCAAACCTCTCCGTGCTCGTTCGTAAATAGCATCGTATCGACCATTCTTATCATCTCGTCGATGTTTCTTCCAAGCGGAAGGTCGTTGATAACCGCGTGGCGAACGGTGCCGTCTTTATCAAGTAAGAAGCTACCGCGAAGAGCGACGCCCGCATCCTCTAAAAGTACGTCAAAACCGCGAGCGATAGACTTCGTCATATCGGCTACTAACGGGTAGCGAACTTGGCCGATGCCGCCTTTGTTTACCGGAGTTTCTTTCCATGCGAAGTGAGAGAATTGGTTGTCCGTTGAAACGCCGATAACTTCGATACCGCGAGCTTTAAATTCGTCGTATCTTTTATCAAACGCGATAATCTCGCTAGGGCAAACGAAAGTAAAGTCCATAGGGTAGAAAAATACTACCGCGCCCTTCTCGCCGATATTTTTATATAGGTTGAAATCATTTACGATCTGATTGCTTCCTAAAACCGCTGCAGCTGTAAAATCAGGTGCTTTTTTTGTTACTAACATTTTTTCTCCTTAATAATTTTTATTTGTAGCGAAATTATATCATCTAAAAATTAAAAAGAGCTAAAAATTTACGTTTTCGTTTTAAAATTTAACGCAAAAATTTAATATCAAATTTACTTAGTTTTTGATATTCTTGCGAAAAATTTGACCAAAAAGGATAAAAAATGGCAGTAAAAATAACAGACATTTGCATCAGCTGCGGCTCATGCATCGACGAGTGCCCGACGAGCGCTATCGTAGACGACGCAGATAACCCGACCGGCAAGGACGCATACTATGTCTATGCCGATAAATGCGTCGAGTGCGTAGGATTTAACGACGAGCCTGCATGCGCCTCAGTCTGTCCGACTGACGGTTGCATCGTTTGGGACGCTCCTTTTGCAGGACAGCCTTCTCGCACCGAGATAACCGCCGATATGAGAACAGGCGAAACTGCCGTCATCTCGTAAGCTACGGATCTAAGCCCTTTTGCGGGGCTTATTTTGAAATTTAATTTTTTTTTGATATAATCACCGCCTTATAAAAACCACAAAAAGGAAATTTTATGCAGCAAACGCTTTCTATTATTAAGCCTGATGCCGTAAAAAAGGGCGTTATCGGAAAAATCGTGGATAGATTCGAAAGCAACGGACTAAGAATCGCCGCTATGAAAAAAGTCAAACTAAGCAAATGCGACGCAAAAGCTTTCTACGCAGTTCACAAAGACAGACCTTTCTTCAACGATTTGGTTGATTTTATGGTCAGCGGACCGGTCGTAGTTATGGTTCTTGAGGGCGACGATGCGGTAGCTAAAAACCGCGATCTAATGGGCGCAACTAATCCAAAAGAAGCAAAGCCCGGTACAATTAGAGCCGACTTTGCCGAGAGTATAGACGCAAACGCCGTTCACGGCAGCGACAGCCTAGAAAACGCTAAAAATGAGATTGCGTTTTTCTTTGCAACAAGAGAAATTTGCTAATTTTAGGTTAAATTTTGAAAATATCTTTCGCCAAAATCGCAAATAACCAAATGCCGTTCGAGTTAAACTCGGACGGGCTGAATTTTAACGGCGAACTCAAAAGAATAAACCAGAATTTAGTCAGTTGCAAAGGCAAGATCGTAGGCGAGATAGCTCACAACTGCGACCGATGCGGAGAAGATATAAATTTGAAGCTTGATGAAGATGTAAATTTGATATTAAGCGACGGAATTTATAAAGACAAAGAAGAAAATCTCGACGATGTAGTAGAGTTTTTCGACGGTTTTATAAATTTAGAAGAAGTATTAACAAGCGAAATAGAAGCTTTTAAGAGCGATTATTTTTATTGTGAAAAATGTAAAAATCTATAAAGGAGAATAAAATGGCAGTACCTAAACGAAGAGTAAGTCATACTCGCGCGGCAAAGAGAAGAACACACTACAAAGTAACGCTTCCTATTCCCGTAAAAGATAAAGATGGCTCATGGAAAATGCCTCACCGCGTAAATAAAACTACCGGAGAGTATTGATACAGATGACCAGCATTTGCATTGACGCAATGGGCGGCGACTTCGGTCCGCAGCCTATTATCGGCGGCGTGATCGAAGCTTTAAAAGAAGTAAAATTTGAAGCTATCTTGGTAGGCGATACGAAAATTTTGGAAAGTCTCGTCCCACAAAATTTAAAACAATACGTAAGATTTATTCAAGCCGACGAGGTCGTTTCTATGAGCGACGGCGCCACCGATGCGTTAAAGCGAAAAGAAAGCAGTATTTTTAAGGCTATCGAGCTACTTAAAAATAAACAAACCAAGGCCGTAGTTTCTGCCGGACACAGCGGAGCCACGATGAGCCTTGCCACGCTTCGAGTCGGACGACTCAAAAACGTCTCTCGCCCGGCTATTGCGACGTTGATGCCAAATGTTACCGGCGGTAAAACTCTAGTTTTGGACGTCGGCGCGAACGTAGACTGTAGGCCGGAACATTTGTTTCAGTTTGCGGTAATGGGCGAAGCCTACGCGAAAGAAATTCTAAAAATAAAATCCCCTAAATTAGGGCTTCTTTCAAACGGCGAAGAGAGCAGTAAAGGCAACGAGGCTACGAAAGAAGCTTTTGAAATGATTTCAAAACTAGACAGCTTTGTTGGCAACGCCGAAGGAAATCAAGTCTTTGACGGAAGCGTCGATGTGGTAATTTGCGACGGATTTGTCGGAAATATCCTACTAAAAACAAGCGAAGGCGTAGCTGACGCGATAACCAAAATAATCAAAAAACACGTTAAAAAATCCCCGGTCGCTATAGCAGGTTCGCTTCTAATGAAAAAAGTTTTTAAAACGCTAAAACAGCAAGTCGATTACGACGAATACGGCGGCGCACCGCTACTTGGCGTAAACGGTTGCGTTATAATCAGCCACGGTAAAAGTACTCCAAAAGCTATTAAAAATGCGATATTTCAAGCTCTAAAATTCGCAAACTCCGATATAAATAAAGTTATCGAAGACGAGCTTTCGCACTTCGCAAAATGAAATTACAAAGACAATTTTAATGCCAAAAGCCTCGCTAATATCCATAGCCGCATACGCTCCGCCTAAAATTTTAACGAATTTCGACCTTGAAAAAACCGTGGAAACTAGCGACGAGTGGATAGTTAAGCGCACAGGCATCAGCCAACGACGCATAGCGCAGGATGAGGACACAAGCGAGCTTGGCACGAAAGCGGCAAAAATAGCGCTTGAAAGGGCAAATTTGACGGCAAAAGATATCGATGCGGTTATCTGCGCGACTATCTCACCCGATCACTTTTGCATGCCTTCGACGGCGTGCAAGATCGCTAAAAATTTAGGCATAAATGCCATTACGGCATTTGACATAAGCGCGGCGTGTACGGGTTTTATCTACCTGCTTGAGCTTGCAAAATCATTAATTGAGAGCGGAAGCAAAAAAAACGTATTGATAATCGGAGCCGAAAAGCTAAGTAAAATCGTCGATTGGACCGATAGAACTACTTGCATACTATTTGGCGACGGAGCGGGCGCAGCAGTCGTAAGCGCAGGCGAAGAAAACGAGATCATCGACGTTCATACCGCAGCCGACGGCAACTACGCAAACCTACTCATAACTCCCGGCGGCGAAGAAAAATTTATTAAAATGTCGGGTAATGAAGTCTTCAAAATCGCAGTCCAGACGCTAACCAAAGACGTGGTAGATATCCTAGAAAAAAATCAAATTCCAAGCGATAAAATAGATCTTTTTATGCCTCATCAAGCAAATTTGCGCATCATCGAGGCAGTCAAGCAACGCTTAAATTTTACAAACGAGCAGTGCGTCGTAACCGTCGGAAAATACGGCAACACAAGCTCGGCCTCCATACCAATGGCGATGAACGACACATACGAAGCAGGCAGGCTTAAAAAGGGCGATTTGCTTTTACTAGATGCGTTTGGCGGCGGCTTTACGTGGGGTTCGGCGCTACTGAAATTCGGCGGCGAAAGTTACAAAAAATAATTTCAGCAAATACCCTATTTATCAAATTTTAATAAATTTGATAACCTGGCGCTAACAACCAACCCAACAATATCTCTCGACCACTAAAATTTATCAAACGCGTATATAATAGGCAAATTGTGTCCAAATGCTAGATCATAACAATACAAAATCCCATCCTATGACGATGTAGAACTTGGTATAAGGCGCGATTCTTTGCTCGAATTTAAGCTCTGCTACGACGAGGAAAAGCCCGCCAGAGCCCTAGTTTTCATAGTACCAGGTCTTGGCGGCGATGCGAATGAAAACTATAGAGAGCATTTAGCGCAGTTCGTAGCTAGCGAATTTAACGTAGCCGTGGCGAGTCCGAACTACCACTGCATCGGCAACAGGCCGCAAACGGGAGCGACGTATTTTTTAAACGATTTAGACAAAATAATCCTTAAAAATAAATGCTCTAAAATAGGCATAGAAATCTCAGGCGATATCGGCTACGGCGCGCTTTCGACGCTAGATACGCAGATAAGCGAGATAAAAGCGAGCGGTGGGTTGCCCGGCAATTTTAAATTACAAATATCCGTCACGTTGCAACCCACTAAAAACGAATATCAAAATTTCAGCGTTATGCAAGCCCAAGACGTGATAAATGCCGCGCTTTTTATCAAGGCAAATCCGCCGTTTAAATCCGCGACCGATATGAACGAGCTGCCCGTAGTCCTAGTCGGCAGTTCGCACGGCGCCTACATAAACGCTTTGGCAGCAAAATTTGCGCCGTGGCTGATGGACGGCCTCATAGACAGCAGCAGCTACGCGAAGCTAAACTGGGAGCTCATAGGCCTAGGCAAGGAGATAGATTATCTCAAATTTCGCAAATACTCCACCGATATATATTTTCGCAATATCAGCATTTACGTCTTTACCAAAACCATGTGGACGCTGCTAAATAGCTCGTCGCCTTGCTATTTCTCGCAGGCGCGCGAGGATATACGAAACATCCTAGACGCCGCGCACCTAAAAGTCCAAAGCGAGTATCCAAAGCCTATCTACGCCGGCTATCACTGCGCCGCAAACGACCACTGCGCGTCGCCCGAAGAAAAAGCGCAACTCTATGAGGAACTGCGAAAGCTCGGCTTTGACGCGACCTTGCATATGATAAAAGACGAGAGCGAGCTTGACGGTAGATTTCTCAAAAAGCTAACGCACGGCCTGGATATGTCTATCAAGCTTTTGATCGCTAAGGAGCTACCGCCGATGCTAAAAAAGATAGCATCCCGCGAGAAGCAAATTTGCAAAAACAAAAGCATAGCCTATCGCTCGGACGAGCTGGAATATAAATTTTCAGAGATAAACGGTAGGATAAATTTGGAGATAAAAAGATAATTTCACTCGCCGAGCGTTTTAAATTTCGAGCAAATTTTGCATTTATACGAGTTAAGAAAAGCGGCAAGAGCCAAATTTAACTAGGCAAATTTAAAATCGGCTCGCCGTAAAACCAAAGCAAATTTAAACGGCCGCTTCCAAGCCAAAGCCGCTTAAATTTGCGTAAAAAGCAAAATTTAACGCACCGCCGAATTTAGCCTCGGGCTTAAATTTACCCGAAGCAAAGCCAAACTCGCGCGGCGCATCCTTTTAAATTTGCCCGGTTTTACCCGTTTTTCCTAGCAAATTCTTTCATAAACTCAGCCAAAGTCCGCACGTTTTCGATACTCACGGCGTTGTATATCGAAGCTCTGATACCGCCTACGTGACGATGTCCTTTTAGGCCCAGCATGCCCGCACTTTCGGACTCGGAGATAAAGGCCGCCTCTAGCTCGCGGTTTGCGATGGTAAAGCTAACGTTCATCAGAGAGCGGCTATCTTTTTGCGCGTGACCTTTGTAAAAGCCTCCAGAACCGTCGATCGTGCCGTAAAGTAGCGCCGCCTTTTGCTCATTGATCCGGTTTATCGCGGCTAGACCGCCCTGCTCTTGTACCCAGCCCAGCGTCAAATTTAGCAGATATATGCCAAACGTCGGCGGCGTGTTGTATAGCGACGCGGCGCTAGCGTGCGTATCGTAGCGAAGCATCGTCGGAGTACGCTCCATGCAGGCTCGCTCTAGCAGGTCCTTGCGGATGATGACGACGGTTACGCCGCTTGGGCCGGCATTTTTCTGCGCGCCGCCGTAGAGCAGCCCCACGTCCGTGAAATCAACCGGCCTCGAGAAAAAATCGCTCGACGCATCGACGACCAGCGGGGCTTTGGAGCGAGGCAGCGCGCGGTACTGCGTGCCGTAGATGGTGTTGTTCGTGCAGACGTAGCCGTATGCGGCGGCGTCATCAAATTTAACCTCTGGGATACGGTCGTAGGATGTCTCTTTACTGCTAGCGACCACTTCGTATCTTGCGCCGACGTTTGCGGCCTCTTTGATCGCTTTGCTCGTCCAGACGCCCGTGTCGGCATACTGCGCGACGCCTTTGGCGGCTAAATTTAGCGGTATCATCGCAAACTGCAAGTGCGCGCCGCCTTGCAAAAATAGCACGTCAAATTCCTCGCCGATGCCGTATAGCTCGCGCGCCTTGGCCATCGCGCCGTAGTGCACCTCTTCAAAAATCTTGCTTCGGTGGCTGATTTCCATTATCGAAAAGCCCTTGCCCTGATAGTCCGTGAGCTCGTTTTGCGCTTGCTCAAGCACGCTAAGAGGCAGAGCCGAAGGTCCTGCGCTAAAATTTAGCTTTCTATTCATCCAAACTCCTTTCAAATTTGATCTGATTTTAGCGTTATTTGCGTTAAAAAATCATTTCGCGTCGCAAGGTTGGCGGCAAAAGCTCGCAAATTTTACACTTTAAGCTACCTTTTGATACAATTTTTCATATTAAGGAGCGAAATTTGATAGAGATCGAGCGTAAATTTATCCTGCGTGACGCCGCCGTCATAAACGAGCTAAAGGCCCGCGACATCGGCACCGAGCAAAAAGACGTGACGCAAATTTACGTCAAAATCACTCCGCTTGAGGAGATTAGATTTCGCGAGGCTTCGGGCGTTTTTACGATCACTCAAAAATCGGGCATCGGCCTAGCGCGCGAGGAAAACGAGAGCGAAACGGACGCCAAAAGCTTTAAAAAAGCCCTAAAAAACGCAGTCGCCGCTCCTATAAAAAAGACAAGATTTCTATTTAAGCTTGACGGCATTGCTTGCAACGTCGATATTTTTCACGGCGCTTTAGAAGGACTTGTTACTTTTGAGGCCGAGTTTGCTAGCGAGCGCGAGGCGGCGGAGTTTAGCCTGCCCGAGTTTATCGCCGCGCACGTAACCGGCGAGGTCACGGAAGACGAACGCTATAAAAATAAAAATTTAGCGCTTTTTGGCTTGCCGCAGGGCGGTTTCGACGCGCAAAAGAGCATTGGGATTTTACAAAATAGTCCCGAGCTGGAGCTAAATTTGCCAAGCTACATCGGTGCGATGGATGCGATGCGGACGGTGTTTTTTCAGATATTTACGCTACTTGGCAAGCACCTAAACGAGTACGCAAGCTCTAGCGACGCCGAGGCGCTGCATCAGATCCGCATAAATTTGCGTAAAACCCGCTCTTTGCTCAAAATTTTCACTCCCGTTTTCGACCGAAAAACGGCTTGTTATTTTCTGCTAAATTTTAAAAAACTAGCCGAGCTAACTAACCAAAAGCGCGATATAGACGTATTTTGCGAGTTTTTGCAAAAGCAAAAAGGCTTTGAAGCGCTAGCTAGCGAGCTAGAAAATTTAAGCAAAACCCTAGCCAAAAGCGTCCAAGCCGAGCTACAAAGCGACGAAGCGAACGAAATTTTGCGCGACTGGGAGGTATTTTTACGCGAGGGAAGCGACTTTTTTAAAGGCGAGTTAGGAGACGCGCCGATAAAAAAACTCGTCGCAAAATCCATGCGAGCTCAAATTTTACGCCTTAAAAGATCTCTCTTAAATTTGAGCCAAACCACCGAAAACGCGCAGTTTCACAAGTGTCGCATCGAGATAAAAAGGCTAAGATACTTAAGCGAAATTTTCGGCGGCGGCTTTGGCTTCCCTACGGCTAAAAAGTGCTTTAAAAAGAGCAAAATTTTACAAGAAGTTTTCGGCTCGTTGCAAGACGCCGACGTCTGGCTAGGCCTGCTCGCACACGTAAAAAGCGGCGCCGAGCAAAAGCGCATGGACAAACTCCAAGCTAAAATTTACAAAAAAATCTACGGGCTGCGAAGCGAAATTTTGGACTCAAAGCCTAAAATTTTAAAAAGCCTCACAAAGCTTTCGCACGGCTTAAAAATCTACTACATCTAAAGAGAAAAAATGGAAAAACAAGAAAAAATAGTTCAGATGTTTAACGACATCGCGCCCACCTACGACCTGGCAAACCGCGTGCTAAGCATGGGCGCGGACATGAACTGGCGCAAGATCGCGTGCAAAACGGTTCTGTCAAATTTCAAGGACTCAAGCGTAAATATCGTAGACGTCGCATGCGGCACGGGCGATATGATGGGCTTTTGGCAAAAGACTGCGGGCGAATTTAACGCAAAAATCGAAAATCTTATCGGCGTCGATCCCTCAAGCGGCATGCTCGCAGTCGCTAAACAAAAATTTCCCGAGTTTAAATTTATAGAGGCGCTAGCGACGCAAACTACGCTTGATAGCGGCTCAATGGACGTGCTAAGCATCAGCTACGGCATCAGAAACGTGGTCGAGCGCGAGGCCGCGCTAAGAGAGTTTAACAGAGTGCTAAAAATGAGCGGATACGTCGTAGTGCTAGAGTTTACCAAACGCAAAAAAAGCGGGATTTTAACAGGTGCTCGCGACTTTTATCTAGGTAAAATTTTGCCTAAAATAGGCGGCTTTATCTCCAAAAATCAAGAAGCCTACGAGTATCTGCCAAGCTCGATCGAGAGCTTTTTAGACGCCAAAAGCTTTGCAGACGAACTTGCTAGCGCTGGCTTTGAGATGCGGCTTTGCAAGAGCTTTTCGATGGATATTTCTACTCTTTTCATCGCGCAAAAGGCGCGTGAGTGCTAAGCGTCAGCGAGCTAAACGAGCAGGCCAAAACGCTACTTGAGACGACGTTTTCCTACGTCGAGGTAGAGGGCGAGATCTCACGGCTCGTTAAACACGGCTCGGGCCACTGGTACTTCACGCTAAAAGACGAAAAGGCCGCGATCTCGGCGGTCATTTATAAATTTAACGCCGCCAAGCTCAAATTTGACGTCACAGACGGTATGAAAGTCGCTCTCTACGGCAAAATTTCGCTCTACTCGCCAAGCGGCAGCTATCAGTTTATCGCAACTCTCATACGCCCAAGCGGCGAAGGCGAGCTCGAACTTGCATTTAAACAGCTAAAAGCGCGGCTTGAGAGCGAAGGGCTTTTTGATATCTCGCGCAAAAAACCGCTGCCTAAATTTCCCCGCAAGATCGCGCTCATCACGTCAAAAACCTCCGCCGCGTTGCAAGATATGCTGCGTATCGCTTCGCAGCGCTGGGCGCTACCTGAAATTTTAGTTTTTGACTCGCTAACGCAAGGCGAAACCGCACCCGCCTCGCTCATACGCGCCCTAAAAAGAGCGGACGCAAGCGGCGCGGATGCGATCGTGCTGGCGCGCGGAGGCGGCAGCAGAGAGGATCTGTGGTGCTTTAACGACGAAAATTTAGCCCGCAAGATCTACGCGGCGCGCACGCCCGTGATATCGGCCGTCGGGCACGAGATTGATTACGTCATCAGCGACTTTGCGGCTGATTTTCGCGCTCCGACCCCAAGCGCCGCGATGGCTGCGCTACTGCCAGATACGGGCGAGCTAATGCAAAGCATAGATAGGCTAAGCGAGGCGGCGGACTCGGCCTTTATGCGCGTTTGGGAGCGTAAATTTAACGCTCTAGCGATGATGAGAGCGAGATTTTCTCAGGCTAGCCTCACGCAAAAAATCGCTCGAAAAGAGCAAATTTTGCTAAATTTAAGGCAGGTTTTAGACGCCGCCGCGCAAACTAAGCTGCTAAAATGCGAAAACGCGCTAAAACTAGCCCATGCCGCATACGCGCAGCAAGAGTCGTTTTTCGCGCAGATTTCAAATTTCGTCCGAGTGCAAAAAGACGGCAAAACCGTAAATCTAAGCGAGCTAAAACCCGGCGACCGCATCGCGCTAAGCTCGGTAAACGCAAGCAAAGAGGCGGAAATTTTATAGCCAAATTTGATCCGCGGACGCAGCGGCTTAAGTTTTTGGGCGGGTTAAAAATTTTTAAGCTAAAAATAGTAAGATAATAACGCAAATCAAAATTTAAAGGAGCGATATGAAAACGAACGTAAAATTTTTACTGGCCGCGTGCGCCGCGATGCTAATAACCGGCTGCACGACGGAGAGTTCTCGCGTAGTCGAGACGCCGAAAGTCCAAACTCCAAGCGCCGCCTATCAAGGACAAAAGATCGCCGTTTCTATCGGCCGCTTTAGCAACCAGTCATCATACCAAAACGGCGTATTTTCAGACGGCGAGGACAGACTAGGCAACCAAGCCCAGACCATCCTCATCTCAAATTTACAGCAAAGCGGGCGCTTCTCGGTGCTTGACCGCAGCAACATGCGCGCCATCAAAGAAGAAAGCGCGCTAAACAAAGAGGCACAAAAAATCAAAGGCGCAAGATACGTCATCACGGGCGACGTGACGGAGTTTGGCCGCAAGACTACGGGCGATCATCAGCTTTTCGGTATCCTAGGCAAAGGCAAAACCCAAACCGCCTACGCGAAGGTAAATCTTAACGTCGTGGACGTGAAAAACTCCGAGGTGGTCTACTCCGCTCAGGGCGCTGGCGAATACGAGCTCTCAAACCGCGAAGTACTGGGCTTTGGCGGTAGCGCTGGGTATGATTCGACGCTAAACGGCAAAGTGCTAAGCCTAGCCATCATCGAGGCCGTAAATAACCTAACGCGCGGGCTTGAAAGCGGCGCTTTTAACGCGAAATAAGGATAAATTTTGCGCTTTAAAACTCTAGCCAATTTCGCGCTCGTCTCCGCCGCCGCCCTGCTGCTCTCTGGCTGCGCGGACGACTCGCCTAGACAGCTATACTACTGGGACGGCGCCTACACGAGCTCGGTCTACGAGTACCTAACCGAAGAAGGCGACGCGGGCGCTCAGATCGCCGCACTCGAGCAGAGCCTGCAAAAAGCCTATCAAAGAGCCGCCAAAGCTCCGCCC
The DNA here is from genome assembly GCF_900699785.1 of Campylobacter showae. Lineage (NCBI taxonomy): Bacteria > Pseudomonadati > Campylobacterota > Epsilonproteobacteria > Campylobacterales > Campylobacteraceae > Campylobacter > Campylobacter showae. Next base: position 921,622 of record NZ_LR535679.1, read on the forward strand.
GGACTCCACGCGCATCTAGGTTTGCTCTATCTTTCGCAAGGAAACGGGGCTAAATTTAAAGCCTACGTTGAAAAAGAAGCCGAGCTCTATCCCGAGTCGCGCGACTACGCGATGTTTTTGCTAAATCAAAATAGCAAAACTCGGGGCGCAGCGGGCAAAACCGAGGCAAATTTAAGCGAGCAGACGAAAGAAAAATCAGGCGCAAGCGAGTCAAATTCAAATGACAAAAGCTCAAATTTAGGCGAGCAAACGAGCAAGCAAAATTTAAAAACCAAGCAAGCAAAACCAGCCAAAACGAGCAAAACCGCAAAAGGAAGCCAAAATGAAAAATAAAATAAAATCGGCGCTTCTTTGCGCGTTTGCGGCGCTGTTTTTGGGAGCGTGCGCAGGCTCGCAGCCCGAGGTTTACGACTATTCGGCGTTTTTACAGACCAAGCCTCGCTCGATCGTCGTCATGATGCCCGCCAGCGACTCAGCCGAGATAAAGGCCTCCGCAGCGGTGCTGGCAAACGCGCTCTATCCGCTTAGCGAGGCGGGGTATTACGTATTTTCGCCCGCGCTCGTAAACGAGACCTTTAAAAACAACGGCATCTACGATGCAGGAGAGATCGCGCAGATCTCTACGTACAAGCTAAAGCAGATATTTGGTGCCGACGCAGCGCTCTACCTCAACGTCGCGGACTACGGTACTTCGTATATGCTGATTAGCAGCGTTACGCGCGTGAGCGTAGCGGCGACTCTAGTTGATCTAAACACGGGCGCCGTACTCTGGCAAAAAAGCGCCGCGGCGGCAAACGACTCGGGCGGAGGCGGGGGCGATCTCATCGGCATGCTAGTCTCCGCGCTAGTTAAACAGATCGCAGACTCAATCTCGGACGCTAGCTTTGATCTTTCGGCGCGCGCGGACGCGATTTTGTTTAGCACCAACTGCCGAGACTGCTTGCTCTACGGCCCGTATTCGCCGCATTACGGCCGGGATAGACAGCTTGGCGGCGGCAGATAAATTTTAAAAAGGGCGAAAATGAAACTAGCCGAGGCGCTGATACTGCGCGCCGACATACAAAAACGCATCGAGCAGCTAAAATCAAGGCTCGCGGATAACGCAAAGGTGCAAGAGGGCGAGAATCCTAGCGAGGAGCCAAAGGCGCTGCTAGCCGAGCTAGACGCGCTCACAAGCGAGCTTGAGCGGCTGATAGTTCGAATAAATTTAACCAACTGCACCGCAAAAGCGGACGGCAAGAGCCTAACCGAGCTAATCGCCAAGCGCGACGTACTAACGTTAAAAGCGGGCGCATTGCGGGCTTTCGCGCAAGCTGCCGCGCAAAAGATCGATGCATATTCGCGCAGCGAGATTAAAATTTTAAGCACAGTCGACGTCGCGGCGCTGCAAAAGCAGGTGAACGAGCTGGCTAAGCAGATCAGACAGCTTGATACGACGCTGCAAGGCGCGAACTGGCAGACCGATCTGATCGAAAGCTAAAAGCGTAAAATTTAGAAAAATTTCGGGTAAGTATCGCAAGAGGCGAGCATAAAAATCTTCCCTACAACGGAACTCTAGCGCTCGCGGAAACGGCGCACCCCTTTTTACGATTTATTTTCAGTAAATTTACAGGGGCAATGTGACTGCGCAATGTAACTACCTAATGCTGATCTAGCGATACCGAGGGCGGGAACGGGGAAATTTAAAACGAAATTTTGATTTTAACGGCGCGGTTTGCGGGATTGCGGCGAAATCCCGCGGCGATTTAGGCGGGCTTGACGCTCAAATTTTGCGTTAAATTAAGGCGCGCTTGCCATTTTGCATTTTAACCTGCCGAGTATAAAATTTTACAAAAATCATAAAATTTAGCCAAATTTAAAGGATGAAATTTGAAATTTAAAACCCTTGCATTAGCGGCCGCATTTTGCTTTGCGACCGACATAAATGCGGAGCTTGCGACAGAAGCAAATTCCATAAATTTTAGAAAAACGAGCGGCGCGGAGCAAAATCTCGCGGACGTAAAAGACGCCAAATTTCAAAACGCGCATTTTAAAAACGCAGATACCGCAGCGCGCGGCATAAACTCAAACTCATCGCAAAAAGCAACCCTCATCGACGAAGCTAAAAATTTCTACCGCGTGGACGAGCTGCTGTTTCGCAGCGCTCAACTTGACGGAAGCTACGCCGCAAAGCTGCATGAGCTTGGCATCAAAAGTATCGTAAATCTGCGCCATTTTAGCAGAGGCGGCGACAAAAGGGCGTTTGGGGATCAATTTTGGCTCGCAAGCAAGCCGCTTCAAAGCTGGGAGATAAAGCCCGCACAGATCGCGGACGTCTTGCGCACCATTCGCGAGCGCCAAAAGGAGGGCGCCGTGCTCGTGCACTGCTATCACGGAGCCGATCGCACGGGGCTTGTGGTGGCGATGTACCGCGTGATCTATCAGGGCTGGAGCCTGGACGCCGCGCGCAGCGAGATGATATACGGCGGATACGGCTTTCACTCCATGTGGCAGGATATCGCGGGCTTTTTGACGCCGCAAAACGAGGCACTCGTAAGAGCCGAGCTTGGAATTTAGACGAAATTTCGCTCGTTAGGTCAGACGGCATGAAATTTGTATTCAACTTTTAGCTACACTATAGACCAAATTTGATGACGGTATCACCGATATATCCGAAGTGAGATAAATTTAAAGTAGAAAATTTTTAATAGGCCTTAAAGCAATAAAACTTAAAATTTAGCCGAAATAAAGTAAAATTTGAGCGGCAAATTTAGCAAAAGGAGCGATCGGTGGAAAATTTATTACTAGCGCAGCTGCGCGAAGCGCTACCGCAGGGCATGCGCGTGCCGAGCGAGCTTGAGGCGCTTTATGCGTGGATCGAAGCAAACGGCTTTTATGACGACGCGGGCGGGCGCAGACGCGGCTATCTCTATCCGCAGGATCGGCTGCAGCAGAGCTGGAGCGATGATGAGCGCGAGGGCGGCACGGACATCGTCTTTTTCACGGATGAGCCGAAAAATCGCGACGAGAAGCTAAGGTATTGGTTTTACGGCGAGGATCGTGAGCTTGCCGCGGAGATCAAGCAGCGGCTTTGCGTATTTGCAGGCAGCGGCTCGGAGGGCTCGATGTGCGCGCTGTGGCTGGATGATGCAGGCGAGACGAAGATCGTGCATATGGGCTCCGGCTCGGGTTCGACCATGACCTGCGTTTTGGCTCATAGCGGGCTTGATTTTTTGCGACTGCTCGCGATCGGATACGATGAAATCTGCTGGGACGAGGATTTTAGCGCGCCGCCAAACAGCGAGGAGGACGATTTTATCGTGCATCCAAACGTAAAATTTCAGCAGTGGTTTAAGGACACGTTTAAAACGACGATCCCGCAAACCGCGCTTGAGCTCGTCACGCCCGCGCATATGGACGACGAGAACCCGAGCGACGAGTTTTTAATCTGGGTAAATCGCGTCGCGGAGTGAGTTTTGATGCAAAAGCTTTAATATTACGATGCGGCATTTGCAAATAGCAGCTTGCTACTTTAGTAAAAACGGTTAAAAACTTTATTGCTTACAATCAAAAGGAAGCCTTTTCTAGATTTGCAAATTTTAGCAAATATAGCACAAAATTTTAAGCTCAAGCGGTAAGTAAAAGACAAAAACCCAAAGAACGAGAGAAAAATTAGCTCGTCGATCAAAAAAGCGAGCTAAGAGCCTAATGGCGGCAGTTTTTGCAGTCCTTTACAGTCACTAGCACATTTATCTTTTCTATGAAATTTCCGAGCTTTCTCTCCAAACTTTCCTTGTACTCGCTCAGTGCCTCGCAGAAGTTATAGTCCTCGACGTGTCCGCAGCTCTCGCATACGACGTGGATATGCGGATAGCTAAAGATGTCGTAGCGCGCCTTTTGGTTCGGCATATTGACCTCGACGACGAGCCCCTCGTCTTTGAGCATATTTAGGTTTTTATACACCGTCGCGAGCGATACGGACGGGTTTTCGGCGCAGATCTCCTCGTAAAGCTCATCAATCGTCGGGTGGGTGTGGCGATCGAGGATTTTGAGCACGCTGAGGCGCTGCGGGGTGGCTTTGAGGCCGTGATTTTTGAGAAGTTCCATATAGTTCATCGTTTTTCCTGATATTTTTTAGCTAAATATACAAAAATTTTATTTAAAACTTCTTTATAGTTGGTAATATAAATTATTATTTACTAAAATTTGTGTCATTTGTAGTCAAATTTATGCTTTTTGCGAGTTTAAGCGCTATACTCAAAGTAAATTTTAGACGTTTGGTTTTAAATTTACCCTACCGAATTTAGTGTTTTGGGGCATAAACTTGAAGGCGATTTAAATTTGACGCTTTGCTCGCCGTATTTAAATAAAAAGCCGACTTTTAACACGGCGTAAATTTTGCTATCGATCGTTGCAACCGATCGCCGCTTATCATCGCCGCCGTAAAATTTATTTTTGTCGGTTGCGGCGATACCGCAGCGTTTTAGATACGGCTACGTTTTTTCGCATTTTTTAGTTTTCGTTAATTGCGATTTTAAATTTCTATGCCTTGCCCCACGGCTAAATTTACAAGCAAAATCTACTTAAATTTTACCTTTTTGTAAAATCCGCGCCTAATCAAGCACCGGCGCCAAATTTAAGCGTTTTATAAACGGTAAAAACGAAAGTCTGTAATGTTTTTTAGCGATTTTATCCTAGGGTGCAGCGAGCAAAACAAACCTTAGCGCAAAAACCTATCGCGGCTCAAATTTGACCCAAAATTCGCTCGCAAGCCAGCCCGCAAAAAAGATAAACGAAGATAAAAATCAATAAAACCGGCTGATGCGCGCAAATTTACCCGTGCCGTTTAGGGGCGGTAAATCAAAGCAAGAGCGTCAAGACCGAGTATAAAAAAATTTGCTTCGCTCAAATTTTTCGCATTTTCCGCCCAAATGCGCTCGCCAAAATGCATAAAACCGAAGCGCGAGAGCGCTTCAGCTCAAATTTGACCCGCGGTTTCGGTTAAAATTTTATCGCAAATACTTGCCGCATCGATACCAAGAGCCTTTTCGACATCGGCCGTAGCGCCGTGCGGGATAAACGCGTCGTCAAACTCAAAGCTAACGATGCGTACGTCAAAAATGCGCCGCTCCTGCAAAAACGCGGCCAAAATCTCGCCTACGCCGCCTTTTTTTGCGGTATCGGAAAAGACGTACCAAATTTTATGCTTGCGCGCGAGCTCTTGCAAAAGTTCGCCGTCAAGCGGCTTAACAAACACTAGATCAACAAGGCTTGGGTCAAATTTGCCGTTCGTTTTTTCTAGTAAAATTTTGCGCGCGGCGTTTGCCTTGCCCGCAGCGTTGCCGTAAGCGATAAAGGCCGCTTCGTCGCCGCCCTCGACCAAGATTTCGCCCTTGCCGAGCTTTAGCTCTCTCGCCTCAAATTCGCCCTTCGCCAGCGCAAAAGCTCCGCGCGGATAGCGAAGAGCGCAAGGCCCCTCGTGAGCGTAAGCGTAGCGCATCGCGAACCTAAAACTATCGGCACAGCGAGGCGCGAAAATCGTCAAATTCGGGATCAAATTTAGATAACTAACGTCAAACGCGCCTTGGTGCGTCTCGCCGTCCTCGCCGACGATGCCAGCGCGGTCCATCGCAAAGACGACGTTTAGATTCATGATCGCGCAGTCGTGCACGACCTGGTCAAACGCCCGCTGCAAAAAGGTCGAATAAATCGCGATAAACGGCTTAAAGCCCTCCTTGGCCATCGCGGCCATAGAGGCGACGGCGTGCTGCTCGGCGATCGCGACGTCCCAAAACCTATCCGGAAATCTCTCCATCAAAGCGTCTATGCCCGTGCCAGTAGGCATCGCGGCGGTCACTCCGACGATATTTTTATGCTCGCTAGCTAGCTCGGTCAAATTTTCCGCAAAAAGCGCGGTGGCCGATTTGGCGGCTGATTTTTTGATGGCTTCGCCGCTTTGCAAATCAAACGGACTCACGCCGTGCCAGCTAGCTAGATGCCCCTCGGCCTTTTCGTAGCCTTTGCCCTTTAGCGTCTGCGCGTGCACGACGACTGGCTTTTTCATCCCTTTTGCGACGCTAAAAGCCTCAATAAGCGCCCCCACGTCGTGGCCGTTTACGGGGCCGATATACTCGAGTCCTAGCTCCTCGAAAAACATCCCGGGCGTAAAGATCCTGATGCCCTCCTCCATCCTGCGCGCCATATACGCGGCGCCGTCGGGCATATAGCTTAAAAATTTCTCTACGCGGCTTTTAAACTTCTGATACAGCGGCCCGGCCATCATCTGCGAGAGGTAGTTGCTAAAGGCGCCGATGGGCTTGCTAATGCTCATTTCGTTGTCGTTTAGGACGACTACGCAAGGGTTTTTGATATCGCCCAGCTCGTTTAGCGCCTCATACGCGATACCAGCGCTCATCGAGCCGTCGCCGATAAAGGCCACGGGGATGCGGTCTTCGCCCTTTAGCTTGATCGCCTTTGACGCGCCCACTGCTAGCGAGATAGAGGTGGAGCTGTGTCCGGCGATAAAGTAGTCGTATTTGCTCTCAGAGGGCTTCGTGTAGCCGCTAATACCGCCGATTTTTCTAAGCGTGTCGAATTTATCCCAGCGTCCGGTGATTAGCTTGTGCGCGTAGCTTTGGTGGCTGACGTCAAATATAAACGGATCTTTTGCTGCGTCGAAAACATAGTGCATCGCGACGATAAGCTCGACCGCGCCGATGTTTGAGCTCAGATGCCCGCCATTTGCGCTAACGGTTTGTAAAATTTTATCTCGGAGCTTCCCGCAAAGCGCTTCGAGCTCCTGCACGTTCATAGATTTTACGTCTATCATTGTCCTATTATCTTTTTGATTTTTTCTAATCTGGCTTCGATCGTGCCCTCGAGGTTGCCCGCGTCGCTGAGCACGATCGCTCCGCCCGCGCTGATGGCTTCGTCGGCAGAGATTTTGACGTTTTGTCCGGAGAAATTTTCTTTGATAAACTCGTAATCTTTCGGATTTACTTTTATCTGTATCTCTTTGGCGTCTCTTATTTCGCTAAAAAGCTCTTTGCAGATGGCTGCGGCGATGTTTGCCGAATTTAGCGAAATTTCTTTTTTTACGACCTCTTTTGCGACCTCGACTGCGGTGGCCGGCAGCTGCGCTTCGCTAGATGCGATGAGGCTTTCAAATTTAGCCGCCTGCTCCTCTAGCTTATTTATAGATCCCAGATACCTGCTCTCAAGCGCCTTTAGCTCCTCGTCGAATTTAGCCGCCGCCTCGTCTCTACCCTGTTTTATGCCATCCTCTTTAGCGCGCTGGATCTCGCTCTCTAGGCGTTTGGCGAATTCATTTTCTTGATTTTCGATTTGCATTTGCAGTTTTATCATGCTGCCGCTCATCTCGTCGGTGCGCTTTAGCAGTTCCTCGATAAAGCTTGGCTCGGGTTTAAAATGTACGCTTTGCTCTTTTTCTTCGCTTAAATTTAAGCCCTCTTGCTCGCCGTTTAAGGCACGGTCATGTTGATGTTCGGACGCGCGGCGGGTTTCGCTGTCGTGAGCTACGTGCGCATCCTCGCTTCTTTTTTCCTGGCCTAAAATTTTAAATCGATAGTTTTCTACAAAGTGCTCTTTTGAACGCTCGTTTGTTATTACGCTGCTTTTCATTCTATCATCTCATCGGCTTCGCCTATTTGGAATGCCCCGCCCTCGGCTAAGGCTTGGACCTGTTCTACGATGCGGCGCTGCGCCTCTTCGACGTCTTTTACGCGCACTGCACCCAAAAACTGCATCTCCTCTTTAAACGCTTCGCTAGCACGCTGAGACATACTTGAGAGGAATTTCTCCTTGAGCGCGTCTCCGCTGCCTTTTAGCGCGACCATGAGGTCTTTTTTATCGACGTTTTTAAGTATCTCGCGGATAGCGGCTTGATTGGGAGTGTTGATATCCTCAAATGTAAACATAAGCTCTTTGATCGTCGTAGCAAGTTTGTCGTCGATATCTTCGATGTATTCGATCGTGGCTTTGGACGCCTTTTGACCGAGACGGTTTAACACCTCTGCCACGGCTCTTGGTCCGCCGACTTCGACCTTGTAGGACGTGAGGCTCTCTAGCTTGCCCTCAAGCACCGTTGAAACGCGCTTAATAATGGACGGGCTGATATCGCCCAAATTTGCCATCCTAACGACGACTTCGCTTCTAAGCTCGTCGTTAAAAAACGAAAGCGTCTCGGCTGCGCTGGTTGAATCCATATGCGCCAAAATAAGCGCGATAGTCTGCGGGTGCTCGGTCATAATAAAGTCCGCAAGCTGCTGAGGCTTGACCTTAGTAAGATAGCCGAAGCTCTTTGAGTTTTCCATGCTTTTTGCAAGCTTATCGAGGATCTTTTGCGCGGTTTCCGGACCGAAGGTGCGGTATAAAATTTCTTTTGCGTACTCTAGACCGCCGCTTCTCATGTATTGATTTGACTGCATGAGAGCGTAAAATTCTTCCAAAACGGCAGCCGCTACGTTTTTATCCATACTTTTTGCGGTAGCGATATAGCGCGAAATTTCGGTTATGACGTCAACTTCCATATGAGAAAAAAGCAGCGTCGTGACGTCCTCGCCCAGCTGAATAAGCAAAATAGCAATCTTTTCGGGCATAGAAAGATCGTCATATACCATCTTTTGCTGTTCGTTTAGCTTTGTTGCCATTAAAAGTCCTTACGGTTGCTAAAATCCGAGTCGTTTTTGACTAGGTCTTGCAGCAAGACAGCGATCTCCTCGCTTCGCTCTTGCACGATTAGTTTCATCTTCTCTAGCAATACGTCGTAGCGTAAGTCGTCCTCGTTAAAGTTATCGCCGATACCCAGCTGCTCCTCGACCTTTTTCTTAGCGGCTTGAAATTTCTCCAGCGTATCTTCGCTATCGTCAAGCTGAATGTCGTTATCGGGTATCTCGGGTTCTTCCTCTTTGATCTCCTCAAGCATCTTAGCCATAAACGGCACGATGACTTTTTTGTAAAATATATAAAGCAAAATCGCGGCGAAAATATATTTTAGGATCGGCAAAAACGGCACTACGTAAAGATCAAAAAAGGACTGAACCTTGCCCGCAGGCGTCTGTCCGTCTTGACGCTGGAACTCAAAGTTGCTAACCGTAACCTCGTCGCCTCTGTTTTGATCAAAGCCGATAGACTGACGGATGAGAGCGTCGATGCGCGCTAGCTGCTCTTTATCGAGCGGTACGTAGGCTACATCTTTGGTCGGATTTCCGTTTTCGTCTTTTTTATTTTCGTACTTTCCGTCCACCACGACAGCGGCGCTTAGGCGGTTTATCTTAGCAAACTGATCCTTGACGCGCTCGACTTTTTTTGAGATTTCATAGTTTGTCGTGGATGAGCTTTTTGAGTAAAGCTCTTTCATTTTACCGTCTTGCAGGCCTTCGACCGGACCGATATTACTCACGGCTCCAGGCACGCCTTGCACTTCGGCTTCTTTACTGCCTTGACGCTTTTCTTCGACGTTTTGCTCGCTTCTAGCTACGGAGTTTGGATCAAAGGTCTCGCTTTGGCTATCTTTTCTCGCAAAGTCAAAATCTATGGTGACTTTGGCTACGACCTTATCCGAGCCGCCCACGATAGGCGATAGCACGTTTATGATCTTTTCTTCGAGATTGTGCTCGGCGTCGCGTTTATAGCGGATCTGTTGCGTGATCTGATCGCTATCGTATTCGCCGTCCTCCTCGCCCAGCGGCACTCCGTCCTGGCTCACGATTTTTACTTGCTCCGGTTTTAAATTTGCCACAGCGGCCGCGACTAAATTTTTAATGCCGGTAATTTGTTTTAAATTTAAGCTCTGTCCGTCTTTTAAATTTAACACGATAGAGGCGCTTGGCGGAGTGGCTCGCTCTGTAAAGAGAGTTTCTTTAGGGATCGCGATGCGCACGATGGCTTTATTTATCGGCGCTAGGCTTTCGATCGTGCGGGCCAGCTCGCCCTCGAGTGCGCGCTGAAATTTAACCTTTTGCTCGGCATCCGTCGCGCCGAATTCTTGCTTGTCGAAAATCTCAAATCCGACCTTGCCGTCTTTTAAAATACCAAGCGACGCGATCGAGATCCTCTCGCGATAAACGTCCGAGTTTGGCACCAAAATCGTGCCCTCGTTTACAATTTTATACTTTACCTTATCTTTTTCAAGCTGTTGGATTATCAGCGCAGAGTCCGCAGCGGAGGTGTTTTCAAAAAGGACGCTATAGCCGTCGTAGCTTTCGTTTGAGCTTTTATAAATGCTCAAAAACACCAAAAACCCGACCACGAGCACGATCGAGCCCGCGGCGACTAGGCGCTGCCTTAGCGAGAGGTTGTGATAGACTTGGCCGATTTGCTGAACTGCGGTTTTAAAATCCATTTATTTTAAATTTTCCTCGATTTGTTTTAAAACTACGTCGTTTTGATTCAGCAACCCAATCGTTATGCGAACCGCGTTTAATCCGTAGCCTTTTAGATCACGTAAAATTATACCTTTTTTTAACAGATTTTGAGCAAGCTCGCTCGCGTTTTGACGCTCAAATTCAAAAACGATAAAATTCGTAAAGCTAGGCAGACGCTTTATACCATGCTTATCGGCAAAATTTTCGTATTTTTTCATCTCCTCAAAGTTCGTCTCAAGCGTCATTTTTACGAATTCTTCGTCTTTTAGAGCTTCTATGGCTGCTTTTAGGCTAAGCGTCGTTATGTTAAACGGCGCCCTTAGTTTTCCTAGCTCGCTCATCACGCTTTGCTCGCCGATGCCATATCCTACGCGCATACCGCCAAGGCCGTAAGCCTTAGAAAACGTGCCCAGATATATCGCGTTTGGAAATTTAGCTATGAGTTCACGCGGCTTTATCTCTTTTTTCGCGTCTTTAAATTTAGCAAACTCCTGATATGCACCGTCGATAACCACGAGTGTGTCGGGATCGATCTGCTCTAAAAATTTATAAATTTCTTCAGCGTCTAGGCAGCCTCCGAGAGGATTGTTCGGTACGCACAAAAATATCACGCCGATCTCGTCTTTGTTTGCCTTGTAAATTTGCAAAAACTCGCCTAGATCATGCTCTTTGCTCTTTGTTTTAAAGACCTTCGCACCCGCTGCTTTAGCGTAAATTTCATACATAGCAAAGGTTATGCCCGCGGTTAAAATTCCCTTGTTCGCGTTTGCCTTTGTGTGCACAGCAAATTCTATTATCTGATCGCTTCCCGAGCCTATTACGATAGATTTTTCGCTGACGCCGAATTTACTCGCTAGAGCAGCCTTTAGCTCAAAGTAGCTGTCGTCGGGGTAGAGGTGCATTTTGTTTACTATCTCGCCGATCGCTTTTACTACCGCAGGGCTCGTGCCGTAGGGGTTTTCGTTGCTAGCTAGCTTGATGACGTCTTTAGCTTCGATGCCGTATTCACGCACGACAAGCTCGATAGGTTTGCCCGCTTCGTAGCTTACTAAATTTGCCAAATTTTCGTTAAATTTCATCTCACTCCTCCCACGCGACGTAGCTTCCTAGCCACGCGATTTCGTGGCCGTAGCTTATCGCTTTTTGTATCGCTTTTTGGACGTTGTCGTCGTCGATGTGCCCCTCGAAATCTATATAAAAATTCGCCTTAAATTCGCGTTGTTTTATCGGGCGGCTCTCTAGCTTGGTTATGTTTATACCCTCGTCTCTAAAGGCCAGTAGCAGCTCCACGAGTCCGCCCGGACGGTGCTCGGTCTTTGCTAAGATTGAGGTTTTATTTCTTTGCGCACGCTCGTTTTTAAAATCGCTTAATATAAAAAATCTCGTGCGGTTTGCGGCGTTATCCTCGATCGTCTCAAACAAGATCGGCACGCCGTAAAGCTTGGCGGCGATCTTAGAACAGATGGCTGCGGAGTTTGGCTCGCTGCCGGCTAGCTGTGCGGCCTGCGCTGTTGATTTTGCCGGGATAAACTCGACTGCCGAGAGCATGTGATCGTCTAAAAATTTGCGGCACTGATTGTAGCCTTGCGGGTGCGAGTAGATGCGCTTGATGTCCTTTAAATTTTCGCACTTGCTCGCAAAAATATGGTGGATATCCATGTAAATTTCAGCTACCACCTTGACGCTATCAAACCGCCCTAGACAGTCCAGAGTCGCGCCTACCGCGCCTTCGGTGTTATTTTCTATCGGTACGACGCCATATTTGGCCTCTTTGTGCTTTAGTTTCGTAAAAACCGCCTCGATGCTAGCTAGCGGCAGATACGCACTCATAGCGCCAAAACGGCTCTCGGCGGCTTGGTGCGTGTAGGTGCCCTCAGGCCCTAGATAGGCGACCTTTTCTGGCATTTCGAGGTTCCTACTGACGGCAAAAATTTCAAGATAAATCGCCTCAATAGCAGCTTTATTTAAAAATGCAGAGTCCTGCCCCTCGAGGCGGTTTAGGATCGCTCTTTCACGCTCGGGGCGGTAGATCGCGCTGCCGCTGGTTTGCTTTAGTTCGCCGATCTTTCGCACGAAATTCATGCGCTCGTTTAGGCGCCTTAGCACCTCGTCGTCGATCTTATCTATCTCGTTTCTAAGGTCGTTTATGTTTTGCATTTTCGCTCCTTAGCCTAAAAATTCTCGCTCCAGTGCTACGATATCCTCAAAGCTCTCGCGGCGCCTAATCAAAAAGTCCTCGCCGCCCTTTACCGCGACCTCCGCGGCGCGCCCACGAGTGTTGTAGTTGCTGCCCATCGCAAAACCGTATGCGCCGGCTGATTTGATAACGACGAGATCGCCTGGATTTAACGGCGGTAAATTTCGGTCTTTTGCGAGAAAATCGCCGCTCTCGCAGATCGGCCCGACCACGTCGCAAGGGGTAAATTTGAGCTCCCGAAGCTGCTCGGTTTTACACTCGCAAAGAGTCTTGCCGCCGCTAAGAGCAAAAATTTTATGCCAAGCCTGATAGAGGCTTGGGCGTATGAGGTCGTTCATCGCGCCGTCCACGACGACAAAACGCTTTTCTTTATTAAATTTCTCGTAAAGCACGCTAGTTATAAAATATCCCGCGTTGCCGACGATGAAGCGCCCCGGCTCGCAAACTACCGTAACGTCCATGCCGCTTAAATTTGCCAAAATGCCCTGCGCGTATTCGTAGAGATCAGGCTCGCTCTCGTCGCCGTAAACGATGCCTATACCGCCGCCGACGTCAAAAAATTTGATGTCGATTTGCGCCGCCTTCAGTTCGCGAGTCAAATTTGCCACGATCTTTGCCGCTTCGATAACGGGCTTGATGTCGGTTATCTGCGAGCCGATGTGGCTATGGATGCCTACGGGCTCGAGATGCGGCGAGTTTTTAGCGTGCAGATACATTTTTTTAGCCGTTTGCAGATCTACGCCGAATTTATTTTCGTTTAGTCCGGTAGAGATGTAGGGATGCGTTTTAGCGTCGATGTCTGGATTTACGCGGATGCTGATGCGAGCGGACTTTCCGAGCTGCTTTGCGATCGCTTCCATGCGGTTCATCTCGGCTTCGCTTTCTAAATTTATCATAAGGATTTCGTTTTCTAGCGCAAATTTAAGCTCGTCGTCGCGCTTGCCCACGCCGCTTAGGATGATCTGGTAGCTTTTAGCTCCCGCTAGTAGAGCGCGCTTAACTTCACCTACGCTCACGCAGTCAAATCCGGCCCCAAGCCCGGCTAAAAATTTCAAAACGCTTAAATTTGAGTTTGCCTTAACGGCGTAGCATACGAGAGATTTTCTGGCGTGAAACGAGTTTTTTAGCGCTTCGTAGCGGTGCGCCATGTAGTCAAAATCGTAAACGTAAAGAGGGGTGCCGTATTTTTGCGCTAAATTCGTAAAATCCATAACCGACCTTGTTTAAAAATAGTTAGATTTTACAGAAATTTTGCCTAAATCTCTCTTAACGACTCCCAAAACGCAGATAAAAAGCGTAGGCGCCGAGTAAAATTATCGGCAAAAGCACGCCGATCTCGGGCGAGACGACGCCGTTTCTAGCAAACCTCATCATCACAAAAAGCACGCCCCAGACGCAAAGCGAGGCGATCGTGAAGATAAAGCTTTTTAAGGCGAGGTTAAAAAATCGTCCCGTAACCGGCAAAAAATAGTAAATGATAAGCACCATAAAAGGCGCAAAAAACGGCGCGAAAGCGAGGTTATAAAGCGTGGTTTTGGTCGAATTTAGCCCGATACCCTCATCCTTAAACGCCAAAATGTAATCCACCGCATCCGGGATCGTGATCGCCGAGCTCTCCGCCGACGCGCTTTCTATCGTTTTTGGTTTAAAATTTTCAAGCGTTTTTAGCTCGCTTGGCGTTTTGATATCGAGTCCCTTTTCGCCGAGCTTGATATTTTGCGGCAAATTTACGATTTTAGCGTTCTTTAAAAGCCACGCATCGTCTATAAACCTCCCGCTTTCGCCAAAGGTAGCGCTGCGCAAGTTGCTGCCGTTTATGTCAAATATCCGCACGTCTTTAGCCTCGCCGCTAACTGGATTTAGGCTGTCCATATAGACAAATTTACCTTCGAATTTTAAGAAAATATCAGAGCTCGTGCGCGATAAATTCGAGAGCTTGACGATGTTTCGCCCGTACTCGTAGGCGTAGGCAAAAGGCGTGAAATTTAGTCCGACGTAGATAAACGTGATGGCAAGCGCGATGTAGAAAGGCGGCTTTATCAGGCGATTTTTATCGATACCCAGCGCGTAAAAACTCACGAGCTCGTTGCTACGAATCATGCTAAATTTGCTAGTTATCAACGCAAAAATGAGCGCAAGCGGCAAGACGTAGTTTACCGCCGTAAGCGAGGTAAGGCCGAAGTAAAGCAGCTTCAGGTTCGCGCTTGCGGGCATATCTTTTAGGTTGGTTAGGATGTCGATACCGACGTAAAAAAGTGTGAGCGCAACGAATATAATCACGAAATATTTAAAATAAAGCCAGCCGACGTAACGCGCGTAAAGATTCATCTGGGCTCTCTTAAATCAAATTTTGCGCAAGGTGGAAGGCGGACGAAAGCTGCGCTACCAAAAATACCGCAAACTTGCCGAGCAAATTTATTATTTGAGCTATGCTGCAAATATGTATCCTTTGGCGCCATGATGACGCTCAAATTTGCCACTTTTTGGCTAGACTGGAAATAGACTTGTTTTACGCTCTTAAAAAATCCGAATTTAAGTTTTTGTCTGAGCGCTTTTTTCGTAAATTTTATAAATTTGCAGGTAAAGTTTTGAAGTAAATTTATAAAATTTACGGTAAAGAAAATTAGGAGCAATGCTTTAAATTTGGGCTCTAAATTTAACCGATTTTTGAGCGCTTTTAAAAGCCGCAAAATTTGAGAAACCGCAAAAGTCGTGAATGCTAAATTTAACCCGCTCACAAAATGCCTTTTTTGGTTGAAAATTTTTGCGAAACGGCGTCGATGTCGGTTTTTATTAGCTCATTTAGCGCGTTTTCACAGTAGTCCAAAATTTTTTCCAATCCCTCTTTTTCATCTGCGTTAAATTCGCCAAGCACATGGCCGGTTACCGCGCTTTCGCATTTGTGCGCGCTTCTACCGATACCGATACGTACGCGTTCGTAGTCTGCACCCATTAATGCGTCGATTGACTTTAGACCGTTGTGTCCGCCGTTTCCGCCGCCCTTTTTAAATTTAACGACGCCGAAATTTAGATCAAGATCGTCGTGAATAACAATAATGCGCTCTGGTTTGTAAAAATCGGTGACGGCTTTTACGCTTCGTCCGCTTAGGTTCATAAAGGTTGTCGGTTTTAGAAAAAGTAACTTTTGAAATTTAAACAGCTCGCCTTGAAATTTGGCCGAGCTTACATCTGTAAAATTTGAGTTTTTTAGTCTATCTATCAGCATAAAGCCGACGTTGTGTCTTGTTTTGGAGTACTCGGGACCGGGATTCCCCAGTCCGACTATGAGTATCAAGGCTAGCCTTATTTAGCTTTTATTACGCCTAGAACCGCTACGCGGTCAGCATCGATCATAGTGACGCCCGCAGGAACGGTTATATCGCGCACTAGGACGGTGTCGTCTATATCAAGACCGCTAACGTCTATGTCGAATGAATTTGGCAAATTTTCAGCCGTGCATTTTACGGCTAAGCGCCTTTTTGAGATGATCAAAACGCCTTTATTTTTTAGACCGACCGGAGTTCCGTAAGGTTTAACCGGGATCATATATTTTGAGACGACGCCTGGAAGCGCAACCTTTAAATCAACGTGTTTTAGCGCGTTTGTCACAGGGTCTTTTTGATATTCGACTACTACGACTTTTAAGGTTTTTCCGCCTACTTTTACGTCAAACGCAAGGCTCTCTTTTTTGCGAACCTCTTTTATAAAATCATTGATTTTAAAAGCGGCTTGCACATTCTCTAATCCCTTGCCGTAAATGTTGGCGATTAGATAACCATCTCTTCTTAAGGCTTTTGACGCCTTTTTACCGATACTCTCTCTAACGATACCTTCTAACATCGTTTTCCTTTCTTGAAAAATAGAAGCCGATAATACCCAAATTTATATAAATTTAGCCTTACTTGATATCTTTAAGCGCGATAACGTCGCTTTGAAATTCTCTTAAAAGCGCAGCGTCTTCCTCGATAGAAGCGACCATCGCTCGTTTTTTGGCAAGGTCGGCGGATTTGATTTTGATATCGAGGTTTTCTCTTCTACCGGCGCTTTTTAGAGCCTCTTCTTTCGTAATGATTCCCGAAGTATACATATCAAGCAAATGCTGCTCAAAAGTCTGCATTTGATAGGTGTTTCTACTCTGCTCTATCGCATCGTAAATTTCGCTATCCCTATCCTCTAGGATCATATCTCTTATTCTTATATTTTTTATCATTATTTCGCAAGCTACGCGGCGTTTATTTCCCGTAGTTACGACTAGACGCTGAGATATGATAGCCTCCGCAACCGAAGCAAAAGTCATCCTGACTCGGTTTTGCTCCTCTTTAGGGAACATATTTATGACGCGGCCGATAGTTTCTTTAGCATCAAGCGTGTGAAGCGTAGCAAGCACTAAGTGGCCGGTTTCCGCAGCGTTTATCGCGGTTCTAACAGTCTCTAGGTCCCTCATCTCGCCTACAAATATAACATCCGGGTCTTCGCGCAAAGAGGCTCTTAGCGCGTCGGCAAAACTATCGACGTCTTGGCCGATGCCGCGCTGATTTATTACGCTTTTATCGTCGCTATATATAAACTCAATCGGATCTTCGATAGTGACGATGTGATAGTTTTTCGTGTGATTTAGGTAGTTTATCATACTAGCTAACGTCGTCGTTTTACCGCTACCGGTCGGCCCGGTTACTAGGATGATGCCTCTGTTTACTTTATCGCAAAGCTTTTCAATAACCGGCGGCAATAAAAGCTCAGACATGGTAGGAATTTTCGTCGGGATCGTTCTAAATACGAAAGATATGCCGTCCATCTGCAAAAAGACGTTAGAGCGGAAACGGTAGTCGTCGTTTAATCTATAGGTAAAATCAACGCTCTTTCTTTTCATTAGGCTATAATAATTCGCTCCTAAAATTTCCTTGGCAATGAGTATCGAGCGGTCATAATCCAAAACCGTATCGCCCATAACTACCATCTCGCCGTTAAATCTACCGCGAACCACCCTGTCCGACTTCACGTGCAAGTCGCTGCCGCCAAGCTCGATAAGCTTCATCAGATATCCATCCAAAACCGCCTTCATAGCGGCTCTTTTTTCGCTTTCGTCGTCATCTTGCGGCATCGGCGGCCTAATAGACATCCCAAAGGCTTCTTCTTCCATCGTTAGTCCAAGCTCGGCTAAAAGCGCGGCCCTATCTCTACGCCTAACGGGTCTTGCTTCCGGCTCTTTTACCGTATTTATTCGGTTTTCTTGCGTATCGTTTATAGTTTGCACCTGCTCTACTCCTTTGCTTGTTTCTTCTTGCGTTTGCCTTAAATTCGGCTCTAAAATTTGTTCCTCGGGCTCGCTTAAATCAGCATGCTCGTCGATCTTTAGAAAATCTTTATCCTCTAGCTCTTTACTTTGCGGCACGTCCCAAAAATCAGCGCTTAAATTTGACTGAGTTTGACCAGAATTTATCTCGTTTTTAGCGATATCAAATTCGTTTTTGATAGAGTCGAATTTACTCTGAAAGTCCTCGTCGTCCTCGGTATCAAATTTATCCTGATCGCTTTGGCTTACGTCAAATTTATCGCCGTTATCAGGCTCGTCTTCTTCGAGCTCTACCGAGCTAAATTCATCCCTTAAAAAGTCCAAGAGCTGATCTTTTTCGTTAGGGGTCTGTTCCTTTGCTACCGTTTCCTCTACAGGCTCAGCTGATTTTTCGCTCTCTTTGTCAAATTCGCCTATTTCTTGCGTATCTTTTTCTATTTGCGGCTCTTTCCATGCTACAAAAATAGCTTCTTCGTCGATTTCATCTATTTGCTCAGGTATCTCGTCTAGCGCGTCTATTTCATTTAGAGCCTCATTGATAGCTTGCAAATTTTCGTTTAGCTCTTGCCTTTTTGATTCTAGCTCGGCAGGCGCGCTAAATGCGTCAAATTTATCGATCTTAACCGGCTCTTCTTGCTCCTCTTCTTTTGCAAGCTCGTCGTCAATTGGCTTTAGCTTTGGCAAATCATCAAACCCGCCGATCTCTTCAAATTTAGGCTTCGGTTGCAGCGCAACCTCTTCGCGCACGGCGTCGTCCGCTTTTAGCGGCACTACCTCTTGCTCGTCCTCGTGCGAGTTTTCTTTATTTTTGTTTCTATGATGTTCTATATCGCTTCTTAAAACCTTTGCTTTTAGCTTGATAATGCGCTCTAAGGCATCGTCCTGGCTATCAAATTTAATGCTAGAACCAACAGGCTCGTAGTCCTTAACGTCCTCTTCGTTCACGGAGGTAAATCTTAAAGGCTTCATGGCTGCTTCCTAGTTATTTTAGTGCTTTCATTATATCTTCAAATGCCGTTACGAACTGCTTTAAACCGTCGTTTAGCAAGTCTTTATAAACCTTCTCCATATCTATGTCGGCTCTTTTTACTACGCCGAAAAATTTCTCTATACTGTCGTCGCTAACGGCGGTTTTAAGTTCGTTTTTGCCCGTGATAAAGGCTTTAATAGTATCAAGCGGAGCCGTATTTACCGCATTTTGATACATCAGCTCTTTTACGTAATAATCCTTTGCCAGCTCATCGCCCTTTACGCCCGTACTAGCAAATAGCGCTCTTGTCGTCGGCAAGCTTTTATTTTCTATGATTTTGTAAATTTTAGTCGCGTTCATGATGCCGATTTGACCCGTCGGTAGCGAATTCTCGCGCATTTTTTCATCCAGCAAGCGATCAAACCTGCTAACAAAAATGCTAATCACGCTTTTTGGCAGCGGCGTTAGCGGAAATTTCTTCTCATAAGCCTTCACGCCCTCTTCAAAAGCGTCCAAACACGCTACGGCTTGCTCCGGCGAGAAAATTAGCGTCGCATTTACCGCGATACCGCGCGCGGTTAGAGCGCTCATCGCTTCAAAGCCCGCTTTTGTCGCGGGGATTTTAATCATGACGTTTGGCATGCCGATCTCCGCGTGTAGCCTAGCGCCCTCGTCCACCGTAGCCGCGGCGTTATCGCAAAAGCTAGGATCGACCTCGATGCTAACAAACCCGTCGTCGCCGTTTGCGTAATGCCTCAAAAGCTTGGTCGCGGCTATCTTGATATCTTGCACCGCGAGCGCCTCGTAAAGCGCCTTTGGATATTTTTTGCCCATTTGGCCGATGACGTCTTTGTAGGAGTCCGACAAAAATGCGGCTTTAAAGATGGACGGATTTGAGGTCACGCCGTTAATAGCGCCTATTTGAAGTAAATTTTCAAACTCGTCTTGCAAAAAGTCACGCTCGATAAAGTCACACCACAGTGAAAAATTTATATCGTTATTAAACATTTTTCTCGCCTTTTTATATCAAATTTATGATCTCGCGCAAATCTTTTTTATCCACGCAACAAGTTGCCGCTTGCCTTAAAATTTGCTTCGCGCAAAACGCGATTTTCAAATTTGAATGCTCAAACATGGATAGGTCGTTGGCGCCGTCGCCCACGCTCATCGTCTGCTCTTTTGAGATACCGAGCATTTTTTGCAAATTTACAAGCATTGCGCCCTTTGAAAAGCCAAACATCATCTCGCCGCCCACGAGTCCGGTTAAGACGCCGTCTTTGTGGTGCAGGATGTTTGCAAAGCTAGCGTCAAATTTGAGCTTCTCTTGCGCTCTATCGGTGCCCGAGTGAAATCCTCCGCTAAAAACAACAACCTTGATGCCTTTGCTTTTTAGATGCGCGATCAGCTCGGCGGCTCCTGGCATGAGCGGCAAATTTGAGCAAATTTCATCCACTTTAGTGAGCTCAAGCCCCTTTAAAAGCGATACGCGGCGCGTCAAGCTCTCGAAAAAATCAAGCTCGCCCGCCATCGCTTTTGCAGTTATTTCGCTGACCTCATCGCCCACACCCTTCGCCGCTGCTAGAAAATCTATCGTCTCGCCGTCCATCAGGGTCGAATCAAAATCAAATACGCAAAGCTTTATCAAATTTGACCCTAGAAATCGCGTTTTAGCAATGTTTCGACTTTTAAAATCGTAAGGATATTGTTGTCTCTTTTGCCGATACCGTAAATCATGCCTTTGTCTTTTAAAAGCGTTTCAGGCGGCGGATCGATCCTGTTTTGCTGTATCCTGATGGCTTCCGTTAGCCTGTCGATCACAAATCCCGCAACGTTATCGCCCTCTTTCATCACGATATACCTCGTGCTTGGGCTCGGTTTTGCGGCATTTAGAGAAAATTTCTTTCTCAGGTCGATTAGCGGGATGACGCTACCGCGCAGGTTAAACACGCCTAAAACATAGTCCGGCACGCTAGGGACACGAGTGTATTCGATCGGCTTAATGATCTCTTGGATATTTAAAATAGGTATCGCGTACTCCTCGTCGCCCACGATAAAACCGACTAGCTGGACGATCTCCTCGCGCTCTTTTTCGCTCGGATCCATCACCTGACTTTTTTGTTTTTTTAGAACCTGATTTAATTTGTCGTTCATGTTCTATCCTATTAGTTTGATATTTTTTCTAACTACGTTTTCAAGGTAATCCGACGAATACGGCTTGGTGATGTACTCGGTCATTCCTACCTCTACGCCCCTTAGCCTATCGGTCTTTGACGTCCTTGAAGTTACCGCTATGAGCGGCAAATTTCTATATTTTGAATACTTTCTGATCTCAGCTGCCAGCGTATAGCCGTCCATTCGCGGCATCTCGATATCTATTAGCATCGCATCAAGCGCGTGTTCGCCCGATTTTACGATAGCTAGAGCCTCGACGCCGTTGGTAGCCTCGATAACCGTTACGCCAAGAGGGGCTAGCGATTTTTGCATGATCGTTCTGTCCATCTTAGAGTCGTCTACGATTAGCACCTTATAATCGCTCGGCTTTTCTTTGACGCTCTTTGAGGCTTCCATACTGGCTTTTATGTCTACTTTTATATCTTTTGCCATCTCCATCATCATACCTACGTCGATGATTAGCGTTACACGGCCGTCGCCTCTTATCGTGGCGCCTGCGATTCCAGGGATATTTTGGAGATAATCGCCCATTGATTTTATGACGATCTCTTCTTGTCCTACGAGGCTATCTACGATGATGCCAAGCTTCGCCTCCGCTACGCCGATAACGACCACATAGGTCTGATCTCCGCCGTCAAAGACTTGCTTGACGCCGAAGATATCTGAGAGTTTAACTAGCGATAGCACTTCGTCGCGTAGTCTAAGTACGTTTTTACCGTCGATCGTATAGATATCGTCGATCGGTACGCGCACGGTCTCTAGAACACTTGCTAGAGGAATAGCAAAAAACTCCTCCTGAGCTCCGACTAAAAGCGACTGTATGATAGCTAGCGTGAGCGGGATCTTTAGCTTCATCGTCGTGCCCTTGCCCACTTCGCTTTCGATATCGATTATACCGTTTAGCTTTTCGATATTGGTTTTTACGACGTCCATTCCTACGCCGCGGCCGCTTACGTTGGTTACCTTCGCCGCAGTCGAAAATCCAGGTTTAAATATAAGTCCGAACGCCTCTTTATCGCTCATCGCGTCAGCTTCGCGCTCAGTGATTATGCCTTTTTCTATAGATCTGGATTTTAGCATATCGGCGTCTAGGCCCTTACCGTCGTCGGTGATCTCGACTACGATATGGTTGCCTTCGTTATAGGCTTTTAGCTGGATGGTGCCTTTTTCCGGTTTGCCGGCGGCTAATCTGGTCGCGCCGTCTTCGATACCGTGGTCGCACGAGTTTCTTATCATGTGTACGAGCGGATCGCCGATTTGCTCGACGATAGATTTATCAAGCTCCGTCTCCTCGCCCGTGATCTCAAGGTCGATTTGCTTATTTAGTTCGCGGCTTAGATCGCGGATCATGCGAGGGAATTTATTAAACACCTTCGCGATAGGTAGCATCCTCGTTTTCATAACGGCTAGCTGGATGTCGGTAGTTACCAGGCTTAGGCTAGATACTACTTGATTTAGCTCCTCGAGGAATTTTTCGCCCTCGTATCTCTCCTCGACGTCGTCGTAAATTTTAAGCAATCTGTTTTTGCCAAGCACCAGCTCGCCGATCAAGTTCATCAGGTGATCTAGGCGCTTAACCTCGACGCGTATAGTCTGCTCGTCCGCGTTAGCTCCGCTTGATGGAGCGGGGACTTTTTTGTCCTCTTTTTTATCGGCAGGCTTTGCGGGAGCTGCTTTTGGAGCGGGAGCCGAATTTGACGGGGTTGGAGCTTGCGGCGCAGCCGGTGCGGTAGGCTTTAGCGCTTCACCTCCGGCTGCCTTTTGAGCACGTCTTGCTTGATCCTCAGCCTTTCTTACTTTTAGTAGTCTTTCTATCTCGGCTTCGACCTCGTCGTCGCTTAAATTTGACAAATTCTCATCGCTAACGGGTTCAGGCTCTATCGGCGTCTCTACTACAGGCTCAGGCGCTGCGGGAGTAGGCTCGCTAGCAGCCGCACTCGGGGCTTCGCCTTCGGATATCGAGGTTAGTCTTTTACATATATCTTCTATCTCTATGCCTACGTCCGTATCGTTGCCGCTATCTCTGATGCCGTGCAGTAGCCCTTTCATCATGTCCACTGACTCTAGCACCACGTCCATGATATCGGGAGTTATCTTTAGCTCGCCGCGGCGGGCCTTGTTTAGCACGTCCTCCATGTGGTGCGTGAGCCTAGTAAGGATGTCGAAATTTAAAAAGCTAGACGATCCTTTAACCGTATGCGCGACGCGGAAAATTCTATTTAAAAGCTCTAAATCTTCGGGGTTTGACTCAAGTTCTATGAGGTCATGGTCTATTTGTTCTACCAGTTCGAAGGCTTCAACTAGGAAGTCTTCCATTATTTCTTTCATATCATCCATGATTCCCCCCCTTATTTCTTGTTCGCTTCGATCACGCGAAGCACCTCGTTGTAAAATAGCGTCGCGTCAAATTTGGTTAGATACGCGGCGGCTCCGGCCTCTTTGCTTTGAGCTTCGGTGTAGTCTTTACTCAAAGAAGAGTTAAATATAATAGGAATTCCCGTATATCTTGGATCGTCTTTTATCGTCGATGCAAAGCGATATCCGTCCATCTGCGGCATCTCTATATCGCTTAAAATCACCTTTAGATGGCTATCAAGCTTATCGCCGTACATCTCGTAAAGATCTTGCATCCTATCAAGCCCTTCTATGCCATCTTTTGCTTCGACCACTTTTAGACCCATTTTTTCTAGAGTATCTTTTACAAGCTTTCTAGCCGTCGAGCTATCGTCTAGCACAAGCGCTAGGCCGCTTAAAAGCTTGTTTTGATCGATTTCTACTTCGATTTTCGGGCTATATATGCCAAGCTCTTCGACGACGCTTTCAAGATCGAGTATGAGCAAGACCTCGTCGTTTTCGATGCGGGTTACGCCCGTGATCTTTCCTTTATCCAGCGTTCCGGCATTTGAGGCGAAAGTCGCCGCCTCGATATCCGCCCAGCTTATACGCCTGATACGTTTTGCCTCATGGACGATAAAACCTATCAAAATCTCGCTAAATTCGGCGATGATGACGCGAGGCTTGATCGCCAAGTCTTTAGGCTCGTTTATCTGCATCCATTTGGCCAAATTTATCACGGGTATAACTACGCCGCGCAGGTCAAAAATCCCCTCGATATACTCGGGTACTCCGGGAAGCTCGGTCAAATTCGGCATCTTGATGATCTCGCGCACCTTGGAGACGTTGACGCCGTATATGCCCTCATATACCTTGTCTCCCGCCTGCTTAAAGATACGAAAATCAACAAGCTCCATCTCGTTTGAACCGGTTTTTAATGTGCCGTTGTTAAGCATTCTAAACCTTTACGCTCTTTCGAGCAAACTTAATATTTTGGCCGTATTCTACTACAAAATAGCTTTGCTCGCATGCAAAAGATGGAACATTTATATATTTTTGTTTACCTATCGTGTACTGTTCGCCTTGGTGATAGTGCCCCTCGATGATGATGTCAGCCTCGTAAAATGCGTTATATCGGCGCATTTTCGCCTCGACTAAATTCTTAAAATTCAGTATTTTATAATCTAAAATTTTTCGTTTAAGCTTATTTAAAATTCGTTTCGAGAGTCTAAAATTTAAAAATTTATCGAAAAAATTCATCGTTTTTAAAAAGAATTTGACGCGCAAAAATCTCAAAGCGTATTTTGCAACAAAAGGCAAAAATATATCTCCATGCGCAATAAGCACGCTTTGTCCGCACTCAGTGGCAAATTTAACCGGCTGGGCGCCGATAGGATAGGCTTTGACGTTTTTAAACAGCCTTGATAGGTTAAAATCGTGATTTCCCTCGAAATAATAAATTTCCATTTCCTCGCCCAGCTCGTCGATCGCGCGGACGTATCGTTCGTAAAATTTGACGAAAAACTCGCACTCGCCTGCCAGAAAATCAAACATATCGCCCATCAAAAACAGCTGCGGCGTCTTTATCTCGCCGCTTTTTAACGCGCATAAAAAATGCCAAAAATTTTCGCGATTTTCGTTTTCGTGCGAGTCGGCGATAAAGATCGCGCCGCTTTTTATGACGATTTGCTCAGGCATCAAATTTTACTTTTTGTAGCGCCGAATTTGCGGCTAGAAGTTTTAAATTTAGCGAGCCGAATTTGAAAAACTCGGCAAACGCCGTAGTTAAATTTAAAGACTCAAATTTAGCGAGCCAGCGCATAAATTTAACGGTTTTAAACGTGCTCATCGGTTCTAAAATTTGATCGGTTTGTAGCTAACGGATACGATCTCGACGTCGCTTCTGCCGTTTGGCAAATTTAGCGCGACCTCGTCGCCTTCGCTTTTGCCGATTAGCTGCTTGGCTAGGGGCGAGTTTATCGAGATGAGCCCGCGCTCTAGGTTGCTCTCCGGCGTGCCAACTAGCGTGTAGGTCCTTTCTAGCTCGGTTTCTACGTCCATGATGACGACCGTGGAGCCGAATTTTACTTTATCGTGCTCGTATTCTGCGGGGTCGATTACCTTAGCGCGGCTTACTATGTCGCTAAGCTCGGCTATACGGCTCTCAATAAACGCTTGTTTTTCGCGCGCAGCGTGGTATTCGGCGTTTTCTTTTAGGTCGCCGTGACTGCGCGCGATGTCGATCTCCTCGACGATATTAGGGCGCTCGACGGTCTTTAGATTTTTTAGTTCGTTCGTGATTTTTTCATATCCGAAAAGCGTCATCGGTTCGGTCATTTTTTATCCTTTACTTGTTATGATTTGCGCTACGCTAGCCGCAGAGCCGTGTTTTAGGTATTTTCGCAGCTTCTCGCAGCCTTTGATAAATTTCTCTTTATCGCAGCTCTCGTAGGCTTTTATTAGATTGCCGGGCGTTACTTCCTCTTGCAATAGCTCCTCGTGCAGCGCCGCTTCGCCCATAAAATCAAACATGATATTTGCAAGTCCGATGTGGCGCAGCTTCACAAACATACGCGCGATCATTATGTCGATGGCTTTGGCTTTATAGGCTAGCACAAACGGCGTGCCCACGAGCGCGGCCTGCAGCGTCGCAGTGCCTGAGCAGATAAATGCAAATTCGCTTTGCAAAAGCGCGCGCGGCGCATCCGTAACCACGCTAAAGTCACTAACGTCGCCGTAAATTTGCATTTCGTTTGCTAAAAACGGCGGCACGACGAGCAGTTTTTCTTTGCCCTTTATACGGCTCGCTACCTCGCGAAAAATCGGCATCAATCGCGAAATCTCAGCACGGCGGGATCCAGGCATAAAAGCGATCTTGCCGCTTTGCAAAAGCTCGTTTTTTCGTACTCGAAGCTCGTCAAGCAGCGGGTGTCCGACGTAGCGCGAGCGGTTGTAGTACATCCCGTCAAACGGCAAAATCGAAGCCAAATGATCGCAGTAGGCCTCGACCTTCGCCACGCGTCCGGCCTTCCACGCCCACACTTGCGGCAAGATGTAGTAGGTCACGGGCGTTTTGATACCTGCTTCTTTGATCGCTTTAGCTAGCGGAAGGTTAAAGGCGGGACTATCGATAAGCAGCACGGCGTCGCACTCTGCGGCAAGGCGAGTCATCTCTTTTATCGCGCGTTTTGCCTTAAAATAAAGCGGCAAAACCTCCACGAAGCCCATCGCGGAAAACTCCGAGCTTCGCATAAAAGGTTCGCCGAACTTTTCGTCAAAAATGCCCCTTAGTTCGCACTTTGGCAGATATTCTAAAACCTGCTCGAAGTGCAAATTTGCAGAAGCCTCTAAACAAGAGACGAGTAGCTTCACTGATTGCCCTCAAAGTCCTCGGCTAAGTTTGCAAGCTCTCTAGCGCGCTCCTTAGTCATCTGGAGGTAACAATCGGCGGCCGTTACGGCATAAAGCGTACCCATAGGCGGCACAAACGGACACTTGGCCTCTTTATAGGCCACCCATTTACGCTGGATGTCTTTTAGTTTCTTTTTATTTTCGTCGTTTAGTACGCTCATGGCTTTTTTGTAGTTTTGGTTTAGGAGTTTATCTTGGATCGCAAATTCGGCGTCTATGCACTGAATCATGCCCGCAGTCGAGCTATCTTTTTGCATGCACTCATCTACGCGTGCTTGCGATTCATCGTATTCCTCTTCTACGCTTTGCTCAAAATTCGATGAAGGTTTTGCTTTGATCGCAAGATCTTGCGCACCGAAAACCAAACTCGCCGCAAGAGCAGCAAAAATAAATTTTTTAAGCATACTTTCTCCTTTAAATTTGATGGAGATTATCGCCTAAAACGGCTAAATAAACAATAAAATTTAAATTTATAAGTAAATTTAGGATTTTGAAATTTGAAAGAAAAATGCGTAAATTTAAAAACCCAAAGCCCGCAGGCCTTGGGTTTAGGGGTTTTATTTAAAATTTAGATTCTTGACGTTCTCGTCTGTTTGCTTCATCTTCTCTGTCGGAACAGCGCCGATAGGCCATTTGTGTCCGATAGGAGCAGGTGCTGCAACAGGAGTAGCCTCTTGCGTTAGCTTGATGCTGATGCCGTAAGGAGCAAGCTCATTTACTAGCTCGATTTGTCCTTGGCGAGCGAACTCTTTGCATTGTCCTAGAATTCTAGCCGCCTCTTCGTCTCCGTGGAAGCCGTAGCTGTTCTCGCTAAATGCGAAGTCCCAGCGGATATGGGTTTTGCGGTGCAAGTAAAGAGTTTTTTCAAGAGCCTTGCTGATAGCTTCTTTTCTCTCTTTTTCATCGGCGATCGAAGCAAATTTCTCGTGCTTAGCTAGCTCGGCTCTGGCCGTTTTTATGTCTTGGATCAAAGAAAGTAGCGCATTTTCGCAGTTTCTTAGCTCGTAAGCGTGGCGATTTTGTACGAATGAAATTCTATCTTTTAGCACTTGTTCGCTTTGCGGGTGGCAAGTTTTGCAAGCCGCGTTTATATCGGCAAGCGGAGTTAAAATTTCATGCTCGGTGATCTTTTGAGCTCCGGCGCGTTTATACGGCATGTGGCAGTCTGCGCACGTTACGCCGCTTCTTCCGTGGATACCGGTTGAGCTTAGCTCAGCTTCTGAGTGCTGCATCTTGATGATTTTAGCGCCGGTATCTTTGTGGATGTAGTCAAATTTAAACCCGTCCTCTTTGGCTAACTGATCGTCATAGTATTGGTCGAAATTCTCGATCTTAAACGGCTCGTCTTTCTTCCAGAAATTCCAAGGGAAGGTTAAAACGGATTCTTTGCCTGCAGGATAGTATTCTACGTGGCACTGCATACAAACGTAGCTTCTCATCTCTTGTCTGGTGGCCTTTATACCGCTTTTTGCGTCGGCTTGGTAGCCTCTAGCGACCATTGCGTTTACGAATGCGGGTCTTGTTACTCTTAGGCTCATATCATCTGGCGAGTGGCAGTCTGCACAGGTGCTGCCTAGATGCGATCCGTGGATACTCTCGCCGTGTTTAGCCGCGATTTTTTTCATGACGTCAAAATACGGGATAGAGTTCATCTTCGTCCACGCGGCTTTTCTCTTTTCGCCTTCCTCTTTAGGCATTACGTCGAAAAACGGCATAGGCTTAGTTGCAGCAGGCGTAGGATCGGCAGTTAGGTTATAATCGCCATCAACTTGAAGCGCGGTTAAATATCCGGTGTGGCAATTGACGCAATATCCTGGCTGACCCTTAAATGCAGGAAGCCCGTGAGCGTTTAGATACTCTTTATCGTTTCTTTTGGTTTCGATCTGATCTATCTGCGAATAGTAGTGGGTTCGCGGTTTGCTGTAATCCACGCCGAACGCATAGCCGTTCCAAAACACTGTAGCCGCAGGCCAGCGGATGATCTTGCTATAAGGGAAATCTCCGCCGAAAGCGGTTTCTACAAATTCGCTTCCTTTTGGATTTTCATCGCTTTTATGCTCCATTTTTTTGTAAGCGTCAAGCTGATTTGGGAAATTTGCGCCCCATTTTTCAAAATCCGGCTCGAGCTCGCTTACCTTATTTAGCATTAGCGGGTAAGTTTTTGACTCCTCTTTTTTATGAGCTATGTCGTTATAAAGAGCAAGTACGCCCGCACCGAGTGCAACGGCCACTAAAAAAGTAACCGCGTATAACAGTTTGTTATTTTTCATTTATTTTCCTCCTAGGATTGTTTTAAAAGTTATGTGCGTGTCCGGCTTGTCTGTGACAAGATACGCATTTTAACGGCTCGTTGGCATTAGCATACTGCCCGTGTTTGCCAGGCAAGCTATCGCCTATAGCTCTTGGATCGACTGAATTTCTAGCATAATCCTTATGGCACTCTATACAATTGTTTTGTATGATCTCCTTTTGCTCATCGCTTGCGGTAAACGATACGGGATTATCCAAGAAAGTAAACGCATAACCGTGCAAGAAGCCGTATTTAGCTTTCGCCAGCCATTTGCTTACGAATTCTTTAGGCATGTGACAATCTATACACGTCGTAACGTGTTGATGTCCGCCCTTAGACCAGCCTTCATAGACTTGGTTCATGACGTGGCAGTTTATACAGGCTTCGGGATCGCGAGTAAGATGCTGAGGACCATTAGCGAAAAAGAACGTAAAAATCCCGAATCCGCCCGTAAGTCCGATAACCGCCAGCAAAGCTATGACCCATTTAGACGCTTTTTTCTTTGCGTTTTCCATAATCGGCTTTCTAACCTCCTTTGTAAATTTAAATAAAACTTAACTTTATTTATCGGTCGGTATTTTATTATTAGTTCGCTTAAATTCTCATTTATTTTCCTAATATAATTAAAATTAAATCTAAAGCTTATTTTTATATTGTGTAAATATAACAGTAGTTGTTATCAATTTATTATGATTGATTTCAATCTATTTCGGTATTATATAATATAATATATTTACTATCTTAAATTTGAATAAAATTTAAAAACTAAAATACAAAGTAAACAATATCCAACATAGGCCAAAACTTTAAATTTAAATAATAAAAGCTGTGCTAAAATCATTTCTTTAAAAATTTGAAAGCTATGGGCTCGTCAAATTTGCGTTAATCGTGATAAAAAGGAATAAATTTGAAAGAAATTTTAATTACAAACGACGACGGATTCGAGGCTAGCGGCCTTCATGCTTTAGCTAGCGCACTGAGGGAGCTACCCGGTACGCGCGTTACGATCGTAGCGCCGAGTACCGAAAAATCAGCCTGCGCGCACTCTCTTACGCTCACTAGACCTCTTCGCTTTATCAAGCTTGACGACGATTTTTACAAACTCGACGACGCCACGCCCGCAGACTGCGTCTATCTCGCGCTTCATGCGCTTTACAAAAAACTACCCGACCTCGTAATCAGCGGCATAAACCACGGCGCCAATGTGGGCGAGGACATCACCTACTCGGGTACGTGCGGAGCGGCTATGGAGGGCGTTTTGCAGGGCGTGCCAAGCATCGCGTTTTCGCAGTTTTATAAAAACGATAGTATCGAAAAACTCGGTTTTTCGCTCGCGCAGCAAGCCGTCAAATTTATCGTTCCGCGCGTACTAAACGGCGAAATTTCCCTACCGCCGCGCCAGTTTTTAAACGTAAATATCCCCGCCGTCTCCGCCCGCGAATTTAGAGGCTACCGCATCGTGCCCGCAGGCAGACGCAGCTACGCCACGCACGCTATGCTTCACCGCAACCCGCGCGGCGTCGAGTACTACTGGCTCGGACAGCCGTCGAATTTAGACTACGAGCAAAACGGCGAGTCCGATATCAGCGTGCTTAGCGAGAGTTTCGCCTCGCTCACTCCGATCATGCTCGATATGACCGCGCACGCGAGCTTGCAGAGCCTAAAAACCGCGCTAAAGGATCAAATTTGAGCGAGGAAATTTTGGATCAAAACGACCGATTTACGAGGTCTCGCTGGCTGTTTGGCGATGATTTTAAAAAGCTTCAAAACGCAAACGTACTGATCTGCGGCGTGGGCGGCGTGGGCGGCATCTGCACGGACGCGCTGGCTCGCGCGGGCGTGGGTAAAATCACCGTCATCGACAAGGATATTTTTGATATAACCAATCAAAACCGTCAAATCTACAGCGAAGCCGTCGGCGCCGTTAAGGTCGGCGAATTTGCCAAAAGATATGAGTGCGTGACGGCGCTACAAGAACTTATGACGCCGGAATTTATCGCAAATTTTGATTTCTCGCCATTTGATCTCGTGATCGACGCTATCGACGACGTGCCCGCCAAGATCGCGCTCGCGATAAAAACGCACGAAAAGCTCATCAGCTCGATGGGCGGCGCAAAGCGCATAGACCCGACGCAGATCAAGGTCGCCTCCGTCTGGCAGACCTACAACGATCCGTTTGCTAAAAAAATACGCACCGAGCTTAAAAAAGCGGGCTTTAAAGGTAAATTTGACGTCGTGTTTTCTACCGAGCTGCCAAGATGCGTGAAACTGGGCAGCTTCATGGGCGTAACGGCGTGTTTTGGGCTAAATTTAGCGGCCTTGGCGGTAAATAAAATCATTAACGGCTAGATGCGGCCTAGACAAACTACCTCAGCCGTTTTAGGCTCGTTTTTGAAATTTTATATATTTTCGAGCTTGCGTTTTGGCTGAAATTTTGATCCACGACCTGATCCGCCGCCGCTTTTGCCCAGGCTTCGTCGAAGTTTTGCCCGTTTAAATTTGCGCTACTGGAGTAGAGCCAGTCAAATTTACGTAAAAACTCCTCATGGGCGCACTCTTTCACGATGCGCACGGCTCTAGCGTTCGGATATAAAAAGGTCGTTTTCCTCGCGCGGCGCACTAAATTTTTAAATTTAGCGGGCACGCGAGCGAGATTTTTTAGCTCGCTAAGCTTTGCCGTCGTTATGAGACAGGGTTTGTCTGCGGCTCGGCGTTTTAGCGCGTTTATCTCGCGAAAATCCTTGCTCAAAAATCCAGCCGTCGTATCGGTCTGCGCCAAATAGATCATCTCTCCTCCAAATTTACGCCTTTTTTCTATCTTTAGCCAGCAAAAATATGCACGAGATAATGAGCGTAAAGCCCGCGAAATCAAGAAACACGAACTCCGTCCCCAGCCAAAAATAGGCAAACGCCGCTGCGCTAACCGGCTCGATGCACGCGATCATGCTCGCCCTGCTCGCGCCTATTATCTTTAGCCCCGTCATGTAAAAGCTAAACGCGCATATCGTGCCTAAAATCACCACCGCCGCAAGCGCCGCAAAGCCCTGCGCGTCGCTCACGCCGCCTAGCTGCCAAACCCGCGTGTAAAGCGCGAGCGCGCTGCCGCCGATGACCATGCCCCAGCCTAAATTTAGCGCGACGGGGTATTTTTGATTTAGCTTCGTGGGGATGAGACTATAAATCACGACGCCAAGCGCGCTAATGAGGCACCAAACCAGCGCTTCCGCGCTGATAACGAGCGAGCCAAGATCGCCGTGGGTGGCGAGCAGCACGACGCCCAGCACCGCGAAAATGAGCGCGATGAGCTCAACCTTTTTAGGCACGCGTCGTTCTAAAAAGCAAACGACGGCGAGGATGAGCGCGGGCGCGGAGTACTGGATCACGGTCGCGACGGCGGCGTTTGAGAGCTCGACACCGCAAAAGTACGAATACTGCGTCATCATAAGCCCAAAAAACGCGTAGATGAGCAGCTGCGGCAAAAGCACGCGATCTTTTAGCGGCGCAAAGGCTAGGCGCGGCGAGCGAGCGATGTAATACGCCACCATCGCAAGCCCGGCGAGGCCTAGGCGGTAGGGCACGAGCCAGTCGGCGCTGACGCCTTTTTGCGTGAACAGATACTGCCCGCAAACACTGCTAAATCCCCATAATACGCCGCCAAGAAGCGTGATAAATACGCCAAAAAATTCGCTTTTTACTAGATTTTTCATTGCGCGATTATAGCTAAAAATTTCGGCCTAATCAATCTAACTTATTTATATCTAAAATCCTACGCCTAAAAAGGTCAAAATTCGCGTCGAGTTCGCTTTTGCGGTTTATAGAAATTTCTATAAATTCCCGCTCTTTTTCTATGCCGACGAATTTTCTCCCGAGTAAATTTGCCGCGATACCCGTCGTCGCAGAGCCTGCAAAAGGATCACAAACGACGCTATTTTGAGTGCTCGCCATTAAAATTAACCGCACCAAAAGCGGTAGCGGTTTTTGCGTCGGATGCTTGCCGCACGCCTTCTCCCACGGCGCGATCGCGGGCAAGTTCCACACATCGCGCATCTGCTTGTCGTTGTTTAGCTTTTTCATCAGCTCATAGTTGAAAATATGCTTAAATTTCTCACTTTTTCTTGCCCAGATAATCTGCTCCGAGCCGTGCGTGAGATAGCGGCAGCTAAAATTCGGCGGCGGATTGGTCTTCGCCCACGTGATGACGTTTAGAATTTTATAGTCCAGCTTTTGCAGCGCCCGACCGATTGAAAATATATTATGATACGTCCCGCTTATCATTATGCTGCCGTTATTCGTGAGTGCATCTTTGGCGAGCGCAAGCCATTCGAGATTAAATTTATCTATCTCGTCGATACCGTAGCTTTTGTCCCACTCGCCCTTGTTTACGCTTACGATTTGCCCGTTTTGAATACTGAGTCCGTCGTTTGAGAGAAAATAGGGCGGATCGGCAAAAATGAGGTCAAACTCGCCTTTAAATTTAGGCAAAATATTGAAGCAATCGCCTTTAAAAAGCTTAAAATCATCGGCTAACTTAAACATTTTTAAGCACTTTTATAAAGTAATAAAGCGTGGCGAGATTATAAATTTTAACGCTTTTGTAGGCTTCTTCCAGTTTGTTTTTAGCCGCCAGCCACCCCTGTCCGTCGGTTATCCAGATAAATTTAAATCCGCCACAAAGCGCGATCTTTTGCGCTATTTCGATATAAGACCTTGCGACTTCGTTTAGCTTCGAGCCGCCCGTGCCGTAAAAATTCGCTTCGATCAGATACGTTATGCCGCCCGCCCTAATTACAAAATCGAAAATCTTTTGATCGCTTCCTAAATTTAGAGCAAATTTTCTACTGCTAACCTCGGTCTGAAAGCAGATATTTTCACTCTTTTCGGGCAAAACAAAGAGTGCTTTGATGTGCTAAATTTACTTATTGCCGTTCGCGATAAAAACACGGACGTGATAGCGACTAGCGGTGAGCTAACGAAACTCGGAACGTATTTTAAAAGTCCCGAAAAAATTTATGAGTTTTGCCAAGAAAGCGGACTAGATAAAATTTTTACGGATGGAAAGGTTAAAAATTTGCACGATTACGTATTCGGCGTGGAAGTCGGGCTCGATACGAACGCGCGAAAAAATCGCGGAGGCGCAAATTTCGCGCGAACGATTTCAGAGTATCTTGAAAGTGAAAATATCTGTTTTCAAATCCTTTGAACCGAGTAAAAAATCAAGCGTGTGGAGTTTGATAGAAACGGCTTTTAG
Source organism: Campylobacter showae (assembly GCF_900699785.1). NCBI lineage: Bacteria > Pseudomonadati > Campylobacterota > Epsilonproteobacteria > Campylobacterales > Campylobacteraceae > Campylobacter > Campylobacter showae. The sequence continues at coordinate 955,901 of NZ_LR535679.1, forward strand.
ATTTTTGCCGCATTTTTCAAAGTCGGTAAAGTAGTCAAGGCTTGCATTTGTTTTTCTAAGTGAGCGTAAAAAGTCATCGAATTTCGTTAAATTTGGTTCCATAAATTTCCTAAATTTCAGTTTTCGGCTCATCCGCGATCGTCGCTTTAAAGTCCACGCAGACGAAGTTCTCTGCACTCAAAACAATCTCGCAATTTTCGTAAGCCGTCTTCGCGATCTTACACGCTTCTTCTTTATTTTTCGCTTTAATTACAACCTTTTTAGCCAAAGTTTCGGCGATCTCTATTTTAAAATCTTTCATCAAATCCCCATTTTTATTTTTGCGCTCTCGCTTTCTAAGTCGTATTGTTTGGCGATACTTTCGTAGCTCGCAAATTTCACGCTACCGGCAATATCTTTGTATATCGACGCGCTTATCACGCTTTGAAACTGCCTCAACCTGCCCTCATCCGCAACGATAAACATTTTGGCGTTAAAGTCCTGAAGTTCGTAAAATTTATTGAGAGAATTTTTAAAGTCCGTCGAGTGCTCGACCTCGAAAAACGCGTAAGGTAGATTTCGCTCGTTAAACCAGATCGCATCGACGCTGCGCGCCTTATTTAGTATGCTCGGGTAGGCAAATTCGTAAATCGCCTTTAGCGAAGTGAGGTCGTCCAGCTTTTTGCTTGCGACGAAGCTTTTATTTTTATCCTGTGGCGGCACGTAGGTTTGAAATTTGCGCAGGTTGCCGATCTCTACGATAAGGCCTTGAAAATAGGAGTGAGTGAAGCTATCTCGCGGATTCGCGCCACTTTCAAACTCTTTTAAAATTTGTGTCTCAAGCGACTTTAAGCCCCAAAGACCCGGGCGAATCTTAAAAAACTCTGCATTTTCTTGCAGGATACGCCGTATAGAAGCAAATGGCGTTTTCGTCGACCACGAACTAACGTCGGTCGCAGAATAAAGTTGCGATAGAGTCGCCGCGCCGCCAAGCTCTATCATCGCCGCTATCACAAAATCTTTTTGTTTCATCTTAAAATTCGTCCGTTTTTATATCGTTGCGAGCGCACACAAATTTAACCCCACATAAAATAAACTTCCCTGCAAGATACTCAAAATCAAATTTGTCTTTTATTTCGAGCTCTAAGCCCCAAATTTAGACAAATTTAACCGCACAAATTCAGCCTCACTCGCCGCCTAAATATTCCTGTAGGCTTTTGACTTCGAGCGCACTGCCGTCCTGCACGCTTTTTAGCGATTTAGCCGCCGCTAGAGCCGCCGACATCGTCGTGAAATACGGGATCTTAAATCGCATGATGTTTTGTCTGATTTTCTTGCCATCCTCGCTGTTTGATTTGCTGTCGCTGGTGTTGATGACGAGCGCGATGTCGCCGTTTTTGAGCCTATCCTCGACGTTTGGGCGGCCTTCGCTGATCTTGTAGACGAACTCGCTCTCTACGCCCGCGTCATTTAAAATTTTATACGTTCCGCCCGTGGCGATGATTTTAAAGCCGAGATTTATGAGCTCGCGCGCCAAATTTGCGGCGTATTTTTTGTCCGCGTCGGCAAGAGTCAAAAAGACTAGGCCGCTAGTAGGAAGCGAGTTACTCGCGGCGATCTGGCTTTTGGCAAAGCTTTTGGCAAAGCTCTCGGATATACCCATGACCTCGCCCGTACTTTTCATCTCAGGACCCAGGATTAGATCGGCGCCCGGGAGCTTGCTAAACGGAAATACGGCTTCTTTGACGCAGACGTGATTTTTCACGCGAGGCTTGAGTATGCCGCGCTCCTCGTAAACCGCGCCGTAGTTATCGTAAAATTTAAGCGCCTCGCGCAAATTTCCTTGCCACATCACGCGCGTAGCGACCTTTGCCATCGGTACGCCCGTCGCCTTGCTAACAAACGGCACCGTGCGGCTAGCGCGCGGGTTTACCTCGATTATGAAAAGTTCGTTCTCATAGATGGCAAACTGGATATTCATAAGCCCCACGACGCCTAAATTTAGCGCTATGTCGCGGGTTTGGTTTTCTACCTTTTCGATCATCTGCGCGGTCAAATTTAGCGGAGGCAGTATGCACGCGCTGTCGCCGCTATGGATGCCCGCCTCCTCGATATGCTGCATCACGGCGCCGATATAGACGTCCTTGCCGTCGCTGATCGCGTCCACGTCGAGCTCTACGGCGTCTTGTAAAAATTTATCGATTAGCACTGGCGAGTGATTGCTGACCTTGACCGCCTCGCTCATGTATAGGCGTAGCTCCTCGTCGCTGTGCACGCGTCTCATCGCGCGCCCGCCTAGCACGTAGCTAGGGCGCACGAGTACCGGATAGCCGATAGCGGCAGCCTTTTCTAGAGCCTCTTTTTCGCTTGTCGCAGTGTCGTTTCGCGGCTGTTTGACGCCTATTTTAGAGATAAATTCGCTAAATTTTTTGCGGTCCTCGGCGACGTCGATCGTGCGCGCGCTGGTGCCGATGATTTTTGCGCCCGCTATGCTTAGGCGTTTGGCGAATTTTAGCGGAGTCTGGCCGCCAAAATGCACGATCACGCCGTCCGGATTTTCGTGCTCGATCACGGCTCTAACGTGCTCGAAATCGATCGGCTCAAAATACAAAATATCGCTCGTGTCGTAGTCGGTACTGACGGTTTCTGGGTTGCAGTTATACATTATGGTTTTGACGCCCATGTCGCGCAGCGCGTAGCTAGCGTGCACGCAGCAGTAGTCAAACTCGATGCCTTGGCCTATGCGGTTTGGCCCGCCGCCGATGATCATCACTTTTTTCTCTTTTTGCGCCGAATTTGAGCTCAAATTTGACTCCGCAAAATTTGACGCAAGATGCGGCAGCTTGGTGATATTCGTCGTCGAGTAAAGATACGGCGTGAGCGCCTTAAACTCGCCCGCGCAGGTATCAACTTCGTTGTATTCGAGGTTTATGCCCATTTTCTCGCGCGCGAAATATATGTCGTTTTGACCTAGGTCGAGGTTGTCTTTTAAATTTATCAGGTGCGCGATCATCTTGTCCGAAAAGCCCATCGTTTTAGCTTCGCGAAGCAGCGGCTCGTCGTTTAGGATGTCCATGTCGATACGCTCTTCAAATTTAACTATCTGCCAAATTTGATCCAAAAACCACGGGTCGATCTTGCTCATCTCGTGCACTTCGGCCACGCTAAGCCCGCCGCGAAACGCCTGCGCGACGTATAAAATGCGGCTTTCGTTCGCGTTTCTAAGGCCGTAAATAAGCGCGTTTTTCTCCAAATTTACGAAGTTAAATCCGTAATAGTCCTTTTCCATCGAGCAAAGCGCCTTTTGGATGCTCTCCTTAAACGTCCTGCCGATCGCCATCACCTCGCCCACGCTCTTCATCGCGGTGCCTAGATACGGGTTTGCGCCCGGGAATTTCTCAAACGTAAAGCGCGGGATCTTGGTCACGATATAGTCGATGACGGGCTCAAAGCTAGCAGGCGTGCCGGTGATGTCGTTTTTGATTTCATCCAGGCTAAAGCCCACGGCTAGTAGTGTAGCAACCTTGGCGATCGGGTAGCCCGTGGCCTTTGAGGCGAGTGCGGAGCTGCGGCTCACGCGCGGGTTCATCTCGATCACGATCATGCGGCCGGTTTTTGGATTTATAGCAAACTGCACGTTGCTGCCGCCCGTATCCACGCCGATCTCGCGTAAAATTTTAAAACTCGCGTCGCGCATCGCCTGATACTCTTTGTCAGTTAGCGTAAGAGCCGGCGCAACCGTGATAGAGTCGCCCGTATGCACGCCCATGGGATCAAAATTTTCGATCGAGCAGACGATGATACAGTTGTCGTTGCGGTCGCGGATGACCTCCATCTCGTACTCTTTCCAGCCTAGCAAGCTCTCTTCGACCAAAATTTCATGTATCGGGCTGGCGTCTAGGCCGGTTTGGGCTAGTTCTTTAAATTCGTCGATATTATACGCCACGCCGCTGCCAGCACCGCCAAGAGTATAGCTAGCGCGGATGATGAGCGGGAAGCCGATGTTTGCGGCTGCGGCTAGCGCCTCGTCCATGTCGTAGGCGTATTGGCTTTGCGGCAAGTCCATGCCGATCTTTTGCATCGCCTTTTTAAACTCCTGCCTATCCTCGCCCTTTTTGATCGCTTGCGGGTTCGCGCCTAGAAATTTGACGCCGCCAAGCATGTCCGCTTCGTATAGTTGCATAGCGACGTTTAGCGCGACCTGGCCGCCCATCGTAGGCAGTATGGCATCGACTTTTTCTTTATCTATGATACGCTTGATACTCTCTTTAGTTATCGGCTCGACGTAGGTAGCGTCGGCAAAATCGGGATCGGTCATGATGGTAGCTGGGTTTGAGTTAATGAGTACGACGCGGTAGCCTAGCTGCTTTAGCGTCTTTGCAGCTTGCGTGCCGCTGTAGTCGAATTCGCACGCCTGCCCGATGACGATAGGGCCGCTGCCGATGAGTAAAACGGTGTTGATGTCGGTTCTTTTTGGCATTATTTTTCCTTTGTTACGACGTATAGATATGAGGGGATGGTTATTCTTACGTAAGGCTTTACGGCCGCGCTTTTATATAGGCTCTCTTGGATCACGCCCGTGACCTTGCCCACTGAAATCCCGCTGAAAAATATCCCGTCAAGCCCGCTCGTGACGACCTCGTCGCCCTCCTTTGGGCTGAGCCACTGGGGGATAAATTTCACCGTTATTCCGTCTTTGCTCCCGTGCGCTATGCCCGGGATTTTTTCCTCGCCGATTGATACGGCGAATATACTTTTTGGATCGTTTTGTAGCAAGGCCATAGGGTTGCCGTCCTTACTCACGACGATACCCGCGCTCTTGCCTTGGTAAATGAGTCCGTAAATTTTAGACTCGTCGTAGCCGCTAAATTTATCCAGCCAGACCTTGTCGTAGTCGCTGATATTTACGTAGCTAAGCGCGCGCACGAGCTGGACTCTAGGCTCGTAGGCGGTCGAGTTTTTATCGACTAAAATTTCGTTTAGCTCCTTTGCGAAGCTTGAAAGCAAAGCCGCCGATTTTTCCAGTTCGGCGTTTTGAGCGCGAAGCTGCTTTATCTCCTCGCGCTGCCTAAAGTGCTCGTTTACGCCGTCTTTTACAAATTTGACCGCGTCGTCGTAGGCGGCGACTATGCGGTTGTTTAAATTTACGACGTATCCCGAGATGAGCGCGCCCCTATCAAGCGAAAAAAATACCAGCGCGCCGATGAGAGCGACGAATAAAATTTTACTCTTCATTTACGAGTTGTTGTAAAAATTTAATCTCCTCAAGAGCCTTGCCGGTACCTCTAGCCACGGCTAGCAACGGATCGTCCGCGACAAAAACGGGAAGCTTAACGATATCGCTTAGATATTTATCAAGGCCGCGGATCAGCGCGCCGCCTCCGGTTAGTACGATACCGTTTTCTACGATATCTCCCGCAAGATCGGGCGGCATCATCTCAAGCACGGTTTTTAGGGCATCTGCGATCTCTTTTAGCGGTTCTCGCATAGCCTCGCGTACGTCCTCGCTCGTTAGCTCCACGCGGCTTAGTAGGCCGCTGATCTGGTCGCGACCTTTTACTACAATGCTAAGCTCCTCGGGTAGCTGAATCGCCGAACCGACGGAAATTTTGATATCCTCGCCCGCTCGCTCGCCGATTAGGAGGTTGTATTTTTCTTTTATGTAGTTTACGATGCTCATGTCGATTTTATCGCCCGCGGTGCGGATAGACTTGCTGATAACTAGACCGCCTAGAGATACTACGCCGATCTCGGTCGTACCACCGCCGATATCGACGACTAGGTTCCCCTGCGGTTCGCGTACCGGTAAATTTGCCCCGATAGCAGCAGCCATAGGCTCCTCGATCAAAAATACCTCTCTAGCCCCGGCGCTTAGAGCGCTCTCGCGTACGGCTTTTCGCTCGACTTGAGTTAGACCGTAAGGCACGGAGATGATGATACGAGGGCGCAGGAAGCTCTTTCTGCGGTGAGTTTTTTCGATGAAATAGCGGATCATCTTTTCCGTCATGTCAAAATCCGCGATAACGCCGTCTCTCATCGGGCGGATTGCTTCGATATCGCCGGGAGTTTTACCGACCATCTCTTTTGCTTCGTGGCCGACGGCTAATATTTTTTGCTTGCCGTATTTTTCGCGTTGTACCGCGACGACGCTGGGCTCGTTTATGATGATACCCTTATCTTTTACTAAAACCAGCGTATTTGCCGTGCCCAGGTCGATTCCCATATCGCTCGAAAAAAATCCTATTATCTGGTCTAAAATCATTTGTATCCTTATGCGCTTATTTTATTGTTTTTTACGAAAATCGGCTTTTCTTTGCCGTTTACGACCTCTTTCGTGATCACTACGTCGTAGCCCGCAAGCTCGGGTAGTTCATACATTATATCGGTCATCACCTCTTCCATTATGCTTCGCAGTCCCCTGGCTCCCGTTTTTCGCTCGATAGCCAACCTCGCGACCTCTTTTAGAGCTTCGTCGTCAAATTTCAAATTTGCCCTATCTATCGCGAAAAGCTTTTGGTACTGCTTTAGTATCGCATTTTTAGGCTCGGTTAAAATTCGCACCATGTCGTCCTGCGTGATTTTATTTAACGTGGCGACTACGTGAAGCCTGCCGATGAGCTCCGGGATTAGTCCAAAATGTACCAAATCGTCGCTCTCAAGCGCGTCTAGCAAATTTTCCTTATCATCTTTTGAGCGTTTATCTTGACCGAAGCCCAGCACGTTTTTACCGATCCTGCGCTCGATGATGTCGGCTAGACCGTCAAACGCGCCCCCGCAGACGAAGAGGATATTTGAGGTATCTATCTGGATAAATTCCTGATTAGGGTGCTTTCTGCCGCCTTTTGGGGGGATATTTACGAGGCTACCCTCAATGATTTTTAAAAGCGCCTGCTGCACGCCCTCGCCGCTCACGTCGCGCGTGATCGAGCGATTTTCGCTCATCCTGGCGATCTTATCTATCTCATCGACGAAAACTATGCCTTGCTCGGCGCGCTTTACGTCGCCGTCCGCGGCCTGCAAAAGACGAGTCAGGATATTTTCCACGTCTTCGCCGACGTAGCCGGCCTCCGTTAGGCTCGTAGCGTCGCAGATGGCGATAGGCACGTCTAGAAATTTAGCCAGCGTCTGCGCCATTAGCGTCTTACCGCTACCTGTAGGCCCCACAAGCAAGATATTTGATTTTGATATCTCCGTATCGTCCTCGATCTCACCTTTTCTAAAAATTCTTTTGTAGTGGTTATAAACGCCGACGCTAAAGACCTTTTTGGCTTTATCTTGACCGATGACGTAGTTATCTAGCACCGCCTTTAGCTCTTTTGGCGTCAAATTTTGATAGTCTCTAGTTCGCTCTTCTTTTTCTTGCTCGCGACTCTCCTCGCCGTAAAGCACCTTGTAAGCGGCGGTGATGCAGTGCTCGCATATAAACGAAGTCCCGTCTATATCGGCCAGCAGTCTCCTCTCGGCAGACTCTACCTCGCCGCAAAAATTACATTTTCTCGCCATTATTCTCTTCCTTTTGCTAATGGGATACCGCGCTTGGTGCTTAGGATAAATTCGCACATTTTTCGCACCTGTTCGTTCGCTACGCTCCCTAAAAGCTCGCTAGCCGCAGCCTTTAGATCCCCGCTTTTTCTAAATAAAAATTTATACGCCCTGTTTATCTCTTCGACCGTGTCTTTATCGAATCTTCGTCTGATACCGACTAAATTTAAGCTTCTGATGTAGGCTCGGTTGCCTTCGGCTAGGCAAAACGGCACGACGTCCTGAGATAGCGCGCTAGCGCCCGCGATCATGCAGCTCTCGCCGACTCTCACGAACTGATGTATCGGTGTCATGCCGCCCACGACGCTGTAGTCGCCAAGCTCCACGTGACCCGCTAGAGTCGCGTTGTTTGCCAGGATGACGTTATTTCCTATGATACAGTCGTGCGCGACGTGGCAGTAGGCCATGATAAACGCGTTGTCGCCGATACGCGTGATCCCGTCGCCTTTGTGCGTGCCCGAGTTTATCGTGCAAAACTCGCGGATCGTCGCGTTTTTACCGATGCGAACGCCCGTGTTTTCCTCGGCGCGGTAGCTCACGTCCTGCGGGATATCGCCCACGATAGCGTAGCTGTAAATTTTACCGCCCTCGCCGATATGCGTGTCGCCCACGATCCTGGCGCCCTGCTTTACGAGTACGCCGTCGCCTAGCACGGCGTCTTTGCTGACGTAGGCATAGGCCTCGATCGTTACGTCCTCGCCGATCTTCGCGCCGTCTTCGACGACGGCTTGCGGATGGATATTTCTCATTTTGGCTCGCTTATTTATCTACGATCATAGCTTTTAGCTCGGCCTCGCACGCTAGCGTGCCGTCCACGTAGGCTTCGCCTTTTAGCACCCAGATATTGCCTTTGTGTTTTAGCACTTCAAGGCGGTACTCGAGCCTGTCGCCCGGGCGTATCGGATGGCGAAATTTCGCTCCGTCGATGCTCATAAAATAAACGACTTTATTTTCGATGCCCGCTTGATGCTCGTCGCTCATGCTCTTAAACGCGAGTACGCCGCCGGCCTGCGCCATGCCCTCGATGATCATCACGCCCGGATATATCGGGTGACCCGGGAAGTGTCCCTGAAACACGGGCTCACCGATAGTGACGTTTTTATACGCGACGATGTGTTTAGCGGGCTCTAGCTCGGTCACTCGGTCGATGAGCAAAAATGGATACCTATGCGGGAGTATTTTTTGGATTTCAACGATGTCGATCACTTTAAACCTTGTGAGTAAAATTTAAAGCCGATTTTAGCCAAATTTTGCTAAGAAAAAGATTATTGATTTGGCCGGGGCAAAATTTAGCGGCTAAATTTTCGTGCTTTTTGGCACCAAATTTAATGGGCAAATTTGCGGCGCGAGCTAAATTAACCTTAAATTAACTCAAATTTAGCTCATCCGCGTTCGTCAAATTTGATTGCTTAAATTTGTTGTTTTAGTATTTGCTCGAATTTACTCGGCTAACTTGCGTCAAATTCGGCCGATTTCGTTTTATTTTTTCGCTCGGCCAGCTAAATTCGGCTTACTTTTGCTTGCTAAATTTGACCGTTTCGGGCTCAAATTCAGACTTGATTTTTTTGTCGAGCGGGTTAAATTTTGCATCGAAATTTAACCAAAATTTGCCGGAATTTACCCGCCCAATTTGCTCAAATTTGCCCGCTCATATTTCAAATTTGCTTCCAAATTTGCCGTCCTTGCGGCGAGAGTCAAATCCCGGTCCAGGCGGCGCAAATTTCCATCGTCAAAACCTCGCGGCTATCGTTATAAAGCTCGTCTTTAGCGTAGATTTCGTATCTGCCCGCGCGAATTTCATCCAGCACGATTATAGGATTTTGGCTAAATTCTCCGCACAGCTCGCGGCGGATTTCCAGCTCGCGAGATACGGCGATAGGCCGGCGACAAAGCTCATTTACGCTAGCGAATTTTTCGCCCGAGAGCTCGTTAAATTTAGCCAAATTTAATAGCGTCACGCCGTCTCGCAGCTCGTCGCAAATTTGCGCCGTCTCGCTCACACTAAATTTGACGTTCTCGCGCTTAAAATGCGAGTAGAGCAAAAAATACGACGGCAGGGCGGCTTTATCAAATTTGACGTAGGCGCGCAGCAAGCGGTAATTTAGAAAATACTTGCGCGATAGATGAAACGGCGTGCCCGCAGCCTCGCACTCTCGCACCTTTTCATAAAGCTCCAAACGCTCCTCGATGCCGCCCGGCATCACCCGCCCGCTAACCTCGCTCATAAGCTCGCTAAGCGGCAGTTTTTGCGCCTCGCGCTGCTTGCTAAGCCCAAAAATACAGCCGCAGTAGTTTTGATGATAGAGTTTATCTTTTTTAGCGAGCTCAAACTGCGCGTTCGTGCCGCCGCCCGCGCGGTAGTCCACGGCAAAGGTTTCAAGGCCGTATTTGCCCGCAGCCCTATTTAGCGCGGATTCTAGCTGCGAGAAGTCTTTTTTCGGGCTCATCAGCAGCGTCGTGGTGATAGATTTTTCGCCTAGCTCGCACGCTTTTTGGGCCGAATTTCCCACGCGAAAATCAAAGCAATACGCACAGCGCTTGCCCTTTTCAGGCTCGTTTTCAAGCCCCTTTGCGCCCGCAAGCCACGCCTCGTATTCGTACTCACCGCAGATGAGCTCGATGCCTAGCTTTTCGCAGCTTCTTTTTACGTCGCGAAACCTCATCAAAAACTCGCTATACGGATGGATGTTTGGATCGTAGAAATAGCCGATGAGACGCTCGTGCGGACGGTCGGCGCGTAGGCGTTGCAGAAAATAGTGGCTGTCGACCGAGCAGCAGATGTGAACTAACATTATAATTCCCCATAAACGACGGATTTTAGAATAAATTTTTCTATACCCGCCGCAGTCACGGACGACCGGTCCGCTCCTTTGCGGGCAAGAAAAATTTATTTAAACTACGCCTATTTTGTCTTGAATATTTTTTACCGATTTTACTAAATTTAACTGCAAATTTCATTAAAGCTAGCAGCTTAAATTTAAAAATGTGCGGCGCGATAGTTTCAAGCAATGTATCAAAGTTTGAAAACCAAATTTAGCACTGTCAAGATGCAGGTCTCGGTGCGTAAAATTTCGAGTTAAATTTGCAAATTTGACCGTAAAACGATAAGGCAAAGTATCTTGCGATGATTTTAAATGTTTTGAAGTAAATTTCGTCCCAAGACTAGACATGTAGTCTGTCGCAGGGCGAAATTTACGAAATCATTTAAAAGCGCGCAAGAGGCAAGCCGCTAAATTTGCAAATTTAACCATTTAAAAATTCTATGATTTTCTCTTCACACTCTTTGACCGAACCGCTAAATTTACCCTCAAACTGCGATCTATTAAACGTCCGCTGACGCTTAGCCAGCTGCGCCGTGTGCGTGCATATGAGCTCCTCTAGCTCGGTCTGGGTTTTGATCTCGCCTCGCAAAAACTCGCCGCACTCCTTTAGGCCGACCGAGTTTAGCGGCTTTGGTCGCTGCGGATACCGCGCAAACAGCTCCCGCGCCTCATCCAGCAAACCCTGCTCAAACATCGCCCTAGTGCGCTCTTTGATACGCTCCCTTAGCTCGTCCCTATCCCAGCTAAGCTCGAAAATCGCCAAATTTGACGCGACGGGAGCTAGGGTATTTTCGCGCAGATACGCGCTCACGGCATCATTTCGCCCGCTAGAGCGCAAAAACGAGTAGATATCAAACCACTTTTGCAGGCGGTAGGTATCGTTTGCGCTAAATTTGGCGGCAAACTCTGGATCGAGTCTTAAAACGAGCTCGTAAATTTTAGCGTTTGATAGGCTGCTTTCTACGCGCTCAAATTTGGGCGTGAGACCCGACAGCAAGGCCTTTAGATAAAATCCGCTGCCGCCGGTTATAAATAAATTTTTAGAGTTTTTTTGCGCAAATTCGCGAGCCGTTTTATAAACCTCAAAAAACATCCCGACGTCAAAATGCTCATCGGGCATGAGCAAATTTACCCCAAAGTGCGGCACCAAGGCTAGCTCGTCTGCGGTCGGCTTAGCGCTTGCGATATCGATAAATTTATAAACGCAAAGCGAATCAAGACTCAGAATCACTCCGTTAAATTCGCTCGCAAGCTTTAGCGCGAGCGCCGTTTTTCCGCTAGCGGTGGTGCCGATGATGGCGAGTTCTTTCATAAAAATGCCTTAAAATTCGTGAATCTGCTCAAATTTTATCACAATTTACGCTTTTATAAGATAAAATAAAGCAAAAATTTCAGGAAGATTATGCAAAAATTTATAAATATTTTAAAAGATATTAACGAACTGATCGTCTTTAAGCACTCTATTTTCGCGCTGCCTTTTATATTTACCGCGATGATAACGGCGAGCGCGCAGATAAACGGCACGGCTTGGTTCGGCTGGAAGTTGCTTATTTTGGGCGTTCTTTGCGCGGTTTCGGCGCGGAATTTCGCGATGGCCTTTAACCGCTACAAGGACGAGGACATCGACAAACTAAACCCGCGCACGGCAAATCGCCCTAGCGTGGACGGGCGTATTGGTAGGACGAATTTACAAATTTTTATCGCGGCAAACGCCGTCATCTTCGTGCTCGTCGCATATCTCGTAAACGAGCTTGCGTTTTGGCTGAGCTTTCCGATCCTAGCGGTGCTTGGCGGATATTCGCTTTTTAAGCGTTTTAGCGAGCTAGCGCACCTAGTCCTTGGCCTCTCGCTAGGTCTTGCGCCCATTGCCGGAGCCGTCGCGGTTACGGGCGAGATACCGCTTTTTAGCGTGCTACTCTGCCTTGGCGTGATGTTTTGGGTGGCGGGATTTGACCTGCTTTATTCACTTCAAGACGTCAATTTTGACCGCGAGCACGGGCTTTTTAGCATACCTAGCGTTTACGGCGAAAAGGCTACGATGTTTATCTCGGCGATCTTTCACGCCACGGCCGTGATCTTTTGGCTGCTTTTTGCGTGGACGGGAGGGCTCGGCGCCGCGACATATGCGGGCATTTTGCTCTGCGGGGGTATCCTAGTGGCCGAGCACCGCATCGTTAGGCGAGATTTTAGCAAGATCGACCGCGCATTTTTCACGCTAAACGGCTATCTGGGCATACTTTTTTTCGTTTTCGTTTGGGCTAGCTTATGAGACTGGTTCCGGCAAATTTAGACATAGTTTTTGAGGAAGCGAGCGGGCGCGAGAGCGAGTTTTTGCGCGAATTCGACAAGCTAAGCGGCAACGAGGACGATCCGCTGGGAGCGTGGATAAAGCGCGCCAAAGCAAAAGGCGACACGAAGGAAAGCGATCAGGTGATACTGACGCTGCTTGTCGAGCTTCACCGTAAATTTGACGAGCTAAACGCCTACATAAAAAACGAGAAATTCGTAAAACTCGAGCTTGCGCAATCTAGCGTGCTAGAGGGGATAAATTTTGAAAATTTTAGGATAAAAGAGGCTAAATTTAAAAACGGCGCCGGCTACTACGGACGCATTTTCATGCCCATTTTTCCGAAGCGAGACGTGGCGATATTTTTTGAAGCGCTAGATGAGAAAACCGCCAAAATCACGCGCATAAACGAGAGCGACGAGAGCGACTACAACGGCTACGTGACGGCTAGGGAGCGCGCTATGATAAGAGAACTAAAGGAGATGAACGATGAATAACGACTTGATAATATTTGTCATTTTTGGGCTGATTTTGACGGTGCTTTTCGTGCTGGTTTTTATAAAAGACTTAGAAGCATCGAGAAAATTTTCAAGATACGAAAAAGCGATCGAAAGCCTGATGCAAGAGCTACACGCGGTAAAAAAACAGGTCGCGAGTTTAGACCGAAGCGAGCCGGCCAAATTTGACGTAGTGCAGCTAGAAAGTAACCTCGAACAGCGTCTAAACGAAAAAATAAATCAAAAAATTACCCCGATAATAAACACCCTCCAAGGCATCGAAAGCTCGATAGATAGCTTCCAAAGCCAGCAGCAAGATAGGCTTTTTACGCTTGAGGAGCGCACAAAAAGCATCAGCAAAATCTCCGCTCCAAACGGCGAGGACGACGAAAAGCGCATAGTGCAGATGTATAGCGAAGGCAAAAGCGTCGAAAGCATCGCAAAAGAGCTGTGCGTGGGCGTCGGCAAGGTTGAGCTGACGCTAAAACTGCGAGAGCTGATATAGCGTTATAACCTAGGCGCGAAATATAAAAAAATAACATTATTTTCATACGCGAATTTTAAAAAAATTTAAAGCTTAACTTCCTATAATGCCTTTTAACCAAATCAAAATTAAATGGTTTTGATAAAATTTAAGGGCGGAAAAATGTTAATAGACGGGCACGGACGGACGGTTGATTATCTGCGTATTTCGGTCACGCAAAGATGCAACTTTAGATGCAAATACTGCATGCCTAAAACTCCGTTTAGCTGGGAGCCGAAGGAAAATTTACTAAGCTTTGAGGAGCTGTTTTTATTTGTCAAAGTCTGCCTAGACGAAGGCGTAAAAAAGATCCGTATCACGGGCGGCGAACCGCTACTGCGTAAGGACTTGGACAAATTTATCGCGATGATAAGCGAGCATAGCCCGGACGTCGATCTAGCTATCACGACAAACGGCTTTATGCTCAAACACTACGCAAAAGCCCTCAAAAACGCGGGCTTAAAGCGCATAAATATGTCGCTTGATAGCTTAAAAACCGAAAAGGCTAAATTTCTTGCGCAAAAAAGCGTCCTGCACGAGGTTTTAGCGGGCCTTGACGCTGCGCTTGAAGCCGGACTAAAAGTCAAGCTAAACACCGTCGCGCTAAGAGGCGTAAACGACGACGAGATCGTCTCTTTACTAGAGTTTGCGCGCTCTATGGGTTGTCAGATTCGCTTTATCGAATACATGGAAAATATCCACGCGACGGACGAGCTAAAAGGCATGAAATCGGCTGAAATTTTAGAGGTCATCGCAAAAAAATATCGCTTCGAAGCAGCCGAAAAGATCCCGACGAGCCCGGCCAGCATCTACAGACTAGAGGACGGCTATACCTTCGGCGTCATCGACCCGCACAAACACGACTTTTGCGAGAGCTGTAATCGCATACGCCTCACGGCCGAGGGGCATCTCATCCCGTGCCTATACTTCGAGGATGCGATGAGCATAAAAGACGCCGTAAGAAAGGGCGATATCGCGGGCGCTAGCGAAATTTTACGCCAGGTTTTACAAAATAAACCCAAAGAAAACAAATGGGCGATCGGTTCTCAAAACGAGACCTCAAGCCGCGCCTTTTACCAAACGGGCGGCTGAAATCAGAGCTAAATTTACACCGATTTTAACGTAAATTTAGCCTGCTTTTTATCAAATTTAATTGCGCTTTATTTTTACATTTTTACCCGCTAATTTACCGCCGTTTTTTATCAAAACCCGCTCAAATTTGACGTAAAATCCGCCTAACTCCATAAAACTACCCTTCAAATTTTGCTATAATCGACCAAAATTTAAAAGGCGAAATTTGAGTTTAAACCTAGTCGAGAGTTTTCTAAGCATCCAAGGCGAAGGCGCAAGTAGCGGCCGTTTGGCGATTTTCTTGCGGTTTGCGGGCTGCAACCTAAACTGCGCAGGCTTTGGAGTGCGCGCCGTCTCGCCCAAAACCGGCGAAACGCTAGTTGGCTGCGACACGATACGCGCGGTTTTTACGGGACATTTTTCGTATCAAAAAATCTCGCGCGCGGACGAACTCATAAAAATAACGCAAAATTTAAGCGCAAATTTACGCCAAAAACCTATCATCGTCATCACCGGCGGCGAGCCGCTACTACATCATAAAAACCAAATTTTGTTAGATTTTTTGGATTTTGCGACTAGCGAGGGATACGAGCCGCATTTTGAGACGAACGGCACTATCGAGGTGGATTTTGCCAAATTTGAGATTTATAAAAGATGTCGCTTTGCTGTCAGCGTCAAGCTTGAAAATAGCGGCGAGAGCGAGGCTAGACGTATCAACGATAGCGCTCTAAAAGCGATAAAACAAAACGCCGCTGGCAGTTTTTATAAATTCGTCCTTGACAAAAAAAGCGTAGAGGACGGCTCGGCCATAGCGCAAATTTCGCGCATTTTAGAGATTTGCGACGCCGAAGTCTTTTGTATGCCGCAAGGTTATGATAAAATAAGCCTTGAGCAAAACGCCGTAGCCGTCGCGCAGTTTGCGATCAAGCACGGTTTTAGCTACTCCGATCGCCTGCATATCAGGCTTTGGGGCGCAAAAGAAGGGGTTTAAAGCGTAAATTTAGGCGGCGTTACCCGTATCTTTGCGCCACAAAACGGTAAAATTTAATAAACGGAGCCAAGATGATAATAAGAAAAATGTTTAAATTTGAAAACGCCCATATCGTTAGATTTTGTAGCTCAAAACGCTGCAAAACTAGTATCCACGGGCACTCTTATAGGGCTGAAATTTTACTGGAGTCAAATTTCCTCGATAACGCGGGGATGGTGTATGATTTTGGCCTGATGAAGCGCGAAATCGGCTGCATCATCGATAGCTTTGATCACTGCACGACGATATTTAGCGGCGATGGAGCCGAGTATAAAAACGATCTCAAAAAGCACTCTGCGCGCTGGATCGAGATCCCGCTAAATCCCTCCGCAGAGCAGTTTTGCAGGATATTTTTCGTGATGATCGATAGGCTTTTAAAAACCACGCAGATGCAAAACGGCGAGCGTGAAGTGGAGCTTCACAGCGTCATCGTCCACGAGACCGACACGGGCTATGCGCAGTGCTTCAGAGAGGATGCGTATAACGCCAAAATGGGCGAGGTAAATTTGAACGAGATCGTCTTTTCCGAGGGCGTTAGAGCCGAGTGGGAGGACGAGGAGTTGTTTGAGAAAATCAAGCTAGGCAAAAAAATAGTAAATCCAAAGGAGGTCTAGCGCAAATGAGGAAAATTTTTGCGATTTTGACGCTGGCGGCGCTGTTTTTTGGCGGTTGCGAGGAGAAAAAGGAGCCCGCGTCGCTGGATCTTGGCGGCACGGTGCCTAGCGACGTACCTATCGCGCAAAGCGACGCAAACGTAAGTATCGACGAAAATATGCCGCCAGAGCCGGTGCCTGAAAAATGAAATTTAACGAGCATCTATCAGAACTCTACGAGCTAGCGCGCTCCATCCACATCGGGCTTGCCTTTACGCTTTTGGCCTTAGTCGCGGCGCACTTTTGCCTGATAAATTTCGGTATAAACTCGCCAGCCTACGCTAAACGCATCAGACTGTTTTTGCCTACCTACTACGCGTTTTTAGCTGCGATGATGCTTACGGGGCTACTTTTGATGAGCGTTTTTTACTTTTATCCGAGCCTCAAAGCTCTCGTTATGATCGCGGTTTGGGCGCTACTTATCGGACTTGGGGCGATGGAGTTTAAGCGGCTAAAAACTGCGATGAAAACTAAAAATTTCGCCGCTTTTAGAGCCAAAATGCGCCTAAAAATCGCGGCCGATTTTGTTTTGATACTAGTTGCAAGCGGGGTGAGATGAAATTTTTATATTCAAAAGAGGCCAAAAACGAGCAAATTAGGCTTGAGGGCGAGGCGTTTTTGCACCTAAAGGCACGGCGCGCTAAGGTAGGCGAGCGCATCGACGTGCGAAATTTGACCGACGGACAAAACCACATCTATGAAATCGTAAATTTAGACAAAAGAGGCGCGGAGCTAAATTTGATATTTTCGCACGACGTGGAAGCGCGAAATAGCGATCTAGCGCTAGCTTGGGCCGTCGTCGATCCAAAAACGATCGAAAAAACGCTGCCCGGCCTAAATGAAATGAGTGTAGCTAAAATCGTCTTTTTTTACGGCGAGTTTTCGCAAAAAAACTTTAAGCTCGATTTTTCGCGCCTAGAGCGCATTTTGATAAGCTCGTGCGAGCAGTGCGGACGAAACGATTTGATGAAATTTGAAATTTATAAAAGCCTGGACGAAATGGTTAAATTTTACCCAAACGTCGCTCTTATCGACTTTGAAGGCGAAAATCTAGACGGCTATGCGGGCAAGGAAATTTTAGCGGTCGGGCCCGAGGGTGGATTTAGCGGAAGCGAGCGAGAGGCGGTCGCGAAAAAATACGGACTGAGAGCAAAAAATATTTTGCGCTCGCAAACGGCGATTTTAGGCATAGCGGCTAAAATTTTGATTTAAATTTGATTTTTTACGAAGTTTTTTGTATAATCTCGCCTTACTTTAAATGAAAATTAAAAAATCAGACGATAAAAGGACAAAAAATGAAAAAAGAAATTCATCCGGAATTTGTTGAGTGCAAAGTAACTTGCGCTTGCGGCAACACCTTCACTACGAAGTCAAACAAAAACGAGATCAGAGTGGACATCTGCTCAGAGTGCCATCCGTTTTTCACGGGCAGCGAAAAGATCGTAGATAGCGCAGGCCGCGTCGATAAATTTAAGAAAAAATATAACTTAAAATAATCCTTTGCTATATTTCGTTCCTACGCCGATAGGAAATTTAAGCGATATCTCGCTTCGCGCTTTGAGCGTTTTGCGCGAATGCGAGGTACTCTTTTGCGAAGATACCAGAGTCGCAAAATCCCTCATAAATCTGCTAAATACGCGTTTTGACGCAAATATAAATATCCAAAAATTTATCCCTCTACATACGCATAACGAAGATGAAATTTTATCCAAAATCGAGCTTGAAATTTTTGATAAAAACGTCGCATTTTTAAGCGATGCGGGCATGCCGGGCATCAGCGATCCTGGAGCCGCGCTCGTAAATTTCGCTATAAAAAACGACATCGCATACGAAGTGCTAAGCGGATCAAACGCCGCACTCTTAGCCGTCGTCGCAAGCGGTCTTTGCGAAAAAGAATTTTGTTTTCTAGGATTTTTGCCAAATAACGGCAAAGAGCGAGCCGCAGCTATACAAAATGCGCTAAATTCGCCGTTTCCCGCGGTAATCTACGAAAGCCCCAAACGCATACTTTCGCTTGTTTTAGACTTTGCCAAGCTTGAGCCGGATAGAGAAATTTTTGCCATAAAAGAAGCTACGAAGAAATTTGAAACCAAATTTAGAGCCACGGCAAGCGAGTTGGCAAAAAAACTGCAAAATACGAATTTAAGCGGCGAGTGGTGCGTCGTCGTACAAAAAAATCCAAATTTTACCTCAGAAAAAATCACTCAAAACGATATTTTAGAGCTTGAAATTTCGCCCAAAGCCAAGGCCAAACTCCTAGCCAAAATCACCGGCAGAAACGCCAAAGAAATTTACTCCGAACTCACTCGCTAAAACCCAAATGCGCGCTTAAACAAGCGACGAATTTATCCGAAATTTAGCTAAATTTTACCGATTTTTAGCTATTATCAGACGATGATAATATACGGAAAACAGCTATTTTTGCACATCATAAGAAACTATAAAAAAACCGTCAAAACGGTCTATCTCGCTAAGGAGTGCGACAAGGCGCTATTTTTGCAGATCGTAGGCGTCGGCGCGCCGATAAAACGCGTGGATAATCAAAAAGCTCAAGCTCTCGCGCACGGCGGCAATCACCAAGGTTTTTTAGCCGAGGTCGAAGAGTTTGAGTTTAAGAGTATCGACGAGATAAAAAAACAAAATTTTATAGCGATTTTATACGGACTTAGCGACGTCGGAAACATCGGCGCTATCGTTCGAACGGCGCATGCACTCGGCTGCGGAGGCATCGTAGTCGTTGCTAAAAATTTGGCGATGGAAGGCGTGTTGCGGGCTAGTAGCGGAGCAGCCTATGAGGCAAATATCGCTCTCATAGAGGACGGGCTTGGCTTGCTAAACGAGCTAAAACAAGTCGGATTTAAAATTTACGCCACGGCAAGCGGCGGCAAAAACGCTCACGAGGTCAAATTTAACCAAAAAGTCGCGCTCGTGATGGGCAGCGAAGGCGAAGGTTTGCACAAAAAAGTCCTTGCCAAAAGCGACGAAATAGTAGGAATAAAAATGAAAAACGACTGGGACAGCCTAAACGTCTCGGCTGCGTTTGCCATACTTTGCGATAGGATTATAAATGAATGATATAAGTTTGATAAAAGAGCTGGGACTAAACGAAGTCGCGAGAAGAACTCATATAGAGGCCGAACACCTAGGCTACATCGCTGATAAAAATTTTGAAAAATTGGTACGTTTAAACGTTAAAGGCTTCATTAAAATTTTAGAGCGCGAACTGGATATCGATTTTGCGCAGTGGATGAGCGAATATGAGGCGTTTATGTCCGAGCACAATCAAAACAATGAGCACAAAAGCATAACCGTATCGCCTAAGATCTCCGCATACACCGCGGACGGCGGGCACTCTAATACAGGCGTGAAACTTCTTATATTAGCGCTCATTATAGCCGTTGCCGGCGTAATTTATGTGCTTAACGAAGGTGATTACTTTAGCAATGTTTTAAATATTTTTGAAGACAAGAACAAAAGCGTCACCTATACCGGAGCCGTCGCCGTCCAACAAGCGGCCAAAAGCCTAAACGAAGCAAAACAAGAGAGTAAAAACGCTACAAACGACGAAAATCTATACGCCATAAAAAATCTCGAGCCGATTTTACCAACCGAAGAAAATGCATCCGTAGCCGTTGTCGTGCCTGAAGTAAATTTGAGCGTAAATAGCGATAAAAACGAAACCACGCAAGCAAATAAAGAAGAAAATATCACGCAAAATCAAGAGCAAAATACCTTAAGCGATGCCTCCAAAGAGATAAAGCAAGCAAGCGACGATAAAATTTGGCATCTAACGGCAAGCACCAAAGAGATAAAAATCGTACCGCGCAAAAAAACGTGGCTGGGCGTTATAAATTTGGACGAAAACAAAAAGCGCTCTTTAGATACCGCAAATAGCTTTACGATCGAAATAGGCAAAAAACAGCTCGCTGTAACCGGACACGGCGACATAAACCTCGAAATAGACGGGCAAACGATCAAATTTGGCGACGATAGGCCAAAAAGATTTTTAATAGAAAAAGACAAGGTTTCACTGCTCACATACGACGAATTCGTGGCTCTAAACAAAGGCAAATCGTGGTAAAAAAGCTCGTACTTTTAGCTGTTAGCGCGGCCCTTTGCTTTGCGGGCAGCGTGGTGGATATAGCAGGTGGCTTGCTTGGTCAAAATAGCGCAAAAGCGACTCAGCTCTTTGGCGACGGCTCGGCGTATCTAAACGCAAGCGGCAAGCCCGATATCGCTAAAATTTCAAACGTTTTAAAGTCAAATTTGCTCCTGCGTCTATCCTACAAACAAAACGTCAAAGTAAATATCAAATTTATCTCGCGCCAAAACAACCCGCTACTTATCATGAAGATCGCCAAAGACGCTCTAAACGGACTAGGCTACAACAACATCCTAACGAGCGAATTTTCTAACGCCGGCGGCGCGCTTTGGGGCGTGACGATCGACACTAAATTTATCCCGGATCCAGGCTCGCTCTACGCCGCGCTTAAAGAAAGCGGCACCGAGATAACCGACATCAACAGGCCCGGCGAGCTATCCTACGAGTACGTTATCGACGCGTCAAATTCCTCTATAAACCAAACTCCCGTGCAATTTTCGCAAGAAGTTCAGCTCTCAAAGCCGCTCGAGCCCTATCTCATCGACGCTAGCGGCGCAAAAAGCGCGGTCATAAGCGCTAGCGCAGAGGATCGTTGGTCCGCCGTCGTGAGAATTTTGGATAAAAATTTAAATTTGCTTGACGAAAAGCAAACTAGCAAACCCGTAAATAGCCTAAAAGTCTCGCTTCCTCAAAATGCGAAATACATAATGATCGACGATGCGGTCAGCCTAGAAAATATCAAACGGGGACTCAAAATCTACCTAGAATAAGGAGAAATTCATGTTTGACGAGATTAGATTTAATACGATAGAACGACTTCCAAACTACGTATTTGCCGAGGTGAACGCCATAAAAATGGCCGCACGCCGAGCGGGCGAAGATATCATCGACTTTTCGATGGGAAACCCGGAGGGTCGCACGCCTCAGCACATCGTCGATAAGCTCTGCGAAAGCGCGCAAAAAGACAAAACTCACGGCTACTCGGCGAGCGCAGGCATCTACAAACTACGCCTAGCCATCTGTAACTGGTACAAGCGCAAATACGGCGTAAATTTGGACCCAGACACTGAGGCCGTCGCCGTTATGGGCAGCAAAGAGGGCTTTGTGCACCTAGCTCAAGCCGTGATAAACCCGGGCGACGTCGCCGTAGTGCCCGATCCTGCATATCCGATCCACACGCAGGCGTTTTTGTTCGCGGGCGGTAGCGTAGCAAAGATGCCGCTAAAGTACAACGACAAATTTGAGCTTGACGAAAATAAATTTTTCGAAGACCTACTTCACACTATCCGCTCAAGCTCGCCGAAACCTAAATACGTCGTCGTAAATTTCCCGCACAATCCTACGACCGTAACCGTGCAAAAGAGCTTCTACGAGCGGCTAGTGGCTATGAGTAAACAAGAGCGTTTTTACGTGATCTCCGACATCGCCTACGCAGACCTTACTTTTGACGGCTACAAGACGCCGAGCATCTTTGAAGTAGAAGGCGCAAAAGACGTCGCCGTCGAGTGTTACACCCTATCAAAAAGCTACAATATGGCCGGCTGGCGCGTAGGATTTTTATGCGGAAACAAGCGACTTTGCGCCGCGCTTAAAAAGATAAAATCATGGGTCGACTACGGCATGTTTACCCCGATCCAAGTCTCAGCAACCGTCGCGCTAGACGGCGATCAAAGCTGCGTCGAGGACATCCGTCAAATTTACGAAAAACGTCGCGACGTGATGCTAGAGGCCTTTGCAAGTGCCGGCTGGGAGATGCATAAGCCAAGCTCGAGTATGTTTATCTGGGCAAAAATCCCGCCGCAAGTCGGAAACATCGGCAGCCTCGAGTTTTCTAAACAGCTGCTTACTAAAGCTAGCGTCGCGGTGAGCCCGGGTATCGGCTTTGGCGAGGGCGGCAACGACTACGTGCGCCTTGCTCTCATCGAGAACGAAAATCGTATCCGCCAAGCAGCGCGAAACATCAAAAAATATCTGAAAGAATTTGCATGAATATAGCCATTTTAGGCGTCGGCACGGTCGGAGAAGCCGTAGCTAAAATTTTACTCCAAAATAAAAAACTAATCGCGGCAAGATGCGGCGAGGAGATAGTTCCGGTTATCGGCGTCGTTAGAAATTTAAGCAAAAAAAGAGACGTCGCCATCCCTCTCACGGACGATATAGATAGCGTCCTAGAGCGCGACGATATCGACGTTTTCGTCGAGCTTATGGGCGGCGTCGAGGAGCCTTTTAGGGTCGTTAGCAAAATTTTAGAGCGTAAAAAAGCCGTCGTAACGGCAAACAAAGCGCTACTAGCCTATCACCGCTACGCCCTGCAAAATTTGGCGCAAAACACGCCCTTTGGCTTCGAGGCTAGCGTCGCGGGCGGCATACCTATCATCAGAGCCCTTCGCGAGGGCCTTAGCGCAAACCACATCCTAAGTATCAACGGGATTTTAAACGGCACGAGCAACTACATCTTAACCTCGATGATGAGCAAGGGCTCAAATTTCGCGGACGCGCTAAAAAAAGCCCAGGAGCTAGGCTATGCCGAGGCCGATCCGACCTTTGACGTCGGAGGCTTTGACGCGGCGCATAAGCTACTGATCCTAGCCAGCATCGCATACGGCGTACACGGCAACCCCGAAGACATCCTGATAGAAGGCATCGAAGGCATAACGCCCGAGGACATCTTTTTTGCCAACGATTTCGAGTACGTCATCAAACTGCTCGCCATCGCCAAAAAAACCGGCGACAAGGTTGAGCTGCGCGTGCATCCGGCGCTAGTACCCAAAGATAAAATGATAGCTAAAACAGACGGCGTGACAAATGCCGTGAGCGTAGTGGGCGACGCGGTCGGCGAGACGATGTTTTACGGTCCGGGCGCTGGCGGTCCGGCGACGGCAAGCTCGGTCATCAGCGATCTGATCGACATCGCCAGGGACGGCAAATCTCCGATGCTAGGCTACAAGGCGCCCTTTGAGCTAAACGCGCTTGAGCTTTTAGACCCGAGCGAAATTTGCACGAAGTATTATTTTAGGCTTAGGGTCGAGGACAAGGTCGGCGTACTGGCTAAAATCACGAATTTAATGAGCGAAAACAACCTCTCTATCGATAGCCTGCTACAAAAACCAAAGGACGAGAGTCCGTATGCGACGCTATTTTTCACGACGCATACGAGCGTGGAAAAGGACGTAAGGCGCACTATGGAAATTTTGCAAGAGCAAGAGTTTGTAAAAGAAAAGCCTTTTATGATGAGGATAGAAGAGTAAAATTTGGGGCTTAGGGCGTATCTTTTCGGCAAGAGTTCAGAAGATCTGGCTTGCGAGTTTTTGCTAAAAAACGGCTGCGAGATACTCGCTAGAAATTTTAGCTCCAAATTCGGCGAGATCGATGTCATCGCCAAAAAAGACGGCGTTTTGCGCTTCGTTGAAATCAAAGCTACACAGGGCGACTACGAGGTGGAGTACCGCCTTACGCCCGCTAAATTTAATAAAATTTTAAAAACTATCGACTTTTATCTGCTACAAAACGGCGCAAATGCCGATTTTCAGGTCGATTTGATCGCGATAAAAAAGGACGAGATAAAGTGGATAGAAAATATTAGTTTGTAAAAATTCTTATTTAGCTAAAATTTAAATACTTTCGTGTATAATTACAACTATCTTTAAAAAGGAGAATAAAATGGGAAAATACGTAGAACTAACGACTGCGAATTTCGACGTCGCTAAAGAGGGCGTCGCGCTAGTAGATTTTTGGGCGCCTTGGTGCGGACCTTGCCGTATGCTTGCTCCGGTCATCGACGAGCTAGCCGAGGAGTTTGAGGGCAAAGCTAAAATTTGTAAAGTAAACACCGACGAGGTGCAAGACCTAGCCGTAGAATTCGGCATCCGCTCGATCCCTACGCTTCTATTTTTCAAAAACGGCGAAGTCGTAGAGCAAATGGTCGGCGCACAATCAAAACAAGCCATTGCCGATAAGATAAATTCGCTTCTTTAATGGTTTTTAGACGAGGAGGAAGCCTGCTTCCTCTCACCTCCGTTTTTGCGTCTTTTATCGGTGCAGCGCTGGTAGCAGGCGTATTTGCTTACAACAATTACAGATTTTCGCAGTATAAATTCGTAAATTTTAACGAGCTGGTTTTTTACGAGCAGGCTCAAATTTTCGCACCGCAAGACGATAAATTTTTACTTGTGGTTTTTAGCTCCAACCAATCAAACTGGAGAGAAATTTTAAAAACTTCGACTAAGGATTTAAAAATCGTCGCCGTGGACTTGCTCCAAAAACGCGCGCCAAGCGAGGGAAATATAAATTTCGTCGCTTCGGATATAAATACGATTTTAAAGCTGATGCACGTCCTAAATATCACGGCTTTGCCCGCTAGCGTGGAGCTAAAGGCGCAAAAGGGCGGCGTTTATAAACAAGATTCAAAAATAAATAAAATTTAAAAGGAAGAAATATGTTAGATTTAGCAATCATCGGAGGCGGTCCTGCCGGACTTAGCGCGGGACTTTACGCCACTCGCGGCGGACTAAAAAACGTCGTAATGTTTGAAAAAGGAATGCCGGGCGGCCAAATCACGGGCAGCTCAGAGATAGAAAACTATCCAGGTCAAAAAGCGCCCGGCGAGAGCGGCATAGACTTTATGAGCACGTGGGTCGCGCAGTGCACGCATTTTGGCCTAAAGCACGAGTTGGCGGGCGTCGAGCGTGTGGTAAAAAACTCTGACGGCAGCTTCACGGTCAAGCTTGAAGGCGGCAAAGAAGAGCTCGCCAAAGCAGTCATCGTGGCTACCGGCTCCACTCCGCGCCGCGCGGGCTTTGCGGGCGAGGACGAGTTTTTCGGCAGAGGCGTGAGCACCTGCGCGACTTGCGACGGATTTTTCTATAAAAACAAAGAGGTTGCGGTTCTAGGCGGCGGCGACACGGCGATCGAGGAGGCTCTATATCTAGCCAACATCTGCTCGCGCGTCTACATCATCCACCGCAGAGACGAGTTTCGCGCAGCGCCCGTCACGCTAGAAAAGGCTCGCGCTAACGCCAAAATCGAGTTCATCACAAGCGCCACGATCAAGCAAGCTTACGGCGACAAAGCAGGCCTAGCAGGCCTAATCATAAATACGAAAGAGGGCGAGCGCGATCTAAAAGTGCCGGGCGTTTTCGTATTCGTCGGACTTAACGTAAACAACGACGTCCTTCGCCAAGAAAACGGCGAATTCGTATGCAAAACCGAGGACGGCGGCCAAGTTAGCGTCGATCTGAAGATGCAAACTAGCGTACCTGGACTATTTGCCGCGGGCGACATCAGAAAAGACGCGCCAAAACAAGTTATCGTAGCCGCAGGAGACGGCGCCGTAGCGGCCCTTAGCGCGCTTAGCTACATCGAGAGCCTGCACTAAGATTTATCAAATTTAGCCGAGCTTTTCGGCTAAATTTCTCTTTTTACTTCAAATTTTCTCAAATTTACCGAGTTTTGCTTTGTCCTTTCAAATTTAGTCAAATTTGTCTTGATTTAAATTTCACCGCATTTTCCAAATTCCCATCCAAATTTCACTCAAATTTAACCGCCTTTTGGCTAAGATTTCGCAAATTTGACTTAAGGGATAAATTTGAACAAACTCGCACTTAGCCTCGCCGCTCTTTGCCTTATCGTTTTCGTAAATTTTATTTACGAAAAGCTATCCGGCCCCACTCGTTTCGTAGTTACCGCCGATACTAAGATAATCCCGGGTTCGGAGCTAAGCAAATACGTAACGCAAGAGGAGATAGACGACTTTGCTTTTAGATACTGGGATATAGATAAGCAGATAAAAGACGACGCATTTGCCGAAAATTTCCGCAAGCTTTTAAAATCAAAGCAAACGGATCAAATTTTAAAATTTATGCAAGATAATAACATTAGCGTAGACTCTCCCGTCATAGACGGCGTTACTCCTTTGATGTACGCTAGCTTTTACGACGACGAAGTCACAGCAAAAAGACTCATGGATATGGGCGCAAACGCTCGAGCGCAAGATAACTACAAACTCTCGCCCCTGGCCTACGCCATAGAAAACAACTCTACAAAGACTGCCAAGCTACTACTTGATAGCGGGGT
Organism: Campylobacter showae; assembly: GCF_900699785.1. NCBI lineage: Bacteria > Pseudomonadati > Campylobacterota > Epsilonproteobacteria > Campylobacterales > Campylobacteraceae > Campylobacter > Campylobacter showae. The sequence continues at coordinate 982,479 of NZ_LR535679.1, forward strand.
TAAATTTGATGAAGTAAAGGCGGTACAGTACTACATAGATCCTCCGTTTTATAACAACATAGAAAAGCTTATCATAGACGGAGACGATGTAAAGATAGTATTTCGAGATAATTATCAAGTCAATAAAGAATCCAAAGACGCAAATAACCCCATGAGGTATATAGTATGGCATAACTATGTCGAAATGGCCGATATAATCCTTGCTAGCGGGTATAGACCGAAACTAGACGATCATCCAAATACGTTTTTTCACGGACTAAGGGACGATTCTGATTTTATGCGCTCTTTATATATCTCGCTAGATAGTCACCCAAACTACGAACCTATGCTAGAGCTTCTTTTAAAATACGATGTCGTAGGGCAACCTACGAAAGAAGAGCTAAAGAAGGCGTATGAGGAGTGCTACGATAACGTAAAATACTATACGAAAGAAAAAGAAAACTATATCTATAAGATGAATCAAGGCAGAGACGAAGAGGCCGAGGAAAAGATACAAAGAACCAATAATAAATACAAATATGCTCCTTACTGGCACATATATCAAGACGGTCTTTTACAATACAAACCAAAGCCGATAGACCCGAAACGAATAAAAAGATTTGACAATCAAATAAATTTTCATTCACAGTTTTGCCCCGACGAAAATGCTACGTTTAAAGACATTAGGGCTTTTATCAAATGGGCAAACGAAATAGAAAAACGAGACGGGATAAATAGCGCCATAGGTAGAGCCAAAAAGGGCATGGCTCAGGTGATTTACATAGATAGCAACCTAAGTAAATCAGACTCAAACTCAAATTTACAAAGCAAATAGATAAAAGGAGATAAAATGTCAGCGAAAATTTGAGTTAAATTTGAGCGAGTTTAACTCAAATTTCGTTTGACGAGGGAAAAATTTAGCTTCAAATTTAACAGCTCCCAGCCGAGTCTAAAGCCAAATTTCGCTCGTCGCCCAAGCGGCAAATCAAATTTACCGCCGAGGCTTAAATTTACTTCGCCAAGGCTGGATTATTTACGCTTATCACGACGTTTTTCTCGTCCAGATAGAGCTTCGCCGCATCTTTCACGTCCTGCTCGGTGAGCGCATTTACCGCGTTTTCGTACTCATCAAGGCTTAAAATCTCATCGCCGAAAACCAGCTCGCGCATGAGCGCGCGCGTCCAAAAATCGCCCTGAACGTAGGATTGGCGCATTTTTACGAGTGCCGATTTTTTGAAATTTTGCAGATAGCGCTTAACGTCCGCGCCGCCTTTTAGCTCGGCGACGTTTGATTTTATCTCGCCCAGCACGGCGTTTACGTTATCAGGCGCAGCCGTAAAACCAAAATGCGCGGTGAAGCTTTCGTACGGATATTTTGCGAGATTCATATGCACGCCCAGGCCGTAGACCTGCCCGCGGTCCTCGCGCACGTCCTCGCGTAACATCATCGAAAGCATCGCAGATAGGGCGTTTACGCGCAGTAACTCCGAGTGCGAATACTTCACGTTTTCGCTTTTCATTATCATCGCGGCGTCGCTTCGCTGCGTGGTTTGGTAGCTTCGCTTAAACTCCCGCTCGCCAGAAATCGTCCTTACGCCGTCATCTACGAAGTTTTCACGCTGTGCGCGTGCGGGTAAATTTGCTAGATATTTTTGCAAAAGCGGCTCGACCGCGGTCAAATTTAGATCGCCGACCACGATAAAATCATACGAAGCCGCGTTGGTAAATTTCTCTTTCACTATCTTTTTTACGTCGTTCATCTGCAGCTCGTTTATATCCGCGGCCTCGAGCGGGTTTGTTCGCGGGTTGTTTTCGTAGAAAAATCTCGCAAATTCGTCGCGAAATTTGCGCTCGGGCAGATTTTTGGTTTTTTCCAGCTTTTCAAGCTCGTTTATTTTTGTCTTTTTTAGCGCATTTTCGTCAAATCTAGGCTCGCTAAACTCCAAAAACAGCGCGCGCAAAAGCCACTCGAAGTCCGCGCTAGCCGAGCTTGCGCTGTATCCTTGCGAAAGCTGATCGATAAATTTGCTATAGCTTAGCTGCTTGCCGCTTAGGATTTTGGCCAGATCGTAGTTGCTAAACTCCCCCGCCCCGCTCTCGTTTGAGACCTCTACGGCTAGCGCGCCCTGCTTTGGTTTTGGCAAATTCGACGTGCCGCCGCGACTAACCGCGCTTAGCCAGACGACGTCTTTTTTGGTTTTTACCTCCTTAAATGCCACGCGCGCGCCGTTTGGTAGCTCGTAAATATAAAAATCAAGCTTCTCGTTGTGCTTTTTTGATACGAAATTTTTAGGCTTTAGCGCGCCGTAGTCGAAAAGCTCGCTCTTTGATTGATTTGCGGCTAGCGTGTCGTATGGCTTTGCCTCCGCCCAAATTTGATCAAATTTAGCCTCGTTTAGCTTCGCTCCTTTGGCGCTAATTACGTTTAAATTTTTTACGTCGATGCCTAGTATCCGCCTAAATTCGGCGTTTACCTCCTCAAGGCTAATATCCTCAAGCAGCGCCAAAGTAACGTCGCGCAAGTCCTTGTCGCCTAGCAGCACGCCGCCGATCCTAGTCGTCTCCTCGATATTTGCCGCGACCGCGCTTGAGCGCTTGTTGCCCGCTTGCAGATAGGCGTTTTTGGCCGAGTTTATAAAATCTTTTTTCGCGCTTTCAAAGTCCGCCCGGCTAAAGCCAAATTTCTGCACGCCCTTTAAAACGCCCGCCAGATCGCTAAGCGCGCCGCTAAAATCATCCTCGACGGCATTTATCTCAAAAGCGTAAAGCACGTTTTGGTCTTCGATTATCGGCGAGTAAAATCGCCCGCGAAGGGCTAAATTTCGCTGCTCGTATATCATCGCGACGAGGTCTGAGATGTAGTTGGCGAGCAAATTTTGCCTGAGCCTTTGGATCTCGCCGTCAAATTTATACTTTTGCGCGAAGATCAAATTTATAGAGTTTAGCCCGATCTCTGCCGAGTCGTAGTTGTTTACGCTAAAGCCGCTTTTTATAGGGATAGTTTTATCGGGGCTTGCGTAGTCGTTCGTGTTTTTAGCGGAGCTAAAGCTTTGCTTTATCATCTCCTCGATGCGCTTTTTATCAAAGTCGCCGACTGCGATAAATTTCATAAATCTAGGCTGATACGTCCGCTCGTAAAAGCCCTTTATGGTCGCTACGTCGACGTTTTTTACGATATTCATATCGCCGATGGGCGACCTTTTGGCGTAGATGCTATCGCCGTAGAGCTCTGGCACGCGGTTTTTGATGTAAAATCTATACGCAGGCGTGTTTCTAGCGCGCTCCTCCTCTATGATGATGCCCCGCTCTTTATCCAGCTCGGCCGCGTCAAAGCTCACACCGTCGATCCAATCACGAAAGACACGAAAAACGTCCTTTAAATTTTGCTCGTTTACGTGGATTTCTAGCAGATAGCCCGTCTGATCGTAGCTAGTCTGCGCGTTTAGATCCGCGCCAAATGCCACTCCGAGACTCTCTAGTTTTTTAACTAGCTCATTTTTGCTAAACTCGCGGCTGCCGTTAAAAGCCATGTGCTCGGTAAAGTGCGCCAGTCCCAGCTCGTTTTCGCGCTCGTCGGTCGAACCGATGTTTACGACTAGATAAAAATAGGCCGAATTTGCAGGCTGCTTGTTTTCCTTGACGTAGTATTTTAGCCCGTTTGCTAGCTCGCCGCTCGATATAGCGGGATCTTGGGTCAAATTTAGCTTTTGCGCGGTTTTATCTTTTGCCGTCAAATTTGACGAGCTCAAATTTGCGTCCGTCTGCTGCGTTTTAGCGGTCTGCGCGACCGGCGCTTGTTTAGCTAAAACGCTCGCCGCAAAAACAGCTAGAAATAAAAATAAAATTTTTCTCATCGTCGTCCTTTAAATTTAAAAAGCCGATTATATAGCGCGATTTTTAATATTTTTGCCCGCACGTAGCCAATACGGCGGCCGTGCTAAATTTATTTTTTATAAAATTTATGCTAAATTTAGCCCAAATTTTAAAGGATAAATTTTGGTAAAAATAGGAATCCACGGCGCAAGCGGCAAAATGGGACGCATGATCATAGAGTGCCTAAAAAACGAGCCTGGCGCAAAGCTTAGCGCAGCTTATACGATAGAGCCGCTTGACTTTGCATTGCCCCAGGGCGCCATCCTCACGGACAAATTTGACGAGCTTTTCGCAAACTGCGACGTCGTTATCGACTTTACGATCAAAGAGGGCGCGATAAATCTGCTAAACTACGCTCGCACCGACCCAAAACCGCTAGTCATCGGCACGACGGGTCTTGGCGAGGACGGCGCGAACCTGCTAAAGCTAGCAAGCGCGGCGATGCCGATACTTTACGCCACCAATATGAGCCTTGGCGTCGCAGTTTTAAACCGATTGGCGGCGCTTGCTTCAAAGGCTTTACGCGAATTTGACGCCGAGATCGTCGAGCAGCACCACAGACACAAAAAAGACGCTCCAAGCGGCACTGCTCTAACTTTAGGCGAGCGCGTAGCGGAGGCTAGAGGGCTAAATCTAAAAGACGTTTTGGTGACCGGTAGAGACGGGCTAGTCGGAGCTCGCAGCAAGGACGAGATCGCGATCCTAGCGGTGCGAGGCGGCGACGTCGTGGGCAGGCATACGGTCGGATTTTACAACGACGGCGAGTTTATCGAGCTAAATCACACCGCAACTAGCCGCGCGACCTTTGCCAAAGGCGCGATAAAGGCGGCTATCTGGGTTGCCGGGCAGCAAAGCGGGTTGTACGGGATAGATGATTGCCTTGGGCTGTGATAATAAGCGGCTTGGCTTTTTCTACTTACTTTGCGTTGAAATTTAATTTTCAAGCTCGGCAACCCGCGCGGTTAGCCTACGCTTAAAAATTAAATTTTGCCTTAATTAAGCGAAAAATCCTTCGCCTTATCGTTTTACGTTCAAATTTTGATAATTAAATTTTAGCATGAGAGGCAAAGTGTCGCGAGATGATTTTTGAGGTTGCGTAGAAATTTTCGTCCAAGACTAGACATGTAGTCTGTCGCAGGGCGAAAATTTCAAGCTCCGCAAAAAGCGCTCGCGAGACGCCCCTAAAAAAGGAAAAAAATGTGTGCGATAGTTGGAGTAATAAATTCTAAAGACGCTGCGCGAACGGCATACTACGCGCTATTTGCGATGCAACACCGAGGCCAGGAAGCAAGCGGTATCAGCGCATGCGACGAGGGACACATCGAGACCGTCAAGGGTCGCGGGCTCGTGACGGAGGTCTTTAATAAAAAGAGCTTTGAAGCGCTAAAAGGCGACATGGCGATCGGCCACAACCGCTACGCCACCGCAGGCAAAAGCTCCGCCGCCGACGCCCAACCAATCGCGGCAAACTACGCGCTGGGCTCGATCTCGGTCGTACACAACGGCAACCTCGTAAACAAAGACGAAGTCCGCAACGCGCTGATCGCCGAGGGCGCGATATTTCAGACCAACATGGACACCGAAAACATCGTCCATCTCATCGCTAGAAGTCACAGCGAACACCTACAAGACCGCATCGTCGCAGCGCTAAAACAGATCAAGGGCGCCTACTGCCTACTCATCCAGTCGCGCCATAAAATTTTCGCCATCCGCGACCGATGGGGCGTGAGGCCGCTCTCGCTAGGGCGCCTAAAAGACGGCGGCTACATAGTGGCTAGCGAGACGTGCGCGTTTGATTTGGTGGGCGCGACCTTTATCCGCGACGTGGAGCCCGGCGAGATGCTGGTTTTTGAGCAAGGCAAAAGCGAGTTTGAGAGCGTGCGCCTTTTTGAAGCGGAGCCTAGAGTTTGCGCGTTTGAGTATATTTATTTCGCGCGCCCCGATAGCGTCATCGAGGGCAAAAGCGTCTACGAAGTGCGCAAGAAAATGGGCGAAACGCTAGCTAAAAAAAGCAAGATCGACGCGGACTTCGTCGTGCCGGTACCAGATAGTGGCACGCCGGCGGCGCTAGGCTACGCAAACGCTAGCGGGATACCGTTTGAGCTAGCTATCGTGCGTAATCACTACGTCGGTCGCACATTTATCGAACCGACGCAAGAGATGCGCAACCTCAAGGTCAAACTCAAACTAAACCCGATGGGGAGCTTACTCAAGGGCAAAAGCGTGGTCGTCGTGGATGACAGCATCGTGCGCGGCACGACCTCCAAAAAGATCGTCGAGCTACTTCGTCACGCGGGCGCGAGAGAAATACACTTTAAGGTCGCTTGCCCCGAGCTAAAATACCCTGAACGCTACGGCATCGATACCCCGAGCTTCGAGGAGCTAATCAGTGCAAACAAAACGCCCGAAGAGGTGTGCGAATATATCGGCGCGGACAGCCTCGAGTTTTTGGGCGTGGACGAGCTGGTTAGCAGCATCGGTAGCGAGCGCAAGTACTCGCTGGTTAGCTTTGACGGGGATTATTTTATCAAGTAAATTTGGCCTTTGCTGCTTCAAATTTGACCTATTTGGACAAATTTGAACTCGTCAAATTTGAGTGGCAAAACCCGCATCTTGAAAACACGAATTTTTGTTTTTGACGTTTTTGCTTCAAATTTGGATTTTTATAGATTTAAATTTGATGAAATTTATGCCCGAAATTCGGCGAATCAAATTTTAAAATTTGATTTCGAGCGCCATACTGCGTAAAAATGAAAATATTTTATCAATATATAAGCAAACGTTGAATATAATTGCGAACTTTAACGTCACGGTAGCTCAGCTGGTTAGAGCGCTGGTCTCATAAGCCGGAGGTCGGGAGTTCAAGTCTCCCCCGTGACACCAAAACGTCGTATTTTAGGCATCGGAAAAGTTTCTTCCGATCTTTCCCTTTCTTTAATATTTCCTTTAAGAGTGGAACACTTGTATAAAAAAGTGGAACACTATCTCAAAAAAGTTCAAAATTATATCTCACTCTTGCTTCACAAACAATGAAAAACGTCAAAAAATAAAAATATTTTGCCACAGCCAAGCAATCTAATAGTTTTATTTGGTACCGACAAATTATGTGGCTATTTTTAAATATAATGATACTTTTACGATGGATGCAAGGGCTTGCAGTTTATATTTTGTAGGTTTAGATTAACTTTTTTTAGAAGTCTGCAGGATAAAAGCTTTAGGGTAGTTTTAGCCTGAACTATCGTCAGAACCCCCTAAGCTACTGCGGATTATAATACAATCAATATAAAAAAGCACTTAGGAAGCAGATGTTTGACATAGTCCAAAGCCAGTATGAAAAAATATACGATATATTTAAACAAGGCTACGATGACTTTATGGATCACGAATTTGAGGCCAGAATAAAAAGAGCGATATCGGTATTGCATTTTAAATATTTACTTGGAGCCTGCAAAGAAGCTAACGCCGTATTGCCAAAAACAGACCTAAACAACCTTAATCTATTTGATTTAATAATTTCAATCTACAATAAAAGACGTAGAACCCATCAGGCCAAGTTTTTCTTACTGCACTGTTTTGAGAGCGGACTTCGTAGCACTCTAGCCGTCAATTTTTCAAATTTATACAACCAAGACGCCGATGATTGGTTCTTTAAAGCAGATGAGCCAGAGCTTGAAAGGATATTAAATATAGTAAAAAGGCGTTGCAAAAATGAAGATCTACAAAATCTAGGGACATTTGGCATATTCGATAAATTTTATATGATAGACCTAGAAGAGCTAAGCGATGAATATTGGCATACGATAGAGCACATCTTTGCAAGCACGAAAGAATACAAGTCCCAAATACTTTCAGCCTACGGACGCCAACACCTAATAACCAAAATAGGGCAAATAAGAAAAGCTAGAAATGAAATATACCACAATAATCCTACAAAGATAAAATTCGCAAAAGATTTGGAAATATTGCTTTTACGAATGGGCTACAATTTACAAGATGCTATCGGCGGCTGCGATTTTAGAGGCGATATCAAGTTACAATACAAATACGATTAGAATTATACAGCCCATAAAGACCATAATAATCATGCAAGCCTACAAAAAGCTAAATTTGCCATTTTTGCAGATCCGCAAAATCCAATACCAGCTTGCGTAACTTCACCCAAGTTGTACGCTTTTTGTTCGTATAGGCAGAGACTTGCCCTGTAAGCACTCGATCCGCCAACCTCGGCGAAATATTTATTTAAAATGCTTTTTAAACCCTTACTCACGTATGGATTTTGGGCATTATGCGATAATATCCGTCTTGCCAATCTTGCCCACTTTGCGCAGTATTTCCATTATATCCGTCCCCTTTTCGCGTTCGGCTTTCAGGAAATTTTCAAAGAATTCTCGTCTGATGTCTTTGTTCTCGTAAGTCTTGCTTTTGCTCGTGGCTTGGATGGGTTTAAATTTATTCTCTTCGGCCGTTTCTTTGGGAGCTTGATCGCTTACTGCACTTTCTTTTAGGGCTATATTTTGTAGCACGTCTGCGATACTCTCGCCTTTTTTAAACGCATCTTTTAAGAAATTTAAAAACTCTTTTTTAGTTGCTTCGTCTACGTAGCTTACCTGCTCTACCATCTCTTGTCCCCAAAAGACCGCAGGCCGTTTCCCTGATATCTGGTCAAAATTTAACTTGCCATCTTTGAGCGATATTTTGACCTTTGCATTCTCTCCTAGTATCTTTTCGGCGGCAACCTCAAGCCATTTATCTTTAAATTTTTCCAAATCCATATCGGAGTCTAGTAGGTTTGCCATATCGACCGCCATTTTAAGTCCGGTACCTTTCGTATGACCAACGCCAAAGCTTCCTAGATCCACATTAAACGCACCCATAAATCCATCTACGCTAAAAACATCGTTTTCCATGTTTGAATTGTTTTGCAAGACCTTCGTGCTATCTATAAATTTCTTTAGCTCTGCGACCTCGTCCTTGCTCATACTTGGATCAAGCCCGTTTATCTTGCCCCAAATGCTGATTTTATCATCTTCCGTATAGCCGCTTAGCGAATACGCCTTACGCGCAACCACGGGATCATAAGGTTTATATATCGGTTTTTTAAAGCCCATTTTTATAGCAAGAAGCCTATTTTGTTGCTTGTCGTTTAGTTTTGAAAACTCCACGTTTTGCGCCCAAACGGCAAGCTCGTTTTCGTCCAGTTCGTCAGGATCGAGAGCATAATAATCGATCGGTTCGGTCAAATTTGATCGAGACGGCGCCAAATTTGAGGTTAAATTTATTGCCTCTTTTTCCTCGCGTGCTTTTAAATTTCGCTCGCGAGCGCTACTAAAATCATAGTTTACGTTTGCGTTAAATCCGTTTACGCCGCTTATCATATTAATCCTTTATGCTTTTACGTCAAATTTACCTAGCCTTGCTAGTTGATTTAAAATTTCAGTTATATCCGTCCCTTTTTCTTGCTCGGCTTTTAAGAAATTTTCAAAGAATTCTCGTCTGACGTCTTTATCTGCGTATGTTTTGCTTTTACTTGTGGCTTGTATGGGTTTAAATTTGGCTTCGGCTCTTTGCTTAGCTAAATTTTCGTTGTATTCTCTCATCTCTTGATTGATTTTTGCTACGGCTTCTTTGTGGGCTTTCGTAGTTTTCTCGATATCTTCCGCATAGAGTTTTTTAAATTCTTCTATACTGATGTCGGCTCTTTGCAGCAAAGCAGCTCCGACGCTGCTCATCGCACCGTCTTCAGGCAAAGAGTCTTTAAAAGCGATTAATTCCTCTCGTTCCTCTTTGGTGCCTAGTCCTAAAAGCTTACCTTGGATAGTCGGCTCGCCATCCTTTGAATACCTTTTGAGAGTATTCGCATAAAGCTGTAACACCAAATCTTTTGCCTCGTCCATGGTCTCGGGTGGATATTTCATAGACAGCGCTCGCCTCTCGTCCGCAGTATATTTCTTAGAGAGTATGCCGTCTATTTTATCTATGGTTTTTGTTATCCAGCCTTTTTCGCTCTCGTCTATATCTATGATGCTTTCTACCGCATTTTTAATAGGTATATGCATAAGGGCGTCGATTTGGCTTTTTTCTTTTGCCTTGTCTTGTTCTTTTGCAATTTCCGTTTGCTCGTTCGCCAAATTCGTCTTAGCGGTTTTATCTGCAGGAGTTAAATTTGACTTGAAATTTGCCGTAGAAATATTTAAATTTGAGCCGCTTAACATTTTCAATCCTTTAAGACTATATCGGACAAAAACGACTTTTCTTTAGCATAAACCAATAAGCCAATTGTAGTAATAAAATATCAGGCTAGATATTCGTTTCGCCTTTAGGGACGACTGCCTTAAATAGTTTGTAGTATTGCTTTACGGTATCCATTATATCGATACTTTCAAATGATTTTTGATCCGGCGAGGGTGTAAACAAATAAGTCTTATTGTTAAACCTGACCATCTCGCCGATAGAGCTTTTGTGGATTTTGAAATTTAATGACTTTTGTTAATATTTCTACTTTTTTCAAGCAGCACAATCTTTATTATTTTTAGTAACTTTAAAATGTGCGCTATACGTTAATTTTTATAAAAAGCCGATATTATGTAGCAAACACACCTAAAAATCTTGACCAGATTCAGACAAATTTTAGTTTATTACAAAATATGTTAGGTTTATTTAATGCAAATGATGCAATATACACTTCAATTGAGCTAATAAAATTAAACTTTTGTGCGCATATCGTACAAGAACAATAGTGAATTTTTGATATTTTCATACAGGTGTTCGATTCCATAGATATTTAGAATAGCCTTATCGAATTCTATCCTAATGTCTTTTTCTAGCTCACTATGTAAGTCTATAATCTGTTCATTAGTAAGAGGCTCAAACTTTTCTTTTATGATGGTTTGTTGCTCTGTTGTTAAACTTAATGGATTTAAAATTTTAAAGCAATCGTGAATTCTACTTGAGCTTAGATCTAGTGCACCTAGACCTCTACCAAATCCATTTGCTTCGAGAAAAAATAAACTCACGATACTATTTAATAGAGCATGAATAACGTCTATATCTAAATGATTCGTATTAGAAAATCTAATAAGCCTTTGATCTACAATGGCTGGCTCTGTCATTTTAGCTATAAATAATCTTTTATCACAATTTATACTAGTTACAAAATCAGCCAAATAACGATCACTCATACAATAGGTAAAATAAGAGGCTGGGATAAGATATATCCACAGCTTAGTATCTATTTTAGTGATACCTTAGAAAAGTATGAGTAAAATTTAGATGAATGGTTATAGGGTTAGGGGTGATTTACACAGATTGTTTGATACTCTCGACTTTTTAATATTTTGCTATATGTTATTTGATTTATCTTAAACGGATCGATAAACAACGAAAAACATAACCTAAACCAGCTTGGATCTGTATATATGGTATCTGCTATAAAAAAGCCATCTTTTATTTCATCTGGGCGAGGATACTTTTTGTCCGACAAGTCAGACAAAAATACCTCGTTAGGGATAGTCCCTAAAACCCCATATTTATTATACAGCCTAAAAAATTACTGTATTTTGTTCCATAAGAACCAAACACTAATAACTCAAACGCATCTTTATTTTCAAAAAATACCCTCCTTACTGGTTTGTCCAGTAAAGAGGGTACATATCAAAACCCTTCTCTTTTTCTTTTATAGAACTTTTGCGTTATATACTTCTTCGGGCTTAGCGGCCAATAGTCTTGCTGCCATATCTTTTTTCATCTGAATCAAAGTAGTCTCTTCTTCTTCACTTCTATCTTCTTTTCTTGATAATTCAATAAATTCTTTTAGTACAAAACCTGGCTTTATGGTTATAACAACTGTTTTATCTCTATACTTGAATTTAAAATAATATCTTCCATGGGGACTTTCTAAGACTTCTTCAGCTTCTTTTAAATTAATATCAACGGAAATTCTACCACCTGTTACGCATCTTGTTACCATTTCAAAAGCATCTAGCCCTCCCGGTCCCGGAAATGCTGTAATAAGATATATCTCTCTTCTTTCTAATAATTTCCCATCATCTAAAAGTGGAAAGGCTCTACTCATGACTTGAAATGCATGAGCTACTCCCCCGGGATAACCTACACCATGATAGTTTAGTAAATTATCAAAGCTATATTCTAATTCATGTCCTTTTTCTAATACTTTTATTTTATCCATGTTTCTTCCTTTCTTGTTAAAACTACTTCCTCAATATTGTAGCAACTTCATCATCTGATAATTTGTAATCATATTTCTAATACTTTTATTTATCCATGTTTCTTCCTTTCTTGTTAAAACTACTTCCTCAATATTGTAGCAACTTCATCATCTGATAATTTGTAATCATATACATATTCAAAGAAATTCTTTAACTCTACTTCCATGTCCATATCTGAAAACAATTGTGGATACTGTATTTTTGCAGCCCATTTAACTGTAAGCGGAGTTTCAACCCCAGGAGGATCCCACCTATAAACACCTATAGGAATTTTGTATACTTGTTTGTTAGCTACAGCTTTAATTGTTGACCAGTCTCTACCTTCCTGCTTATTTTCAATAAAGTCTTCCGGCATTAAGTCTGAATGATTTCCTAAATAAATGATATCAGGGTTCCATACAATCATCTGCTCCATGTCCACTTCAGCCAATTTACCCTTAAGCTCGTGGGCCGGATTATAGGCTCCACTTGGTTTCATCCAATGGTCGTATGTTTTTACAGCTATTTTCATGTCACTATAAAACTCTATAACTTTTGGTTTATCTTCATCTTTTATTTCAGCTAACTTTGATGTTACTTCATTAATTCCTTTGTCCATATATTCAACTAATAAGTCGCCACGTTCTTTCTTTTGAAGTACTTCAGATATCATTTTTATATTTTCTTTTATACTGTCAAATTCTGCCCTCTTTAAAGCTACTACCTTAAGTCCTGCAGCTTCCATTTTTTCAATTTCTTTCTCAATATTCGAATAAATAAACACTACATCCGGTTTTAGCTTCAATAACTCTTCCACGTTAACAACTGAGTCTTTTGAACACCATTTAGTATTCGCATTAGCTAGTTGTGGATACATGTTTTTTAAAACACTTTCTTCAAAAGCTTTAATAGAAGATGGGTTGCATCCTACAATTTTATCTGTCTTTCCATCAATTGCATATATTATAGACGGAAGAGGCTTGTCCACCGTTGCAATTCTTTCCGGTGTTTTTTCAAATTTAATCGTTTTTCCTCTAACATCAGTAACCGAGTATTCGCTTTCTTTTACCTCTTTAACTTCTCGCACTTGACTAGCTTCTTTTTCCTTGTTTTCACTGATTTCATTTTTATTACTTTGAGAGCTGCCGTCACAAGCATTTAAAATTAATGCTAGTACTAAAAATAATAATAAACTAATCCTTCTTTTCATTTTTCCTCCTTTGAAAATTATACACTTAGTGGATAAACTCCAAACAAATCTGCAACTTCTTCTCTTAATATATGAGGTCTTTGTCTAAGAGCTTTGCCAACTTCTATCTTTCTTTCTAAATCAACTTGATTAATTCTTTCTTTTAATTTTCCTTCTTGTTCACTCCTTTCTTTAGCAGAGTAAGGTTCTTGATATAGGGTTTTAATAGCTTCATTAATTTCATCTTTTGAATTAAAGGTTCCCAGTACAGAATCTATAAAAGGAAAGGACAGAATATATGCATATGCCGCTTGAACCAAAGTTTGGTCTTCTTTTATACGAATAGCGTTAAATATATCTTCATAAAGCAACAAGTCTCCTGTTGCCAGCGGATTCATAGCTATTGTCCCTATATCTTTTTCATGAGTCTTCATTATTCCTTTTAATCTGTATTTGGAATTAATTATATTAAAGCCCTGTAAACTATAATCAAATTTATACTCCCCAATCATCTCAATTAGTTCTTTATTTTGTAAGTGTGAAGAAAAAGTAATATGCTTAATAAGTCCTTCTTCTCTTGCTTTTTCCATCTCTCTTATAGCTCCATAGTTTTTAGCTCCTCTCCATTCTTCAAAAGATTTTACACCCCAAAGACAAGTAAAGGAGTCAATACAACTTATTCCTAAATTCTTCAAAGAATTTTCAAGATTTTTTCGAAATGTTTTAGAATCTCCGGCATGTGTCTTTGACATAATATAAAATGGTTTTTTATGCTTCTTCATTTCTTTTATGGCTGCACCTAATATAAGTTCTGAACAATTGTTTCCATAAGTATCGCCGGTTTCAAAGAAATTTATTCCTTGTTTATATGCATAGAAGAAATTTTCTGCATGTTTATCTATATCTTGGGGATTCTTTAAGTGATGACTTCCCATAGATATTCTTGAAATTTGTATGCCTGTAGATCCTAATTTTCTATATTCCATTCATTAACCTCCTTCTAACAGTTCTATATGGCTTTATAAGGTGCAACTGTTTTGTATTCAACTTCTTCTGCTTGAAAAATTAAAATTTTAGCTTTGATCTGAAAATACTTTTGTAAGTTATCTTCAGTAATGGCTTTCGAACTTTCATCAAAGGTTGTTTTGTAGTCACTACCGATAAACAAAGTTTTGTCAGATATCTGCAATGCATGACTAGGAAAATGAGTGTTTATTATGCAAGCAGATTTTTTATTTACATTTATATGTTTAATTGCCTCTATGATTCTAATTTGATTCTTCATATCCAGGTTTGACTCCGGTTCATCTAAAATAAGAAGTTTTGGATTAGAAACAAGAGCTCTCGCAATCATAACCATTTGAAGCTCTCCTCCGGATAGCTCATCACAGTATCTATTTGATAGCTTTTCAACTCCTAATTCTTTTAAAGTTTCATAAGCTTTATCATAATCTTCCTTCGTAGGGATATGGAAAAAACTGTTTTCCTTGTCTAAACCCATCACAACCATTTCTAAAACCCCATAACTAAACACACTTTTCTTAACTTGAGGAACATAACTTAAGTTTTCCCATAATTCTTTTTCTGCATATTCATTTATATCTTTGCCGAACAATAAGGCTTTTCCCGTGTCCCATTTTAAAAATCCCATAAGACACCTTAAGAAAGTAGTTTTACCCACCCCATTGGGTCCAAGAATGGACATTACTTCTTCTTCTTTTAAATCAAATGAAATATCTTTTAAAATTTTTCTCTTGTCATATGAAAAAGTACCTTTTTTAACTTGGAGTATCATCTTCTTTCTCCCGAATTCTTTCTAAGTATAGTTATGAATAATGGCGCACCTATAAATGCTGTTAATATTGAAATGGGAATTTCATTGCTTGTAGCTGCTCTTGAAAGGGTATCTATCAGTAATAAATAAATTGCTCCCATAACACAACAAGTTGGAATAAGGTACCTATTATCATTTCCGATAACCATTCTCGCCAAATGGGGAATTATTAAACCTATCCATCCTATAATTCCACATACAGAAACTGTAGTTGCAGTTATCAATGTTGAGAGTAAGATAACCACAATACGTAATTTTTTTACATTAATTCCTAAAGACCTAGCCTCATCAGAATCTAGAGATAAAAGATTCAATTTCCACCTTAATAGAAAGAAGCCGAAAATACAAGGTATTATTATTATTGAACAAATAACAAGGTCTCTATAGGATACACTTGCTAAACTTCCCAGCAACCACATAGTGATAGTTGGAAGCTTATCTTCCGGATCTGCTATATATTTAATAAATGATATTGAAGCATCAAATAGTGACTTTACAATTACTCCGGATAAAACTAACACATACAAATCTGTTCGTTTTTTTACTCTGGATAGGTTTAAAACTATATAAACTGCTAAAAGCCCCAGAAGCAAAGAAACATGCTGAGTCACTATCATGTCTAGGGATAATAATATAGATAAAGCCGCCCCAAAACCTGCTCCTGAAGACACCCCTAGTAAGTCCGGGCTAACTAAAGGGTTTGAAAAAACAGTTTGATATGCTGCTCCTGCCAGTGATAGCCCTGCACCTACTAAAACTGCCATAAGTATTCTAGGTAGTCTTATGTCAATTACTACACTAGTTTCATGTACGCCTAAGCCGCTAACATCTCCGGTTATTGTTTTGTATATAATCATAAATGCTTCATAGGGGCTAACCGGATATCTTCCTAAACAAATAAAAGTTAGTATTAAAAGCAATAGCAATACAGAGAGAACCAATATGCATAATTTTTTATTCTTAAAGAAACCTTTCCCCATTTATCCACTCTTTCTAATTAATAGTAAAAATCTTTTATATAGTCTCCTATCCTCAATATAAAGAAGTTAACAAAATTTTTTTAGATATTTGCTCTAAATTAGGACTTAAGGATAAGTCATAAGAGATTATTTCATTTGTATACATATCAAGTATTGGTGAAATGTTGCATTTACCCCATGAAAAGTTAAATTGAGATACATCAGTACTCCATTTTTGCAACGGCTTATCAGCTTTAAAATTTCTGTCTATTATATTATCAGCAATCTTGCCTACTTTACCTTTGTATGAATGATATTTTTTCTTTACACTATTAAGAATCCTATTATGAGTTACTTCATAATCTCCGTTTGCCATGATTTGCCCTCCTTTTTTTAAATATAACTTGATTATATTATAGCACTTGTTATATTTGAAAGTCAAGATATTGATACACATATTCATCTTTAAAATGGTCATCATCATACTCTTCATATACATAATCATAATTTAACCTAAAATGCACATTACCAATGTACGCATCTACCATTGTTGTGTTAGCAGTCGGTTTTTTAGTGTAGGCTTCGATAGTTAGGCTTGCTGGCAAAAAAGATTCTTGGTAAGTAAATTCACTTTTGGCAATAACACATTTTTCATTTAGGTATGAACTACAAAATTCTAAAAACTTAGCTCCTAATTCATCTGCTAGCTCTCTTTGTGTGCTAGCCAAATCTACAAACTGATGTGCCCCGTGAGGTAGATCACGTCGCCGATTTTGATATCCGCTAGATCCTCGGGCGCGATCGGCGTAGTTAAAATTTTCTTACTCATAGCGCGAACTCCTTGTGCGATTTTACGGCAAAATTTATCTTTTCGTCCCAGACGATGTGGCCTTTGCGGTGCGACCAGCAGCCTACGTTTACGGCGACGGCGATGACGCTTGGGTGGCGGGCGCAGTTTTCGATATGCACGCCCATGACCGAGCTTGCGCCGCTCATGCCTTGCGGGCCGAGGCCGATTTTATTGATACCATCTTCTAGCAGCTTTTCGGTTAGCGCGGCGCGGTCGTTTGGATTGCGCGAGCCTAGCGGCCTCATCAGCGCTTTTTTAGATAGCAGCGACGCCACGTCGATCGAGGTGCCGATGCCTACGCCCACTAGCAGCGGAGGACAGGCATTTATGCCGTAGCTTGTCATGATGTCCATGACGAATTTTACGACTCCCTCGTAACCCATGCCCGGCATCAGTACGGTTGCCTTGCCGGGCAGGCTACAGCCGCCGCCCGCCATATAGGTGTGTATCTCGCACTCGCTGCTTTGCGGCACGATCTCCCAAAATACGCTAGGCGTGCCTTTGCCGACGTTTTTGCCAGTGTTGTACTCGTCAAAGGTCTCGACGCTGTTGTGGCGCAGCGGAGCCTCGCGCGTCGCTCGCAGTACGGCCTCTTGCAGCAGCTCCTCAAGCTCGCCGATGAGCGGGAAATTCGCGCCGCAGCGGACGAAAAACTGGATCACGCCCGTATCCTGGCAGGACGGACGGTCTAGCTCCTTGGCTAGGCGCTGGTTTTCAAACATCGTTTTGTAGATCTCCTTTGCCAGCGGCTGCGTCTCGCGCTCGGCGAGCTCGCTTAGCTTCGCCGTCACGTCGTCAGGCAGCACTTTGCCCGTGTAGCCGACGAATTTCGCCATGACCTCGGTCATCTTTTGCACGGCTCTTTCTTTATCCATCGCTTCTCCTTTGTCAAATTTTACTTTCAAATTTTTCATAAGCGCCCGCCAGGACGCAGCCTGCAGCGTAGCAGAGCAGATCGGCGAAATCAAACGTTCCGCCGATCATTACTTTTAAAATTTTATTTTCTATGCCTAAAATTTGCACCGCGCCAAAATACTGCGCGAGCTCCAAGGCTGCCGCGAACGCGAAAATTTTAAGCGGCAAATTTGACGGCGGCTTGCTAAAAATAGCCCGAGCCAAAGCGTAAAGCAAGATAACGGCCAAAACATCGCCCAGGTAGTGGCGCACGAAACCGCCCTTTACGCAGATCGCTATGTAAATTTCAGCCGCTAAAATCAGGACTGCCATGACCAAAAACGCTAGCCTCGTTCGCACGCTTTGCCTTTTTACTAGAGCTTCCTTTTGTAAGCTTAAATTTATCTCTTGCAACGCTTTCCTTTTAAATTTAGCCTTCAAATTTAGCTGTAAAAACCACGTTTCAAATCAAAGTGGGCTAAAACATCACATTTTTCACTTTGATTTGAAACGTAAATTTTTTTAATCTTTTTATTATCGTTTTAAATTCAAAAAATACCTTTAAAGATCCTTGCCGATATTGCGACGATGGCTTTAAAAGAATAAAATTAGATAATCTTTGATACAATTGCTTGGAAAATTTCAAGAGGTGTTAAAATGTCAAATATCCAAGAGAAATATATACGTGAAATTAACACATCTGATTCCTTTTTCGACTCTTTAAGGCAAGACTATAAAGGTTTTGATACATGGATAGCGAAAAAAGCGGACGCTGGCGAAAAAGCATATATACTCTTTGATGATACCAAGATAGTGGCTTTTTTGTATCTAAAAATAGAAAGCCCAATAGATAATACGGATATAAGTCCGGCACTTGACACAAATGTGACATGGCTAAAGATAGGAACTCTTAAAATAGATGCGCATGGGACAAAGCTTGGAGAGCGTATTATAAAGAAGATTTTTGATTTTGCCGTAGCAAACAATATTTATAATATCTATGTAACGTCTTTTGAAAAACAAGCACCTTTAATAAAATTATTAAAAAGATATGGGTTTGTCCAGCACGGCAAAAAAATCAATGAGCTAGTATTAATAAAAAATATACCGACTCAAGTGCAGGCACTAAAAAATGATATACTGCTGGACTATCCGGCTATTAATGCGACAAGCGACAAATATCTTTTAAGTATATACCCAAAATATCATACTGGTATGTTCTCGGACTCTATGCTAAACACAGAAAGCTATGACATACTAAAAGACATGTCTGAATCAAATAGTATTCATAAGGTGTATATAACGGAAATGAAAGGTGTCGAGCAACTCAAGAGAGGCGACTGCTTGCTCATTTATAGAACAAAAGATAAAAATGCCCAAAGCGCGAACTACTCATCCGTCGTAACCTCCTTGTGTGTTGTAGAAGAATATAAAGATTTATCCAGTTTTAGTGACTTGTATGATTTCATCAAGTACTGCAAGCCTCATAATATATTTACTGATGATGAATTAGAGAATATATTTATCAAAAAAAGTTACACAAAAATAATAAAAATGGCATACAATATATCATTTAAAAGACGTGTTATTTTAAAGAAGATTAGAGAAATTATAGGTTACGAAGAAGCCTACTGGGGTTTTGTGAAGCTTACAGATGAGGCTTTTTTTGCAATTTTAAAAGAAGGTTTAGTAAATGACAGCATTATTATCCATTAAGCCGGAATTCGCTGAGGCTATTTTTGATGGTACGAAAAAATTTGAGTTTAGAAAGGTAAAATTTAAAAAAAACGTTAATAAGATTAAAGTATATGCCACAAAGCCAGTTGGAAAAATTATAGGAGAATTTATAGTTGATAATATTTTGGAGGCAAGCCCAGAAGAGCTATGGGATAAAACGAGTATGGACGCTGGCATAGATAAAGAAAGATATCTAAAATACTTTAATGGCAAGAGTACCGGTTTTGCCATTAAGATTAAATCCGCAAATAAATATAAAGAGGCAATTTGTCCTTATTTGCAATACCCAAATTTTGTGGCACCACAATCGTTTATGTATATTTAGGAATGTAAAGATGAAAATAAACCCATATTGCACACAAGCTATATTTATAAATTTAGATTCAGATATCGCCGATAAAATAGAAGCAGTACTACATTTAAATATATTTTTGCCAAACGATAGAGAGTATTCGTATATAGAAATAGGTATATTGATTTCTAGAAAAGAGTATAATAATCTTGATAGAAATTTTAATATAGAGATCATGTTTCCATTTGACATACTTAAGGATGAATTTATAGACATAAAAGATAAGCTTCGTGATGGTAAGACATTAAATATGATTTTTAACGAAGAGACTCATTTGGATAAAAATAAATTAAATTTTAGACTAAGAGAATATAAGCTTGGAGATATAAAACTTTGTAAGACCACTATAAATAGCGATTCTAGTATAACAATGAGTGTAGAAGAAAAACAGAAAAACAGCTATTTTAGATTTAGGATTAAGAATATTAGAGATAAGATAACAGATACTGTTCTTTCAGATACAAAAGTCAATCCGTTTATAAAAATGATAAAAACAATTGGAATTTCAATAAATTTAGATAGGCAATTTACTAAACAATCAGACAAAAGGATAAAATTTAAAGAAATTAATACTTTCGTTATACTTGACTCTACAACTGAATTGATTGAAAAAAGCAGACCTATAAAAAGCTTTAGGGTTTTAGAAGATAATCTATGGAATCAATATATAGGAAGTGATGCAAATCAAAAAATGACGGTCTATCAATTTAAAGATAAAATATTAGGCGACGGTACGATAGACAATTATCAGCTTTTCTTAAAAAGCCTTCATCATAAAAGCTCAAAATTCGAAAAATATAAATTCTTATCATTCGTAATATTTGTGGCCATAATATCTAATGCTATTTACAATGCTATTTGCTGCTTATTAAAACGGTTTTTTAATGTTACCTTTTGACAATACAATCGACCTAACACTGCATCATACCCAGCTGATAAAGGCAGAGATACAGAATAAATATACATTATATAACTATATCAAAGATGCAAAAAAATACTATCCAAGTTTTGATATTTGGTATTTTACAAATGTACTGCCGTCATTAAAAGACGGGACAAAAAAAATTATAACTTCCTGTGATGATAATAATCTCAGGGGTCTTGCTATACTAAAATATAACGAAAAAAAATTATGCCACTTATCTGTTATGCCCCCTTATAAAAATAAAGGCTACGGCATAAAACTTTTTAAGCAAAGCTTTATAGAATTAGAAACAGAAAAGCCTTTCCTGACAGTGTCCGAAGAAAAATTAATAGAATTTAAAAAAGTATTTGATTACTTTGAATTTGAACTTACAGACATTATAGATGGGTATTACCGAAAAGGCAAAAAAGAGTATTTTTATAATCAAATATAATCCTACCCCTCAAACTCCAGATAAATCATATAGCTTATAGTGTTTAGATTGTGCGATACGCTTTTAATACTAAATTTTACATTTTCAAGTCTGGTTACGCCGGTTATTTTTAGTTTTATGCCGGCCCTTAGTTCTCTACCAGTGGCGGTAAGCGAGCCGTTTATTCCGCCGCGTCGTAGTTCGTTTAGCTTGGCTTCGCCCTTTTTAAAGGCTTCATTGTCTGATTTTGGCTCGGGGATATTTAGCTTATAGGTTTGCTCTCCGCCGCCGATCTTAGCTTGTTTATCTTTACCGTCTTTACTATCGTGCCACTGCACTATTACGGCTTGGTAGCTGTTGCGGTTTGCTTCTGTGATCGATAGGCTCTCGCACTCAAATTTATTCCGTTTATTTGTCTGAGTGCGGGCGTAATTTTACAAATGATTTATCAGACTTGCATTATACGCAGCGCCAAAGCCGTTATCGATATTTACGACGCTAACGCCGTTTGCGCAGCTGTTTAGCATCGCTAGTAGCGCCGCTAGCCCGCCGAAACTCGCGCCGTATCCCACGCTGGTGGGCACCGCGATCACCGGCACGCTCACAAGACCCGCCAGCACGCTAGCTAGCGCACCCTCCATGCCCGCCACCGCGATCACGACCTTTGCGCCGCGTATCTGCTCTAAATTTGCGATCAGCCTGTGCAGTCCGGCCACGCCCGCGTCGCTAAATTTGCGTGCGTCGTTGCCTAGAAATCGCGCCGTTTCGTACGCCTCCTCCACTACAGCGCCGTCGGCGGTGCCTGCGGAGACTATCGCGATGTAGCTTTGTGTGAGCGCGGGCTCTTTAAATTTGATGCTGATCACGCGGCCGCGAGCGTTAAACTCCGCTTGCGGCAGTATCTCGCGCACCCGCTTAAAAACTCGCTCGTTCGTGCGCGTTATCAGGATATTTTGCCTCCTCGCGCCGATCGCTTCTGCGATACGTAAAATTTCATCATCAGTCTTGCCCTCGCCGTAGATCACCTCGCCCGCGCCGTTTCGCATGGCGCGCTGAACGTCGATTTTAGCGCAGCCTGTGTCGCTAAAAGGAAAATCCCGTAAAAACTCTATCGCCTCGCGCTCGCTTTTTTCGCCCGATTTTACGGCGCGGACAAAATTTAAAGCCTCATCATTCGTCATTTAAAATCTCCCCGCGAAGCCCCTTTAAATCAAGCAAAATATCATACTCGCCAAGCGCGGCGATCTCGCGCACGACAGCGCTAAAATCTCCCGCGCAAAAGCGCCTCGTCTCGCTCGCTCCCATTTGCAGCTTAAAGGCTTTGCCGTCAAAGCGCGCGCGAACGTTTAAAAATCCGTGCGAGATTAGCAGATTTTCGGCTCGTTCCACGAGCGAAATTTCCTCCGCGGAAAACTCCCTGTCGTGCGGTAAACGCGTCAGAAGGCACGCGTAGCTGGGCTTATCTGCGGTCGGCAGTCCAAGCTCGCGGCTAAGCTCTCTAATCTCTGATTTTTTGAGGCCTTTAAGCGGCGAAAGTACGCCAAGCTCGTCTTTTGCTTTAAGCCCGGGGCGGTATTCGCCAAGATCGTCTAGGTTCGTGCCGTCGGCGACGTTTGTAAAGCCTAGATGTTTTGCCAGCTCGATTAGCCGCGTAAAAACCGCCTTTTTGCAGGCGTAGCAGCGATCTTGCGGATTATTTTTTACCGCTTCGGGCGCGTCTAGCTCTAAAATTTCGTGCCTGATGCCGTAAGTACGGGTAAATTCCACCGCCTCTTTTATCTCGCGCCCCGACATATAGGGCGATTTTAGCGTGATAGCTACCGCGCGCCGGCCTAGCGTATCGGCGGCAACGCGCAGCAGTAGCGAGCTATCCACGCCGCCGCTAAACGCTACGGCTAAATTTTCCAGCTTTTTTATATCATTTTTTAGAATTTCTAGTTTCGTCATATTTTTTTAAAGTCTCGTTTCTGACCTCGTGGATCGTCGTTTGAAATCTCTGCGCGGCTTTTTTGCAGTCCTCGAATTCTGGCTTGATTTTTAAAATTTCGGGGTAATTTCGGGCTAAATTTTCGTCCGTTAAATTTTGTTCGGCGTTAAAACCGCAAACTCGGCCACGCGAAATTTTAAGCCTTATTTTGCCGTATTTAGTCTCTACCTCGCAAAACTCGCGCGCAAGCTCCGTTTTCCTCACGGCGCACTCTCTAACTCCGATCGCCGTCGTATGCGCGAAAATCAGCCCCTTTATCCGCGCGGCGTCGCTCTTTCGGCACAGCGCGTTTAGCTCAAAGCCCGTGCGCCCCTTTTTCATAAAAATAGACCTGCTAAATACGTCCAGCGAGCCGCTATCTCGCAAAATATCGCACGCAAAGGCAAAGCTCTCGGCGTCCATGTCGTCGATATTGGTGGAGATTAAAATCTGCTCGCAAAGCTCGCCGTAGCCGGTTTGTGCGCTCAAATTCGGCTCATCTCTCAAGCCTAAATCCTCGCTCGTTTCGCAAAGTATCACGCGAAGCGCGTTGGCAAAATCCGCGGCCTCTTTATCGCCCGCTCCGTAGCCCGTGCTTAAAATTTTAAAATTTCTCGGCGGTTCGCGACGATCTTGCTCTCTTAAATTTAGCGCGCAGGCCTTTAAAATCGCCGCTCCCGTTGGCGTAGTCGTCTCGAAATTCGCCCGCCCTAAGCTTACTTGCGCGCCTTTTAAAATTTCGCAAACAGCAGGCGCGGGTACGGCTAGCCTGCCGTGAGCGCAGTGCGCAAAACCGCCGCCAAGCTCGATAGGCGAAGCAAAAATTTGCGGCGCGCCCAAAGCCTCCAAGCAGATAGCCGCGCCCACTACGTCCGCGATGCTGTCTACGGCGCCCACTTCGTGGAAATGGACTTGCTCTACGCTAGTGCCGTGGATTTTAGCCTCGGCTCGCGCGATAACGCTAAAAATTTCGCTTGCCGTTTTTTTTACGAAAGCGCTTAGGCTAGAGCTCTCGATAAGCTCTAAAATTTGCGCGAAATTTCGCGGATGCAGGCGATTTTGGGCGGGCTTATCCGCTCTAATTTTGCCGTTTAAATTTTGACGCGGGCTAAATTTAGCGCCCAAGAGGCCAAGCGGAATTTGACCCCGATTTGCCGTGCAAACGACGTCTATCTTGGTTGCGGAGATACCGCATTTTAGAACTTTGCGCTTGCGTAGGTAAAATTCGCTAGCTAAATTTAGCTTAGCAAGCTGGGCGCAAAGATAGCCAAAATCCACTCCAAGCCCGACAAGAGCGGCTAAGTTCATATCGCCGCTGATACCGCAGCTCGCGTCGTAATATAAAATTTTAGCCAAGCCTAGGCCTTAGGCACCGTCATCGAGCCAAACGGCAGGATGATGATTTTGGCGTCCGCGCCCTTTTGCGCGAGCGCGTCGTCCACGGCCTTTTGGATGTCGTGGTATGGTTTTAGATGCACGGCGCGCATCTCATCGTCGCTTAGATCACTCACCGCCCAGGTCTGCGCCCAGAGCGATATTTCGGCCATCTTAGCGGCCTTGTGATAGCCGAGTTTAAAGCCCGCGCTGATCTTTTCGAGTACCTTTTTAGGCGTGTCGGCGGAGGCCATCAGGTCAAAAAACGGCTTTGGTCCGATGCCCGTGCGGCACTTTGCGACCATTATTAAAATTCCGTCCTGCGCAAGTGCTAGTTTGCCGTTATCTAGGGCTTTTTGCGCCTGATAGAGATCGACGTCCATCGGATAGGGCGCGACCGAGATCACGATGTCGGCCTTGCGCGGGATATTTACGCAAAAGACCTCGTCTGCCTTTTTCACGCAGTCGTAAAAGCTATCGTTTAAGTCGCCCGCGCTTGCGTAATACACGCCGTGCTCGCTGTCAAGCACCGTCTGGATCGAAAAAACGTCGATATGTGCAAGAACTTTCATCGCATCGATCATATCCTCGTGCACGGGGTTGCCCTCTAGTCGCAGAGCTTGTGCGTCGGTGCTAAGGGCTAGTTTATGATTTTGCGTGATGCTCTCATAAGACGCCGTGCCCGGCAAAAATGCCTTTCTGCCGCCCGTGTAACCCGCGAAATAGTGCGGCTCGACCGAGCCTATGACGATCACTTTTTTAGCTTCGGCCACGATTTTGTTTAGATACATCTGCGTGCCGTTTTTGCTCTCGCCTAAAAAGACCATCTCGTCGTGCTTGGAGTCGTGGTCGTGAACTTCGTTTTTGGCTCTGATTTCAGCATAAATTTCTTTGCCAAAGATCATTTCGTACTCATCGAGCGTGCCTTCTCTGTGGCAGCCCGTGGCGATGATGAAAATTTTATTTTTCTCGCGGATTTTCGGGTAAATTTGCTTTAAAATTTTTGCCGTCGGCGTAGGGCGCGTGCCGTCGTTTACGATGATGACGATCTTTTCGTCGCCCGCGATAAACTCGTCAAAGCTTTTTTGATTTATCGGATTTGCCAGAGCCTTTGCGATGAGCGCCGTTTCGTCAAATTTAGCCACGGGGTTGGGGTTAAAAACTCCCAGTAAATTTTTTTCCGGAACGCTTAGGTCGATGATATCATCTTTGCCGTAGCGAATAGGAATTTGCACGTTTGCTCCTTAAGTATAATTATTAATTTTTTATATTAGGATTATATATAAATTTTTCTTTTAAATGTATTTAAAAAGGGTATTCAATTTTTAAATTTATAGAGCGGATAAAATTTATTATGGTTCTTTGTCAATAGTGGGGGTGTAAAAACACCTCTATCTATTGCAAAGACGTAAATATATCAATTTTCTAAATCTTTCATAGTTTCTTAGTCCATAAGATACTCTTTTTATTACTTTTATTTTGTTGTTATTTCCTTCTACAAACCCATTGTTTATTTTATATTCTACTATATTTATTATCTCTTTTTTCCAACTTGTTATTGCATCTGCTAGTTTTATACTTTGCTTTATATTAAATACTCTCAATTTTTCAATTAATTGCTCTATTCTCCTTTTCATTGTCTTTACTGCCTTGCTCTCAAACATCTTGTAAAATTCTTTTATTATTCTATACATCTTTTTCAATGTCTTATCTACTTTTAATATTTCTTTTAATATTTCTTTTTGTCTTTGACTAAACTGACTTATTGGGCTTTTACTTAGTATTTTCCAATATTTTTTTAACTTCTTATACTTTTCATTGTCTTTGTTAAATAATTCTACTCTTAAATCTCTTAATGCCCATATCCCTTGTCTTATTACATGATATTTATCTGCTACTATTTGGGCCTGAACTATATTACTATTTATTACGCTTCTAAATGGCTTAAACATATCCATTACAACTACTTGTGGTTGTATTTCAAATTCGTTTATTATATTTTTTATTGTTTGTGAATGTCTATTTCTTAATATATCTACTAGTTTACGGTTTTTATCATACATCGCTAGCTGATATTTCTCTTTTTCTATATTTCCTTTAAATTCGTCTATATATATGACTGATGTATCTGGAGAGGTTTGTCTTTTTAGGGCGATTGCATTTTATGAGGGTGATATCAAGCACATTTATTTTGTTGCGGAGACTAAAGGGTCTATGAACTCTATGTAGCTTCGCCAAATCGAAGAATCTAAAATCCACTGCACAAAGGAGCATTTTAAGGCTATAAGCAATGATAGCGTGGTCTATGACGTAGTGGATAGTTATAAATCACTACTGGATAAAGTTATGAGGTAAAATTTATTGGGAAGTTAGGTCGCAGTACAAAAGAGCCTGTGCAATATTCCAAAAATGGTTATTGTGCTGCTCCTTTTGAGGGAAAATTTGACTGCCATTTGTCAATATGAAAATCTGAGGTGATATTGCTTAAAACTCTACCAATAAAATACTCAGTATGATGGAAAATCACAGTGACTGACTTAATCTTACCAGTTTTAATTCGAATTAAATTTAAATATACAATTATCTTAACCAAACCATCCTTGTAAATTTATATATATTGTAGTATTGTACTCCTAAATTTTTAAGGATAAAATACTATGTACATCAAACGAGCCATAAGCGATGAAATAAAAGAGTATATGAAAAGCTTTCCTGTGCTTTTGATAAGCAGAGCTAGACAAGTTGGCAAATCAACCCTTGCTTTAAATTTAGATATACCAAACTACATAACACTTGACGATATAAATATCTATGAAGCAGCGAGAAACGATCCCAAAGGCTTTATAGAGCATTGCGATAAGCCCATAGTAATAGATGAGATACAAAGAGTTCCCATACTGCTTTTAACAATAAAAGAATTTGTAGATAAAAACAGAACAAACGGTCAGTTCATACTAACTGGCTCTGCAAATTTGAAAGGCTTTAAAATATCTCGGACTCTTTGGCTGGCAGGATAGGCATAGTAGAGCTTTACCCGCTTTCTCAAAAAGAGTTAAGTCATAGTGATGAAAATTTGATAGATATTTTAAGTAGCGATATAAGCCATTTAGCATTTAGAAAATACGACAACGACGGCTTATCTGAGAAGATCATAAATGGCGGCTACCCAGAGATCACAAAGATAAGCTCTGAAAAATCAAAATATCTCTGGTTTAGCTCATATATAAGAACATATAGAATCAGACGCCAAAGAGATAGGTAACATCAGAAATAGAGAGTGTAAATCCATCCGTGTAAATCCTTTTTAAAACCTATTTATCCAAAGTAAGTTACAATTTAAAAAACTAAAAGGATTTACTATGTCATTACTTGACAGACAAGAGTTGGCCAAGAGATTAGCTAATGGAGAGAATATAACTCCTCAAAGCATAGTTGATGAGTTTAAACTCATCTTAAAAGATGTCATAGAAGAAGCTAGTAATGCTGAAATAACAGAGCATTTAGGCTATGATAAACACCACACATCAGATAATACAAACTACCGCAATGGCTATAATACCAAGACATTAAAAACAAACTACGGTGAGATATTAGTTGATATACCAAGAGATAGAGATGGCACATTTAACCCTAAGCTAGTTAAAAAGCGTGAAGTAGTCTTAAATGGCACAGATGATTTAGTTATCTCGCTTTATGCTAAGGGTATGAGTGTTAGAGATATTAAGAGCCATTTAGAACAACTATATGGCTTTGAGCTATCAGAACAAACTATATCAAATATGACTGAAAAGATATTGGATAAAGCCAAAGAGTGGCAGAATAGACCACTAGATAGAATATATCCCTTTGTAATAATAGACGCTACTATACTTAAAGTTAGAATAGATGGCAACGTTAAGAACATAGCCACATATATAATGCTAGGAGTTAAGCTAGATGGCAGCAAAGAAATTTTAGGTATGTGGATTAGCAAGGATTGCGAACAATCAGTATATTGGCTAGATATATTCAATGAGATTAAAAATCGTGGAGTAGATGATATATTAATAATATCTACTGATAATCTAAGCGGTATAAGTAAAG
Source organism: Campylobacter showae (assembly GCF_900699785.1). NCBI lineage: Bacteria > Pseudomonadati > Campylobacterota > Epsilonproteobacteria > Campylobacterales > Campylobacteraceae > Campylobacter > Campylobacter showae. The sequence goes on from NZ_LR535679.1 coordinate 1,011,110, forward strand.
CCATAAACTCATCTTTTCCCAACACCCAAATTCTTCTGCTTGCAGCTACGAGTGCGTAGCGCGAAGTAGAAAAATGCGTAATCCATCAAATAAGAAATAGCCTTAAATATGTAAGTTATAAGGATAAAAAGAGAATATCTAGTGAGCTAAAAGCTATTTACGAAGCTGATACAAAAGAACAAGCCTTAACCAATCTACAGGATTCAGGTCCTTTTTAAGAAGGTCTCTTCTTGCAGTTATGATGGCTGCGAAGGATATGCTAATCTTGTAAATATCGAGAAATTTATAGGCAATGCTCCAAGAGTAAAGGTGTTTTCAAAACTTAACGCATAAAACTTATAGCGTCCGAGCTCTTCGGGCATTTTTTTACAAATTTTTTAAAATTATACTTTTATTATAAACCATATCAAATATACCATATTTAAATGGTTGCTTTATATCCATGTTTTGCTAAAATTTCTCTTAACTTTCGCATTGGCTCTTTTTTGTTTCTACTAATAGGGCGAGCATACTCTACGTGGCCACGCAACGTTACCGTTTTGGCCCCGCGAGAGGCTCGCAAGGAGAGCTTGCTGCTCCCTTGACCCACGCTTTAGTCTAGACCATATTTATTAAAATAGCCGAGTTAAGTAGGCTATTTTAATAAATATTTAAGCTTACTGGCGTATCTCCGCAAGAACTCGGGGGGGCAGTCGATTAATTTTTTATTTATAAGTGCGCATAACAAGATAATAAAATTAGTCTGGCGGATCGTATTTAATTAAGCATAAAACCCCCAAGAGCCTAGAAACCAAAAAGTATATTTATGCGGCGGCCGGTTTGGCGGGATACGCCTAGACTAATCCAGGCGTATCTGATTTTATAGTATTTTCTTTATTGGTATTTTTGATAGAGTGACGCATGTCTATCATTCTTGCATATTCACATTCCTCTATAAATTTTCTATATCTTTTTTCAACTCCTCGTAGTCCATCTGCAAAGCATCGTATTTTACCCTCAAATTTTGCAATTCTTCTTGCAAACTTATTAATTTCTTTTTTAAAAACTCCAAATATTTCTCGTATTTTTCTCTTTGCACTTGCGACGATTCGTATATTTTGTTCTCGCAATCGTTCATCAAATACTGCATGCGATCTATCAAATTCGTCTTGTCTTGTTGTAAATTCGCTATCTTTTTCTCGTATTTTTCGATCAAGGCCTTCTTCTGCGATTCGTGTTCGCTCCTCTCGTTCTTGATCATCTGTGTCAAGCTCTCGTTTTCTTCTAGCAATGCTTCTTCTAATGTTGTCATCTTCTATTCCGTTCTCATAAGTATGTAGTATTTGTTGTTTTGCTCGAAGATCTCCTTGCTCCGAGGGATTGCTATGTAGTAGTGCGTCTGAGTCCCGTCCTCGCTGGGCTGTTCGTGTCTCCAGTCTTTGGGCACCGACCAAGCCGTTTCCAAATTTTGCCTCGCTCCTTGAGCCGTCCAGCCCGCCGCTATTCCGATTATTAGCGCTATCGTAGCCGTGAGTACCGATATCCATCTTTTGCTCTTGCTTTGGATCGATATTATCTCTTGGAGGCGAGGCTCTAAATTTTCGGCTATTGAATTTATCTCGTTTTTTAATGAGTTCTTCAAGCTTTCGCCTATTTCTTTCGCACTCTGCTTGTGTATCTCTATTATGGAACTCTCGAATTCTTCTGCTTGAGCTTTGGCCGAGTTCTTCAAGTCCTTGAGCGCCTGTGAAATTTGCATCGTATATTCCTCCTTTTAAACGATTTTTTGTTTTTTGATTAGGCAACATTACGGTTATGCTTTTCTTTGTCGATCTAGTTACTTCTATGCCGCTTTGGTTAAGAAGCTCAATCATATGATCTCTATTTTTGATATATCCCTCTTTGACTAGGTCGTGTAGTTTTTTATCGAGCTCTTCTAAATTTTGATAATTCCCGATGTTTTTTTTGCTAGCCGATATCGTTTGCTCTCTTGCGGGATCGTCAGGGCTAGAAAGGTTATATTCGTCGTTAATTATTCTTTTGATCAAATCAATCCTGTTTTGGTCGAATTTTGCCAAGTATGGATTAAATGAATTGCCCGTTATAAGATCAATCTTCGGGATCAAGAAATTTAACTCAAGCCGACCGTTCTTGTCCGAATGCTCGACCCAGAGTACATTTACCCGCTCTAGCATATAATCCCCGAGCAGTGCGTACTCGAAATCTTTTATGATTTTTAGCTTTTGCTCTTCATCCAAAAAATCGTGCTTCTCCATAAAAGACAAAACTCCAAAGCATGTTTTTTGTTTAAAGTCGATTCCTTTAATAATAGCTCTAGTTAAATTCTCGTCGCCTTTTACAACCTTAGCCGTTCCGGCCGCTTTTCTTTCGTTTAGTAGATAGTTTATGCTCCCAAGACCGCCGCCAGTATATGTAGGAAGAAATTTAACTAGCATCGCTATTAATAGCTTTCTTTATGTCTGTGAGGTAGGGGTCTTGATTGATATAGTTCACTATTTCCCCAATCTTTTATAAATTCGACGCAATATAGAGTTATTCTCGGCAATAATTCTAAGACCCACTCTATCTAAACTCTCGCCGCTGTTTAGCTTGGCGGCCACTTGGTTTAGGTTGTTTCCTTGCTTGGATAGCTCGGTCAAAAGCTCCCTTTCGATAGGAAGTCTAATTCGCCTGGACAGCATTGAACTTAGGGCAAATTTTGAAAAGGTCATCCCTGTTTCTTTTAGCTTCTTTTCGATAGCCGACCATTCGGCATCGGTTAGTCTTAGTTTTTTGATTATGTTCTTAGTGATTTCGCGTTTTTTGTTTTCCATCTTTATCTTATATAAAATTTTATTTTTGGAATCAGTATGCACACATTTTTCTTTATCCGCAATTTTATAAAATTGAAAACTGTAAAACAAGGGTTTTAGTAAGTTAGGAAACGGGTCGGGTAAAATTAACCTAGTTTTTAGGTTTTAAAATAAGACGAGCTGGTTTAAATTTTACAAAGTCTGGGTCGGGCAAAATGCCGCTCTGCCCGTATACTCAGCCATTTAAAATTTCCCTTTTCTTTTTTACCAGTCTTATAAATCTGCTATTTTGAATACTTTTTCTTTTTATAAATTCTTTAATCTCATCCTCGCTTTTATTTAGACAATCATTTATTAGCTCGTGCCTTTTTATGAGCTCTAGCGCTCCGTTAAAGTGTCGAGCCTTGTTTTTAAGGTCTTTTGGCGTACTTGAGGTGTAAAGCAGCAGATAATCTATAAATTTAGTATCGCTCAAAGCATAGTAAAATATGTCGCATTTGTTAAAATTTTCGTAACCCAAGTCGGCCTTGGCCTCTAAAAGGTCGATTTTGTATAGTTTTTGCTCCATTTTTATCAAATAAAGCTCCATAAGCAAAGAGTTTCTGCTTAGTCCGTATTTTTTATTTATATTGGCCTTTATTTCGTTGGTAGAAAAGTTAAATATTTCCGCTCTTTCTTCGCTTAGCCTTTTTACTTCGTTTTTTAAAAACTCGCGAATAGCCTTTATATCGGTATCAAATTTAGCTTCTATTATGCCTTCTTTATCTATAAGCCTATGTTTTAAAAGTAAGTGCGCCATAGCGTTTTCCGCGATACCCATAAGTTTTAAGTGATAGCGGCAGACGTCTAAAATATCTTCTAGTTTTAGGTTAAATTTTAACATAAGGTATTTTAAATCGTAAAAATCCCTTGCCTTGCGGCGATGCCTTAGTATAGCGTCTAGTTTGATGTAGGCTAGTTTTTTGATTGAGGCTACGTTTATATTTTTGTATTTCCTAGCATCGCTTAAAATCTCAATCGGATAAGCTATAAATTTAACGCTCACACCGTCAAATTTATAAAATACCCGCGCTTTGTCTCCTTTGACGAATTTAATCTCGTATGCATTTTTTAACTTTGAGATTAAAGCTTCTATTTTTGATAACGACTGAGTACTTAGCTCTTCTTCATTTACAAAAAAATATAGGTCTTGAGGCTGCCTATGAAGCTCATAAAGCGTTATAGCCATACCGCCGACCAGAACAAAGCCGTTTAGCTCATTGCCGCCAGCGATATATTCAAGTAGTGCGACTACTCTAGGATATAAATTTTCGCTCATATTTCTAAAAAATCCTCTACCAAAGGCAGTCTTTCGCCTTTTTGATAAAACTCGTTAAGATATACTTCAAACACCTTAGCATCGCCGAAAAGTTTACGCAGGTAGACCAAATTCATAGGCGAATCATTATCCATTAGCGCAGCTATATAGTTGGTTAAGGGTATAGAACCGCCCGGGTTGCTCCAAAAACGGTATTTAAACAGCGGATACTTATACGTGCAAAGTTCGTTTTTTCTTAAAGCCTCTTTATCTTTGGGATGGTTTGTTATTTTAGGAGCCGGCCTATTTCGATCCTTTAATGCCCTTTTATAAAATTTCTCCTTGCTTATCTTGATTATTTCGCCCTCTTTGGCGGATTTATTTAGATACTTTCTAGCCAAATCTTTTTCTTCGTTCTTAAATATATCTATACTATATACTCTATAGTTTCTGAGAAATTTTATCTTTCTAGGTATGTGGGTCATTTTTAACCCCATACTCAACCATTTCAATCTTAGCTTTTAATATATCTGGGTTGATCGGTTTGGCGTAAGTGTTAAGTAAAATTTTGTACTGCTTTTCATGACCTACTATTTGGGCTATAACGTTTGTCTCAACCTCTCGCTGCACTAAGTAATCTATAAAATAGTGTCTAAACGAATAAAAAGTTTTTTCTTTATCCTTACAAATACGTTTGCGCTGAATTTGGTTTCTAAAAATTTCAGAAAAGATTTTATTATTTACGCTAAATATCGTCTCGCCGTTTTTTCTAGTATCAATAAATTCTATTAAGCCAAGCTCAAGCAGCTTGGAATGAACAGGCACCACCCTTATAGAATTAGTATTTTTAGTGGTTTTACCCTCTTCTCTGTTTATATTAAAGCAAAGTATTCCGTTACGCTTTACTATGTCTTTGTATCTTAGCTGAGTTATTTCGTTTATCCTCATCCCGCTATATGCTGCTATCATCGTAATATAATAAAGATCATTAGCGTTTATTCGCTTGCTTGGAGATCTATTGGCATTTTTAAAATCTTGAACTATCTTAAAGATAGTTTGCGCTTCCTCTTTACTGTAAGGCAATACCTTGCGATCCGTGGGGTCTATTTCTATTTTTACGTTAATATTATTCGTAATACTTTTACCTATGTAGCCGCTATCGTAACTGTAATTAAAAAATTGAGCCACCCTTATCATATATTTTTGCACGGTTACTTCCGACAGCTTGCTATCGTTTTTACCCAGATGCAGTATCTGCTCTAAATTTTTACCCTTATACTTGTTTTTTTGATTTAGCTTAGTTGGCATTTGGAATAAAATATCGCGAAATTTTAATAAATCATCTCTTGATATAAGAGATACGCTCCTTTCCTCGCCGAAGAATTTAAAGAGCAAATTTTTAACGCTATTTACTAGCTCTAACGTGCTTTTAGACCATTTTTCGTTTTTACTCGTGTTTTGTATGAAGGTATCGAATGCAACGCGCAATATTATATTGTTTTGCGACCCGGTTGGTATTTGGCTAGCAAGCGGGACTATCTCGTATCGTTCTACTATATTATTACCTAGAGTTCCCGCGCCAAAAGTTTCTTTGCCTGCGCGTATAGATTGAACGATATTTTGCTTTTTACCGAGCATAATATCTTTTGTCTCTCTTTCATCGGCTTTAGTTTTTACTAGCCCTAGCTGCGTATTTAGTCCGTGTTCTTTTTGGGCAGCTACGGCCATAGCGTGAGCGAAAGTATCTATAAGATCTTTAACCCCTTGCCTATTAAGCGGCAATCCGCCGATTTCGTCAAGAACGCCGATATCGTCCTGAAAGCTTCGTATTTCTTTACTTTCAAATTTACGGCTACTATCTTGCTCGCTTAAAAATTTTAATCTTTTGGCCGTAAGGTTTGCGTTTTTCTCAAGTTTTGCTATGAGGTAGTTTAGCGAAAGGATATTTTTCTCAAGCAAAGCGTGAGTTACCGTAGCCCTATCCTCATCACCGATCGGGCCGATATCTTTTTCTAAAATTTCCACGCTAGACTCTAGAAGTTTGGGCATTTGATTATCTTGCAAGGCTTCTTTAAAATGCCTATTTAGAGCATCGGCAAAGTCAACGTCTATCTTTTTATCGTATAAAGAGTGCTCTTTTATACTTTTATCGACCTTTGCCTGCATGAAGCTATCCACTAGAGAGTCGATTATCTTGCCGTCCAACTTCATGTCCACCGCCTTGGTTATTAGATAAATGTATCTATCATAAATTCTAGCAGATTTTTTAGCTTTTAGTATGGAGTTTGTGCTTAGCGTAAAGCAAATTTCTCTTTGAACGCCGAAGATTTTCCTCGTGCTAAGAGGCAGAACGCTTCTATAGTAGTATGTTCCGTTGCGATTTTTAATATGCGTCATAAGGCGGTGTAACAAAAGTGGAACACCTTGCCGATGCCTTAAAGTCCAAAAGACTTAAAATAGCGTAGTATCAGTGCTTTGCAAGGATTTAAAATAATTCCTCATAAGCCGGAGGTCGGGAGTTCAAGTCTCCCCCGTGACACCATAAATGCCCTATTTATCGGTATTTAAACCGCCTCTTTTGCAGTTTCCCTTTCTTTGAATTTTTTCTTAAACTATGGTACACTTTTGATAAAAAGTGGTACAGTTTTTTAAAACCTGCTATTTTACAAAAACATTCATATAAAATTGCTTTTGTTTTTCTTTGTTGCATTTTTAGTGATACATTTAGTATGGTGGAGGTATTGAGGTATTGAGGTATTGAGGTATTGAGGTATTGAGGTATTGAGGTATTGAGGTATTGAGGTATTGAGGTATTGAGGTATTGAGGTATTGAGGTATTGAGGTATTGAGGGCAGCTTTATAAATCAAAAATAAACAACACAAATACTTTCATGCATTTACTTTCATACATTGATATTTTTTCAGACATTGCTAAATACTAAACATAAACTGTCTACTTAAATTTTCTAAAGAGAGACTGCGTAATAAAATCTTATAATCGCATAAATACCAAGAGAAGTAAAGCCTGCAAATTGAGAGCCAGATTACTCTACGGCCTTAATGACATAAATAGGTTTAGTATTTTGCGTGTAGATTCAAGGCTTCTTATTTGCCCATTACCTCACGCTAAGCCCTTCATCCATATACTTGATTATCGGATATATGAATAGCTCTATGACCCTTCTTTTACCGGTCTTTACTTCAGCTATTACGCTCATACCTATTTCTAGTTGCTTGGTTTCTCCCTCTACTTTTATATCCAGGCTGTTTGGTTTTATCTTGATTTCGTATATTAGCCCTAGCTTTTCATCTTCTATGGCATCTTTTGAGATTTCTATTATATTTCCGTGCAAGAGTCCATACTTTTGAAAGCTAAAGGTATCTATCTTAATGGCTACTTCTTGACCTAGTTTTAGAAAACCTATGTCCTTATTTAGAACATTTGCTTTTATTATTAAAGGAGCATCCGAGGGAACGATCGATATTAGATTATCGTTTGGACTTACTACTCCACCTTCGGTATGGATAAGCAGCTTTCCAACAAACCCGTCTACCGGAGATTTGATTTGCTGGGTCTTGTTTGAAAAAAGGATTGCGTTTATCTGAGCGCTTAATTCTCTTTTTTCTTTTTCTTTGCTTAGTGACGTTTCTATCCAGCTTGATTTTATGGTTTTTATCGCTTTTTCATTTTCTTCTATGATCTCTTCGAGTTTTTTATTTGATTCTTTTAGTCTATATAAGGCGATATCTTTTTGCTCTTTTAAATTTATGATATTTTTACTTACTTCTTCGTACTCTTTTTTGGCTATTATATCAAGTACTTTTTGTAGTCTTGCTTTAGCTTCCTCTTCTTTGCTTAGAAGAAGGCTGAGTCTATTTACTTCGCTTTCGTTAGCTTTGATGTCAAGCTTGGCTGAATTTAGTTTGGCTTTGTTGCCTTCATAGGTGCTAGCTAAAATTTGCCTTTGGCTGTTGTATAAATTTAACTGAGATGAATTTAGCTTATTTATCTCGTCTTTACTTAAATTTGATTCGTTAATGAGAGCATACAGTAAGGCAATGTCCGAGTTAATCACCGCTAGATCGTCTTGTTTGCTCTATAGCGAGGCGTCGGTTACAGTTGGGTCTATTTGTATTAGGATGTCTCTTTTTTAACTCTATCCGATTCTTTAACGAATATCTTTGAGACCACTCCGCTTTCAAGAGGTTTTAGTATCTTTATCTCTCCGCTTGGTATGACCTTACCGTTTGCGCTTACCACTACGTCTACTTTAGCTAGTATCAGCCAAGCGGTAGCAAATATCATAATAGCCAGTACTAGATAAAGGATGATTCTGCCAAGAGGATTAAGGGGCTTGTCTTCTATTTCTATAAGTAGGGGTTTAAATTCGTGGAGGTCGTTCAATATTGTCCTTTGTTTATCGCACTATACCATTTTTTAAATTTAAGCTTGATTCGTATTGCCGGTTTCTTGCTGGCTATTTAAAAAGTAATAATACCCCCTTTGCTTCATCAAGCTTTCGTGATCTCCTTTTTCTATTAGCCTTCCTTTATCCAGCACTATTATCTCGTTACAATCTTTTACGGTACTTAGTCTATGAGCTACGATAAATACGGTTCTGTTTTTCTTGATGGCTGCAAGGTTATTTGATATTATCTTTTCGCTTTCGTAATCAAGCGCGGAGGTAGCTTCGTCAAATATTAAAATTCTAGGATTGGTTAGTATGGCTCTTGCAATCGCAATACGTTGTTTTTGACCACCCGAAAGAGACGAACCTTGCTCTCCCACTAAGGTATCGTAGCCCTCAGGTAACGCGCTTATAAACTCATCGGCTCCCGATACCCTTGAAGCTTGCAAGATTAGATCCATAGAGGCGCTTGGATAAGCATAAGCTATGTTTTCTTTAACGGAGCCGCTAAAAAGATAGCTATCTTGCAGCACCACTCCTATGTTTTGCCTAAGCCAGGATGGATTCATATGCCTGATATCGACTCCGTCTATATAGATAGCTCCCTCGTTTGCGTAGTATAGTCTTTGAAGAAGTCTGGTTAGAGTGCTCTTTCCGCTACCGCTTCTACCTACTATGCCTATACTTGTGTTTGGTTTTACTTCTAAGCTAAAGTTTTGAAGCACGATAGGAGAGTTTGGAGAGTATTTAAAGCTAACGTTATCAAATTTCACTCCGCCTTTTATCTCATTTAGGGTTATAGCATTATCGTTTTCTTGCTCTTTTGGAGTATTTAGTATGTCTCCTAGTCTATCTACGCTAAGAAGAGCTTGCTGAAATTCGTTCCAAAGACCTACCAGCCTCATTATAGGAGCGCTAAATTGTCCCGCAAACATCTGAAAGGCTATTAGCTGACCTACGCTTAGCTTGTTTTCTATAACTAGGCCAACTCCTAGATAGAGTATAGATAGCGTCATTAGCTTTGAAAGAGCATTTGCGATGCCGGATAAGATATTTGATAAATTTGAAAGCTCAAAGCTTGATTTTACGTATTTGGCTAAAAAATCCTCCCAAAGGCGCTGCATACTGCCCTCGATCGCTAGAGATTTAACGGTTGATATACCGGTGATTGATTCGACCAGATAGGAGTTTGATCTGGCTCCCATTTGAAATTTATCTTCTAGCCTTGCTCTAAGCCTTGGAGTAGCAAAGAAATAAAGAGTAGCTATAATAGTAACGAAAGCTAATGCCACCGAAGTAAGCTTAACGCTATAAAGTAGCATCATTATTACAAACACTACGCTAAAAAGCATATCAAGCAGAACGGTAACGGATTTATTGGCTATAAACTCCCTTATACTATCTAGTTCTCTAACTCTAGCTACTATGTTTCCTACTTTTCTGTTTTCAAAGTAGATCATGGGTAGTTTTATTAGATGGTCAAATAGCATAGCTCCAAGCCTGGCGTCTATCTTTGAAGTAGTGTGGGCAAATATATAGTTTCTACTTAGGCCCAAAAGCATTTCAAATATAATTACCGCCACAAATGCTAATGCTATGACGTTTAGGGTGCTAAGCGAGTGATGAACTAAAACCTTATCAAGCACCACCTGGGTAAAAAGAGGAGTAACTAGACCGAATAGCTGGATAACGAAAGATGCTATTAAAATTTCGCCTACTATCTTTTTATAGCTTAACATCCTAGCGTAAAACCAACCAAAGCCGAATTTTATCCTATCGTTTAAGAGCTTATGCTTTAAGACTATCATCTTTGGATTTGGATTTAGGATATTAAGCAGCTCTTCAAATTTGATAGCGTAAGGTTCGTTTTTGTCTTTAAAGATTAAGACTTCGTTTTTAGAGGCGTCGACTTTTAAGATATTAAAATAAACTCCGTTTTTATCCCTAGCTATGCAAGGTAGCGGATAGGAGGTTAAATTTTTAACGGTTAAAGGTTTAATCTTAGCCTTAAAGCCCTTGTCTTTTGCTATTCTTATAAGCTCTTCAAAGCTTGGAGTGCTATTTAGGGCGTAATCTCTTATTATGGCTCTGCTGTCTATCCTAACGTTATTTAGAGCCCCCTACTATCTCTAAGCTTCTTAAAGCGCTTTGCAATCTACGCTCTTTTCGTTTATTAAAAAGCGTTTTACCGTAAGCATATTTGCTTGTAGTAACGCCTCTTCGTTTTTGATGAGATTTTCGTTAAATTTAACCTTACTTTCAAGCACGCTTAGTTTATCCGACTGCGAGTTTAAATTTAGTCTTTCTTGCATGCTCAAAAGCTCTTTAGAGTAAGAGGTTAGCTCCGAAGTAGTTTTTAGCTTTTCTAAATTTGAATGCAAATCGTCATTTATATTTCTAGCCTCTTTTTCGTACCGCCTTTTTGCTTCGTTAAACTGCTCTTTGGCTAAAAGTAACTCAAGAGATGCGCTTTCTATGCTAGCTTCCCTGTTAAAGCCGTCAAAGAGATTATAAACCATACTAAGGCCTATCCTGTACCCGTTTCGCTGAGTATCGTCCCAAGAGCGGCGAAAGTTGTCTCTGTCGTCCCCGTAAAAGTCGTACTTAGCATATAGATAAAATGCCGGATAATACTCCCTCTTTTTTGATTCAAGAGCGCTTTGTTTAGAAAGGATTAGAGCGTTTAACTCTTTGGCCTCGGAAGTTTGTTCAAATGCAGGTAGAGGGGAGGAGATTAAACTATCTAAATTTAAAGTTTGAGGCGAAATGCCGGGAGCTTGATTTAAAGATTTGGTTTGATTAGTTTGATTAGTTTGATTAGTTTGATTAGCCCGTTTTAAAGAAACGGAGGTTTGATTAAATTTATCTCCTATATCCTCGCTGCTAAAAGGCATTATCTCATCTTCTATATAGATATCCTCTCCGCTTAAATTTGATATCTCGCTAATGAGATTTTTTATCTGCTTATTTAGACTTGCTATATTATCTTCTATCTCTACTAGTCTTATGGCGCTATTTGTCATTGCCGTTTTTGTATGATCGCCGTTTTCATAGAGGCGTTTGGATGTTTCGTAGATCTCTTTATTGATTTGTTTTAGTTTGCTATAGGAGTTTAGTTTGTCTTTGCTATCTAGCAGATTATAATATAGCTCAAGCAGTCTTAGTTTAGCCTCATTTAGCGTCACGCACTCTTTATAGCTTAGGCTTTGTTTTTTATAAGCGGCCGCATCTATGTTTAAGGCATTTGCTCCAAATTTATATAACTCGTAATTTAGCTTTAAAGATACCGAGCTAGCGTGTCCCGTAGAGCTTACCAGGCTTTCATCGTTTATGTAGTTGTTTCTAGCGTTTGCATACTTCTTAGAGTATTCGCTATTTGCGCTTAGGCTTAGCCTGGGATATAGGCTTGATTTAGCCGCGTTTATCTCTTCGTTTGCTAGCAGGGTTTGAAGCTTGGAAGATAGGATGGAGGGGTTGGTGGATTCTAGGGATTTAGCAAGGGAGGAAAAAGTAAAGGTTTTAGCATAGATAGATAATGAAAAACAAATAAAAAGCGATAAAACCTTCACCGTACCTTCTTTGTAAAATTAGTTAATAAAAACCCGAAAATTTAAGCGTAACAATGCTTAATACTCTATTAAAAGTAATCTTAGTTTTGATAATATTTTAAAAACAACTATATAAAGAAATTAAATATACCTTAATGATATTAAAGATAAAATACGAAGACTTTTATTTTTAGCTAAAAGGAATTTGGATTGAAAAACTTTTTGCAATCTATCTTTATACTCGCCGCCTTTGCCGCTATCCTCTTTTACCTTTCTTTTTTAGGAGTTAAATTTGATAAATTTGGATCAAGCTCTATGCCGACTGGTTTTACCGTCACGCCTGATACAAAGATAGATCCAAATTCTGATTTGGCTAGGTTTGTGACACAAGAAGAAGTAGATGAGCTTTCGTTTAAACATTGGGATATATATGACGAGCAAAAAATAAGATACCAAGAGCCAAACGCTACTTTGAAAATTTTAAGAGATCATCTTGAAGCAAAAGATACAAATGGTGTTTTAAAATTTCTAAAAGATAATAATCTAAGTGCAGATGTAAAACTTTGGGCAAATACGACTCCTCTTATGTATGCAAGCTTTCATAATGATGAAACTACCGCAAAAGAACTCATCAAGCTAGGTGCAAACCCTCATCAAACGGATAAATATAAACTCTCTCCTCTAGCTTACGCTATAGAAAACAATGCAACTAAAACGGCAAAGCTTTTATTTGAAAATGGTGTTAAATTTAAAGAGCTTGGAAAGGTGCAAATTTATCGTTCTACACCACTTTATAGCGATATAGAAAAACTCATTATAGATGATGATAATATAACGATTATATATTCTTTTAGTGGGGCTAAAAAGTTTTATTATGGCTATACTGATGAAAAAACAGGAAAGACCAGTAGATATACGTATATGTATGACGAATTACCATTTCGTTATATTGTAGAAAATAATTTTACAGAGATAACTCGTTTAGTTTTAGAGTCTGGATATAGACCAGATTGCACGGATAGAAATAGAGAAGATGATGAAGCTTGTTATCGTATGGTTGATAATGTGCCAAACTACGAACCCATGCTTGATTTACTACTTGAATATGATTTGCTAGGGCAGCCTAGCAAAGAAGAGTTGAAAAAGGCTTATGATGAATGCTATTATCAATATACTCTAGGCATACTGGGCTCATATGGTATTGATAAAAACGGCACTTACTTTATAAAATACACAAGTTTTACAGATAATGCAGATCAAAAACATTGTTCTGATAAAAACGGCACTTTTAAAGATACAAAAGAATTTATCTCTTGGGTTAATGAAAGAAATAAAACTAAGAAGTTGGATAGTTTGCTATACTCATATAAAGCATGTAATGATAGAAATAGTAAAGAGTATAGAAGAGATAATTATTGCAGAGGTTATGAACAAAAGGTATTTTTTAAGGGCAATCAGACAAAGCTTAACATAAAGCCTTATAGAAAGCTTAGCTCTGATGAGATAAAAAATATTGTCCTTAATAACTAAAAATAATGTAAAATATGCAATAATAAATTAATATAAAGAAAAAAGAAAAATATGTCAGTTCGATAAGAAAAAATTTCTACTTGATAGGATAAAGCCTACTATAGATATTTCCATAGGTCTTTTTAAAGGCGATCCTGACACCGTAGCAAAAGGTGTGCTGGATAAAGTAAAGCCTATATATGAAGATATAATAAAGGCTCAATTAAACTTAAGCGGATTTTCTCTTATTAGTTTCAACAGTTTCTGATATAAGTTTTTCTGTGTAGTTTTAGTATTATATCTAAATTCGCACTCCTTTAGGTGCAACAGAAAATTCTCTTTCTTTATCCCTTTAAATTTAGCTAGTCTATGTTTAGCGTATCCCCAGAAATTCTCAATGCCGTTTATATGGTTTTTACCATTTGCAAATTTATTCTTTGAATGCTTTACTCTATAGTGTGCTTTAGCTCCATAATCAACCAAGCCATCGTAAGCTTTCCAACAATCAGAGTAAATTACACTCTCGTCTAATTCGCTAAACTCCGATAATATCGGTATTAGTTCATTTGCAGAGCAGTTTTTAACTATCTGGGTATAGACCTTACCGTCTCTTTTAAGCATTCCAAATACCGGTGTTTTGTTTGCTGCACCTCTACCTCTTTTACCTCTTACTCGTTTGGATCCGAAGTAACTTTCATCTATTTCTATTTCGCCTGAAAACTTAGATATCTTCTCACACTCTTTAGACATAAAAATTCTTATTTCTCTAAAGATTTTACATAGGGTTGCTTCTGAAATTTTAGTTAAATTTGATATCTTTGATGCTTCTATATCCTCCGTGAAGTACTTTAGAATTTCTCTAAATTTCTTTTCTGAAATTCGGGAACGATAGATATACTTATTTTTCATCGACAGGATCATAGTTAAAAACTCCTTTGAAAGTTTTTAACTTATCTTGAGCGAAAATAAATTTAAAGAAGGATAAGCAAAATTTATTCCCTACAATTCGCGACATTTGCGCAAGGGTCTTTGAGAAAAAGATTATACTACGCGGGCTCGGTCTAAATTTTAGACCTTAAAATTTTGGTAGATTATGCTTGTAGATTGATAGGATCTTTATGGTGTCGTCTTCGATTATAAAAGGAATAACGTATCCTTTGAAAATTAGATCCCTTATATTGTCTTTGTGAAAGTATTGATTTTTTCTAAATCGGTAAGCAAAAGTAGATAAGCTTTCGATTTTTTCAAATAAGCCCTCAAGAAAATCGTTTGCCGCCTTCTCGCTCTTGCTTCTATCCGCGTAAAAATCTAAAATACTTTTAATTTCTTCCTTGAATTGTTCGCTTAAGATAATTTCCACTTTAAGCGCCTTTGGTTTTTAGGTAGGATCTCATCTCGGTTTTAAATTCGTCAAAGGCTTGGTATTTTAGCTCGCCGTGCTTATCGGCCTCTACTAGTTTCTTTAAATCCTGCTGATCGGCTTGGCTTAGATAATCTTCATTGTCGTAAGTAATGGTTGTTTCAGGATCTAGCGCAATAATAGCCCTAATAGCTTCTATAATACTATGGTTTGCGGTTTGGATATTTATTGAAGTTATCATTTCTTGCTCCTTGTGTTTATCGTCATTATATCGCACCCTTTTTAACGGCTGACGTTTTTTCTAATGATCGATCTCTAAATTTATACTTATACCTTTTGTGTGTTTAGACTCAGCTTAATATCTTTCATATGCTTTCTCGGAAAATCCGCCTACTTATCGGGCGGCGACCTATCTACCGCATAATGGGATGGAGTTTTTAACCAAAGAGGGCAAAGAAAAAGGCGCCAGCAAAAATCAAGTACTTAGAAATTGGATAGCCAAACGTATAAACAAATAGGTTGGCTATCTGGCCCTATTCCTAAACCCTTACATCTATCTTCTTGCAGAATCTATCCTTCTCGCCCAAATTAGCGCCCTTGCCAAGCTCGTTATTTAAAAACGAAATGTTGTATAGATCCTTCGCCGTTAAGGTTTTATTATCTCCTAGGTATATCAAAAACTGTTTTCCATGCTTAGTAGAAAAGGATTTTATAGCGCTAGCTCCTATTTCCTGGAGCGTCTTATATTTGCCGTCGGTATCTAGTATGCCTATATTATTAAAGCTTATAGAGCCAAGCTCGATGTCGCTCATGGTTTTAGTTTCTAAATTTAGGCTTGCCCTTCTGGTTTTATCTCCTAAAAGCTTACCCGTATCAGAATACAGCTGCGTTACTTCTATTTCTCTACCGCTATCAAATTTTAAGGTTATAGATCCGTTGTCGTTTAGCTTCATAGCTATTACGCTATCACTGTCGCGTAATGATGACGCCGCCCTATCAATATCGGTTTCAAAAGCGCGCCTAACTTTTTCTAAATTCTCCTCGCTAAATTTTAATCCGGTAGCAGCCTCAAATTCATTTTTCATAGCTACCATATAGGCGGACTTGCTGTCCTTTAGCTTATTTATGTATTCGTCCGCATTTTCTACGTTATACTCTTTTAGATTTTTTGATAGCCACTCTACGTCTTTTGCGTGGGCGGTGGATTCTTTTTCATAATCTCTATAAAATTTCATAAAACTATCTCTTTGATATCCGTTATAGGAGAAATTTTTGTCTCTCGGGGCGTCTGGATTTATTATAGGATTAAATTCGCTAAGCTTTAGCTTTCCGTCAAATCCAACCTTTTCATAGGCAAAGTTATTAAATGGGCTATTTTTATTAAATACGTTATTATTTCTCAGGTCTACCCAGCCGTCTTTATCGGCGTATGCATCAAAGAAATTTTTGATGCCGTCGCTTTCTATCTTTTTGTATCTACTCTCCGGTGCAAATACGGTGTATGGGTTTGAAGAGTAGTAAGATATCCTATGATCTATGTTTGTAGTATCTACGAAATTTCTCATATCGTTATTGGCAAGAGATTCGGAGTTGATGATATCTCTTCTTTTTTGATTCCAGTTAACGACATCCGAATTTATAAATTTAGTCAAATCGATATCCGATACTACGTCGCTTAAATTTGCTATCTTTTCGTTGCCGTCCTTATCGTGTCCTCTAACCTTGAGCTTTGAGAATAGCTTATCGGAGCTATTTAAAATTCCGTCGCCGTTACTGTCGAAGTTAAAAAGCAAAGCATTGCTAGTGAGTTTTCCAATACCTAACTTATCGTTATCGCCGTATAGATCCAAAAATACCTCTACGTCGCCGTATTTAGTATGCAGGGTGCTTGAAGATGCGTAAGAGTTTAAATTTGATGATTTGGTATTCTCAAGATATCCGCTTTGATCTATGAAAGACATATTGATCGAGTGAGGATCCGCATTTATACCTTGAAAGTATCTCTCGCCCCTAAGAGAGCCGTTGAGATAGGCATTTGAGGTATCAACTTCGTATTTTTGTTTAATCTCTTTTAACGCATTATGATCATTTACTACGCTATCTATTCTTTGTTCTTGATTGACCGAGTACCTTGAGCCAAGATACGTAAAATCGTATCTGGCAAAGTCTCCCGTCAAAGTAGGAGACGAGCTGTAATGATAATCTAAGCCGCTGTTTCTACCAAGCAAATTGTTAATATTAAATTCGCCCTTGTTTAAAGCGTTGCTATCGCTAATATCCATAACGTTATTTACGCGTAGCTTTGAGATGATGCCACTTGACTGAGCCCTTAAAAAGTCTTTTGCCCTATATTCTATTTGCGCTTGCCTATTTAGGTATTCCGCCGAAGTCATACTTTCGTCGCCAACCTTGACGGTCTCTTTTAAAGATTGGGCTTTATTTACTCTGGCGATATCTATATCTGGTAGCTTTAAAAACGAGACATTGTTTGAACTGTTTATCATTTAAATCCTTTTAAAAGCTTTGCTTGTATATCGGATAAAATTTAAAAATATTTAGGATTAATAACAAGTTTACTATATGGCTATTAAGCATCCTATAAAAAATAGTATGTATAATAGTAAGTATAAAACATAAAAAGGGGCGGCGTGTCGAGTCTTGATAAATTAATCAAAAAACTTGAAAACAATCCGAAAAACGCAAATTTTGACGATGTTAAGCGCTTACTGTTAAATCACGGATATGAATTAGATCACGTTAAAGGCTCGCACCATAAATTTAAAAAAGGCGGCAACACGGTAGTCATACCGTACCATAAGCCGATTAAAGAGATCTATGTTTTACAGATCTTAGCAAAGATAAGGGAGTCATGATGAAAAAAGACTTGAACTACTATTTAAACTTACCGTATACGATCACGATCAAAAGACTGGACGACGGCGATTATTTTGCCCAGTATACAGATATAGGACTAACTAAAAATAATCTAATGGCCGGCTGGGGAGCTACCGAAGCCGAAGCGATAGCGGATCTAAAAGAAGCCTTTGCTTGCTATGTCGAAGGGGCTCTTAAAAACGGCGAAAGCATCTATGAGCCTATCGACGAAAACGTCAAAGTCCGCATAAATTTAACTATGCCAAAAGGCGTTTTAAATGCAATCGATGCGGTTACGAACAACCGTTCGGCATGGCTTAGCGAGCTAGCTAAAAAGGCGCTAGCAGTGCAATAAAGAGCACGGAGAAGGCCGCCGTATAGACGACCTTTGTAGTTATCTTAAAGGGAGGTCATAGATGTTAGAGCGTTTACTCTCTCTTTTATGGTTTTAACATATTCCTCTCTGTCTTTATCGCTTAAAATTTGGTTTGTCTTGCCCGGCCTATATCTCAAGAGTTCGGCTATTGTCATTTCTTCTTGCATAATTCTGTCTCTAGCCATATCGTTTCCGCTATTTACTCTTTTTATGAAGTCTATATCCTTTTTCCCTTGTTCTATATTGAGTATTGAGTAGGTTTTTATTTGATCGGTAAGCTCGGTTTCCCCGCTATCGCTAGCTTTTGGTTTAAAATTCTTTAAAAATCCTACAGGATGGATAAAATTTCAAATTTAACATCCTTTTATAAGCTTTAAAAATTGCCTCAAACCCATCTTATTAAATTGGCTACCTGGCTTTTGGCGACAAATTATATCTGTATACGATAATTAATATTAAATTTATTCCACATTAGTTATTATTCGCGAAAAAAGATTGATAACTTAAATCAGTATTAAGTATTCTAAAGGATTTTATATGATTGTTTCAAAAAATAAAGCTTTTGCGCCTATCGTTTCGCTAGTATGCGCAATAAATTTACAAGCCGCAGATAATATAAATTTAGAAGAGGTCGTAGTCACGGCTAGCGGTTTTTCGCAAAGTATTAAAAACGCACCCGCCAGCATATCAATCGTAAAAAATGATGACCTGGCAAAAGATAGCTTCACCTCGCTTCACTCTATCGCTTCAAAAGCTCCAGGTGTTAGCGTTATAGGCGGCGAGGACGGACCCGCCAGCGGTATCTCGATCCGCGGCATGGAAGGTTCGCAAACGCTAGTTCTCATAGACGGCAAGAGAGTAAATTCAAGCGCGGCCAATCCAAAAGGCGGCGCCGGCGATATGAACTCAAATTTTATCCCGCCGGTTGAGGCGATAGAACGCATCGAGATCATCAGAGGACCGATGAGCTCGCTTTACGGTAGCGATGCGGTGGGCGGGGTCATAAATATCATCACGAAGAAAAATTTCGATAAATTTAGCGGCTCCGTGAGTATATCGGGTATCGCGCAGGCTCACAGCGGAATCGGCTCGCAGCGCCAAGCGGACTTTTATCTTAACTTTCCGCTTCTTAACAAATACCTCGGTCTTCAGCTCTGGGGCTACAAAAAGCTACGCGACGAGGATAGCTATCCGGGCGGCTATCAAGAAAGCGACAAGAAAAACTTTAGCGCCAAACTATGGATCACGCCCGACGAATACAATAAATTTTATCTCCTAGCCTCCCAAGAACGCCACGAATACTCAAGGACCGTCGGCAAGACGGCAACCGTAAGGACAAACAGGCTACTAAATAGCTACGACTACAAAAAAGATAGCTACGGAGTAGGATATCTAGGAAATTTTGAGAATTTAAATGCCGACGTGAGCTACATTTACGATCAGACGAAGCGAACGAGCCTCTTTGATAGCTTAACGCCGGCTGACGTCAAAAACCACAACTTTAACTCCAAATTTAGCACCTTCCTAGATTCGCATACGCTAACATTCGGCTATGATTTCAGCAAGCAGACGGTTAAAACCACATTTATCGTATCAAATTCAAGCAGAAGCGTGCTGCGAAATCCGAAAGCCTACTCCATGAAAGAGCATGCGGCATTTTTAGAGGACGAGTGGGAGATTTTAGACGACAAGCTTTATTTGACGCTGGGCGGTCGCTTCACTCATAACGAATTTTTCGACGATCATCTCTCGCCGCGTGCGTATCTAGTTTACAATCTAAGCGACAACTGGACGCTAAAAGGCGGCGTAGCGACAGGATACAAGACGCCGGACGTCAATCAAATCTCGCCGGAAGTCGGCACCATACAAGGCGGCTGGAGGATAGTAGACTTCGGTAATGCAGACCTAAAACCCGAAAAGAGCCTAACTTATGAAATCGGTGCTTACTACGATAGCGGCGACGATTTTAGAGGTTCGGTTACTCTATTTAGAAACGAGTTTAAAGATAAAATCCTAGATACCGACGGCAGCAGCATAAACCGTATTCCGGCATTTGGCTCATGCGCTACGGCTCCGCACGTAAACTGCCCGGGCTGGGGAACTTACTTTAACATCGACGGTGCCGACGTCTGGGGTATCGAGCTTAGCGCAGACTACGACATACTAAAAAATCTAAATTTGCGCGGCAACTACACATACAACAACTCCAAAATCAAAACCGGCGATCCGACGATCAATACCCCAAACGGTCCGGTCAAATTTAGCCAGACCAATCTTAGCCGACTAGACGGCAAATCTCTGACTGCAACGCCCGAGCACGCGGCAAATTTGACGCTTACGTATAAGCCTATCGCAAGCGTGAGCACCTTTGCCGGGGCAAACTACGAGAGCGAACTAACCAGCGTCAAATTCGGTCCCGGCAATAAAGTAAGCGAAAACGACAAAAAGCTTTTTACAGTCGATTTGGGTGCTAGCTGGGAAGTAAATAAAAATTTAAGCTTAAATTTGACCGCTTATAATATCTTTGATAATATCCGCTACGACGAGGGGATAGCCGATGACGGCAACTACTACTGGTATCCTGAAGAGGGCAGGAGATTTTGGTTTAAGGTAAGCGCGAAGTGGTAAGGATTGTTAAATTATTTTTGGGAGCTTTGATTATGATTGGTGTAGCCAGCGCAAAGCCTACTCAGTACGTAGAGCCGATAGATGAAAGCGTTTATCGGCTTTTTGATGTTAAATACTCCATAGTAGAAAGCGCGAGCGGAGAAATATATAAAATTTTTCAAGCCGTCCCGAAAAACCGCAATGTTTATCCAAAAGCGATTTTTATGCTCGATGCGAATGCGCAATTTTCCGTGTTGCTTAATTTATTTAAAAATTTTACTTCAAACGACAATGTACCGCTTATCATAGGCGTCGGATACGATACCCCGCTAGCTTACGATACCGCAAGGCGAACAAAGGACTTAACGCCGCTAGCCCAAGGTGGCGAATACGAGCAAGGCGGCAGTGCGGACAAATTTTATAAATTTATAAAAGAGAGACTAATACCGTTTGTAGATAAGGAATACGATATAAAAAATAGCGAAAAAATATTTTACGGCCACTCTTTTGGCGGACTATTTTTAGTTTATTCGCTTTTACAAAACGACGGTATATTTGACGAGTTTTTTGTAGCTTCTCCGTCTCTTTGGTGGGGAGATTCAAAAATTATAAAGGACGCCTTAGATAACGACGGCAAGCTAAAAATTAGATTAAAGGCGAGTTTTATAAGACTTAGCGTAGGAGAATTAGAAAAAAGAGCGGGCAAAACGGACAAAGAAAATATACTAAAAGCGGCCGATTTAGCTGAAATTCTAAAAAAGTCGGGCGTCAAATACGAATTTAAAATCTATGAAGGGCAAGGACACGGCGACGTAATACCGCTAGTACTAAAAGATATCGTAAAGCATGTAAGCAAATAATTTAAAGACATTGGTTAAAAGATTTTAGAGGCTATTCTTTTTTTAATATCTAAAAGCAAATTTTCCCATAAACCCAAATTTACCTTAACCTAATATACAATCTTAAAATCACGGTACAATATAAAAATACCAAAAGCATACAACCTGGCTATATAGTAGCTTAGATCTATACAGTTTAGCTTATCTTAAACCATTTATATTTACAGAGGAGATAAATCCGCCCCGAGCGAGGCGGATTAAAGATTATTTTTCGCTAGGCGGATACATCTTCCAGCTACTATCTACCTTCCAGTCTATCGGGTGGCAAGACATACAAGTATTTAGCTTCTGTGGATGATGCACGGCGTGGCATGACTGACACTGAAGCATTTCGTTGTCTTTATTGTGAGTGCCTTCATGTGGGTTAGATGGGCCGTAGTGTGCGGTCTTTTTCCTGATATCAGCTATCTTGTGACAGCTGGTGCATTGCTCGTTAGTAAAGCCCCTTTGTTTTGTTGGTGTCTCAAAGTCGCCAGTTGCATACATTCTGACCTCGTTTAGCTGCTCGCCTATAGTTGGAGTGTGGCAGTCGTGACATGTTACATTCGCATCTTTATGCTTTTTAGCTAGCAAATTTCCTTTTGTATAAGAGTCGTACTCTGGTTGCATGTTGTGACATATGATGCAAAATTCAGCCTTGTGGCTAGCTGCTTCTATCTGATGAAAAGCTATAAAGCCAACGATGGCAGCTACTATTAGCCCTATTATCGTATATTTTTTTCTCTTGCTCATGCTTGTACTCCTTTTGCGTTTGCCGCAGCTTGATAACCAGCTAAACGTCCGTAGCATAGACATGTTCCGTGGCTAGTGCCAGCTAAAACTACTGGATAATCACCCAAGAAGCGTCCGCCCATAACATTACCGCAGGCATAAAGTCCAGAAATTTTGTTGTAGTCAGTATCTAGTACGTTTGCGGTGCTTGGCTCAACGGTAAAGCCGCCCATAACAACTAGGCTAGCACCTACGCCCATCTTGCCAGCGTAAAACGGTGCGTGGCGGACTGGAAACATCCTTTTAGCAGTCTTGCCAAAGTCATCATCGTAACCTTTATCGCATAGCTCGTTGTAGCGTTTTATAGTCGCTAAAAACTGCGTTTGCGCCTTTTGGTTATCAGGATATAGCATACCAGCGAGCTCTTCTATGCTGTTTGCTTTAAAGACATCAGGCATTGCTTCAAGATCTTTTACTGATATATATGATGTTTTGCCTATCGCCCACTGGCAGTCAGGTGGAAGCTTTGGATTGTCTTCTGGTGCTACGCAGTGATTGACGCTGCCGTGTGATACACCCATTAGGCCTACTTGCTCTGGAAATTTAGAGTCAAATACCTGCCAGCCAAAGCCTCCTGGTTGGCGAGAGAGCGGTTGGGTGACCTGCTGGCCACTTAGATCTTCGTTTGTAAAGCGCTCTCCATTTGCATTTGTTAGTAAAAATGCATCAACACCAAGCGGTCCGCCAAGGGTGTGAGCGACTGGTGCATGAGGTCCATCTTCTAGCTTTGCGCCTATCCATGAGCCAAGTTTATGGCCATCTCCGGTATTTGTAGGGTGGTTTTTATAGTCCCTATTTGGAAATGGACAGAAGAAATTTGCCACCCATGGCACAAATGTCTTTACCATTTCATGATCGTTCATATAGTCCCCAGTGGCTAATATCACCGACTTCGCATTTATCTTGATGTATGAGCCATCAGCCATATCTTGAGCGATCGCTCCTTGCATCTTGCCGGTTGCTTTATCGCGAAGCAGCTTTTGCGCACGAGTTTTGAAGATATACTTTGCGCCTTGTTTTATAGACTTTTCATAAACTAGCTCCATCATCGGCTCTTGACTAGGCAAAAAGGTCATAACGGTTGGATAGCTTGGGCTGTTTTCTTTGCTTGGGTCGTATCCAGCTGGGAGCGGATAGTGCATAAGCATCAAATTTATCTTGCTTCTATCAAGCTGCGTATCGGTCTCTCTCATAAAATGCACAGCAGGCGCAAGCTCTAGCATCCAGTCAAAGTCCTCGCCGCTGTGATCCGCCCAGTAGTTCCATACGCGCTGATCGGCGCGATATCCCATCTGCTTTAAGTGTTCATTTATGGCTGCTTGCTTATCATACTTGATGCCAAGCTCTCTTTGAAATTTATTGCCTAAAGTGCCGTACTGACCGCTTCTAACCTGAAAGCGACCGGCTTTTTCTATGACAATGACTTTGGCGCCTTTTTCGCTAGCGGCGCGTGCAGCGTGAAGTCCTGAAACGCCAGCACCGATGATAAGAACATCGGTTTCAAGCGTCTCTTTTATATCTTTATCTGAAATTTCTGGCTCAACGCCCAGCCATTTTGGCACTTCAGGCGCTTTTGCGACTTCCTTTTTTGGATGGATAAGGTGATTGTTCGGGTTATCACAGCCTGTTAGTAGCGCAGATCCAGCCGCAACCGAGCCAAGCGTGAGCGCTCCGCTACGTTTTAAAAACGAGCGGCGTGATAGTTCATTGTTTTCTGCCATTTTATACTCCTTGCTTCAAATTTTATTTTAATATGTCAAAATCATAAGACGCTCTTAGCCAAAGTTCTTCGTCTGTCGTTTTGCCGTCAGAGCTACCGTTAGTATACTTTAGCTTTCTATCCATAGTTTCATAGATGGCCGATAGCTTTAGACCTTTTACCGCAGGGACTTTGTAAGAAACTTGCGCGTCCCAACCCTCTACGTCTATCCTAGTTCCCGGCGCTTGACCGTGTAAGCCGCCTGACCTGACGTTGCTGCCGTTGCGTTGTTTGCCGTACCAGTAGTCAGCGTCCACTCTAAGACCGTCGACGCCTACGTTGCTAAAGTCGTATCCTGCGCTAAATTTATGTAAATTCATACCTGCAAAATTCATAAACAAAAACGGACCGTAGATCGGAGTAGCCGTAAATGACCCAACGTCGTTGCCTATGCCTTGAAGCGCCATTTGATTTTTGCTAACGGTTGAGTATGCGTATCTAAGATCAAAGCCGTAAGCGTTATAAAGTCCTATCATCCCTGTGTAGTAGTTGCCGTTAAAGTCGAAATTCTCTTTTAAACTGCCGTTTGTTCTTGAGCCTTTATACATAAAGTCTATGCCGACTACCGCGTTTTCAAAAAGCGTAGGCGTTTTGTAGCCAGCAGCCGCAAAGTAGAAATTTATATCGCCCTTTGAATTAGTCGCATCGTCGTATTCAAGACCAGATACATTTGCGTAACCAGCCGTGAGCGAGACGCCGGGAAGGCCGCTATATGTTACAAACGAGTTAAAGATGTTGTCAAATTTATAAGCGTAAGGTCCAAAGCCGCCGATGACAACTCTATCTTTAAATTTCGGCGCGCCGTGATCGCCGCCCGTTACGGCGCTTGATCTGCCGGCAAATTTCCAAAAGTCGGCTAGGCCGATAACGGTATTTATGCTATCAAGCTTTATCCTAGCGCTCACGCCCTCAAATGCCTCTTTGTAGCCCACGTCCGTGTTTGTAGCCACAAGCGGCGGCACGAGGCCTGTGTATTTTGAGTTGTAGTACTGACGGCCGATTTTAAGGTCGATGTAGTCATGCTCATATCCTAGATAGACTTCTGAAAGAGCTATGCCTTCGCTATTCCAGTCGTATGCAAAATAATCTTTTGCGGCCTTTGACGGACCGAAATTTACCAAACCCTGAGCCGTAAGACCGAGCCTAAAGCCGTAGTAAGAGCCGGTTAAAAATCTAAGCTCGGCGCCGAGGCCGCCGATATGCTCGCGAATTCTATTTGTTCTGCTAGCCGGCGGGAAGTACTCGGTCGAGTCCATATCGTAGTACGAAAATACTGTCGCGCCCATCGTGCTTGCCTGCAAAGCCTCCGCCAAACTTTCACTTGCGCTTGTACAGGTTGCAATAGCTATAAGCGTAGCCAAGCTAAGAGCAAATTTACTCTTATTTATCGTCAAAAAACATGTTTTCACCATAACCTCCTTTAATTTTCTTTTTAAGCACCTTTTACAAGAAAACCGTAAGCCGGTCTTGTTTAATAATGCCGCCTTTTTGAATCTGCTTTGTCGCATTATCGTTACTACCGCCTAAGATCGAAGCCGCTCCACGTAAATTTATATTTTGTCGTTTTTGCGACATCTTCTTTTGGTCTTGTTGGCGAAATCATAACATGTAGGTCTATCAAAAACGGTAAGATTTTGGTAACATTAACTAAAAAATATTTTTTAGTTTTAAATTTTAAATTTGATATAATCGCTACTATGATAGAAATTTTGCTTATAGAAGACGATATTGAACTGGCCGAGCTTTTAAAATTTGCACTGGCAAAAAGCGAGATTGGCGTAACCATAGTCACAAATCCGCTTGAAGGACTTAAAATTCTAGACGCAAAAAATACTTTCGACGCTTTGGTGCTTGATCTTGGCTTGCCGGATATGGACGGCCTTGAAGTGTGCAAGCACGTAAGGCGCAGCTATCCATCGTTACCTATTATCATATCATCGGCTCGCAGCGAAACGCTAGATAAGATAAAGGGATTTGAGCTTGGGGCGGATGACTATATGGCAAAGCCGTACGAGCCTATAGAGCTTGCATTTAGGCTAAGAGCGATACTTCGCCGAGGGATACAAACTAGCAACGACTCCAAAACCTTTTGCGTCGATAAACAAAGGCGTATCGTCATAAAAAACAAAGAGGAGATAGCGCTAACGAAAGCGGAATTTGACATCTTTATCTACCTTTATGAAAAAGAGGGGATGGTTATACCAAGAGAGGATATTTTGATAAATTTGGGTCAGGCGAAATTTCAAAGCGGACTAAAAAGCATAGATGTGGCCATAGGACGCCTACGCCAGAAAATAGGAGACGATCCTAAAAATCCGCGATTCATTCACCCTGTGCGCGGTATAGGGTATAAATTTATCAATGCGTAATATATCCATAATCAAGCTAATATCTTTTTTCTTTTTTGCCGCATTAGTTGTCGTAAATTTAGCATTTTTCATCGAATCAAAAAGGCAGGTAAGAGACGCAGAATACCTTACTTATGAGCGCTTTATGCTAGGCATGCGTATACGAGGACAAGTAGAAGGCAACGCAGCTAAGCAGCTAGCGCAAATCGGCCTTAAAAATAGCGACCTTGATCCTATTAAGATCAGGCAAGGCGGCGAGAAAATTTTTAGCGACTCGTATACCGATATGATAAGGTATAACAAAAAGTTTTATTTTGTGCCTAGATTTTCTTCTATAGATCCTAAAATGTTTTCGCGCATTATGGATGCGGCAGGGCTTAATATATCAAACGAAGATGACATCGCGAAAAACGATGTGCCTTTAGAAAATTTAGAAGAAATTTATTCGCATAGCATTTGGATACTTTGGCTTATAGTAAATATCGTAATGGCCGCATTTTTCATAGTCGTCTTAAAAAAATTGCTGAGACTCAGAAATTTAAAAAATATGATAAGAAGAGCGGGAGAAGAAGATAAATTTAGACTGCTAAAAGTAGAAGCAAATGATGA
Source organism: Campylobacter showae (assembly GCF_900699785.1). Taxonomy (NCBI): domain Bacteria; kingdom Pseudomonadati; phylum Campylobacterota; class Epsilonproteobacteria; order Campylobacterales; family Campylobacteraceae; genus Campylobacter; species Campylobacter showae. Next base: position 1,038,268 of record NZ_LR535679.1, read on the forward strand.
AATAGGACAAATCGCCGGCGAATTTAACACGACGATGCAAAAAATAGATGCGATAAAGCAGGCTAGAGCGCTATTTTTACGCAACATCTTGCACGAATTTCGCAACCCGATAATGAGGGGGCGGATCATGGCGGACATGATAGCCGAAATCTTACAAGACGATAAATTTAAAAGTAGGTTAAAACAAATTTTTATACGACTAGAAATGATACTGGGCGAAGTCGTCAAAGTAGAAAAACTCGTATCCAATGAATGGGAGCTTAAGAAAAATAAACACCGAGTCATAGACATCGTCGATCACTCGGTAGATATGCTTTTGCTAAAAGACACGAGCCGCATAGAAGTGCGAGCAGATGGAGAAATAAGCGCGGTTGAGGTTGATTTTGAACTTTATGCGACCGGAGTTAAAAATTTGATCGATAATGCGTTAAAATACTCTAGCGGCAAAGTCCTTGTAAATATAGATAAAAATGCCGTCTGCATAAGCAGCATGGGAGACGAGCTTGATCCGGAAAGACTTAATTTTGAAAGAGCTTTTAACAGAAAAGTAGAGACGTCAAATTCAGGACTTGGCCTCGGGCTTTATATAGCAAATCAAATTTTTAAAAAACACGGCCATACCCTAAAATACAAACACGAAGACGGTGAAAATATTTTTATGATATGTTTCGTCTAACTCCTAAATAAATTAGGAAAGTATTTGTAAATTTGCATAATCAACAAAAAATAGTAAAATTCCAAAAACAGACAATGATAAATTAGAATTTCAAAGGGGCAAATAAAAAATACCAATAGTTCAAACTATCCAAATTTTAATACAAAATTTGCGAGAGATTACAACAAAGAGCAGACAATCATAAAAGATCATAATTCCGAATTTGCTTTCATAGCTTCCATGGTATCTGTGCCGTTGATAATTTTGATGTTAATTTATTTCCCGACTAGCGAAGAGAAAATCATAAAGGCTCTTTTTTGCACCCCACTTTTGATTTCGCCTATTGTATTTGAGTATTATAGGCTCGTTTGCTTTAAGAACGGCAAAATCGAGTATCTCGTAAACTCAAATGCAGCAAAAAATCAGCAAAATCTCAGACATAAAACGAACCGCCAACAGCAGATACGAGTATTTCCAGCGCACTCCGCTGATTTGTGCGGCACTGGTCTTTGTTTATTTGATTTTAGGCTGCTTGGTGGAAGGGACGGCGAGGTTTGCTCTGGCACTGGGGTTTATCTTTTTATGCATTCTTATTTCTTGCGGCGATAATTTTATTTCAAATTCTCGGTAAAAGAGGAAAGTATAGGCATTTTGAAAATATCGTAGTTTACGGCGAGTCTGCTAAAAATTTCATAAATATACTGCCAAAAACCGACTCGCAAAGGAGTGAGCTAAAAGCTTATTTTCTTAGAAAACTTGGTAAAAATATCGACAAGGCGGGCATAAAAATTTTATATTTTTTGATAAAAAATAGAGCATTCGGGCAAATTTACCCGCGCCTACCTGCACTCCAGCTTCGTTATCGTTTGGGTATTTGCGAAGTACGACGGGTAAGGCATCGAAACGCTAAAATTTCGTATCTGTTTAGGCGCGATATTTTTAGCGACGCTAGCGGTGATCTCCGCGACGTTTGAGCGCTCGTCGCCGCGCGAAAATAGCGACAATCCGCTAGGCTTAAATATAGAGCCGGCGATCGTCTCCTTGCTCACGGGGTTGTTGATGAGTTTCACGGTCAGATCGCAGTTTGCGATGCTAAACTCGCCCGTATTTCGCAGCGAACCCTTAAACACGATAGTTTCGTTTCTGAGTACGCGGTGGCCGGAAAACTCCATGAGCACGGCCTTTTTGGTGTATTTATCCACGATCGTCATGAAAAAATATCCAAGCATCAGCGTTGCTACGACATTTGTCGCAACGTAAATTTTAAAAAATTTCGGATTTTTTTCGCCGCGCGATATCAGCGCAAAAAGCATTGATAGTAGCGCCAAAACCGCAAGCGCGATGAAGTGAAATACGTTAAAATACCCTTCCATCAAAAACACTCCGAGCTTGTCGTGACGTTGTAGTCCTGCGCGCGAAAGTTATTTACCGCATGCGTGATCTCGCGCGTCGCATTTACGTCCAGCATATCTTTTAGCACGATATTTTCTCTCAAAAACGGCTTTAGCTCGTTTGCGTATCGGCGCAGCGTATTGCCCGAGTTTTTATAAAAGCTAAGGCCGATTTTGCAGTAGTTAAACGGCTTTTTCGAGAGATTTGTTAGGCGCAGATCCACAAGCAGCGTGTTTGAGTACTCAAGTTGCTTGGTTGAGACTAGCTCGAGCGAGCGGGTTCGCAGATTTTCGTCTAAAAGCTTAGGCATAAAATACGCCCCGCATCCAAGCCCCGCGATAGTAACGATCATCAGCGCAAAGCCCGCAAAAAAGGACTTTGACGCAACGTAAACGCAAAGCGAAACGAGCGCCAAAAAGGTCAAAAACATCCAGATATAGGCGGCAAAATCCACCCAGCTAAGGTGCGTCAGATAGAAATTCAGGCCTTGTTTTAGTTCGTTTATCATCTTGCCTCTTTGCTTCGTTTGCCTTGCGGCGAGCCAAATTTGTAGTCCGCCTGCATAAAGTGTGCCAAATTTGACCGCCCTAGCCTTTTCGCGAGTTTTTTTCCTCGATACCGCTTAGTCCGAAACGGCGCGCGAGCTCGGCTTTGACGCGGTCAGGGTGAATGCCGTGCAGCGCCAGCGCCACTAGCGAGTGAAAGCATAGATCCGCCGCCTCGTAGACGATCTCCTCGGTCGGCGTTTTTGGCTTTTGGTTTTGAGACGTCTCGGTTTGGCTGTTTTGATTTGCGGCGTTTTCGTTTGAAATTTTAGCAAAATTTTCGTTTTGGGTTAAATTTGACGAAATTTGACCGCCGTTTGCGGCAGAGTTAAACTGTGCAGTTTCGTTTTTGCGCGCCGAGGCATCCTTGCACGCCATCACTAGCTCCGTGGCCTCCTCACCGACCTTTTTTAGGATTGCGTTTTCGCCCTTTTTAAACAGGCTAGCAACGTATGAAGTCTGCGGATCGGCGTTTAGCTTGCGGTCCAATATCGCGTGATAAACCTCGTCGATTATGCCGTAGATCGGCTTTTTGGCTTGGTTTGGATTTTGCTCTTGCGTCAAATTTTGCCCGTCGGCACCGGTTAAATTTGACTCGCCGCCGTCCCCCGAAATCTTTCTAAAGAAGCACGATTTTGCGCCGGTGTGGCACGCTATGCCGCCGTTTTGAACGACTTTGAGCAAGATCGTGTCGTTGTCGCAGTCAAGGAAAATCTCGTCTATGGCCTGCGTATTTCCGCTCTCCTCGCCCTTTTTCCAGATACGGTTTTTCGTGCGCGAAAAATAGTGCGCAAAGCCCGTTTTTAGGCTCAAATTTAGCGCCTCTTCGTTCATATAAGCAAGCATCAAAACCTCTCCGCTCGAGCTTTCTTGCACGACGGCGGGCAATAGGCCACCCACTTTTTCCCAATCTATTTTCATTTTATTTCCTTTTCGGCCGCGGATTTGGCTTGGCGCGCAGGCAAATTTTAGCTATACGAGGGATTTTACCGCCAATCGTCTTAAATTTAGCGAATTTTTTAATTTTACTCGCCGAGACCCGCAACTTTATGGTGCTAAATTTGTTTTTCAAATTTGTCGCATCATTAAAAACTATTTTACTTCTTTGTTAAGTGGAAGGGTTTAAATTGTATTACGATTTTACTCTACAGTTTTCTTTTTCTTTCCTTTGGGAGAGGAAAAGAAAAAAAAGGGGGGGGGTCTACCTACGGTCTGCTTGCAGCTGCTAGCTTGCGAAGCAGAAACCTCCACCTACCCCACTGCACGTGAGATGTTGCTGCGCTATGCGCAGGTTTATCCGGTGCTAATGCGCCGCACGGTTTTAAATTTTACAAGGGGCAAATTTGGCGTTTTCAAAATGCGGGTCTCGGTGGGTAAAATTTGAAGCCGAAATTTACAAATTTGACTTCAAATTTGAGCGTAAAGAGTCAAGGCAAAGTATCGCGAGATGGATTTTTACTTCGCTATGCTCGTAACGCTAAAGCGAGAAAGGGCTTTGCTTCCCTTGCGGTCGCAACTGCAAGCAGAAGCGACGTAAAAATTTAGCGTAGCTGGACAAGACAGTCCGCCGAGCTAAATTTTTACTAGCACCGTTAAAGACGCTCGCGAGGCAAGCCCCTTCAAGCAAAAGTTATTGCGTTATCGCGCTTTGCTTCGCCTTATCCTTCGTATCTACCCAGATATTCGGCACCGCTCCGCCAGGCGTTAAAAATATCTTCGCGTCGTTGTTTTCGCGTAGCGCCTCGTTAAATTTACCCTGCGTCTCGATCTGTTTTAAATTTAGCAAATTTTGATCGAGGCTTTTTGCGACCTCTTTGTTTGCGTAGGCCTGTGCGTCGGCTTCGATTTTAGCTGCGTCCGCACGACCCTGAGCCTCGATGATGGCGGCCTTTGCCGTACCTTCAGCGAGGGCTGCTTTTTTGAGCGCCTCTTGATTTGCGCGCTCTACTTCATATTTGGTTCGCTCGGCCTCTTGTTTAGCGATTTGTACGCGCTCGATCTGCTCTTTTACCTTTTCAGGCAGGATGATCTCGCGAAGTTGCACAGTTAGCAGCTCGACGGGTTTATTTGGCTGCGCGTCGATATCCTTGCGGATACCCTCGTCGATAGCCGTAGCTAGGTCGTTTCGCTTCGTCGGAAGCTCCTCGGCGGTGTATTTACCCGCGATACTGCGCACGACGTCGCGCACGACTGGATCAACGATCTTGTTCTCCCAGCTAAGACCCCAAGACGCGATCGTTTGAGGCGCATTTTCTGGATTTAAGCGGTACTGCACGGTGATGTCGATGCTAACAGGCAAGTTTCTCGCGTCCAAAACGGAGATCGAGTTTTTGCGGATGATACCGGCTTGAGCCTGCGCGCCGTACTTTTGCGCCGCTTCGCCCATATCTTCGCCCGACGTGTAGTTGATGAGGCGTACGCGCGTATCGACCACGATGACTTTTTGCAAAAACGGGATAAAGAAGTGTAGTCCCGGCTGCATCGGAGACGGGTCGTATTTACCCAAATTTGACTTGATACCCACTTCGCCCGAGTTTATCGTGACGAAAGGCTGCGTGAGCGCGATCACGGCCACTAGCGCGATGATGACGTAGGCAAAGGCCGAAATTTTGCCAAACCCCTTAAAATCAGGCGTTTTAAAATTTACTTTCGGCCCCTTGCTCTCGCCGCCGTTATCGTCTCCGCCGCCGGAGCCGCGTTTTTTATTAAAATAATCATTTAAATCCGCTGGCATTTCGTTCCTTAAATGTAAGTTAGCATCGAGGCGTATTTTGGATTGCGTCCGTAAACTACGTCAAAATACGCGTCTTGTAGGCGTTTAGTTACCGCTCCGCGCTCGCCCGCGCCGATAACGCGGTTGTCGATATCGCTTATCGGAGTGACCTCTGCCGCCGTACCCGTGAAAAACGCCTCGTCCGCAGTGTAAGCGCGGTCGCGAGTGATGCGCTCTCTGCGCACTTCGATATATAGATCGCGAGCGATTTTGATAACGGTGTCTTGCGTGATGCTAACTAGGCTGCTGTCGTTTGGAGGAGTGATTAGCGCGCCGTTTTCCACGATGAAAAAGCACTCGCCCGGCCCCTCTGAGATGTAGCCCTCGCTATCAAGCAACAACGCCTCGTCGTAGCCCGCCTCTTTGGCCTCGTAGTTTGCCATTTGCGAGCAGAGGTAGTTCGAGCTTGATTTCGCGCGGCTCATTTGACCGCCGACGTTTAGTTTAGCAAAGCTTGAAATTTTCACGCGGATGCCCTTTTTTAGCCCCTCTTCGCCTAGATATGCACCCCACTCCCATGCCGCGATTGCAGTATTTACGGGAGCTTTAGTGTGAGCTAGACCCATCACGCCGTAGCCTAGGTAAACGATCGGGCGTAGATAGACGTTTGATTTAAAATTATTTGCGCGAAGTAGCTCGACCTGCGCGTCTTCAAGCTCTTTTTGCGTGTATTTGACGTTTAGGATCGTCATTTTGGCTGATTTTAGCAGGCGCGCGGTGTGGTCGCTAAGGCGAAATACCGCTAAGCCCTTATCCGTCATATAGGCTCTTGTACCCTCAAATACGGCGTTTGCATAGTGAAGCGAGTGAGTTAAAACGTGGACTTTAGCGTCCTCCCATTTGACTAATTTTCCATCCATCCAGATAAATTCGGAAGGGTTCATTTGGCATCCTTTTTTATAAAATTTGCTGAGTGTAGCAAAAATATCTTTAAAATTTAATACCCATCGCCAAATTTAGCTCTGTTTGCGGTCAAATTTACGCACTTTTTGTGAGACTTTTTGAGTCGTTTAGGGTCAAATTTGAATATAAAACGACGGGGCGAAACATATGGCAAAAACTGCTATTTTTCTAAAATAATCCTAGTCGCGGCAGGATCTACGCACTCCTCGTCCATTATTATTTCGCCTATCTCCCTTGCTCTTATCACGCCTGAGAGCGGATTTTTCACGCTAGCTATGCCGCCTAAAATTTCTACGTCCACGCTTGAATACTCAAAGGCTAGCGTGGTATCTAGCGTTTGGCAGCCGCGCAGCACGAGATTTTGCACGTAGCAAAGCCCTTGCAAGCTCTCTATCACGCAGTTTTCAAAGGTTACGTTTTTGCTGTTCCATGCGAGGTATTCGCCGCTGATGAAGCTATTTCGCACGGTCACGTTCTCGCAGTTCCAAAAGGCGTCTTTGCTAAGCAGTTTGCTATCCTCGACGAGCAGGTTCTTGCAGCCGTCAAAGCCGTAGTTTCCGTCCAAATTTAGCCCGTAAACGCGCACGTTTTCGCAGTTCATCGCAAAATAATCCCCACGCGCGCAGACGTTTTTTATCTCCACGTCCTCGCAGCTCCACAGCGTCTCCTCGGCTTGGGTCAAATTTACGTTTTCTAGCCTTATGTTTTGGCACCTTCGAAAGGATTTTGGCGCTTGGATTAGCGTATCTTTAAAGCTAACGTCCTGCGCGTACCAGATGCCAGCGCGCGCCATCTGCATCAAAAACCCGTCCTCTACGGCGACGTTTTTAGTGTACCACAGCGGATATTTCCACTCGAAAGTGCAGTTTTTTAGGCGCAAATTTTGCCCGTGCTTTAGCGGCGACTCTCCCGCTGCAAACCCGCACCGCTCAAACTCAGCGTCATTTGCGCCAAACATAGCACGCTCGCCGATAAATTTTTGCTCGACAAATTTTTGCATTTTTCGCCTCCGTCGTTTTTGTTGATTATATCGATTTTACGGCAACAAGGATGTAAATTTGAAAATTCAAAGCGAAATTTGTGAAGCAAACGGGTAAATTTAAGCAGTAGAAAAATCTAGGCGGCGTTTTACTAAAATCCAAGCGTTCAGGCGTTGCTATTGTCTTTCGGAGTCCTATTTTCCCAAACGCTTGGCAGGGAAAGGTAAGATTTAGACTAGCGCAAAGGATGGAAACGCGAGCCTAAATTTTACCTTTTGCGAGATCAAATTCGATCTAAATTTAAAGCCTGCGACCCATCAATTTGAGCGGGCAAATTTAACCGGGTCGCAAGCGCAAAATCCAAACTTACCAAAAAGCGGCCCCGAAGCACATCGGCCGGGAGCCGCTAAATTTTACTTCTCAAACGCCTTTTCTAGGCTAAACGGAAACGCCTGATAGCCCATCGCGTTGGTCATTTTGATTTCGATTGACGGCTCTTTTGCGCCCCATTCAAACTCGTTGATGTGAGGGCTAGGCACGCCGACCGGACGGCCCTTGGCGATGTCAAACTGCATACCCGCGACCGCGGAGTAAACCATCACGCTATCTAGGTCGTCTTGATACTGTGCTAGCGAAGTAACCGAGCTGTACCACTCGCTGCCGCGCTGTTTGCCGTACTCCCAGACTTGCTCGACGGTTTTAGCTTTTTCGTCGATTTTGTAGACGACCGCGCGGGAGTATTTCATGCCAGCCATCGCAGGCTGCTCCATGCCGCGGGTGTCGCCGTTGTCAAAGACGGTTAGATACACTACGCCCTTTTTGGACTTGCTGTCGATGCGAAACGCCGTGTGCTGCGTCCATTGCCAGTCAAATCCGCCCGTCTCGCTCTCATATCCTGGGCATTTTGAGTATTCGTCATCGCAGACGATCTTTTTGCCGTTTTTATCAACCGGCTGAAGCAGAAAGTCTTTAAATTCGTCCTTCCATCCTTTATGCGCGCCCATTATCCACTTGACTTTTTTGTCGCGGCCGATCTTGATGACGGCGTCTTGGTGGCGGCTGGAGATGATGATACTATCATCGCTTGGATCATAATCCACGCTATTTACGTGCGCCCAGTTGCGTCCGGGACCCGAACCCACGATGTCGCCCCATTTTTCGTTCGTATCCATCGCAGCCAGTTCGTCAGTGCTCGCGGTGTGGCCTGCTTTGCTAGCATCGATATTTAGGCACACAGCGCCCTGATCGAGTGTTTTTAGCACGATGTCGCGGTACGGATCTAAAATTTCATACAGCCTAAAATCATCCACCACGTTGCCGTCGCGATCGACCTCAACAATGACGTCGCGCACAGTGCGGACGTTTTTGCCGTCGGCGCGCTTATAGTTGGCGTTTGCCGCGCGGAGGAAATAATGCCCGTTTTGCGCTACGTCCATAGAGTGCGAGAAGTCGTTGTATCCCGCAGGCAGCTCGCGGTTAAAAATTTCGCGGCCCATTATGTCATATTTAGCGTAGCGCTGGCCGTAGCCCCACGTCATCGCGCCGTCGTCGTTTTGCTTAAAGCCCATCATGACGCCCGCGCTAAAGGGCTGCTTGAGGTCGTAAATTTTACTCGGCTCGAGATACCAGCGCACCTCGCCTTTGGTGTCTAGGATGAAGTTGTTCGGGCTATAGTTCCACTCGATCGCGCCACCTGCGGGGTTGTTCCACACGACTTTGGTGCCTTTGCCGGTTTTGTTTACGAAGTTATTTACATAGTAGAGGCGATTAGCGAATTTCGCGCTCGGAGCCTTCACTACTTCGATTTTATCAAACAGCGCGCCCTTTTGAGACGGCATGCCAGAGCTCTCCAAATATATCGCGGGAGCGTAAATTTTATAGGTTTCTTTTATGTGCTCGGTTTGACCTTTATAAATTTTATCGTACTCGACCTCGACGGCGTTTTGATAGTCAGGATATAGTCCGAACACAGGTATTCCGCCATGCGTGCGAAGGTGTTTGTCGGCGACTTTATAGCTGATAACCTGACCGCCCGGTTTTGGCACGATAGTGACTTTCGCGTTTGCTAGCGTGTAGCCACCGTTTTTGATGACCGCCGTTAGAGGCGCGGTGTCGTACGGGTTTACGACCACTTCGCCGATCTTGCCCGGGATACCGTAGTCGATGTGCGAGCCACTCGGTCCGCCGATGGCAAGTGCCGCCGTGCTTAGACCGCCGAGTAATGCCGCAGCTAGGGCGACTGATGATAGAGTTCTTTTCATCTTTTCTCCTTATATAATGATAAATCGTTTCATTGCCGTAATTTTAGTGAATCTTTCTAACGTGAAAATCACGCTAATATTATAAATAGCTTAAATCTAAAGAATAATTCAAATTTTTATATTTTCCACTAAAATTTAGCCTAAATTTTACGAATTTAATCTAAAATTTATCTTAGCGTGAGTTTTGCGGCGGCGAGGGAATATACAATTAACGCAAACGAAATCATTTTAAGGAGCACTCCATGAATCTACTTTCTAAATTTACAAAAGGTTTTCTAGCCGTAGCGATGTTCGGCGCCCTTAGCGCGGCCGCGTTTACCGAGGGCGAGGACTACGTAAAGCTCGAAAAACCGCTATCAGTGGAGCAAAACACGCTAGTTAAGGTCTTTAGCTACGCATGCCCGTTTTGCTACAAATACGACAAAACCGTCACGCCGAAGGTCGTAGAAAAGGTCGCGGGGCTAAAATACGTACCGTTTCATCTAAAAACCAAGGGCGAGTACGGCGAGCTCGGAAGTAAAATTTTAGCCGTTTTAGCCGTGATGGACGAGGAAAAGGGCGTTAGCCTGCTGGATGAGAATTCGCTGTTTAAAAAGGCGAAATTTGCCTACTACAAAGCCTACCACGATCAAAGACAGCGCTGGAGCGACGGCAAGGACGGGGCTGCGTTTTTAAAGACGGGGCTTGATGCGGCCGGTATCAGCGAAGCGGACTATCAAAAAAAGCTGGAGGATCCAAAAGTCGCCGAACTACTTAAAAAATGGGACGAGAGCTACGACGTAGCCAAGATCCAGGGCGTGCCGGCGTTCGTCGTAAACGGCAAATACCTCATCATGACGAAGTCCATCACCTCCCTAGACGGTATGACGCAGCTAATTGAAGAGCTGCTCAAAAAATAGGGCGCGGGCATGAAATTTGCGGAAAAAATAGCAAAATTCGCAGATAGCCGTCTGCCGTGGGCGATCCTTGTAGCGGTGAGCGTGGGACTCGTGATCCTCGCGCACTCGCTGTTTCAAAACTACGTCTATATGCCGCCTTGCGAGCAGTGCGTCTATATCCGCTTTGCCTTTTTGTGCATGGCGCTAGGAGGGCTAGTCGCGATCGTAAATCCCAAAAATTTGCTCCTGGCCGCACTCGGATATCTGCTAGCCTTTTGGGGCGCGATCCAGGGCATAATGTATAGCGTAAAGCTCGCTAGGATCCACGACGCCGTGCATGGAGACGATCCGTTTGGCGTGCAGGGCTGCTCGACCGAGCCGCACTATCCGTTCGGTTTGCCGCTTGAGCGGTGGGCGCCCGATTGGTTCTTGCCTACGGGCGACTGCGGTTACGACAGTCCGCTGGTGCCCGAGGGCGTCACGCTAGACGGCTTTCAAAAATATCTAGTGGATCTTTACGAGGACGGCTGGTACCTGATCCCATCAAGCAAATTTATGTCGATGGCCGACTGCACTCTCATCGGCTTTGGCGTCTGCTTCGTCGTGCTTGCCGCGATGTTCGTTTGCAAAATTTTAACTATCAAGAAAGCTTAAATCGGTCTAAATTTAGACCGATTTTGCTATACTCGCCGCATGAAAGCCTTACGCGAGCATAATTTTAAAATCTACTTCATCATCATTTTCGCAAGCCTTTTCGTGGTGCTTTTGGGCGTAAAAAACTACGAGGACGCCAAGGCGCAGATCACGACGCTCGCGGATAAAAACAAGATCGCCGCGAGCGAAAATATGGTCGGGAATTTCTCGTTTTGGCTGGATGAACGGCTGCGCTCGCTGGTGCGTGCGGCTAAATTTATAGAAAACGCGGGCATCTCACAAGATAGCGAAAAACTCGGCGGCTTCATACGGCTTTTTAAAGAAAACTCCGCGGAATTCGACGCCTTGCAGTTTTTACGCGAGGACGGGGAGATCTTCGTAGACGGCAAGGAGCTGGGCGACGACGAAGCTATGCCAAAGAGCCTGCGTACGGGGCTTGTTTGGTTTGAAGAGACCAAAAGCACGCTCGCGCCCACGGTAAATTTTATGCAGCGCCATAAAATTTTAGGCGAGCCGACGTTAAATTTATGCGTACCCGTCATGGACGGCGGCTCGTTTGCGGGGGTGTTTTGCGGCGTGGTGAAGCTGCAAAACATACTAAAAAATATGGAAAAATTTAAGCTAGCGCCAGATTCCTACGCCTTTATCGTAACGCACGGCGGCGAAATTTTAACGCCGATGAAGGACGCGGCACTAAAAAAGCAGATCGAGGATAAATTTAAAGAGCTTTTCCTGCGGGGCGAGGATATCACGAGCCTAAATATCGGATCAAATTTCATCTCCGTCGCCGAGATCCCGACGCTAAACTGGTTCATCGGTGCAGGCACCGATAACGAAAAAGAGCTCGCCGCGCTGCTTAACTCCGTGCTAAAAAACGCCCTCATTCTGCTTTTTGCGTTCGCGGCGCTGGCGCTCGTGGCAAATTTCTTACATAACTTTATGTACTCAAAAATCAAAAACCTGCAAGACGACTACGAAGCCCTGCTCAAGCACAAAGCGCGCATGAGCGAGGCGGGCGAGCTAATCAGCGGCATAAATCATCAGTTTATACAGCCCGTAAATTCGCTAAATTTGATGATATCAAGCCTGCTTATGCTGCAAAAAGACGGCAAACTAGACGCCGCGACGCTAGAGCATATGCTGCAAAAAGGGCAGGCTGCGACCGTGCTTTTAAGCGATACGATCGAAATTTTTAGAAATTTTTATAAAAGTAGCGACGCTCCGCAAAAATTTAGCGTACAGCGCTGCATAAAAGACCTGCTAAAGCTCATGCACACCGAGCTTAGCAAAGCAAACGTCGCAGTAAGCCTGCGCGAGTTTAAAGACGAAGAGGCCACGCAGCGCATGGGCATCGTGCAGCAAATTTTGCTCATCCTCATTCACAACGCCAAGGACGCGGTCGTGGAGCGATACAAAGAGCAGATCGCCAAGCGGCAAGTTTTTATCGACGTCAAATTTGAAAACGGTACGTGCAAGATAGCCGTCACAGACTACGGTAGCGGCGTGAGCAAGGCGGCTCGGGATAAAATTTTAACCCAGCCAAAAACCACCAAAAAGCAAGGAAGCGGCATCGGGCTGTATTTTGGCAAAAAGCTGGCAAACGAAAAGCTCGCAGGCGACATCAAGTTGCTAAGCGCGGGCGATCCGACGACGTTTGAGCTCGGCTTTGAGATAAATTTAAAGGAGTGAGATGCAAGAGCACTTAAAGCTGCTTAAAGACCTAACCGTCCTCATCGTAGAAGACGACGAGATCGCAAGGGAGCTGCTAATAGGCGGGCTAAAACCCTACTGCCTAAGCGTCTGGGGCGCGGCAGACGGGCTGGAGGGGCTGGAGCGATTTAAAAAGCTAGCCCCCGCCGTCGTCATCACCGACATCCACATGCCCGCGATGAACGGCTTTGAGATGATAAAAGAGATACTGCGTATCAAACCGGCGCAAAAATTTATCGTCTTCACCTCCTACGACACCGACGACAACCTCATCAAAAGCATCGAGCACGGCGCGGCGTCTTTTTTAAAAAAGCCGGTCGATATCGCGGCGCTCTGCCGCCTGCTCGTGGCTCTAACCTACGAAAAGGGCGAAAAGCTCGTGCGCTTGGGCCCGCAAACGAGCATAAATCTCGCCAAAGAAAAGATCTACAAAAACGGCAAGGAGATCTATCTATCATTTTTGCAAAACAAGCTCTTTTGGCTCTTTGCGTATAATCTAAACAAGCTCGTGAGCTACGAGATGATCGAGGAGTTCGTCTACGAGGGCGAGCAAACGAGTAAGGGCGCGATACAAAACGTCGTGCTGAGGCTAAAGCGGGAGCTGGGGGTTAAATTTAAAAATATCAGTGAAAGTGGATATATACTGCTAAGCGACTAAATATATTAATAGATATTTAAGGCACACAGCACTAAAATAATCTCAGAATTATTTAAGCAGGAGTTTAATAATGAGCTACGGGATGAAATATAAGGCATTAACCTTTTCAGACGAAGAAATAGCAGCGCTATTTGGTCACGAAGCTGCTGAAGACGAGAAACCAGATAGACTAATGGAATACTATTTTAAAGGTACTATTTATGAACAAATATATGCCGATTTACCACTACGCATAGTTGTTGGACATAAAGGCATAGGCAAGTCAGCTGTTTTTCAGGTGATGAAAAGAGAATTTGATGATGCTGGAGTATTGACAATAATGCTAACACCTGATGACATACTAGAGCTTGGCGAGCAAGAAACAGATATGCTAAAGCTAATTAGAATATGGAAAAAGGAATTAGCGACAATAATAGCAAATAAGGTTTTAGATAAATTTGGTGACAATGTAAATCCTATAAAAAATCTAACCAGCAACATAGTAAATGCTATCATAAGTCATCTTGAAAGTAGTGGATTTAAGATAAGAGATGGAATGAATAAGGCGTTAGAATACTTTACTAAAAAGCAAAAAGTAGTGGTATTTATTGACGATTTGGATCGTGGCTGGGAAGGCAAAAAAAGCGATATAAATAGAATATCTGCTATGCTAAATGCCATAAGGGATATTTCAAGAGATAATCCTACGATAAATTTTAAAATTAGCCTTAGAACAGATGCGTACTATTTATATAGAACAAATGATGAGTCCACGGATAAAGTTGAAGGAAGCGTAGTGTGGATGACTTGGAATAACTTTGAAATTTTGGCACTCCTAGCAAAAAGAATAGTAACTTATTTTGAAGGCAATGTTTCAGAGCAAGTATTATTAAAAGCCAAACAAGAAGAAATTGCCAATACTGTTTTAAAATATGTATTTGAGGAGCGTTTTGGTGGGCGCGGCGGATGGAAAGATATTCCTACTTACAGATTACTTATGTCATTAATACGAAAAAGGCCACGCGATTTAATTAAACTTTGTTCATTGGCGGCAAAGGAGGCCAGAAGAAACAGTAGCAACAAAATAGGCACAAAAGAATTTGACAAAATATTTGAGACTTATTCCCAAGGGAGACTGAGGGATACAATAAATGAATTTAAATCCGAACTAAAAGATATAGATAAATTACTAATCAATATGAAACCCACAAAAAACGAAAAAACTACCAAGGAGGCTTATCAATTTTGTACAGATAAATTATTATCAAAAGTTAGAAACATAATGAGTATGAATAATTTTCATTTTTCGAACGGTAACAGAGCAGAGGCAAAAGAACTTTGCGCCTTTATGTATAAAATTAATTTCTTAACTGCACGTAAAAGAAATGATGACGGCAAAATAGAACGAAAATACTTTGAAGAAAATAATTTTTTAGCGAATAGTTTTTCTGATTTTGGATTTGACTGGGAAATACATCCAGCCTACAGGTGGGCACTACAGCCAGACAATATACTTTCTATTATGGACACCTTAGTCCAATACAAGGATGAGTAAAGAGCTATTGCCTTTTACTCTAATATTGCTTACTGTTCCAACAATCGCTTAATTTTCCATTTATCGTTATGTCCAACAACATCTAAAAACTTTGCGTGAACTTTTTGGCCAAGATTTACTTTTAATCACTTGCTAAGTCTGCCACTTTTATTTGTTATCATTATGTAAATAGCTCTAAATTCATCAAATCCGTAAACAAATATTCCAGACGGATTGTGTGTAGTTTAAATAGTTTTTGGCGGATACGACGGGAGCGGACTGGTCGTCCGTGACCCGAGTATCCTAGCCGAAAACTACTTTTAAAATCCAGCCGAGCCGGGGAATCCAAAACCTAAATTTTATTAATTTCGCTGCTACGCGCGTTGTACACAAACCAGCTCAAAATCATCACCAAACAAAACGCCCCAAACACCGCAAAAAACGCAAAATTCGCCCATGCGTAAATTTTGATAAATCCCGCCTCGTTCACCGCGCTAAAATCAGGCGCAAAAAGGCTCGGGTAAATTTCATTTAGCGGCAGCGCAAAAGGAAAACTAATCTCGCTAACGCCGCTAAAATCGCTCGTAGAGTAATCAAGTCCGAATATCACGCCCAAAAAAATCAAGAAAAATCCCGCGAGCTTGACGCCAAATACCTTAGGCGCGCACATCGCCACGCACACGCCAAACGCCGCAAACAGCGTCGCAAAGCGTAGCTTTACTACGAGCGCGTCGGCTACCGCGCCGCCTAAAAACAGCTCGCACAGTATAAATTTGACCGCCAAAACCGCGAGCAACGCCGCCCAAAACGCCCGCCTTCGCTGCAAGTTGTACACAAAGCAGACAAAGCCCTTGTTTTCGATATTGTAGTCCATTATTTTGCTAGCAGCTCCTTGACTGCCGCCGCCATCGCGTCTACCGAGCCGATCGCCTTCACGTTGATCAGGTACTTACCGCCGACCACGTATGCAGGCACGCCCTGGATCTTAGCCACGTCGTAGCTATCGTCCCATGTTTTTAGGATCTCTTGAGCGCGCTCGCTGGCTAGCGCCTTGTCGTAGTCCGCGTCGCTCACGCCCGCCGCGCTAAGAGCCTCTTTGATAAACCTAGCCTTATCTTTGCCGCCGTTAAAATCGTCATCCTTATCGTGAGTGGCCTTGTAGATCGCAAATTTAGCCTTTTTAAATTTGGACTTATCGCTAAGCAAACTAACATCGCTAGCCTCGTCTAAAACGATCATCGCGGCAAAAATTTTGCTCGCCGTTTCGCCCAGTTTGCCCTTTGTTTTTAGGTGGTACGGGATAAATTTGACTCCGTCTAGCTCGCTAAATAGCTTCGGCGTGACGGTTCGGTCAAATTTGTAGCAGTGGACGCACTCGTAGCTAAAGACCTTTACTACGCTATCTTTAGGCACGCTTAGAGGCTTTTCTAGCGTCTGATAGTCCGTGCCTTCCTCCAGCGCGTTTGCACCGATGCCCAGCAAGCAAACGGCGGCTAGAGCTCGTATAATCTTGGAGATCGTTTTCATCGAGTTTCCTTTACGGTAATTTTTAAAGATTGTATAAAATAAAGGGTAAATTTGAGATTAAGCAGGCTAAACTCGGCAAATTTGACGGGTTAAATTTGACGGCGTTGCGGATAAGATTTCGGCAAGCGGATTAAATTTAAACAAAGCGGCGAGCCGAATTTTCTCTCAAATTTTACTCGCCGCAAAATCCCAAATCCAGCCGCGCGCCCGATTTTGACGGCGGCTAGAAAAACTAAACCGGAAAAGGCTAAATTTAATAGTTAAAGATATTCGGATCGATCACCATCGCGCGGTAGGCTACGTCGTCTCTAGACGCCGACTCCACGTCCATCTCAAATTTGACGTCGTTGCTCTTCGGATCGATCTCCACGAGCACCATTTTGATCGTCTTATCGGGCTTTAACAGATAGACGTTCGAGCTTGAGATGAAGTACGTGCTTTTATCCTTTTGCCACTCCACGATGCTAGTAACCGCGCTATAGAAGTCAAATCCGCGCTCCTTGCCAAACTCCCACGTCTGCTCGACGGTGCCCTTTTTCTCGTCGATCTTGTACTCGACTGCGCGAGAGTATTTTTCCTCTTTTAGCGCAGGCTGCTCCATGCCTCGGCCGTCGCCGTTGTCAAATACGCTGATGTGCTTTACAGAGCCCTTGTTATCATAGCGCGGAGTGAGCCACGCGGTGTGCTGCGTCCACGACCAGTCGAAATCGCCCTCGCATTTTGAGTTTTCGCATTTGATTTTGTTGCCGTTTTTATCCACGGGCACTAGCACTTTTTCTTTAAAGTCCGCACTCCAGCCCTCAGGACTTGCTAGGATCCATTTTACCTTTTTGTCGCGGCCGATCTTAACGATGCCTTGGTGGCGAAGCGAGAGGATGATGCCGTCGTCGCTAGGATCGTGCGAGATCGAGTTTACGTGCGCCCAGTTGCGTCCCGTGCCGGTCGAGGTCACGTCGCCGAATGGCAGATCGTCGCTGATTTTGATCTCTTTGGCGTCCATGTCGATATTTAGGCACACGGCGCGAGCGTCAAGAGCCTTGATGAGGTTGCTGCGGTAGACGTTTTTGCCGAAAATTTCATTCAGATCCCACTCGTCCACGACCTTGCCGCTGCCGTCCACTTCGATGATATGATCTCTGATCGTGTGCGAGAGCCTGCCATCTGCGTGGTGGTAGTTGTACTTACCGACGCGAAGCAGTAAGTGATCATTTTTTAGCGGCATTACTTCGTGGCTAAGATCGATGTAGCCGCGCGGCAGCTCGCGATTATACACCTCCTTGCCCATCATATCGTAGCGCATATATCGCTGCGCCATACCCCAGCTCAGATCGCCGTTTGGCAGCTGATGAAAGCCCATCATCATGCCGCCGTCCATCACTCTGCGCTCGCTGCGGTCGTAAAATTTCTGATAGTCCAGATACCATCTGACCTCGCCCTGCGTATCGACGACGAAATTTTCGGTGAAGTCGTTCCAGCTAGCGGCACCGCCGTTTTTCCAGTCAAGCGGCTTATAAACGCTCGTGATCGTGTTGTTGATGAGATAGAGCCTGTTTTTAAACGCAGGATCGACCTTTTTGACCTTCATCTTTTGCATTTGGCTAAATCTATAATCGCGGCTATACGTCACGATCGGCTGGGCGTAAATTTTATACTTTTCGACCTTCTTTTCGCCGTTAAAAACGTAGCTTACTTCGACCTCGTTTAGATAGTCGGGATAAAGTCCCCAGATCGGCACGCCGTCATGCGTCAGCAGCGCATGCTCGGAGACGTTATAGGCGATGTCGATACCGCCGCCAGGTTTGCCCAGAACCCGCACGTGGATATCCTTGATATCCTTGCCGGCGCGATCGATGATAGCGGTCAGAGGCGCCACGTCGTAGGGGTTAATAAACACCGAACCAAGCTCGCCCTGCACCTTCACCTGATGCGCTAGCACCGCAGCGCTCGCCGTCTGCGGCACCGCTATAAACGCGCCGCCCGCTAAGGCCGCAGCCAAAACGATAGAACCGAAAAAACTCTTACGCATATTCGCTCCTTTTGGGTAAATTTAGCTAATTTTACTACTACCAAATCACATAATAATCATACTAGCTTTAAATTTTACTTAAATATCAAATTTAAAGCTATATTTTAATAAAAAGGCTTAAATTTTAAAACGAGAGCGAGCCGGATAACGGGTCAAATTTTGATATAATTAGCCCGAATTTATCAAATTTAAGGAGAAAAAATGCCTTTCATAAACGTAAAAATGGCAGGCCCGGAGCCGACAAAAGAGCAAAAGCAAAAGCTGGTCGAGGAGATGACCGACACCATGGTGCGCGTGCTGGGCAAAAATCGCGAGCGAGTGCAAATCTATATCGAGACATACGACGCAAGCTCGATAGGCTCGGGCGGCAAGACGCTTGAGGAGATTAGAAAGGAGCAAAAATGAGCGAATTTTCTAAAGAGGATTTGGAACGAAAAATCACGCTAGTAGCGGGCGATACGGCGCCCGAGTTTAGCCTAGAAAACGCCGACGGCGTAAGCGTCAGCCTAAAAGACTTCGTCGGTAAAAACGTCGTGCTGTATTTTTACCCAAAGGACAACACTCCGGGCTGCACGACCGAAGCATGCGAATTTAGCGCGCTTTACGACGATTTTATCGCTAAAGACACCGTGATCGTGGGAGTAAGCCCCGATAGCGTCAAGTCACACGCGGGCTTTGCGCAAAAACAGAGCCTAAAACACATCCTGCTAAGCGACCCCGCGCACGAAGTCGCCAAACTCTACGGCGTCTGGCAGGTGAAAAAAAACTACGGCAAAGAGTATCTGGGTATCGCGCGCTCGACCTTTGTGATCGGCAAGGACGGCAAAGTCGCGAAGGTGTATAAGAGCGTGAAGGCAAAGGAGCATGCGGCAAAGGTTTTGGCCGATCTAGTTAAATAAATTTGCTTGGCGGCTTGTCTCGCGAGCGCTTTTAAATGATTTTTGCTTCGCTGCACTCGCAACTGTAAGCAGAACGTAAATTTCGCCCTGCGACAGACTACATGTCTAGTCTTGGGACGAAATTTACTTCAAAACATTTAAAATCATCTCACGATACTTTGCCTTAGCTTTTTTACGTCCAAATTTGAGTCGCCGAAACCCGCAACTTGACGGCGTTAAATTTAACTCTGCCGTAAATTTAAAATGTGTGGCGCAGTAACACCATATAAACCTGCACGTAGTGCAGCAACTTCTCACGTGCAGTGGGGTTAGAGAGGGCTTGGGAGAGGAAGGGGCGACGCTTCGTAAGTAGAATCCCCCTTCCTCTCCCAAAAAAAGAAAAAGGGAGCTCTTTTGCTTCAGCTACGCTTCACAACTGCAAAGCAAAGCGTAATTTAAGCACAACCCCCTTTAACAAGAAAGATTAAATTTAATGCACAGCGCTAAATTTAATCAAACCAAATTTAGCGCCTTAAAGGCGCGGGTCTCGGTGCGTCAAATTTAAAATATTCCCCGCAAATTTAACCTAAAATCCCGTCAAATTTCCGCTCAAATTTTTGATAACGATTATTTTCTAATTATCAAAATATTTATAATGGAGGAGTAATATTTCAGTTATTAAATAATCTTTCAAGGAGAAAAAATGGTTAAGTTACAAGAAAAATACGGCCTTTTTATAAACGGAAAATTCGTCCCCGCAAGCAGCGGCAAGACGCTAGATACCTTTGATCCCGCCACCGGCAAAAAGCTAGCCGCGATCGCGGACGCGAGTAAAGAGGATGTGGACGCCGCGGTCAAGGCCGCGCGCGAAGCGTTTAAGACGTTTCGCCATAGCACGGTGAGCGAGCGAAGCAGAATTTTGCTCAAAATCGCCGATATAATCGACGCAAACAAAGACTTTTTAGCCGCAGTCGAGACGATGGACAACGGCAAGCCTATCCGCGAGACGCTAAACGTGGACGTGCCGTACGCGGCGGAGCATTTTAGGTACTTTGCCGGCGTGATCCAGGGCGAAGAAGGTAGCGCAAACGTGCTCGAAGAAAAGCACCTCTCGCTAATCTTACGCGAGCCTATCGGCGTCGTAGCGCAGATCGTGCCGTGGAATTTCCCGTTTTTGATGGCGGCGTGGAAGCTAGCTCCCGTCATCGCAGCCGGCGACACGAGCGTGCTAAAGCCGTCGTCTGAAACGAGCCTGAGCGTGCTCGAGCTAATGCGCCTCATCAAAGACGTGCTGCCAAAAGGCGTCGTAAACGTAATCACGGGCAAAGGCAGCGGCGCCGGAGCGTTTTTACAAAAGCATAGCGGCATCGACAAGATCGCATTTACCGGCTCAACCGAGATCGGACGCGAGATCGCTATCTCGGCGGCCGAAAAAATCATCCCGGCAACGCTCGAGCTAGGCGGCAAATCAGCCAACATCATCTACGCCGACGCGGACTTTGATCTGGCTCTAGACGGCGTTCAGATGGGTATTTTGTTTAACCAAGGGCAAGTTTGCTGCGCGGGCAGTAGGATATTTGTCGAGGAGAAAATTTACGACAAATTTATCGCCGCGGCTGTGGAGAAATTTAAAAATCTAAAAGTCGGCGATCCGCTCGATCCAAAGACGCAAATGGGCTCTCAAATTAACGCCAAACAAGCCGCCAAAATCGTCGAGTACATCAATATCGGCGTCAAAGAAGGCGCTAAAATCGCCGTCGGAGGCAAACTCGCGGCTGCGGGCGATAGCTTCGTCGAGCCGACGCTGCTAGTGGACGTGAGCAACGATATGCGCGTAGCCAGAGAGGAGATTTTCGGCCCGGTAGGCGTCGTGATCAAATTTAAAAACGAGGACGAGCTCATCAAGATGGTAAACGACAGCGAATACGGCCTGGGCGGCGGCGTCTTCACGCAGGACATCACTCGCGCTATCCGCACCGCTCGCGCGATGGAGACGGGCCGAGTGTGGATAAACTGCTACAACCAGATCCCGGCGGGCAGCCCGTTCGGCGGCTACAAGAGCTCGGGCATCGGCCGCGAAACGCACAAAATCATCCTTGAGCACTACACTCAGATGAAAAATATCATGGTAAATTTGACGGGCAAGGTTAGTTCGTTTTATTAGAATTTCGCTTAATGCAACTTTAGGTCGGGCGCTTTGCTCGGCCTTTTACATATTTTTTGACTTTTTGAATTTGACGAAACTCTCGTAAATTTGCATAAATTTAGAACCGATTTTATCCGTGCAAAGCACAAATTTAATGCCAAGTCGCCTATTTTGCACCGAAATAAAATCGCCCTCTAGGCCAAAAATAATCGTCAAATTTGGCCAAATTTAGCCTTGTGTATTCGTGTCGCTAAATTTCTAAATTTTAGAGTGCTGACTCTCGCGTTTCATCACGAATTTCTCCGCAAATTTGCCGAAAAAATGATACCCCGAGCCGGCCTGCGCGATCACGTCTAAAAGCTCATCCGCGCGCGTAGTATAAATACCGCCAGCGCAGCTCACGCCTCTATCAAAAAGCGCCTTGGGCGACATCGAGACGGTCGGACCGACGACGATGGCGTCGGCACCGCTCTTTTTTAGGCTCAGGATATCCTCCAGTGTGTCGTTTAGCAGCGTGACGCCGGTTATGATGAGATTATCGGCCGCCCTGATCGCATCTGCAGCCTCTTCTTGCGGAATAAAATACTTAAGCTCATCGTCTTTTAGCGCGCTCTTATCAAGCTCCAAGATACGAAAATCAAGGCCGTTTTTCATCATAAATTTGATGTAAGGCACCAGCGCGCCCACGATCACGCTAAACGAGCCGCGCTTGATAGCTAGCTCTTCAAAAGGATCGGCCCTAAATTTAGTCGCATACGGACTAGCCGAGCGTTCGTAGCACGTCTGCGAAAGTGTGTTTAGGGCGGCTACGGCGATGGTTTTTTTAATAGGACTCTCGCTAGATAGATCTTTTAAAAGAGTTTTTACATTTTTGCCGCAAATATTGCCGGAATTTGGCATTACCATAGCTTGTGACGGGCAACAAACGGCCTGCGGAAAGGACTTTAACGGAGTGTAGCTCACGCCGCAAACTCCGTTACTTAGCTTTACGCCAGTGAAAAATAGCCCGACCACTACGCGCTGCACGCTTAAGTTTTCTATTTCGTCGCCTAAATTTTCATAAATTTGACTTAGGGTATCGCTTAAAATTTGACCCATGATAGGCTCCTTTGCTGATATAGGTGGCAAATTTACGGAAATTTTACAGCAAACTATTTGAAATTTTATTAATCCATATCATATCTGAAATATACGGCACGCTGCGGCGTAAATTTAGTCAAATTTTAATGCTAAAAAACTAAATACAATTTGAACTCTGAGCAAAACCTTGAACGTTTAAAAAATATCTTGCCATATACAGCTATAAAGAGGTTATAAAAATAATTGTCTTTTTTTAGAAAGAAGTTTGGATTTTAAAAATAGTATTTGGATGGTGCGGATGAAAGGACTTGAAAAAATACGCCGCAGATTTATTAAGGATTATATAAGTTTATATAGTCCTAAAATACGATATTTTAAGCTGATTATAACTTTTTTAGAATTATAATCCTATCGCCAAATGGGTTACCCAGTGGGTTACCCAAAGCGGCGCAAAGGATTTTAAAAAGGACTCAAATGTCAATCAGTCTAAGCGAATATAAAAAGACGAAAGTTCCAAATATCTACGTGAGTAAAAATCATACGAATAAGTTTTTATTCAGAAAAAGAAGTAGCGACGGAAGGCGAGCCACTAAGGTAGTAGAAATAGCCGTAAGAGAAAAATGGACCGGGCGGGAATATTTACAAGAAGCTATGGCAGTTTTTGCGGAGTGGGCAAAAGGCAAAGATATGGCGGCATCTAATGTTTCTAGAATCCAGCCAAACATCAAAGTTAAACAGCTTTGGGATTTATATATGGAAACCAGAGCAAAAACCAAAGCTACGACCGGGCTAGCGGCGATGTTTAACAATCACATCAAAAATAGCTCTCTAGGCTCGCTGGCAATAGAAAAGGTAACGCTTGACCATATTCAAATTTTTTACAACTCCATGCGAAACAAGGGACTATCGCCAAAAACATACAACAAAACGATAAAAGAAATTTTACGCCCTATGTTTAAGTACGCGCTTATTCATAGGGCTCTAGCTTTCGAGCCAACGTTTGGTTTAAAGTTGGACAAGATCGAGAAAAAATCAAAAGTCATCAATTGCTCGAATAAGCTCAGAAATTTATTTTCAGCCATTGATGAACTTTACGCCGACGACGTTTTTTATTGGACGCTTTTTGCCCTGATTTTTACGGGCAGGCGAAAGTCCGAAATTTTAAACCTAAAATGGAAAAACATAAATTTCAGCAACAACACTATGCTTTTAGAGAGGACAAAAAACTCTAACGACTATATCGTAGCCATCCCAAATTTTATAGCATCCAAGCTACAAGAGATACCGAGGGTAGCCGAGCTAGTGTTTGCCAGCCCCGTAAGCGGCGAGACGATAGTTAATCTAGACAGACAAGTTAAAAAAATCAGAGAACTTTCGGGTGTTGAAAATTTTCACCTGCATATGGCGAGAGATATAGTGGTCGGTACTCTTGCGGAAGCTAGCGCGGATATCCATACGATGTCGGGCACCTTATTGCACGAAGAACTGGCAACTCTGCAACACTATCTTGGCGTCGATACCTATAAGGCGACTCAAAAAAGTTCGCAAGTGATAGAAAATTTAGTAGCTACTAAAAGATTAGGGCAGAAATAGCCTTCAAGTTAAAGCCAGTATCGCCCGCTTCTTAGTTTATAAATTGTGTTTGCGCGAGGCAAATTTTGACCTCGCCTTTTTTGTTAGTTCAGTGCGATATTTAGCTGCTTTAGTCCCAATGCTTTTGCGTATTTGATTATTGTCTGAAATTTAAAATCTCCGCTTGCGCTTTCTAGTCTAGCTAGATTGGACTGTTTCATACCCATCCTCTCCGCTAGCTGCGACTGCGTCAGTCCGCTTTTTATTCTAGCTTTTATCAACTCGCTTTTTAGTTCGTATTCAGGCATCAAGGCTTCGTATTCAGCTCTAAATTCATCATTTTTCATCATCTCATTAAATACGTCGTCAAATTTTACTTCAGGCATTTTTTAACTCCTTTAATCTATTTTTGGCGATATCTAGCTCTTTTTGAGGTATCCTGTCACCTTTCTTTACAAACACGTGCAATATATAAATGCGCCTACCGGTCATATAGCAAAATATTCCTCTGCCTATACCCTCCGCGCCCTTAGCCCTTATCTCAAAAAGCCCGTCGCCTAGGCTTTTAGTTTGCGGCTCACCGACTTGATTGCCGTAAAGACGTAAGAGCTTAAATATATGGGTCATGTTAGCGGAAATTTTAGGAGGTAGGGCTTTAAATTCTTCAGCTACTCGGTCATCTAAAAATGTAATTTCCCACAAACTTTATCCTTTGGGCTGATTATATCATAAAAGATATTAAGTTTCTTTGGAAAAGTTTTTATGCGCTTTTTTAAGTTGTTATATTGCAGTATTGCAATCAGTTTTAAAAATCTAAAACTTTACTATTTTTTAACCTGCCTTATTTAAACCAAATTGGTTTATTTTTTGTTTAGGAAAATTAAATTTTTCCAAAATTTCAAAAAAAATTTTATTCCGCTACCAATACTACGCCGCGTCTTTATTTATTTCATATAGTAATTTTAATTAAAAACAGCTTAATCAAAAAAATAGAAATAAAATATTTTGTCAAAAATGCCTAGCAAATACCGATGTATAGGGCACCATTTTCTAAATACGTTTTTATATTGACTCCGGCAGAAATGCCGGCTAAAATCGGATAAAAAATTAAAAAGGTAAAAAATGCAAATAAATCCTTGTGAAAAAAAGTTTATAACGCCAGTAGAATTTGAAGCCCTTTTTAGCATTGGCATTGACGCTCAATCCATTTGGAGATCAAAAGGCATATTGCCATACATAAAGCTCGGCGGCAGAAAAGTTCTTTATGATCGAGAAAAGATAGAAAAATGGATTGCAAAACACGAAGTAGGCACAGATCAAAGCTCATGCGTTTTAGATACCGAGCTCATTTAATCGCGTTTATGTAATTTGCAGGGTTTTCGCATGAAAATAAACGGTTATGAAATAGTCGTTAGTGCTTTATCTGACAATTTAAATTCCCAAAAGGCCGTCGGCAGGATGGCGCATATTTTAAGGGAAGCAAAGCAGACCAAAAAACTAAAATACTTAAGAGGTAGCGCAAAAGACAATAAGTATTTTATACAAAATAATTTCGGTGTCCTTCAAGAGCTATCATATTCAGGAAATTTGACACATCAGGAAATAAAAGGAATGATAAATAAACAACTATTAAAATTCAAGGGAGACTATGAAAATCAATACATAACCGACAAGAACGGAAAATCTAAAAAACGCGCATGGCAGAAAAAAATGACCCCATTTACCGAAGTTTTGATAGTTTTTGGAACACAAAGACCAAAAGAGAAAAAAGAAGGGCTAAATAAAGAGGAATCAGACTTCATTAGCGGTCTAGAAATTACACATAACGTTATGACTTTTATTAATGAATATTGCAAAAAATACGGCGTGGAATGTATCGCTGCCGCCGAGCACAACGATGAAAAAACAAAACATTGGCATATTTTTTTTACAAATTACGACTGCATTAATCATGCTTGCATTAGGAGAAAGAAAAAAGAGATGTCTGAATACGGCAAAGAGTTGCAAGATATGAGCGCTGACACCTTTAGTCATATCGCCGTCAGAGGCCTTAGGGGTAGCAATGCAGTCCATAGAAAATTAAAATTAATGCACAAAATTGAGCAAGAATTTAACGACTTGCAAGAGTTCAAAGGATCCATAAGAAAGCTCGTAGTAGAAAATCTACAAGGACTTTTCACTAAACAAAAACCTTTTATGTTCGGCTCTGAGTATTACAGGCTAGAAACAGAAAATGCCGCTAAATTAATAAGTAAGATAACGGATATGGTATTTGAAAAAACCAAAGAAAATACGACAATTGTTCAAGAATCTTTCTTGCTGGATCAAATCAACGAATTAACTAGGCACTTAATGGATAAAGGCGAAATACTATCCAAAAATAAAGAGCTAGAAACTAGTAAAGAGTTCTTGCTTAAAGAAAATTTAGAACTCAAAGAGCAAAATGCAATGTTTGCCGACAAAGACGCTATCGTATCTCAGCAAAACGAAATTAAAGCATTAAAACAATTGTCGGAGCAAAAAGATGCTTTGATGGTTGATCTTGAAAATACGATATCAAATAATGAAGAAATTATAATTCAGGCCAAGAAAGATAAAGAGGATCTAGAAAAACTAAAAGATGTAAAGGGAACAAATTTATACTTAAACGACCAAATAGAGATGATGAAGCAAGAAAAAACCGAGCTGCAAAAACAAATTAAAGAGCAAGAAAAACAAGACATCCTAATAGATGAGCTTGAAGGAGAAAAAAATAAACTAACCATGGAGCTAAGCAAAGCCTGGCATGATAAAGCTACATTAGAAGAAAACAATGAGCGCTTAACCAAAGAAAATGATACTTTAAAGCAAGAAAATACAGCTCTTAATGAATTTAAAAGAAAAGTGATAAATTTCTTTAAGAGCGTAGTGAATAAAATTCCCGTCATCAAGGAGTTTATCGACGACAATGCTTCAGAGATAAAAGGAGAGGTTTTTGAAAGAAGGGATATGGGGATTGGGATGGAGTAAAAAACCGCTAAGTCTGTGCAAAAATATCTCAAATAATATTGCTACTAAATGCTGGTATTGTTGGGCGTAATCGGATTCAAATTTTTAAAAATCAAATAATGCAGTGCAGTGTGCAAATATCTTTAAAAACAGCCCGTCAAGAAATTATTAAATATTTAATATAAACTTAAATATAAATATTTTATTACAAAATATTTATTTTATTGGCATATTAATATAATAAAAAATACTTTTATAGCTATAAAAAAGTATATTTTAATATTATATTGATAAATAAAGTAGTATATTTCTTAATGATAATTAAATTTCAAAACGAAGGAGAAAACATGGAATTTCTTATGGTTTCGATGTTTTTCGTCGCAAGCCTTTTTCTATGGTTTAAGCCTGAGAAAAAGCGCGCGGTTATGGGCTTTGGTATTGCGGGTATCGCGATACTCGTCATTATGATGGCATGGGTGAATAAATTTGCCGTCGTGCCGATGGGAAATTTTTAGGAGCGAGCGATGGAAAATCAAAATTTCGCAAACGGCTCCGAAAATTTGCCTAGCTGGGGCGACGACGAGAGGCTATTTTTTAATCTTTTCGCCTTCGCAGCACTCGCCCTCATCGCCCTGCCCGTAGGCATAGCGTGCCTTATTTTGGGCTTTGGTATGGGAGACAGCCCCTGCATCATGTGCTGGCACGAGAGATTTTGCATGGTCGCCATATCGTTTATGGCGCTAGTTATTGTTAGATACGGCTTTAAGGTCAAATACCTCGCCGCGATCCTCTTTCTAGCGTGCCTCGGGCTTTACGACGGCTTTTTACATTACAGTCTAGACGGCACGGGCGGCGGCTACCTCGACATAAAGCAGGGCTTCGGGCTTGAAATTTTAGGCGCACACACGCAGTTTTGGGTCGTGGTAGTACATTTTTGCGTCATTATATTTTTGGGCGTGATTTTGCTACTGGGCAAAAACGTAGGCAAAATAATGCAAAAAAGCGAAGATGGCGCTTACGGCGCGGTTTTGCCCAAATTTGCGCTAGGCAAAGTCGCTGTGGCGGCCTTTGCGATCATCATGGCTTTTAACTGCGTGCAAGCCTTCGTCACCGCAGGCCCGCCTCCGTATCTGGCCTCTGCGACGCCCTCTCGCATGAGCATCGATCCTAGCAAGTGGTTTTGGGAGCTTGACCACTGGGAGGAGACCGAAATAGATTTCCGCGAAAGCTGGAATCCAAAACTACCGAATTTACCGAAGTGAGGCCGAAGATGAAAAAATTTCTAAATTTAACCCTATTGTGCGCCGCGCTGGCATTCGGCGGCGAATTTAATCTAAATCCCGCGGACGGCGCCGTGACAAATTTGACTCCGCTTCGTAAAAGCGGCGAGATAACGCTAAATTTGAAAAACGATAATCCCGTCGCCGGGCTTGACTACGACGAAGCGAGCAAAAGCTTTTTGGTCGGTACGCTCAAATTTGAGCTTTACGAGATGGATGACGAGCTAAAAACCGTAAAAAGCTATCTGCGAAGCACGCCCGATTGGATCATCCAGATGGAAGACACCGTCGCTGCGAGCTTTTTTAAAGACTCGATCGGCGCGATGAGCTACAACAAAACCTACGAGTTTTTTAAACCGGCGCCCAATCAAAGCAAAGAGGAAGCGAACAAAGCGTGGCGCTATCTGCACGATGGGTACCAAAATTTCACGCTTGATTTCAAAGACCGCTATTCCACCGTGCGTGCCAAACAGCAGTATATCCTAAGCTGGGATCACTCGGACTTTTACGGCGAGTTTTTCATCGCGAGCGTGCCCGATGACATCAAGCAAAGCTGGAGCGTGGCGAGCTTTAGTGACGCCGATAATCTGCTCTCGAGCGAGTTCGTGCCTAGCTTTGACGAGACCCTCGGCGTAAAAGAAGGCAGAGACGTAAGCGACTACTACGTCACGGGCATGGACGCGCAGGGCGAGTTTGTTTATCTGCTTTCAAAGCAATACTCAAGCATCCTAAAACTAGATCCGCACAGCAGAAAGATCGCAGAGGTTTATAGCTTTGAAGGCGCAAACGACGCGCATGCGCTAGCTATCAAGGACGGCAAATTTTACGTCGCGACGAGAGAAAACGGAGTGAATAAAATTTTCGTTTTTGAGAGGTGAAATTTAAGCCGTCTTTGGCGGCTTAAATCTTATTTTTACTCTCTGTCAAATTTATATTCACATACTCACCAAAAACTATAAAGCAATTTTTGATGTTTTTCTTTTTACTAAACTCTTAAGACCCCATTCGCTATAATGTCACAGTAAATTTAACCCAAAAGAGGCAAAACGAAAGAACAAATTCTAAAACTGCCACTAAACTTGGAGCTGATGAAAACAGGCGAGATTGCCCGAGCGCTAAACGCGGACAAAAAAGCAGGTGTTAAAAAGACTATAAAAATCCCAAAAGACGATGTCAAAATAAACTTTCCCAAGAGATGCTATTGTTCTGGGGCCTAAATTTAGCGGGCGCAGCAAAGTTTGCTAGTTGACGGAAATTTGCCATTCCTCCAGTTATTCAGAAAAATAGGATATGTTGGTGGGACATAATGAGGGAGATAGTGTTTGTATAATTTGAAATTGAGGAGTAAATATGAAAATTAAAACACTTGAAATAAAAAATTGGCGCTCTATTAAAGAGCTTAAAGTTACGGCACAAGATTTGATGATTATTATTGGACAAAATAATCATGGTAAATCTAATTTATTATCAGCTATTCTATTCTTTTTTGGCGAAATTAAACATCAAGACTTAGATTTTTCCCAAGGAGCAGAAGATCTTTTTGTGGATATTGAGTTTTCTGAGCTTGATGATCAAGACAAGAAAACTTTTGAGAAATATGTAACCCAGCAAGAAACAATTAAAGTCAGAAAAGTAGCTTATTTAGGAGGAAGTTTTGAATACAAAGGATGGATACAAACTTGTTTGGAAGATTATTTAAAAGAAGAAAATGCAGGAAATTATACGAGTCGTGAAACTGCTAATAGCTTACCCTTTTACCAATATTTACCACCTGCTGGAAGATTAAGTAAACAACAGATAATAGAAGCACAACAAAAGTATATTCAATCAAATATTAAAAATCTAACTTTTAGCTACGAACTGGAAAAAACAAATTTTATGGGGCTTAAATCTGTTGCAAAAGGGATTTTTGGGGAAGTTTATTTCTTGCCTGCAATAAAAAATGCTGCGGATGACTTCGCATCAAAAGATACCAGCGTTTTCGGTAAATTACTGGGAGAAGTCGTGGAAACTATGTCTCAGCATAATGAAGATTGGCAAGGAACAAAACAACAATTAGCTAATTTATTCTCTAAATTCAGTAAATACATTAATGGAGTTGAGAATACAGAGAGACCAAAGCAATTATCTGATTTAGAGAATGAATTATCAAAGGAATTATTATCTTGGAATGCTTATTTTGATATTGAATTGAATATTCCAGATATCGATTCTGTTCTAAAATCGAATGCTTCAGTATGGATTAATGATGGCACACGCACGGATATTGCTCGTAAAGGGCATGGTTTACAACGTGCAGTAACAATTGCGTTAATTCAGTTAATCGCAAAACGCCAGTTGCAATCTAATCAGGATTCTGAAACAACAAATCGAAAAGTTTCAAAATCTCGCTATTTTATTTTTGAAGAGCCTGAATTATATCTACATCCACAAGCACAAAGATCTTTATTTGACAGTTTTGTTGAATTATCTACTAGTGGAAATCAAGTCATCTTATGTACGCATTCGAGTAATCTTATTAGTATTGATAAATATAAATCTATTTACATTATTAAGAAAGAAAATGAGCAATATGGTAGTAAAGTAACTCAATGCGAGGAGGATCTATTTGATGGAAACCAAAAGAATGAATGGAATTTGTCTTATTGGATTAATCCAGATAGAGGTGAATTATTTTTTGCTGAAAAAGTTATTTTAGTTGAAGGACAAACTGATAAAGTGATTCTTCCTGCATTGGCAGATAAGTTGGGAGTGTTTAAGCATAGTTATACTGTTATCGATTGTGGTTCAAAACAAAATATTCCTTTATACATTAAGTTAATGAACAAATTTAAGATTCCATACGTTTCGGTATATGACAAAGATCATCAAGAAAATAAATCAGAGCAAGCAATAGGTGCGGCAGATTCTGCAACCAAAGCAATTTTAGATGAAATAAATAATGAACTAGGCTTATCTGTAGAGCTTGTAAACGATATTGAGCAGGAGCTTGGATATAATTGCGGCAAAT
The DNA here is from genome assembly GCF_900699785.1 of Campylobacter showae. NCBI lineage: Bacteria > Pseudomonadati > Campylobacterota > Epsilonproteobacteria > Campylobacterales > Campylobacteraceae > Campylobacter > Campylobacter showae. The sequence continues at coordinate 1,069,697 of NZ_LR535679.1, forward strand.
CAGGTAAGCCATTTCAAGCGTTAAAACATATTAAATCTAGTGAGTTCCATATATCAGAAAGTTTCGCTGAAAAAATTAGAGTAATTTATAAATAAAAATAGCTTATCAATAATTTTCAGGTGGCCTATTTAAAATCAAGAGTCGCTTAATGCTACGTTGCTTTTAGCAATCCATCTAAAATTGCATTTTAAAGCTAAATTTAAAAAGGTCGGACTTTCATCCGACCCAAGTATTAGGAAAAGGGAGAAACTAAAATATATAAACCGCGCCAAGCACGATAAAGGCTCTTAGGCAAAAGCCGCCTATGAGTACGCCGTATTCGTTATAGACGCAGCTTTTTATCTCTTCATTGCCGCGAGCGCAGACGCTGCCGTCCGCGCCGACAGAGCAGCCGCGAAGCATAAATTTGCTTCCGCCGAGCAGCGGCATAGTAAGCCCCAAAATAACAAAACCTATCCAAAACATCGGCGCTAGCGAGCCTGAGACTATCTTGGTTATGCTAGCCATGCCCGCAGCTTCGCCTCGCACGCTCGCAAACAGCGCCAGCACGGCGACGATCTCAAGCACGACGAGCGCAACGTGAAATTTATGCGCGCAGTGGCTAAGACCGTAGCCCGCATTTAGCGTCGCGGCGGCGTTTGCGCTAAGCCCCGTAGAAATCGCAGAGATCGTAAATAAAATCGGTAGCCACACGCTAGCCCAAAGCGGGATCGCCTTTACGACGTAAAGCAGTAGCCCCGTATATCCCATCACTCCAAGCGCCAGAATGGCTCCGAGCGTGAGCATCATGTCGCAAATTTTACCGCTCTTTTTGATCTGCAAAAGCACCAAAACGCTGACTACGATGAAAAACGTAAGCAGATACGTACCTATGCTCATCATCGAAACCGGACGCGTATAGAGCTGCAAAATTTTAAGAGGACTTATCGCAGCGCTCGGCGCCAAGTCAAATAGCAAAAGCGCGGTTCCTATTATCACCGCTACGGGTGCTAGCAGAAAGCCGAATTTATAAAATCTCTCGTTTAATGAACCCAAAAAGCCCTTGTAAGCCAAAGCCGAGCATAAAAACGCCCCGGCGCCTAAACCGCCCAAAAATAGATAGATGACTATGAGCCATCCCCAAGTCGTCTGTACCATCGTCATTCCTTTAAATTTTCAAAAATTTCGGGATCTTTCAGCGCGCTTTTAAGCGCGTCCATCTCGCTATTTAAGTAGAGATTTAAAAAGCCCCCGAAGCTCTTCCAAACATCTAAATTTGCATGCTCATCGCAACGAGCGGCAAATTTGCAAAACCACTGCGACGGATGAGCGGCGATAAATTCCGCCTTTTTACGAAAAAATTCGTTAAATTTAGCCTCATCCTCCGCCTTTAACGCGCTAAAACTTAGAAAATAAAGATATTGCAGCTCGTACCCGATGAAATCGTCGGGGAATTTATCAAGCTGCGCATCCTCGAGTTTTAGCCCTGAGCCTTCATAAAAGCTTCGCACCTGCATCGTCTTTGCCCCAAACATCGTTTGATAGTCGAAATACACCGACTCGTAAGGCTCGGCTTTGGGGCGCTTAGGACCTACGAAGAGCCTATTGAATTCGTAGCGAATTTCATCGATTAAGCTTGGCTCGCTTTTGCATTTGGCAAATTCGAGGATAAATTTATGCTCTTTAAGCTTAGGCGCGAAATCCTGCGTCAAATTTAAAAGCTCGTTCAAATTTTCACCGGTAAGCGGCACCAAAAATACCTGCCTCAAAAAGTCCTCAATGCAAAGGCTCTGCTTTAAATTACGCATCTTTTTATCCTTAGTGGATAAACTCGTTACGCTTCATGCGAGGATAGAAGCGGATGTTTGGCTTCGTAAAAAATCGCTTAAAGCCCGGCATCTCCTTCTCCATCCCCGCGCTATCGCTCACGTCGCTATCAACTAGCTTTAGCACGTCACAAGGACAGCCCGCCACGCACGCAGGCTCCTCGCCACGCTCGAGCTTCTCGGCGCAGAGATTGCACTTTTGCGCTTTGCCGTCTTTACCTTTAGTTATAGAGCCATAAGGACAGGCAACTAGGCAATATCCGCAGCCGATGCATTTATCGTGTAGCGGCTGAACTACGCCATTTTCGAGCTTAATGTAAGCTCCCACGGGACAAACGTCCATACATGCAGGCTCTTCGCAATGGTGGCACGAATGCGAGATGAAAATTTCTTTTTCAATCTCATCTTCATGGATGAGCATCATATCAACATGGCGCCAGTTGATGTCAGGGTCTTGGTTATGATAGACCTGACATGAAATTTCACACGCCTTACAACCTATACAAAAGTTATAATCAAATAAAAATCCTTGTTTTCGTTTCATTTTATGCCTCCTGTTTTGCAGCTTTTTTTACTTCACAAAAGCTTGCAGTATAGGTCGATCCGTTGCCTAAATCACTCACTCCGTCCGAGCAAAGGATATTTGCTCCCGTGCGAGACTTGGTAACCTTAACCCAGATATTGTTCCATGCATAGACGATGCCCGGCTGCATCTGATTGGTTTCAACCGCCGTAAATATCGCCGTGCCCTTTTCGTTCGTGGCTTCAACCGTATCGCCCTCTTTGATGCCGCGCGCCAGCATATCCTCGCGCGTCATAAATAGCTCAGCGTTGCCCTTTACTATGACGCGTTTTAGGATGTAAGGCATATTGCCCCAGTTTGAGTTATCCTGAAGCTGCGTGCCAGGCGTCATAAAATAAAGCGGATATTTTTTGAGATAACCGTCGCCGAAACTCTTATGTGCTCGGTAATAATCCCAATCGTCATCAAGATCGATCACTGGATGATAACCTGCCTCTTTGAATGTCTCAGAGTAGAGCTCGCACTTGCCGCTTTTAGTACCGAATACAAGCTTGTCCTTCGGCGCATAAGGGTAGTAAGGAAACTGATCTTTCATCGTCTCAGGAGTCCTAAACGGCTTAATCCAGCCTACGCTCTTTAGCTTTTCGTAGGTGATATTTTGCTTTTTGGCAAATTCCGTATCCAAAAACCTCCTGCAAACCGTCTCGCTATCCCAATCAAAGCACTCCTCTTTATATCCCATCGCCTTGGCTAGAGCGTTAAAAAATTCCAAATTCGTCTTGGCTTCGCCCAGCGGCTTGACGCTTTGGGCGTTGTAGCAGACGTAGCCCGAAATTTGATCGTTTTGAATATCTTCGCTCTCCATAAAGGTAACGCCCGGCAATACGTAGTCAGCGTAATCGCAGGTGTCGGTATCGTAAGGATCGATGACTACCAAGAAAAAATCGTCGTCCATCACGCGTTTTTTGATTAAATTCGTATTGGGCGCCGTTACCATCAAATTTGAGTTATAGTTGATACAGGCTCGAATTACCGTATTTATCGGCTTACCTAGATAGGTCGGATTTTCCTTTTGAATGCCTTTGCCAAATTCTATATAGCTTATTTGCTGGCGCTCTATCTTTTTGCCTTCCGCGTCTTTCGGCGAAAGATCTGGCATGCAGTTATCGAAGTTAAAGCAGCCCTTTACGTGCACGTAAGCCCAGAATAATCCGCCGCCAAGTTTTGTAAGGCAACCCGTAAGTACCGGCAAGAAAGTAACCGCTCGCACGAGCCTTGCGCCGTTAAAGTGCCTTTGCCCGCCGTCGCCGTGCATAATGGCGGGCGCTTTAGCATGAGCGTATTCTCGCGCAAAAACCTTGATCTGATCGACGCTTGCGCCGCACATATCGCTTAGCTCGCCATAGGTGTAGAGGCTACACTCTTTAACCAGCTCGTCAAAGCCCATCGTATATTTTTCTACAAATTCGTGATCGTAGAGATCCTCCTCTATCAGCACCTTACACACCGCTAGACAAAACGCAGGATCGCTTGAAGGCTTTAGTTGGATAAACATATCGGCTTGGTTTGCGAGCGGAATTCTGATCGTATTTATGACGATGATCTTGCCGCCTCGTTTTTTGACGCGGTGGGCAAATCTGATCCAGTGCACCGCCGTATAGGCTTCGTTTGAGCCCCAGCTGATATACATATCGCTCTCATCGACTTCCAGCGCGTCTTTTGAAAAGTCCGTGCCGATGACGCTCGGCGTGCCCGCATAGCGCGGCCAGTCGCATGGATTGCGCACAAGCCTCGTAGCGCCGTATTTTTCAAAGAAATTTCCAGACGAAATAGTCTTTGAGATATGCCCTTCGTTGCCCGAATAGACAAATTCCGTCAGTGCCTCGCCGCCGTATTTTGCCTTGATCTCGGTAAGCTTGGCGGCTATCTCTTTTAGCGCTTGATCCCAGCTGATGCGCTCCCATTTACCCTCGCACTTTTTACCGACGCGCTTCATCGGATACATTATACGATCGGCGTTGTATAGGTGCATCGCGTAGGTATGTCCTTTGACGCAGACCGTGCCTTGCGTTAGAGGGTGCTTCGGATCGCCTTTGATGCTAACCATCTTACCGTCTTTGATCTCTGCGATCATCGAACAGGCGTCGCGGCAGTTTCTAGGACAGGTGAGGTAGTGATACTCTACGCCCTGTTCGTTTTTATAGGATTTCGGTTTAAAATCCACCTCAAACTGCTCCATACCAAATAGGCTTGGAGAGGCTCCCGCCGTAGCCAGAGTCGCTCCCGCGCCTTTTAAGAAAGAACGTCTTTGCATCTCTTCTCCTTAAATGTGGGCTTTATTTCATATCGTATATGAAAACTTTATTTTCTTTGCCTTCGCGCGAAAAAACATAAAATTTGCCGTCCTTCACCGCAAGCGCTCTCGCATTTGCTGCTCCGCTAAAACTATACGCATCCTCAATTGCATGCGTTTGTAAATTTAACTTTAAAATGGTCGAGAAATTTTTACTCAAAAGATAAACTGCGTCAGGCTGAGCGTCGATGCCCGTGACGTAGTATTCGCCAAGGCTCCTGCTCTCTTTTAGCTTTAAATTTGAGCCGATTTGCGGAATAAATTCCTCCAAAATCATCTTATCGTCGCCGTCAAACACCGCCACGCTCCAATAATCCCTCACGTCGTTAGGCACGGACGCAACGATAAATTTATTCGCAGCCGCGTCGTAATCCCAGCCGAGGATATACTGCTGCTTTGCTCTAAGCGTGGAGAAGCGCCCTTTGTTGCCGAGATCGTTTAGCTTCCATTTATCCCAGCCCTCGGTCAAGTGCCTCCACTGGCTGTTTTGCTCCTCTGCACTAAGTCCGTCCGCATGCTCATAAAAGACGAAGGTTTTATTAAAACTTATCATGCCGAGCTCATTTTTGTACCACGCCGCGCCCACGGTCGCTTCCATCTCCATTATAAAGTGGCGATCGTGCTTGCCGTATCTAAGCGGCTTTAAATTTTCGTCAGCGACGTAAAATTCGTTATTTTTCGAAACCAGCGCAAACTGCTTTTTATCTGCGTCGTAGTCCGCTCCCGTAATCGGCGCGTCGTTTTGCAAATTTAAACTCACGGCCGCACTCGGAGCGCCCAGCTCCTTCACGCCAAGAAGCGCGCCCGCTTTGCTATCGAGATTAAACTCAAACCCAAACGCCAGAGCCGCTAGCGCCGTAAAAATCATCAGCTTTTTCATCTTTTTGCTCCTTTAATTTGGCAGATCCGGAAGCTCCGGATTCCAATCGAATCTAAAATCAAGCGCGCTTTGCCAGTGATCTTTTTCCCAAAACCATTTGGCGGGGTCAAGACTTAGTCTGGCCGGCGTGCTAGAGCCCAGATATGGCGGTGGACCTGAGACGATGAAAGACTGCGCGCAGTTTGCGGCGATGATGACGATGAAGATTAAATTTGCAATCTTGCCCAGAGGCAAGTAGCGCAAAAACTCGCCGTATTCGCCGCTCGTGCTCTTTTTCATTATCTCGCCCAAATTTTTGCTACATAAAAATATAACCGCCAAAAACGCGATTACGCAAAAATCCACGACGACGACCCAAAGCTGCGTGTGCGCGCCTAAAATTTCAAGTCCGAAACCCTGCTTTATGTCGAGGTAGCCGCCGAATGTCCCGTCGAGGCTATAATGGATAAAGCCGTTGAAAATCCCCCAGCAAGCCATCAGTAAAAGCGCCGCGACGTAGCCCGGCCTTAGGCCGTATCTAACGATAAAAAGCGCGATGAGGCTAATGGCTATCATCGTGATCCTCTCGGCCCAGCACATCACGCAGGGGCTATCTCCCATGCCAAAGCCAAGCACCAAGCAGGCTATACCCACCGGAAGCGCTACAAGAGCGATGATGGCTAGCGACATAAGGTTGAAAAATCCTCGCTCGGCGGCGGGGATTTGGTTTTGCGCCAAATTTTGCATATCTTTCATCTTGCGCTCCTAAAAGTTACCTATCGGCACGACGACCCATAAATTTACGTAAAACTCCAGTGCGACTAGTATCGCACAGCCTGCCGCGGCGCAGCCCGTAGCTAAATTTTTCCTCTGCGGCTTAAAATATAGTATAAGTCCGCTGATCAAAAATAGCGTCAAAATAAGAAATTCCATTTCAAACCGTCCTTTCTTAATAAATTTGATATATTAAGCATGCTATATCTGAAATAAATTCTATAATTTTATTTATTAAATCAAAATTAAAATATATATTTTTTTGCTCATTTTTTTATTTTTTTTTCTATATTATCCATATAAAAATATATATTTAGATGTTTTTTTATTTTATATAAGTTATTAACAAGAAATTAGATATTATTTATCCTATTTGATTTATTCCTAATACTTCTGAATTCTTAAATATAAATTTTAAATTAGCTTAAACAAAGTTAGGGTAAAATTTAAACAAGCAAAAAATAAAGGGGTAAAGATGGAAAATATATTTCTAGAATCTTATGACGTCTTTAAAATATGCAAAAACTCTGTCAAGCAAAAAATTTATGAAGAATTTTTAGAAAGCAATAAAAGATACTCCATAACGCGCTGTTACTATGTCATAGTTGTAGATAATACATTTTTGACCTACTCGCATTTGATGATTTATGAGGAGCTGCTTTATCTTCTGTATTCGCAGAACAAGCTAAAAAACGGCGATTTTTCGCTGACACTTAAAAAATCGGAGCTCGCGAAAAAATTTAAAACTGACATCACCAAAAGCGCGACCGAGACTATAAAGCGCTTTTATGAGATGCAGCAAGTAAAAATAACTATTTTCGTAAAAGACAAAGTCGAAAAACAGATGAATATAATAGAACATATCGACGCACCGCAAAGTGAAAAATACGGCGATATCCCCGATGAGATAAATATCTCACTAAATTCCGAGTTTGTGCGGCTCTACCGCTGCGCGTATCTGGATAAGATCGAGTATTTAAATAGCTTTGATATCGAGCAGGGTAGCTTCATCCGTTACTTTATGCAGCACGAGCTGGACGGCGGCGTAAAAAGCTCTGCAATCATCGATAAAATGGGCGTTACGACGTATCTGCCCTTTACTTATAAAAAGCGCTTCGAACAAGAGATCGCGAGAGTAAGCTTTTACTATAAAAACGAGAAATTTTGCATAAAAGACGGCTTTGTCGTCATCGAAAACCACGAAAACAAGGCGATAGATAATCAAAACGCGTCGATTGAGCTTTTCGGCGTGATATACGAGCATATAACGCAAAACTGCACCAAAGCCGTTACGCTAAATGAGCAAAATTTAGCGAAGTATTACGCGCGCTTCGGCAGGTTTGAGACGAGCCAGGCGGTATTTAAAATTCTAAGCAATATGGAGCTCATGCTAAATCAATCGATGCAGAAAGAAAACGCGAAAATCGCCTGCTTTTCGCACTTTTTCGAAAGTATCGTCTGCAAAAACGGCAATGAATTTGAAATTTTGATCGAGCTGAATCAAAAGGGCTTTGAGTATATCGTCTCGCGCAGCGCAAATTTGGACTTTTGGAATGTCGAATCCGCAGACTATGGACTCACGCCGTATCCGATAAGCTCGTGCGCGACGAACGGCAATCTAGGCTAAATTTAAACTAGGCGTAAATTTAGCTCAAATTTAGCCGCGTCGCTTGCGCGAACGGCGAGGCAAATTTGACCAACCTTATTCCTGCGTCCTAAGCTCGGCAATCAGCGCGTCAAGCTCGCCGCTTTTTTGCGCAAGCAGCAGTCTTTCGTTTATGAGCCGCATCTGCGCGCTAAACTCGCTCGCAAGCATATCCGTGATAAAATTCTCGCTATCGCTTTCATCGCAAATTTTATACATGTCGCGCCAGATATCGGTTATCCACCAGCCGCATTTCGAGACGCAGGCGAAGTCCTTTAAAACGCCCGTTTTTAGAGCCATCATCACTTCGTCCGTATGTTTTATCTCGCTTGCGACGAAGTCTTTGTGCATACCGTCCAAATTTACGAAAATACGATGCCCTAGGCCTTGGACGCTGTTTTCGGAGCAAATTCTAAACTGAAAAACGTTATCTTTAAAATCCAAATCGGATAGGCAAATTTGATGTTTTTGGGTGAAATTTGGAAATGAATCAAAACTCTTGTCGTCGATGCTAAGCGCCCAGTTTGAGTTTGGATTTTTTCGGATAAATTCGTCAAAACTAAGCCTAATAAATTCCTTATAACTTAGCTCCTCGGCGGTAAAAAAGTCGTATTTAGCGCAGTTGGCATTTTTAAAATCTTTAAATTTCATATCTTTCTCCCGTATAATACCGTTTCAAATTCTATTGAGACGGTATTGTATCATCTTACGGAGCTTATTCTTATTAATCTAAAATAATTTAATCGGGAATTTTATATCTTTCTATTTATTTAGTTGAGAATATAGCATCTGCTTTGCATAAAAATAATCCAGTATCCCAAAAACGGATAAAAACCTTGGTGACTCTCCGTATCTTGGATTTGTTTAAAAGCAAATATAATGTGAGGCCTAAAATATGATTGACAGATTTATTGTTATCAATGTGGAATTAAAAACGCTATATTCCACGAAACAGACCGCAAGCAGACAAACTCCATTCTAAAATTTCAAGGCAACTTCTTGTTTGGCTATCTGGCACCAAACACCGACAGCAGATTCTTTTATTTATACTTACTGTTCATCTATAAAATTTTGTATGCTTGAAACTATTATTTTTACAAAATTTGTTGTCGATACATTGAAATTCAAAGGTTTTAAATAACATAAACAATTCACTGAAAATGAAATTTGCGGATTAGCCCGATAACCTAAACAAAAAGCTAATTAGTGGTTTTTGCTTTAGGATATCGAGGCACCGATTAAATAAAAATCAGCCGTTTAATTTTATCAAAATTAAGCTGATTTTTATAATAGCCGCTAGGCTATTTGCCCGTCTGGCTAAGACCTTACTGCACTATCGTTTGGCGATGGTGCTAAGTAAGTTTTGGCACCGCTAGTGCCAAAACTTACTTTATTAAACAATATTTTATGCAAAAATAATATTTTAAAGACCAGGATAATTTTTTCAGAATACATACTCTATTTTTAGAAAACATATTTTGTCTTTTTATACTTTTGCAAAAAAAGTAAATATTTTAAGAACTAGGACAATGTATTGATTTTTTAAAAGGCAAAATTAAAAAAATAATGTAGAAAAAAACAAAAAACAGAAGTTTGGGCTACCCGTCGGGTTACCTTCTGAAATCTTAAGCCTTGAGATGTCGTATTTTAGGGGGTTTTGGATGGTGCGGATGAAAGGACTTGAACCTTCACGCCGTGGGGCACCAGATCCTAAGTCTGGCGTGTCTGCCAATTTCACCACATCCGCACAACAATAATAAAGTGGTACGCCCATCAGGATTCGAACCTGAGGCCTACGGCTTAGAAGGCCGTTGCTCTATCCAGCTGAGCTATGAGCGCATAAAAACAAAGTGGCGCGCCCGATAGGAGTCGAACCCATAACCTACAGATCCGAAGTCTGTCGCTCTATCCAATTGAGCTACGAGCGCCCAAGTGGGGTGAGTGATGGGAATCGAACCCACGACCCTCAGGACCACAATCTGATGCTCTAACCGACTGAGCTACACTCACCATCTAACAAATGGTCGGGGTGAAAGGATTCGAACCTTCGGCCCTCTGGTCCCAAACCAGATGCGCTAACCAGCCTGCGCTACACCCCGAGGCATTGCGAGTTTAGCCTACTTATTGAAAAGGCGCATTGTAGCCAAAAAAATACGCTATGTCAAGAAAAATAAGCTTAAATTTGAAAATTTGCGAAAATTTTTGCTTCAAGCCGCGCAAACTCGGGCAAGAACAAATTTTGTATAAAAGAAAAAAGTTAGCCCGATCAGCCAAACGTTAAAAAACATCGCCTTAAAAATATCTTGCAACTCGCCGCCAAAAATATCCGCAACAATCGAGTAAAGCGCGATTTGCAAAACTATCTGACGGGTAAAATTTAAAACAAAAACCACCGCGGGCCTTTTTACGCCTTGAAGCGTCGAGCCGGAGAGATTTATGAGCGCGTAGCCTATAAACGCTAGCGAATTTACGGCAAAATAGCTTTTTGCCGCGTTTACGACCTCGGGCGTCTCGTCAAAAAAACCGACCAAAATCCCGCCGAGCCCGAGACAAAAAGCCGCTGCAAAAATACAATAAACCGCTAAAAATTTGACCGAATAAGCGTAGCAGCCGCGCACTCTGGCGTATTCGCGAGCGCCGAAGTTTTGCGACACGATACCAAGCACCGCCGATGCGATGCCAGTCGTGGGCAGCATGACGATCTGCTCGATACGTAGCGCGAGACCATAGCCTGCGACCGCGTGCGTGCCGTAGCGGCTGATAAAATGCATAAGCACGAGCCCGCCAAGCGACATCGAGAGGTAGTTTAGACACGCAGGCAAGGCTTGGGCTAAAATTTTGCGGTAGATGGCGAGTTCTGGCGCAAATGAGCGTAAATTTAAAAAATTTATCATACCCGTTTTTGCGACCTTGACGCCTAAAAATAGCGAACCAAGAAGCTGCACCGAAGCCGTCGCCAGCGCTATGCCGCCGATACCCAGCCCGCAAAAATCCACATAAAAAAAGCAAAAGCCCAAATTTATAAAAAGTCCCGCAAAAAGCCAGTTTCGCAGGCTCTTCGTGTCACCCGCGGCCACCAGCACGCCGTTTAGCGATTTTATGAGCAAGAAAAACGGCGAAGCAAGGAATATCACGCGGTTATACGCCATGGCCTCGCGCAAAAACTCCTCGTTCGCGCCTAAAATTTTAAGCAGATGCGGAGTAAAAATAAAGCCCGAAAGCCCCATAAAAAGCGCGCAAAGAAAGACGAAAAACACGCCTTTTGCGGCGTAAATTTTAGCTAGCCGGTCCTTGCCCCCGCCAAGCGCGTTGCCTACAAGCGCAGTTAGCGCCGAGCCAAAGCCAAGCCCCACGCCCACGACGCTGATATAGAGCAAAAAACTCATCGAAAAGCCCGCCAGCGCCTGCGTCGAGATGCGCGCGGCAAAAAACACGCCCGTCACGTTATAAAGCGTGTTAAAACTCATCGCGACGCCCGCGGGCGCGGCTAGGCGCAGCACGAGCTTGTTTATAGGCTCTTTTGTGAGATTCACTTGATTTTGAGCTCCAAAAGCGCGTCTTTTACCTCTTTTGGCACGCGGTAGCTGTCGCGGATCTTTGAGATCGTTTTATTGTGCGTAAATTTGCTCAGTCGCCCGCTCTCCAGTAGCTCTCGCCCCGCGCCGTCAAATTTGATAAAAACCTCGGCTAAACACCAAGCAGCCGCCATTTGCACATAGTATCGCTCGTCCTTTTCCTCGGCGCAAATTTCAAAAAACCGCTCGAGCGAAAGCGCGTTAAAATTGCGCATAAAATAAACGTAGAAAAAGCGCTTTTCGTATTCTAAATTTGAGCCTAGAGCCTGCTTTAGCAGCGCATCTACGTAGCGCGCCTCGGTAAATTTAGGCTCAAAGCCGTCCGTCACGGCCCAGTTTGGCATCGTTTTGATAAACTCGCTAGCTAGCTTAAATTTAGCTTCGTCATCTTTAACGAGCATTATCAAAAAGCCCTTTAACATAAACTCCTCATGAAAAAAGGGCTCGTATTCGGCGATCTGCTTTAAATTTAGCCGAGCGAAATTTCGCTTTGCTAGGCGTCTTAGCTCGGGAGTTTTTACGCCTAAAATTTCGGGGCTTTTGATGAGCTTTTGCGAAAATGCCGCCAGCTTTTCGCTCCTAAGCCCCTCTAAAATCTCTAAAAACTCGCCTTTTACGTCCACGCTAGCTCCTTTGCTTTTTAAATTTACCGCTCAAATTCGCCCCGTTTAAATTTGACGCCTCAAAAAGCCGAAGCGTCAAATTTGTCGCCCTGCGCGCCTAAAAGCAAATTTAAAAGCTCAAATTTTACTTTTGAGCCTCTTGCGCGCGCTTTGCCGACTTTTTGCGAGCGTAGATGTTGATGAGCTCCACGCCTAGAGAAAACGCCATCGCAAAGTAAACGTAGCCTTTAGGCACGTGCATACCAAGCCCCTCGCCAACTAGCGTAAAGCCGATCAGGATCAAGAACGCAAGCGCGAGAATTTTGATCGTCGGGTTGTTGTCGACAAAATTTGAGATACTCTTAGACGCGAACATCATCACGCCCACCGCAAGCATCACGGCTAGGATCATGATCTCGATGTGATTTGCCATACCCACTGCGGTGATGACGCTATCGAGCGAAAAGACGATGTCAAGCACGGCGATCTCGGCGATAACGACCCAAAAACTCGCATGACCCTTGCTCGCCGAGTGCTCCTCGTGCTCGCCGCTGACGCTTGAGTGGATCTCTAGCGTGGACTTACCGATGAGGAAAAGTCCGCCTAAAATCAGCACCAAATCGCGGCCCGTGATCGTAAAATCAAACACGCTAAATAGCGGCTTGGTAAGCTTCATAATCCAAAATAGCGAAAGCAAAAGCGCAATCCTCGTTAGCATCGCAAGCGAAAGCCCCAAAATGCGGCCTTTGTCGCGCTGCTCGGGCGGGAGCTTGCCGACTAGGATCGCGATAAATATGATGTTGTCGATACCGAGCACGATCTCAAGCCCTGTTAGCGTCACGAGCGACAGCCACGCCTCGGGCGAAAAAATCCAATCGAACATTTTTTTCCTTTTTTATAAATTAGGGCGCGATTATAGCCAAAACGGGTTTAAATTTGATTGAGCGAGCGGGCGCGGGCATTTGAGGATCAAATTTGACGATTTTAACGCACGAATATTTGCGTTTTGAGGCGATTAAATTTGGCTGGTTTTTGTTTATTTGGCGGAGATTAAAATTTGACGCAATGAAATTTGACTTTGCAAGATACGGCGCAAACAGCTCTGCGGATAAATTTTTAGGAAAAGCAAATTTAAGAAAAATTATCTTAGATAAAGGGCGTTTAAGCGATAAGCGGATAAAATTAAAATCTTTTGTGAAATTTAAAATGAAGTGGTGACCCCTACGAGACTCGAACTCGTGTTACCGCCGTGAAAGGGCGATGTCCTAACCGCTAGACGAAGGGGCCACAAATTAGCGGAAATGGGATTTTACATTAAAGATAATAAAAAATAGCTTAAACCAAGGATAAAAAATTATGAAAAAATTTACCGAATTTGCTTTGAGTGCGCTTGCGTGCCTCGCGCTTGGCGGTTGCGCCGCTCTACAAAGCCAAAAATCATCAGACAAATTTACCGTCACCATCCTCACTCCGCCGCTAAAAATAAACGACGTCGGCTTTCTGCATAAAAACGCAAATCAGCTAAATTTGCAAATTTACAGCTCCGGCGTAAATACGGTAAACCTCAAAATAAACGACAAAATTTGTATGAACGGCGCGTGTTTTGAGAAAAAAGAATTTAACAAAAAGTTCTTTTTAGAGGAGAGATACGACGACTTTTTCGCGGAAATTTTGGAGCGCAAGCCGCTATATGACGGCATAAATGTAATGACAAATTCGTGCGGTTTTATACAAGATATAAGTAAATATTCAATAAAATACGAAGTTTGCGGGAAAAATATCAGCTTTTTCGACGCTAAAAACCGCATAAAAATCATCATAAAAGAGCTTCAATGAAATTTATCGGCGCGCACGTCAGCATCGCGGGCGGCGTAGAAAACGCTCCGCTAAATGCGGCAAATATCGGTGCGAACGCCTTTGCGATGTTCGTCAAAAATCAGCGTCAATGGGAAGCCAAGCCGCTAACCCCAGAAAATATCTCCAAATTTAAACAAAATTTAAAAGCCGCCGGCATCGAGCCCAGGCACGTTTTGCCGCACAACGGCTACCTTATAAATTTAGGCCATCCGAGCGCCAAGCAGCGTCAAAAGTCCATTAACGCCTTTTTGGACGAAATTTACCGCGTAGAAGCGCTAGGCCTAGTGATGATAAATTTTCATCCAGGCTCGTATCTAAACGAAATTTCGCCCGAAATTTGCCTCCAAAATATCGCAAATTCAGTAAATTTCCTACTCGAAAATAGCCAAAACGTAAAGCTAGTCATCGAAAACACCGCGGGTCAGGGCTCAAATTTGGGCTTTAAATTCGAACACCTTGCCTTTATCATCAAAAACTGCATCGATAAAAGCAGGATCGGCGTTTGCCTAGACACCTGCCATACGTTTGCCGCTGGATACGACATCAGAGAAGACTACGGGCGCGTGATGAGCGAATTTGACGAGATAGTCGGACGCGATATGCTGTGCGGCATGCATCTAAACGATACGAAATTTGACCTGGCCAGCAAAAAGGACCGCCACGAGAGCCTGGGCAAGGGCTTTTTGGGCTTAAAAACGTTTGAAAATATCATAAACGACCCCCGCACGGACGATATCCCGCTAGTTTTAGAGACGATCGACGAGAGTATCTGGGCGGACGAGATAAAAATTTTAAGAAACTTTAAAGGAGAATAAATGAGAAAATATATCGGCGTTTGCCTAGCAGCTTGCTGCTGTCTAAATGCGGCGGGCTTTAAAATCCCCGAGCAAAGCGGCGACAGCATCGCGCTTTTAAACTCAAACGTCGCGACGAGCTTCGGACCCGACGCAGCCTATAACAACCCGGCAAATATGATATTTTTAGACGGCGGACACTACCTAGAGAGCTCGCTAACCTACCTGCGTATGTCAAAGACGAAGTATAGACACTATAACGGCGACAAACTCACCTCCAAAAGAGCAAACGCGCTCGTGCCTACGTTTCACTTCGTGACGCCGCAGTTTGACGACTGGCGCTTTGGTCTATCAGTCGTCGTGCCTGCGGGAATGTCGATGAGATGGGAAGAAGGTCTGCCTAAAGCCACCTCTAAAAAATTCGACCTAAAAGTGATCGAGGTAAATCCTAGCGTCGCCTACGCGCTAACCGATAACATCGCGTTGGGCTTTGGCCTGCGCGCCGTTTACGCTAGAGGAGAGGCCGTGCAGGAGGTCTCAGGCGCCCTACCCGCCTCGCAGGATATCAAAGGCGACCGCGTAAATTTCGGCTATAACGCGGCGATCACCTATAAACCGACTTCAAATTTGAGCCTAGCGGCCACCTACCGCTCGAAAGTAAATATGAATCTAAAAGGCGACACCGACATCAGCGCGCCGGCGCACCCGAGGGGGGCATTTCCAAGCGGCTCGTATAGCGGCAGCGCAAAGCTATCCGTACCGCTACCTGCGAGCTTAAATTTAGCCCTATCGTACAAAATCGCAAATACCACGCTACTATTTGACTTTGAGAGAACCTATTGGTCGGCGTGGAAAGAGCTTGACTTCAACTACCCGGGCGCCTCGGCCGCTCACTACCGCAACCCGTTTTTTGCGGCATTTGACGCGTCTAAAAAGCGCGACTGGAAGGACAGCAGCGCCTACCGCATCGGCGTAGCGCACGACGCGACGGATAAACTCCGCCTGATGGGCGCGGTTACGTTTGACGAGGCCGCCTCTAGAGCCGATACCACGGGCTTTGACCTGCCAGATACCAAAGCCGTCATCTACGCAGCTGGCTTTAACTACAAATTTACGGACGCTTTGGAGCTGGGAGCTAGCTACTTCTACCAAGACAGAAAGGCGCGCGACGTAAACTACTACTCAAATGCGTCGGGGCTTTATCCAAACGGCAAATTTGAGCGCGGCAACGCTCAGGCGATAAATTTGAACGTGAAATATAAATTTTAAGGTGCGGCCATGAACTACCCTTACGAAAATTTCGAGGATATGCTAAACGCCGCGGTAGACAAAAACGGCGGCGGTATCGCGATCTACACCGAAACGGGCAAGATGAGCTACAAGCAGCTACGCGCGGACGCATTTACGCTGGCCGCGTTTTTACAAGGCATGGGAGTGAAAAAGGGCGACCGCGTCGCGATGATCGTAAATAACTCGCCGGAGTTTATAGCTAGCTACTTTGCCGTCACGCTGCTAGGCGCCGTGGCCGTGCCGATAAATACCTTTTTAAAATACGAAGAATTTGAATACATCATAAACGACTGCGGGGCGAAATTTCTCTTTGCCTCGGCCGAGCTAGCCAAAGAGATACGCGGACTAGAGAGCAAAACGGCGATCAAAAAGATCGTCTGGATCGGCGATAGAGCCGAATTTGACGGAAACAATATTGCCTACGCCCACGCGCTAAACTGCCGTATAGAGCTAAATTTGACCGACCGACCGAAGCTTGACGATCTAGCCCACATCATCTACACCTCAGGCACCACGGGTAAGCCAAAGGGCGCGATGATCAGCTACCGCAACCTCATCTCAAACGTCCAGGGCGCGCAAGAGGTCTTTCACGTACGCACGAAGGATAGATTTGCCGTGTTTTTGCCGATGTTTCACAGCTTTACTCTCACGGCGATGGTGCTGCTGCCGATATTTTCGGCGTGTTCGCTTATTTTAGTAAAGTCCATTTTCCCGTTTTCAAACGTCCTAAAACAAGTCCTACTCAAGCGCGCGACCGTGTTTTTAGGCGTGCCCGCGATCTATACGGCTATCGGCAAAGCCAAAATCCCGTGGTATTTTCGCTGGTTTAACTGCATTAGGATTTTCATCAGCGGCGGAGCGCCTTTGGCAGAGCAGACTATCGCGGATTTTCGCGTTAAATTTCCGCGCGCGGTACTGATAGAGGGCTACGGCCTTAGCGAATGCTCGCCTATCGTCTCGGCAAACACGCTGCAAAAACAAAAAATCTCAAGCGTCGGCTTGCCGCTACCGGGCTACGAAGTAAAATGCATAAACGACGAGATGATGGAGCTACCCGCAGGCGAGGTGGGCGAGCTAATCGTAAAAGGCGACTGCGTGATGCAAGGCTACCTAAATATGCCCGACGCCACCGACGAAACGATCGTAAACGGCTGGCTACGCACGGGCGACCTCGTCAAGATCGACGAAGAGGGCTATATCTTTATCGTCGACCGCAAAAAAGACCTCATCATCTCAAAGGGCATCAACATCTACCCGCGCGAGATCGAGGAGGTGCTGTTTAAACTGCCCGAGGTCGAGGCAGCCGCGGTTATCGGCGTCAGAGACGAGCATGCGGACGAGGAGGTCACGGCGTTTATCCAGTTTAAAGAAAACATGAGTCTGGACGAAAAAGATATCCGCGCGCACCTCAAAAAACACTTGGCGAATTTTAAAATTCCAAAGACGATTTATTTTAAAGATGAGCTGCCTAAAAACGCGACGGGCAAGGTGCTAAAGCGCGTTTTAAAAGATCAGATAAGGGGTGAAATTTAGTGCGGTTTTTGATAGAGTTTATCGGCGGAGAGCAAAATTCTAAAATTTCCTCGCTCATAAAATGCAGCGAAAACGAGGCGAAAATTTTACGCCATCTAAGCAAAGGCTACGTCGAAGGCACTCCGCAAAGTAGCGTTTACGACGTGCTTTGCGCTGTTTTTGGCAGCGAAGAGTATAAATTTCTAGCAGGACTTGCGGATGTAAAAAATCTACTGGAAAGCGGCTGGATCGTGCAGGGCTTTTCTATCTTTAAAAACCAGAGTGCAGACAGCGCAGGCTCAAATTTGCTCGGGCTGCTTCACAGCGAGATCTCGCTATCGCCGCTTTTTCTCAAAATTTTAGAAGAGGGCGAGTTTGGGCTCACGCTGCCCGCAGTCGCGCCATACGCCGATCACCTCGACTACCTAAAAGATCAGTTCTTGCGCGTGGAGCTTTACGGCAAGCTCTCGTTTTTTAGCAAAAACGTATCAAGCGACGCCAAAAGCCGCCTCGAAAAAGACGTAAAAGAGCTAGAAGCCATCATCGAAAAACGGCTAAATTTAAGCAAAGTTTCGATTTCCGTCGAGCAAATTTTCAAAGATAACGCGCTAAACGACAAAGAGCAGCTTATTTTCCTCGCGCTTTTAAAGGAAGAGTACGTCGGCGAAACGGACGCAAACCGCGATTTAAACGCGCTTGTGGGGATTTTAAGCGCGGACGAATTCGAACGCATAAAAAATCGTGCCCTACTGGATGAGGGCTCAAAACTAATCGAAAACGGCCTCATCGACTACGACGAGTCGCTAAATACCTACGGCGGCTTTAGCAGGACGTTTTACATAACCGACGAAATTTTACAAAGCGTAATGCACCCAAAAACCGAGAGCAAAAGCAAAAAACTAGCGCTAGAAACTCTCGTAAAAGAGCAGGAAATCTTTGAGCTCATTGAGCCCTCGACCGACATAAACGACGTCGTGCTGGACGTCAAGGTAAAAGAGCTACTGGACGCGATCCTAAAACAAGTAGATCGCCGCGTGCTGGCGCGCCTATCTAGCTGGGGTATCAAGTCGCGCAAGAACGTAGACGCCAAAATCATCTTTTACGGGCCGCCGGGTACGGGCAAAACCATGAGCGCGCTAAGCCTCGCAAAGAGCCTAAAAAAGCAGGTTCTTAGCTTTGACTGCTCTAAAATTTTGAGCAAATACGTCGGCGAGAGCGAACAAAACGTACGTAAAATTTTCGATACGTACAAAGAAATCTGCGCCAAAAGCAAGAGCGAGCCCGTGCTGCTGCTAAACGAAGCCGATCAGTTTCTAAGCACGCGCGTCGAGGGCGGTAGCGGCGCGGACAAGATGCACAATCAAATGCAAAATATATTTTTGGAGCAAATCGAGCGCTTCGAGGGCGTACTCATCGCCACGACGAACTTCTTGCAAAGCCTGGATATCGCGTTTTCTCGCAGGTTTGATTATAAGATCGAGTTTAAAAAGCCCGACCTCGCCGCTCGCCTTGCGATCTGGCGCAAAGTGCTACCGGAAAATGCGAGCTTTGAGGAAAATTTCGACGTCAAAGAGCTGGCTAAATTTGAGCTAAGCGGCGCGCAAATCATGCTCGCGCTCAAAAACACCGCTCTAAAAGTCGCCGTGCGCGAGGACGGGATATTTACGATGGGCGACTTTGAAAGCGAGATCAAACGCGAGATGAGCTCAAATTTCGGCGAGGATAAGAAAGTCGGGTTTGACGGATAAATTCGGCTAAATTTGAGAGTGCGGCGGGGTTAAATCGGCTAAATTTAGCTCGCTGTTTGGCTAAGACGCTTTTACCACATTTAAGCCGCTTGCAAAGCTTTATCGCGCGCTCTTGCAAATTGAAGCGTTAAATTGGCGCAAATTTGGCAAGCGATTTAAATTTATCGCAGCCCTTTGCGCTCCGCTATGCGCGCTCATCTACTTTATATTAAAAGAGTATTTCGACGAAATTTTAGTCGGCATTTTCGTCACGTATATTTTCCTGCTCGTTGTTTTCGTTTTTAAATTCATCAAGCTACTTTTAGGCTTCAAGGACGAGGACAAAAAGCCCGTTTGGGAGCAAATTTTAACTTGGCTGTCAAATATCGCCTAGATCGCCGCGCTCAAAGCAGGATTTTACCGCCAAACCCTTCGCCCGCTTTTAAAATTTCATCCCTTAGCCTCTCGTGCCCTGCTGATAGGGCCGCGATCTTAGCTAGTTTTTCATCCTTTATCTGCGCAAATTCGCTCTTTAACGCCGATAAAATTTTATTTAAAAATGACGCGTTTCCCAGCATCTCATTTTCAAATTCGTATAAATTTAGCGACAGCAAAACACGGTCTTGCACCTCGTCAAAGCTCGGGATAAAGAGCGCAAAGCCGTTTTGCTCGTGCGCACGCATCGAGCCCGCGATCTTTTCTTTTAGAAAATACACGGCGATTTTGACGGCATTTTCGTAGTTTGCGGCGACTTTGAGGTTTAGCTTTTCAAAAAACAGCGCCGTCTTTTGCAGTCCTTTAAATTTCGCCGTCTCATAGTCTCGCAAAAACGTCCTATACACCTGCCCCGCATACGTCCTAACGTCGGCAAACAGGATATCGGAGTGCGTTTCGTCCTCTTTTTGCGCGTTTTCAAATTCGGATTTATAAATCATAAATTCGCGCTCCAGCCGAGCGTAAATTTCATCCAGCGCCGTGCCGATCTCCTCTTGCAGCGCGCTTAAGCCCCGCTTGTACGTTCTAAAAAATTTGGCGAATTTCACGTCGTTGTAGATGAGTTTTGAAAACGCCTCGTCGCTGTCAAAATCCACCGCCTCATACGTGCTAGCTTCAAAATACTCGCCCTTTAGTAGCGTTTTTCGCGGCGCGTATTTATACTTTTTCTCGCTTTTTAGGCTAGCTAGGATTTCGTCTGCAACGAGCTTTGCGACGTGCTTTAGCTCGTTAAAGGCTAGCTCGATTTTCGGTTTAAAATTTTCTTGCACTGCTTTTAAATTTGACTCTAGCTCGGCATCAAATTTGGAGATTATATCGCCCGCTTTTTCGTAAATTTTAGCGATTCGCTCGTGCTGAGCAGCGTTTACGGCAACTAGCCTAGCGCACTTTTCGCGCACGAATTTTTCTTTTATCTCTTCGCCGCCAAAAAGCTCGCGGATAGCGCTTATCGCCGCGCCAAAATTCGACTCTGCTAAAAGCGCCGCATCGCCCGCAGCTTGCGCTTTTACGGCCTGCTTGGCAGAAACTGCGATAATGCGCTCAAAAAACCGCCCGTATGTGGCCTGCGCGTGAGTTTTGAGCCGCTCAAGCTCGTCCTGGCTTAGCTTATCTTTTTGATTTAGCAAGCAGATCGCCGTTTTGCCCCCGCCAGCCAAAAACTCCTCGATCTGCGCGGCTTCGCTAGCGCGCGCGGCATTGTCGGCGAGGCTTAGCCAGATGACGCCCGCGACGTCTTTTAGCACCTCGTGCGTGACGGCGGTATCGGCCTTTGAAAGCGAGTTTAGCCCCGGCGTATCGACGAAATTTACTAGCTTTAAAATTTCAGAGGGCGCATAAACGCAAAGTCTGCTCACCTCATCGCCAAACACGCGCTGATCGACGAAGCGACCGATCTCCTCGACGCCCAGATACAGTTCTCTGCCGTTTTCGTAAAGCACGCTAAGTCCGGGCGCGGCGCCGTATCTGATAAAGGTCGGCTTTGAGGTCACGGGAGTTAGACCCGCGGGTAAAATCTCGCTACCCAAAAGCGCGTTTAAAAACGTCGATTTGCCGCTAGAAAACTGCCCGACTATAGCGACCGTAAGCGGGCTGGATAAAAACAGATCGAGTTTATTTAGCTCCTGTTTTAGTTCGGCGCTAGGGTGAAATTTGGGCTCGGTTAGCTCGTTTTGCAGCCGCTTAAATCGCCCGTGAAAATCGTCCGAAAATATCTTAAAATACCGCGTTTTATACGCGTTTATAAACTCCTCAAACACTTTGCAGCTCCAAATTTATAGCATTTATCGCCTCGCTTTGCGAGTTTAGTCGCTCTAGCTCGCGCGAGTCCCGCCCGCTAGTTTTCGCTAGCTGGGCAAGCTCGTTTTTTAGTGCCTCTTCGCTGATTGCGAGCGCCTTTTCTTGCTCTTTTAGCGCGGCTTCGATACGCTTTTTAAACTCGCTTTTTTCAAATTCGCTAAGCTCGAAAACGAAATTTTTGATCCGCTGGGCACCCAAAAACTCCTCCGCGGCTACTTTGGCGGCTTCGGGTATGCCTTGCGCGCCCGAGTTTGCCGCGCTAGCCACAGCGTCCGCGACCTGGGCGCACTCTAAGCTTATCCCTTTTGAGTTTAGATAGTCATTTATGCTAAAGACCTCGGCGGCCGCCGTTTTGCTCTCAAATTCGCCGAATTTTAGCGCGATATTTTGCGCGCACGCGGCGATTTGCCGTACGATTTCGTTGCGGTTTTGACGCATTAGGACGATGACGCCGTCTTTGATCGTAGTTTGCGCGATGCGCGAGAGGCGCTGCGGATCGATCTTTTGTTTTTTAGAGGCCGCGTAGTTTACGTCATCCGCGACGCGCTGCTTTAGCGTTTGCGCAAGGGATTTTAGCCCAAGCTCGTAGCTAGCTGCGGTTTTGGCCGTATCTAGGCGCTCCAGCTCCTCTTTTACCGCGACCCTCACTTCCTCTAGACGGCTAGCCAGCGCGGTTTTTTGCTCGTTTAGTTCAGAAAGCTTTTGCGACAAGCTCAAATTTGAACCCGTTAGTTTTAAAATCTCGCTTTGCGTATCCGCCGCAAACTGCGCGCAGACGTGGCCGAGCTCCTTTTTATATGCCTCGATGCCAAGGCGAGATTTTTGGCTATTTTGCCCAAAAAGCGTCTCGTAAAGATACTCCTTAAACTCCTCGACGCCGCTGTTTTGCCCGCCCTCAAAGTAGCTTTTAGCGCTCACGGCGAAAAACTCAGCCCCGACGCCAAGGCTGCGCGTGCGCTCCTCGACGCTCTTTTTGGCGTAGGCGGCGACTTCGTTTAGCTCGCCCTGCTTTAGCACGTCCGCGTGCGTGAGCAGCACGGCGAGCCTCACGGCATGAGAGTTTTGCAGGCTTGAAACAATGAAGTCCAGATCCTTTTGCGTGGCGCTTTGCGAGACGTTCATCAGGTGCACCATCAGGTCGCACTCCCGCATAAATCGCCGTACCAGCTCCTCGCGCGCAGCCACCGCGTCGTCGATGCCGGGCGTGTCGATGATGCGCACGTTATCCTTTAAAAGCTCCAAATTTTCGTAAAGCTCGACGCTTTTTACGAATTTGGCGTATTTGGAGTCCGCCGAGGTGTAGCGCTTGATCTCGTCCGTTTTGACGGTCTTGCTAGCAGGCGGTTCGGAGCAAATCTCGCTCGCGTTAGGGCTCTCAAATTTAGCTTGCGAAGTATCGCCGTCCGCGTCAAATTTGACGTTTAAATTTTGCGCCGTTTCGCTCTCAAATTTGACACCCGCGCCGCCGTAAATTTCGCCGATATCGTCATCTTTATCTTGGGCTATTCCAAGCTCTTTTAGCTCAGCCTCGCTCCAAAAATTTACCCTTGCAAAAGGCTCGGGCGCATACTTTAGCACGGTCAAATTTACAGTCTCGGGCACGTTTGAAGCGCCTAGGATTTTTTTGCCCAGCAGCGCGTTTAGCAGGGTTGATTTGCCCGCGTTTATGACGCCCGTAACCGCGACGTTAAACTCTAGCTCGCGCGCTTTTTGGCGCGCTTTTGTCGCCGCTTTTGCGACGTTCTCGCCCGGGTTTAGCGACAAAATTCGCTCGCAGATATCGTTTAGCGCGTCTATTTTTTGGTGAAAGACGTCCGATTTTTTAAAATTTGAACCCTCTTGCTCGTTTTGTGTCGGCAAATCCGCGCCAAGAGAGCGTAAAAAATCCGAGAGCCTCTTAAAATGCTCAGCGGAGATTATGTTTTCGGTTTGCAGGATTTCTAGGGCGGCCAGAAGCTTTGATTTTGAGATTTTTGCGGATTTTAGAGCGTTTATCGTGCCTAGCTGAGCGCACTGGAGGCTGTATATGTCGGCTTTTAGCCCAAGCGCGTGAAGGATATCCCTAAACTCCTTTAGCGCCATAAATCTATCGAAATTCTCCGCATCCGCCGCGAGTAAAACGGCGAGGCTTCGCTCGTCTGCGAGAATTTGCGTTTTAGGGTCTAAAAATAGCTTAAGAGCGCCCCAAATTTCGCTTAAAAATTTATCCGTATCCACCGCTTCGCCTTTGATAAAATTTGCGTCCGCAAGGTCGCTTTCGGGGCGAAATTTAGCATAAATTAAATTTAAACAAGCTTGGGCGGCGGGTTATTTTCGCGATAAATTTAAAGCAGTTCGCAGGAGAGATAAATTTGACGGCAAAATCGCGTCAAATTTATTTAAATTTACATAGCGGCGCGAGGCTGAATGATGTTTTGTTCAAATTTCTGCTCGGTGTCTTCGCTCATGATGCGAAGCACTTTGCTACGTTTGATCTTCGCGTCGTTTTTAAATATTGCACGCACCTTATCCATACCGGCATAAAAGTCGCGCATGAGTACGACGCAGATGTATTTGCCGAAAAACGTCGGCTTGATAACGCCGTTTTCTTCGTAGATAGCGTTCACTAGCTTTAGCAAGCTAAGCTCGACAAATAGGTCTTTGTTGATGTTTGCGTCGTTTTGCTCGTTGTAGGCTTTGATATCCACGGCGCCGTCAAAAAGCCTTGTTAAAAACGTGTATTTCAGTCTCTCTTTTTTGCTAAATGCGCATTTTGCGATGACCGGGCTTTGCCTGCCCTTGATCTTTCTGCCGTAATCAAGTAGGTTAAATGCGTTTATCACAAGCTCGCCGTCAAGGAAGCTAAATGCACCGCTGCCCACACCCACGTACTCTAAATTTGAGCCCACGTATTCGTCGCGAAGATCGGCGCTTTTTTCGTTTGAAAACGCCCAAGCGTTACTTTGCTTATATCCGCCTTTGGCAAATTCGCTCACGATGATTTCGTAAAATTCGCGCTCGTTATCGACGTTTGAGACGCCGAGCGAGCGAGCGATGTTCTCTCTCGTTAGCTCCGATTTCATGAGCGGATAGAAGGTGATTTGCTGCGGAGAGATTGATTTTGCGACGTTTATGTCGTTTATGAGCTGCTCTTTTGTTTGATTTGGTAGGTTAAAGATGAGATCAAGGCTTATGACCGGGATTTTGCCCAGAGCCTTCTCGAGCTTTCTTTTCGTCTCTTCTGCAGAGCCGAATTTCTCATACCTGCCGACTCTTTTTAGCGTCTCATTATCAAAACTTTGCACGCCTACGCTTAAGCGATCTATAAGCCCGTCAAAACGGCTTAGGCTCTCCGGCGAGATGTGGTTTGGATCGCTTTCGGCCGAGATATCTTCGACACTAAAGAGCTCTTTTGCGAGTTTTAGCGTTTTTTCAAGCTCTGGCTCGTTTATAAGCGTCGTGCCGCCGCCCACATAAAGCGATGTAAAGTCAAAGCCGGCCTCTTTTATCTGCCTCATCTCCTCACGTAAATTTTCAAAGTAAATTTTCGCAAGCTCCTGCTCGTAGTGGTACTTGTGAAACGAGCAATACGGGCAAAATGTGTGACAAAACGGCACGTGCGCGTAGAGCATGTACTTTTTGTCTTTTTTTGGAGTTTTTGTGTAAGTTGTGGTCAAAATATCTATGTTAAATTCGTTGTATAGTGATTTTTGAATAGAATTATGAGCGTAATTTACCGCAAATTTTTCTATAATATTCTTAAATCCCACAATTAATTCCTTTTCTTAATTTTTATCGCGTATTTTACTTAGGTTTTACTTAAAATAAAATTTTAAGGCCCTAGTCTAACCTATTTAAATAAATTTTACGTAAATTTTACCGGAGAAATTTACGGTTGAGCTTATATATCTTTTTATATAGGCTGCGTTAAATTTTATCCCGAGGCCGCTACAAAAATACGACTTATCCAACGCAGCTTGAGTGACCTAGCGGCGGAAGTAAGGCCTTAAACGTCGCTATCGCTCTAAAGTTCTCGGCGCTGCGCAGCCAAAACAACCGCACAAAATAACGCCGTAAAGATGAATTTTTAAGAATTCTTAAATTTAGACTAAATCTAGCTAAGCATCAAATTTGGGCTAAAGGTAGATTAAGCAAGAGCTTTAACGATATCTTTCCAGCCCAAATGCTTGGCAAAATCAGCCGCGGTTTTGCCGCTTTTCGTGCGTAAGTTTTTGTCCGCGCCGTTTGCCAGCAGTACGTTTACAAGCGCTAGATTGCCCGCGAGCGCCTCGCGGTGTAGCTGCGTAAATCCGAGCTCATCGGCATCCGTGATGATACTTTGGTTCTCTTTTACGTATTGCTCAAACCGCTCGCGCATATTTTCGCTCATCGGATGCTCGGCTAAATTTTCCGGGTGCTCTTTTTGCTCGTAAACCACCAAAATATCGTTAAAATCGCCAAAATCAAGCCCCCACGCTTTATCGTGCTCTTTTAGCTCGCCCTTTTGCATGCGCGAGCGCATCGCCTGCACGCTAAAGCCGCCGTACGCGCGTCCGCCCACTGCAAACATCCAGTCGCTCATCTCGTCCATCTTTGCGTTCACGCGGTCGCCGTTTTTTACGTTTTGCACGGCGTCAGGCTCGTTTACGAGCGTGCCCGAGATGGTCTCGCCGTCAAAATCCACGTCGTTAATCCACATATGCTCGCCGACTTCTTCGCCGTCCACGATGTCTAAAAAGCAAATTTTAACCATCGCAAAATCAAGCCCTCGCACGACCCTGTGGCGCTCCCAGTAAAGCTCGCGCCAAAAATACCTAAAGCTCTCGCGCGCCTGCTCGAATGCGCGCTGCATGTAGTCCTCTTCGTTACTTGCGAAATAAATCGGCATTTGCTCGCCCAGATCGACTTGTTTGCCGAAAATTTTCTTAAAAAAGCCCATTTTTTATCCTTATTTATTTTAGATTGAGAGTTAAAATTTCGATACGTTAAATTTGCGGTTAAATTTGACGAACCGTCAAATTTTGAATACAAAAGTCAAGCAACGATTTTTCTAGCTCATTTAAAGGCGCTCGCGAAAGTGACCGCTATTTTAAGTTTTTAAAACTAATCGGCAACTCCAAATTTAACCCCTTCACGAGTCTAATGCACTCTTGCAGATCGTCGATACTTTTACCGCTTACTCGTACCTCTTCGCCGCGGATCGCCGCAGTTACTTTTAGCTTTGCGTCCTTGATCGCTTTGGTGATTTTTTTTGCGTTTTCGCTGTCTAGGGTGTCGTTTAGCTTTAGCGTCGCTTTGATATTTCCGCCGCTAGCACTCTCGCGTTTGCTTTCAGTCACGGCTACGGGCGGGATGTTTCGCTTGATGAGCTTTGAGATCACGATGTCTTTTAGCGCGTCGATTTTGTTGTCGCTAGAGCTAAGAAGCGTGATGATTTTTTCCTTTTCGTTTAGCTCCACCTCGGCCACAAGCCCCTTAAAATCATATCTCGCTGCGATCTCCTTTTTTGCCGTCTCTAGCGCGTTTTTGACCTCCATCATATCGACCGCCGCGCTTATATCAAAACTATGCTCAGTTGCCATTTTTATCCTTTCAAAAATTCTTTTATATTTTCCGCGATCATCGCTACGAGCCGCTCTCTAGCCTCAAAGCTCGCCCACGCCACGTGCGGAGTGAGTATCAAATTTTCCTTGTTTTTGATATTTAGCAACGGATGATCCGCGCGCATAGGCTCGGTCTCTAGCACATCCGAGGCAAAGCGCAGGTTTCGCCCATCTATCGCACTGGCTACGGCGCTCTCATCTACGATACCGCCGCGTCCGAAGTTCATCAGTATGGCGCCCTCTTTCATCAAATTTAGCTCCCGCTCACCGATCAAATTTCGCGTTTTTTCATTTAGCGGAGCATGGATGCTCACGATGTCGCAGCCGCTTAAAAGCTCGCCCAAATTTTGCCTTTTAAACTCGGCGTTTGCGTTTGCGCCGCTAGTTGAGTAGTAGCTCACTCTCGCGCCAAATGCCGCCGCTATGCGCGCCACGCCCCTGCCGATATCGCCAAGCCCGATGACGCCGAAGCTTTTGCCCGCTATCTCGCCGATACTGCGGTCTAGATTCGTAAAAATTTCGCTCTTCGCCCACTCGCCGCTTTGCGCGTAATTATCGTAAAATTTAATGCGATTGGTTAGCGCGAAAAGACAAGCAAACGTATGCTGCACGACGCTAGCGGTGGAATACCCAGCGACGTTTTTTACCGCGATGCCTTTTGCTGCGGCGTAGGCGAGATCTACGTTGTTCATACCCGTCGCGCTAATGCAGATTAGCTTTAAATTTGACGCGTCCATCGTCTCTTTGTCGATCACGACTTTGTTCGTGACGGCGACGTCCGCGCCATTTAGCCGCTCTATGCGCTCAGCCTCGGCGGTCGTCTCAAAGCTAACAAACTCGCCAAACTGCCCAAAAACGTCCAATTTTACATCGCTTCCAAGCGTCGCGGCATCGAGGCAGACTATTTTCATTTTGCGTCCTTATTTGATAAAGTGCCCCACGAATTTGGAGTAGTTGTCTAAAATTTCGCCGCCTCTGCGGTATCCTAGCGCGCACGCCTCGTAGGCAAAAAACACGCCGGCTTGGTAGCTGTTGTTGGCAGCGTCTTTGTTAAATTCGTAAAATTCCTGATAGATCGCGCGGTTTTGACCGTAGTCGCCGCCGTTTTGCAAGCTCACGCTACCGTCAGCCTCGATCACGCTCACGTTTGCGCCCTCTCGTCCGAAAACCGGCTTTTTCACGTACTTTTTGCCCGCGATCGGCTTGTCGCTAGCCTGCAGTAAAAGCGGGTGATTCGGGTATAAATCCCATAGAATTTTTAAGATGCCTTTGCTTTGGAAAAGCAGCGTGTATGCGGGATTTAGGATGATGGCTTTTTGATTTTGGACGATGTTTTTTAGGATTATAGCTAGCTCGCCTTCCTCTACGGCGATGTCCTCCCACGGCACGAGCTTAAACCAGTACTCGTAGTTTTCGCCGTCGAAAAACACGCCCTCCTCGTCGTTAAATACGACCTCATCGACGTAAGCAAACGCCGTGTGAAAGCCCGCCTCCTCGGCGATGTATTGCAATAGCTTCACGGTCTGCTCGTCCTCGCTACTGCCCGCAACCGAGCTAAATAAAATTTTCCAACCCTCGTAGTGCTCGTTAAAGCTCTCGGTCTCCTCATCTAGCGTCACGAGGCGCCTAAAATTTTGCTTTAGGGCGTCATAAAGGTCGTTAAACTGCGCGCTCTCGTCCATGCAGTTAAACTTAAGCGCCGCCCACTGGATGATCGCCGTCTCAAACACGGCCGTCGGTGTGTCGGCGTTAAATTCGATGAGTTTTATCGGCTTGCCGTCTAGACCGCCTGCAAGGTCAAATCTACCGTAAAGGTGCCAGTGCACGTCGTTTTCCCAGCTTTTGCGCACGAGATCTACGAGGTTAAACGGGATGCCGACCTCGTGGTAGAGGTTGTTGTCGATGACGTGCTGGGCGGCTGCGACGAACATATCGTATAGCTCGTTTGCGGCGTTGTAGTACGCCTCTGCCTGCGCCTCGCCAACCTCGACTAGCTCGTCTGCTACGTAGTCGCTACCGTCCGGATCGGTGTGCCACGTAAAGCCGATCTCGCCTAAAAATTCGCTATTTAGCGGTTCGATTTTTTTTAAATTTATCATTTTATCCTCCGAAACTTGAGCTTGAACTTGAACTTGATCCGCCGAAAAATCCGCTCTTTCCGCCGCTTGGTTTACTTGCCGAGCTCGTGGCTTTGGCTTTGTTAAAGCTATCTACGCTCCTTGAATACGCACTCGGGTTTTTATACGCGCTTTGGCGCTGCGCCTGATAGCCCGGGTTGTTAAAGAGTTTGTTGCCGATCCAGCTGCCGATGATCGCGCCCGCGGCCGAGGCTAGTAGCGCCTCGCCCATACTCATGCCGCCGCTTGAAAGTTGCGCGTTTTGAGCGTTCGGATTCGTCAAATTTGACGTTCCGGCATCGATTTTGGCGTTTTCCTCTGCGATTAGTTTATCCATCTCCTCTTTGCTCAGAACGCGCTCGGTGCCGTTGATATCCTTTAGCACGACGCGCGTTTCGCTGCTTGGATACTCCTCTAGGACTTTATATTTGCCCGGCGCGGTTTCTTCGATGATGACGAAAGCTCCCGTTTTTTGCGCCGCTTCGTTTAGCGCGCTACTTTCGCCGCCGTTATCGTTGCTACCGCAGCCGGCCAGCCCTGCTATCACGACCGCGCCAAATCCGCCCACAGCAGCGTAGCTTGCTACTTTTTTTATGCCTTTAAAAACTCTCATTTTTTATCTAGCTCCTTTGAAATTTTCTTGCTTTTTACCATTATCACGCCCTTTTTAAATTTGATAAATTTTGATTTTCCGATGTTTTTTATGATTTTATTTTGCGTTTTCTTAAGGCTCTTGCCGCTTAAATTTTGCGATTTTAAAAACTCGGCCAAGCTCGTCCATTTACCCTCGTTTTTAGACTCGTTCTCGATGAATTCGACGTCGATAGGAGCTACATATTCGCCGTTTTGACGCGCTAGCAGCGGTCGCTCGAGCATGCTTAAAAATCCCCTTAGCTTCTCGTCTCTTTCGCGGTAAATTTGAGCGATTTCGGATTTATTATTTAGCAAAATTTGCTCTTTTTCGCGAAAAAGCCTCTCTTTATCGGCTTGCAAATTTTGATTTTGTTCTTTTAGTTCGCTAATTTGCGAGAGTAGAAATTCGTTCACGTCAAATTCGCCGGCTTTAGCGGCTTTTTTTGGCTCCGAGCTTTTGGCGGATTTTGAAGTTTTGGGCGCCGATTTGGGTGCGGTTTGAGGCTCGTAGCCGTCCAAAACCACGTATTTTACGCCGTCTTTTTCAAAGGTTTTTAGCGTGCCGCGACGAATGCGGTTGTAAACGGCTTCTTTGGTTACGCCTAAGATTTCCGCGGCCTCGCTCACGGGCACTTTGGACATATTTTTCCTTTGATCGTTAAATTTAGCGTAGATTATGGCAAATTTTGGCTTTGATGCGAGTTAAACGGGAGTTTAAAAAAGAAAAGGTCGCCGAAGCGACCCTTTTGGTTAGAGCTTTGACTCGTAGCGTCTAAGCATATATAGACGTTTAAGCATTTTCTTGCGAGCCGCGATTTTTTGTTTTTTGCGGATCTCGGTCATAGGCTCGAAAAAGCGTCTTGCGCGAACTTCAGTCACGACAAGATTCCTGTCGGTTTGCTTTTTGAACTTTCTGTAAGCTTCGTCAAAAGACTCGTTAGGATGTACCTTAATACCAGGCAACGTCCTCACCACCTTTCAATTAAAATAGACGGCGATTATAGTTTAAATTTGATAAATTTAAGCTTTGCTCGACGCCTAGGCTTTAAATTTAGCCTTTTAGTATATGCTCCGCCGCTATCATCGCCGAGCTGATACAATCGGGCGTCGAGCAGCTTGTAAGCCTCGTAAATCCGTGCACGCCGCCCGTCGCCTCGCCTACAGCGTATAAATTTTTAATAGGCTTGCTATCATTTATATTAAGAACTTCAAAGTTCAAATTTACCCTCACGCCGCCCGGAGTATAGCTGATGCCAGGAGCCCCGAGTATCGCGTAAAACGGAGCCTTTTCTATCGGAGCGACTTTAGTTAAATCTTTTTTAAAATCGGCATCGGTTTTGGCAGCGACGCTTTCGTTATACCGCTTTATTTCCTCTTTTAAAATTTGCGCATTTAGCTTAAATTCCGCCGCCAGCTCGTCTAAGCTCTCAAATTTTTTCATCTTGCCGGTTTCTATAAACTTTTGCAGCCTTTTTGGGTCGTGACTGGAGGTAAATCCCGTCTCGTCAAAGATTATAGTCGGGAACAGATCACTTTCATTTTTTTGCATATTTTCTAAAATATTATCGGACAAAGTCTGCCTATCGCCGTCTTCGTTCATAAACCTCTTTGAGTTTTTGCCGTCGACCGCAATAGCAAATATCAAATCCTCCGTCGGAATACCAAACGAATAGCGTCCCAGGCTAAGCTGTACAGGCATCGCGCCCGCCCTTACCATGGTTTTTAACGCACCTGCCGTCGCACCTGGATTTGACGGAGTGGAAGCTAGAGCGAGCCTTGGATTTTGCGCCGCTTTAAAGGTTTTATCCGCCGAAAATCCGCCGCTTGCAAAAATTACGGCCTTTTTAGCTTTATAAAATTTAACGTCCCCAGAAACGTTTTGCGCATCGTCGTCGGCTAGGTTTTTATCAAATTTATATTCCTCTCTCACTCTTAACCCTATCGCCGCGCCGTTTTTATCCAGTACGATTTCATCGACTTTTACGCGCTTTAGCGTCTTGCCGCCCTTGCTTTCAAAGTGAGAATTTAGCGCCTGCACGCACGCTCCGCCTCCGCCTACGGTCTCTAGACTTCTTGCCACGCTATGTCCGCCCAGATGCTTTAGCTTTTCGGCGTATTGCACGCCTCTTGCTTTGACGAATTCATACGCTCTTTTTGAATTCTCAGCGATCCTGTACGACTGCTCAATGTAGTTAAAGCCCTTGCCTGCTTTGTTTAGATCTTTTACGAAAAGCTCGATGGAGTCTTTGATGCCGGCTTTTTCTTGTTGCTCGGTGCCCACGCAGGCAAAATCAAGCTGAGAAACTACAGAGTTGCCGCCCATTCGCGACATCTTTTCTAGTAGCGCTACACTAAGCCCACCCTCGGCTGCTACGATGCCCGCGACGTTTGCGCTAAGGCCGCTACCTACAACCAAGACGTCGTATTCCGCGTCCCATTTTATCTCATCCTCCTGTGCCGCCTGCAAATTTAACGCGCCTACCGCAGCTACCGCGAAGCCGGTTTTGATGAAATTTCTTCTAGAAATTTTTTGCATAACATCTCCTTTTTAAAGAATTTATGAAATTATACATCATAAAATTGGCGTAATAGCAATTTTAATACGCGTTTAATAGCATTAACTCTATAATTTATCCAAAATTATCACTACTTTGTAATCAGGACGAATTATGACAAAAGAAGAGTATAAAAATTATTTCAAATTTGCTAGCAAACGCTATATAGCCTACATCCTGATCACCTGTACCGCGCTCATTTTGCCTTTTATAACCATCGGCGGAAATCAGTTTTTCCTGCTAAGCTTTGAGCGCAGTGAGCTGCATCTGCTTTTTGCCAAATTTAACGTCCAAGAGCTATTTTTAATGCCTTTCGTGCTCATCATTTTTTTTATTTTTATATTTTTTATGACGAATTTGGGCGGCCGCGTCTGGTGCGGCTGGAGCTGCCCGCAGACGATATTTCGCGCGATCTACCGCGACCTCATCCAAACTAAAATTTTAAAAATTCGCAAAAGCGTCTCAAATAAACAAACAATCGCCGAGGGCGGCATCAAAAATGCGCTCGCAGTGGCGATCTGGAGCATTTTAGCCTTTGTCGCGGCGGCAAATTTTCTCTGGTTTTTCGTCCCGCCGCAGGACTTTTTCGCTCAAATTTCAGATCCCGCAGAGCATAAAATTTTACTCGGAGCTTGGCTTGTTATCGCGGCGTTTTTGATATTTGACGTCGCGTTTTTAGGCGAAAATTTTTGCGTTTACGTCTGCCCATACGCTAGAGTGCAGTCCGTGATGATAGATTCTGACAGCGTGCAGGTGATCTACGACGAGGCTCGCGGCGGTAAAATTTATGACGGCCAAACCAAACTCTGGAAAAAGCCGCCCGATCCACAAAACGAATGCACCGGCTGCGAAGCCTGCGTGAAAATTTGCCCGACACACATCGACATCAGAAAAGGCATGCAGCTAGAGTGCATAAACTGCCTAGAGTGCGTCGATGCGTGCACGAAAACGATGTCGGGGCTAAATTTGCCTAGTCTAATTAACTGGACGAGCTCAAATTCCCTAAAAACCAAGCAAAAAGTGCGGTATTTGCGCTTTAAAACCGTCGGCTACTGCGCCGCCATCGCTATCGCTGCGACCGCGCTAACGCTAATGAGCGCCAAAAAAGAGAGCATGCTGCTAAACATAAACCGCACAAGCGAGCTATATAAGATAAATAAAAGCGGCCAGATCGAAAACGCTTACGTGTTTTTGTTTGAAAACACCGAGGCGCAGGCGCATGAGTTTTATTTTGACGTTAGCGCGGACGGAGCTAAAGCGCCGATAAAAATCGAGCGCCCAAGAGGGCAAATTTCGTTAAAAGCAGGCGAAAAAAAGAGAGTCGTAGTCGTCCTAAGCGCGCCTAAATCGGCATTTGCTAAGACTGGCGAGCAAACGACGAAGATAGAAATCTCCGCCTACGCAGCGGACAACAAAGAAAAAATAAATGTTAAGAGACGGACGATCTTTGCCCATCCAAGTGAGTAAAAAATTATTTTTTTATAGTATAATCATACTTTAAGATTTTTTAAAATTTGGGGGCTATAAAAATGGATACGAAACCGACGAAACGAAGCGCTGAGAGAAAAGAGAAATTCATTCAGGCCGGGCTTGAAATTTTCCTCGAAAACGGCTATGAAAACACGAGTTTAACGGATATCATCAAAAAAAGCGGCGGGTCGCTGGCGAGCATCTACAAATTTTTTGAAAACAAAGAAGGGCTCTTTCGCGCTATCGTAGAGCGCGGATTTGACGACTTTAGAACGCAGATAGACGAAAAAATCGATCTAAATTTATCGCATAAGCTGGATGATTTTTTAACCAAATTCGCGATGATATTTTTCGACATCATCTGTGAAAAGAAAACCACGCTAATCTCAAGAGTAATGATGAGCGAAGGCGCGAAAAACGATGGCCTTTTAGGTAAAGAGTTTTTGGATCAAATTTTAAGCAAAATCGATAAAATTTTAATCGATTTTTTCGAGCGCGAAGACATAAGAGTCCAGCTAAATCCATGTATATCTCCTTACGTCGCAGCCAAGGCGTTTGCCGCAGTCGTTAGAGAGCCTTATCATTATAATGCTATTTTGCTAAACGAGGACATAACGCTAAGCGTAGAAGAGCGCGAAGAGCACGTAAAAACGCGTATAGATATGTTTTTGCACGGCGTAAAAAAACGCTAAATTCGACTCTCAAAAATTTGACTTTTCGTATAAATAAGAGTAAAATAGCCGACTTTATTTATAACAAATATTACATCCCAAATTTTGTGTATAATATCCCAAAAAACTAAAGGCAAATTTATGAGAAATTTTAAAACTCTCTCGGTTTTATTATTAGCGTCGCTGTTTTTTACGGCATGCTTTGACGGTAATGACAAAAAAGGTGCGGCTGCAGCCGGACAACAACGACAAATGCCGCCGTCAAAGGTCGATGTATTCGTAGCTAAAAAATCAGACGTGCCGATCAGCTTTGACTACACCGCGACCCTAACGAGCCAACAAGACGTCATCGTCTATCCCAAAGTAAGCGGCACGATAACCAAGCAGTTTTTTAAACCCGGCGACAACGTAAAAGCCGGCGACAAGCTGTTTTTGATAGATCCGGAAAAATACCAAGCCAGCTACGACGCGCTTGAAGCCGCTATCGGCGTAGCAAACGCAAATTTAAAAAACGCTCAAACCGAATTTAACAGAATTTCAAATTTATATAAGAAAAACGCCGTTTCGCAAAAAGAGTACGATGCGGCCGTTTCGGCGCTTGAAATCGCAAACGCAAATTTACTAAGCGCTCGAGCAAGCGCCAAAAACGCCAAAATAGACCTAGGCTACACGAGTATCGCCGCGCCTTTTGACGGCGTTTTGGGCGATAACCTAGTAGACGTGGGCTCGCTAGTCGTAGCAAACACGACCCAGCTGGTACGCCTAACCAAAATCAATCCGATCGAGGCGCACTTCCACATCTCCGACGTAGATAATCTAAACCGCGTCAAAATGCAAGAAAGCAGCCTCTGGGTACAGGCAAACTCGGACGCCGTACTAAAAGTAGGTCCGGGAGAATTTAACGGCAAAGTAAATTTTATCGATAACGTCGTAAATACGAATATGGGCACAGTTTTAGCCAAGGCTGAATTTAACAACGACGAGGGCAAGCTGCTACCTGGCATGTTCGGCCACGTGACGATGGGTGGATTTTACCAAAAAGACGGCTTTAAAATCCCTCAAGTAGCGCTCCAACAAACCGACGTCAAGACCTACGTGCTAGTCGTAGAGGACGGTAAAGTAGCCTCCAAGGACGTAAAAATCACCTACCAAACCAAAGACGCCGCAGTCGTTAGCGAGGGACTAAACGAAGGCGATAAGATTATCTTAAACAACTTCCTAAAAATCGGCGTGGGTGCGCCCGTAGAGATAGATAAGGACCCAACCGAAAGCTTTGGTAAAGGCGCAAATTTAGAGCCTAAAAACGAGCAAGAAAAGGCTAAATAATGTTTTCTAAATTTTTCATTGACCGCCCGATATTCGCCACCGTCGTATCTATAATCATAGTTATCGCGGGCGCAATGGCGATAAAGGGGCTTCCTATCGAGGAGTATCCCAAGCTAACCCCGCCTCAAATTTCCGTTAGCGCCACATACACCGGCGCCGACGCTCAGACCATCTCCGACTCCGTAGCCAGCGCGATCGAAGATCAGATAAACGGCGTAGAAAACATGCTCTATATGCAAAGCACCTCAAGCTCGAGCGGCTCGCTAAATATCAACGTTTATTTTAAAATCGGCACCTCATCCAAGCAAGCCACGATCGACGTAAATAACCGCGTCCAAGCCGCGCTCTCAAGGCTACCTCAAGAGGTGCAAAATATGGGCGTGACCGTGCGCGAACGCAGCGGCTCGATCCTAGAAGTAGTCGGCTTTACGAGCTCAAACATGGACTTAGTCGAGCTGTATAACTACGTAAATTTAAACATAGCAGACGAAGTTAAAAGGGTTAACGGCGTGGGCGACACGGCGCTAATCGGTAGCAAAGAGTACTCGATGAGAATTTGGCTAAAACCGGATAAACTAGCCTACTACAAGCTAACTCCTAGCGACGTAATATCTCAAATAAAAATCCAAAATAGCCAATACGCCGCCGGTAAAATAGGCGAGCAGCCCTCAGACGGCGATAATCCTTATGTCTATTCCGTTCGTTCGGACGGCCGTCTCAAAAACGCCGCGCAGTTTGGCGATATAGTAATCAAAAGCGCGGACGGAGCGGTGCTAAAGCTAAAAGACGTAGCAACCGTGGAGCTAGGAGCGGCTAGCTACGCATCAGACTCGATGCTAAACGGCCAAGACGCCATCCCGCTTTTAATCTTTATGCAAAACGACGCTAACGCCCTAGCCACCGCGCAAGCGGTAAACGCAAAGCTTGACGAGCTAAGTAAAAATTTCCCGGCGGGCTTTAAACACACGATCGCGTATAACCCGACCGAATTTATCGAAGTTTCTATCCAAGAAGTCGTCAAGACCTTTATCGAGGCGATGGTCCTAGTTATCATCGTTATGTATATGTTCTTAAAGAGCTTCCGCGCGACTATCATCCCGATGCTTGCCGTTCCCGTGTCCATCATCGGCACCTTTGGCGGACTATACGCGATGGGATTTAGTATAAATTTGATCACGCTTTTCGCGCTCATCCTTGCTATCGGTATCGTCGTGGACGACGCTATCATCGTTATCGAAAACGTGGAGAGAATTTTACACGAGGAAAAGGACATCACCGTCAAAGAAGCGACATATAAAGCGATGGAGGAGGTGCAAACGCCCGTCATCTCGATTGTACTCGTTCTCTCGGCTGTTTTTATCCCCGTTTCTTTTATGGAGGGCTTTGTCGGCGTGATCCAGCGCCAGTTCGCGCTTACTCTAGTTACTTCGGTTTGTATCTCAGGCTTTGTAGCGCTTACGCTTACTCCTGCGCTTTGCGGCGTTATGCTAAAAAAACAAGAGAGCAAGCCGTTTTGGTTTGTACAAAAATTTAACGACTTTTTCGACTGGAGTACCAAAATTTTTAGCGCAGGCGTGGCAACAGTGCTGCGTCACGTTATCATTAGCCTTATTTTGATAGGCGTTATGGGTTTTGCGACTTACGAGCTGTTTAAAAAAGTCCCTAGCGGCCTCGTACCGTCCGAGGATAAAGGCGCGCTGATGGTTATCACTTCGCTGCCGCCGTCATCAAATATGCTAAAGACCAAAGAAGAAGTTCAAAATATCAACCAAGCTATCCTTAGCAACCCAAATGTCGAGTTTATGATGAGTTTTGCGGGATACGATATGCTGGCGGGCGCGCTTAGGGAAAACTCGGCCATCAGCTTTATCAAGCTAAAAGACTGGAGCGAGAGAAAAACGCCGGGTAGCCAAGCAGGCGCTCTAACTGGGCCTTTTAACGGCATGCTTTGGGGCTCAAAGGAGTCGATGAGCTTTGTCGTAAACGTCCCGCCTATCATGGGTCTTTCGATGACGGGCGGCTTTGAGATGTATCTACAAAATAAAAGCGGCAAAAGCTACGCCCAGATCGAAGCCGACGTGAAAAAAGTAGTCGCCGCGGCAAACGCGCGCCCGGATCTAACCAGCGTGCGCTCGACGCTAGAGACTAATTACCGTCAGTTTAAAATCGACGTCGATAGACAAAAAGCCCAGATGTTCGGCGTGAGCGAGAGCGAAATTTTTAGCGCGATAGGCTCGACTTTCGGCTCCTACTACATCAACGATTTTAGTCTTTTCGGTAAATCCTACCGCGTCTACGCTAGAGGCGAGGACCGATTTAGAAACAACCCGGAAGACTTGCGTAAAATTTACGTCCGCTCAAAAGGCGGCGAGATGATACCGCTAAACTCGGTCGCAACTCTAACTAGAATTTTAGGCCCCGATATCGTAGATAGATTTAACCTTTTCCCGGCGGCTAAGATCCAAGGCGACCCAAAACCGGGCTACACATCGGGAGACGCGATAAAAGCGATACAAGAAGTGGTCGAACAGACGCTAAATATGGAAGAGTACTCGATCAGCTGGGCGGGCACGGCGTATCAGGAGGTTAGCTCGCAAGGCACGGGCGCGACGGCGTTTATATTCGGTATGATTTTCGTATTTTTGATCCTAGCGGCGCAGTATGAGCGCTGGCTCATCCCGCTAGCTGTTATCACGGCCGTTCCGTTCGCGGTTTTCGGCTCGCTAGTCACCGTTTGGGCTAGAGGGCTAACAAACGACATTTATTTCCAGATCGGACTACTGCTTCTCATCGGTCTATCGGCTAAAAACGCGATCCTTATCGTAGAATTTGCGATGCAAGAAAGACTGGCCGGCAAGAGCGTATTTGACGCGGCCGTTAATGCGGCAAGGCTTCGCTTCCGCCCGATCGTCATGACCTCGCTCGCATTTACTTTGGGCGTTTTCCCGATGGTTATCAGCACGGGCGCGGGCGCGGCGTCTCGCCACTCGCTGGGCACCGGCGTGATCGGCGGTATGATAGCGGCCACTACGATAGCGATATTTTTCATACCGATGTTTTACTATCTGCTAGAAAAGCTAAACAACAAAGTCTGGGACAAAAAACCAAGCGGAGCACAGGAGGTCAAAAATGTATAAAATTTTAACTTTAGCCGCGGCGCTATTTTTAGCGGGCTGCTCGTTTCGACCCGATATCCCCGAGGTTGATACGAAATTTGAATCTACGTATAAATTTGAAACTAGCGACATCAGGGACGAGTGGTGGAAGGAGTTTGGCGACGAAAACCTAAACTCCCTCGTAGCTAGCGCGCTAGAGAAAAACACCGACCTTCGCACTGCTTATTTAAATTTACAAAAAGCGGCCGCAAGCCTAGGCATCTCGGAAGCCGATCTTTTTCCTAGCGTAAATTTAAACGTCGGCTACACAAAAGCAAAAAGTAGCGGCGAAACCTACACCAAGCAGCCTCAGACGCGCTACCGAACATCGCAGGTAAATTTAGGCCTAAGCTACGAGATAGACCTATGGGGCAGAGTGAGAAACAGCGTCGAGTCGGCTAAAGCTAGCCTAAACGCGACCAAGCTCGACTACGCCACCGCGCGCCTTAGCATAAGCTCTAGCGTGGCTAAAAGCTACTTCGCGCTCGTGGCTCTAAATATGCGCGAAGCCGTGTTAAAAGATACGCTAAAAACCTACGAGGAGACGTTGGCGCTTCGCAAAACGCAGCTTGATCTAGGCGGCATAAACGAGACGACCTATCTACAAAGCAAAGCCGCCGTGCAGAGCGCAAAAGTAAGCCTACTAGAGGTGCAAACCTCGCTATCTCAGGCTCTAACATCCGTAGCGGTGCTAACGGGAAAATCAAACGACGAGATCCTAAACGGAGCCGTACAGAGCGCTAAAATGCTACCCAAAGAGCCCGAAGTGAGTGCGGGCGTGAGCGCGGACATACTACTGCGAAGGAGCGACGTAGCTAAAGCCTACGCCGATCTAAACGCGACTAACGCACTAATCGGCGTCGCAAAGGCCGACTATCTACCGTCCATCTCGCTAACGGGGCTTTTCGGATTTTCTAGCGTGGATTTTGAAAATATCTTTATCAGTAACGCCAACACGTGGAGCATAGGCGGCACTTTGGTGCAG
Organism: Campylobacter showae; assembly: GCF_900699785.1. Taxonomy (NCBI): domain Bacteria; kingdom Pseudomonadati; phylum Campylobacterota; class Epsilonproteobacteria; order Campylobacterales; family Campylobacteraceae; genus Campylobacter; species Campylobacter showae. The sequence continues at coordinate 1,109,799 of NZ_LR535679.1, forward strand.
AAAATTTTCGACTATGGCAGAACCAAAAACAACGTCCGCATCGCCGAAACCAACGAGCAAATCGCGGCCGTAGCCTATGAAGCTGCGATCAAAAAGGCTCTAGGCGAGGTTAGAGACGCGCTAAACAACCGCAAAAACGCCAAACTAACGCTAAATCAAGTCAAAGAACTTCTGCTCTCGCAAGAAAAAATTTATAAGCTGGCCAAGGATCAGTTCGAGGAGGGCTACACCGGGCATCTGGAGCTACTCGATGCGCAGCGAAACCTACTCTCGGTTAGACTCCAGGACATCGCGGCAAATTTGAGCCTCATCGACTCGGTCGTGGATGTCTATAAGGCTTTTGGCGGGGGATTTAAAGCCGAATAATTTTACTTTTTGGCGGAGTTTTCCGCCTCTTTTTTTAAATTTCCTTTTGCTTTTTGGCTTTAAATTTGACGAGACGTCGTCTGTAGATTTTAAATATTTCACTAGTTTTATTACCGCGATTTATCTTGCTTTATGTCTTCAAATTTCAAAATTTAGCGCTTGCTTTTGCTGTTCGCGCGGACTCCCATAAACCTATTTTTAGGCGCCTGATACTTTGGGTAAATTTTAGTTGCGACTTTTGAGATAAATTTGCATTCAAAGGCGTAAAATTGTTTTAGCTTTGAGCGATGCGCAAAGTCGGTCAAATTTACATCGTCCTATCCGGAGTGCACTTTTTGCGAATTTACCGCTTCAAATTTACGGTTTTTAGCAAAATTTGCGAGTAGACACGTGATTTACGATCAAATTTACAGACGTATTTTGAGCTTAAATTTAGCACAAACACCCTCCGCCAAATTTCATTTTAGTTTTAGCGAGCGGCGCGAAAGCACCGTATTAAAGCAAAATAGGCCAAATTTAACGTTTTTGATATTTTAACCGCCGATCGAAGTTTGCGATTTGCGACGATTTCGTAAATTTACGCCCTTAAATTTGACGTAGCGTAAAAAACGGGTGCGAAATTTTAAATTTGCAAGTCGAAATTTAGCTAAATTTATGTTCTGCTTCGCAAAAATCATAAATTTAACTCAAATTTAGACGCGAAATTTTACTCTTTGCCGGTTAAAATTTGCACGATAGTTTCAGGCAAAATTTCATGCTCTATCTCGTGGATTTTAGCTTCAAAATCCTCAAAGCTCATTCCCACGCTCTTTTCAAACGCGCGCTGAGCGATGATCGCACCGCCGTCTAGCTCCTCGCTGACCCAGTGCACGCTCACGCCGCCTACCTTCATATCGCTATCAAAGCTCTCTTTTATGGCATGCGCGCCTTTAAAAAGCGGCAGCAGCGACGGATGCAAATTTATCGTGCGAATCTGCCTCGTAAAAACGGGCGTAAGGATGCGCATAAAGCCCGCAAGAACCGTTAAATCGACGTTGGCGCGCTTTATCTGCGCTACGACTTCGGCGTCGAATTCCTCACGCGAGGCAAAATTAACGTGCTCGGTAACGACGCTTTGCAGGCCGTATTTTGCCGCCTTTACTATGCCGCCTGCATCGGCTTTGTTTGTTAGCGTTAGCGCGACCTCGATCTTGGTTTCGTCAAAAACTTTGCCGTGCAGCCTCTGCAAAATCGCCTCCAAATTCGAGCCGCCGCCGCTAAATAAAACCGCTATTTTTTTCGTAAACATTTGAGTCCTTTGATGACGTCCGCGGCCGTGAGCGCGTAGTCGTTGATTTTGATTTGGCGAGCGGCTAGAGCGTGAGCCAGCGTCCCGCTGACCGCGGCATTTAGCGGGTCGTAACCCTGCGCGAGTAGTCCCGCGACGATACCGCTTAGCGCGTCCCCGCTACCGCCTTTTGCGAGCGCGGCGCTACCGTGCGTCATGACGTAGACCTCGCCGCCTTGCGCGATTAGCGTATTTGCGCCCTTTAGCACAAGCACGCATTTAAAATTTCGGCTAAAAACTTGAGCGAGTTTGAAGCGACTTCTTTGCACTGCGCTAGCGTCAAATTTACCTAGATTCGCAAGCTCTAGCAGGCTCGCAAACTCCTTTGGATGCGGCGTTACCACTACGTTTTTGCTATTTAAAAGCTCAAGCGTGCGCGGCTCGTAGCAAAGATCGGCGTCGATAACGAGCGCATCTTTTGTTTTTAGCTCGCTAAAAAGCTCATCTTTTTGCGCCTCATCAAGCTCGCCAAGCCCCATGCCGACGGCTCCGACTCGCATTTTGGGCGTTATGCGCTCGCTTTGCATTAAAACGGGCTCAATGTTTAAATTTTTGCCCACGACGCTAACGAGCCCGGCACCGATAGTTAGCGCGGCAAGTCCCGCTATACGCGCCGCTCCGCACTTTTCGCCGCTAACGACAAACACGTGCCCAAAGTCGCCCTTATTAGCGTTTTGCTTAGCGCGAAAGGGCAAATTTAAATCGCTCTTACCGAGTTTATAAAAGCTCGTCCCCTTCTCGTAAAGCTCGCGCGAAAGACCCAAATTTGCGACCTTTACGCGCCCCACGAAATCCTTTGCAAAGTCGCTATAAAGCGCCGACTTTAGCGCGCCCATCGTCACGGTCGTATCAGCCTTAAAGACCGCGCCTTGCGGTACGCCGTTTTTATCAAGACCGCTCGGGATGTCGCAGGCAAGCTTATAGGCGGGTTTTTCGTTTAGCAAATTTAGCAAATTTATCGTCCGTTCGTCTAGCTCGCGGCTAAGTCCGGTTCCGAAAATCCCGTCGATGATGCAATCAAATTCGCCGATTTGCGTCAAATTTGGGATCAAATTTACTCCGCATTTTAGCGCTCTGGTTAGCTCGATTTTTGAGGTTTCGTTTTGTTTGTCGCTCGCTAAAAACGCGAAACAATCAAATTTGCCGCCCAAAAGTCTAAGCGCGGCGAGCACGTCTGCGCCGTTATTTCCGCTGCCGACTACGCCTAAAATTTTACGGCGTTTGGTCGATGATTTTTTAAACTTACTTCGCACGGCGTTAGCTAACGCGTTAGCGGCATTTTGCATCAGCACTTCGGTGCTAAGCCCAAACTTGCTCACAGCCCTAGCGTCAAGCTCCGCCGTATCCCAAAATAGCTTTTTCATGCGCCCTCCTGCTTCACTCGGTAGCTCAAAGCCTCTAAAATGTGCGGCTTTTTGATGATACGCGAGCCTTCGATGTCGGCGACCGTGCGGGCGACTTTTAAGGTTTTGTTTATGGCGCGACGACTGAGCGAAAACCTCTGCGTCGCGTGATCTAGCGCCCCACTCGCCTCGTCGTCGCAAACGCAAAATTTAGCGATCTCTTCATCGCTAAGCTTGCCGTTTAGCTCGCTTTGCGCGCGCGCGATTTGCGTCTCAAACACGCGTAGCACGGTATCTTGCATCGATTCGCTCGTGACGTCGCTTTTATCATCGGCGCTCACCTCGTCCATCTGTACGTGAAGGTCGATGCGGTCTAGCACGGGCGCGGAGATGCGCGATTTATAGCGTTTGATCTCAAGCTCCGAGCATTTACACTCTAGATTTTTAGAAAGTAAATTGCCGCAAGGGCAAGGGTTCATCGCGGCTACGAACATAAATTTGGTCTCATACGTGATTTTTGAATTTACGCGCGAGATATTGATTTTGTAGTCCTCGAGCGGCTCGCGCAGGCTTTCTAAAATTTGGGGCGCAAAGTGCGGAAGCTCGTCGAAAAATAAAATCCCGCCGTTAGCTAGCCCGACCTCGCCGATCCTAGCCGAGCTCGATCCTCCGCCAAAAATCGAACTACGCGTGCTCGTGTGGTGAGGCGAACGAAAGGCGCGAAGAGCGGAAAATTCACTCTCCTGCTGATTTAGCGAGCTATAAGCGCAACTAAGCAAAATCTCATCCAAGCTTTGCGGCGGCAAAATGTAGCGCAGGCGCTTGGCGCTCATACTCTTTCCGCATCCGGGGCTGCCCTCAAAGATAACGTTGTGCATACCGCAAGCAGCCACCAAGCAGGCCCTTTTTGCCCTACTTTGGCCTTTGACGTCGCTAAAATTTAGCTCGAAATTTTGATTTTTTACGAAGCTTTTTTCGTCGATTTTGATCAAATTCGAAAAAAGCGGATGAACGCTGCCTACTCTGCGCGAGGCGGCAAACTCTGGCTCTAGGAAAAATTTGATCGCCTCGGCTAAATTTGAAACGGCGTAAATTTCTAAATTCGGTATCGCGCCCGCTTTTTGCGCTATCTCTTGCGGAATCAGTACGCGAGAACCCTGCGCTTTCGCGCTCAAAAAAAGTAGGATAGAAAAAAGGCTCGCCGTGCTTTTGACGCCGCCGTCAAGCCCCAGCTCGCCAAATACGAAAATAGGCTCGAAGTCGCGCTCTTTTTGCAAGGCGATTAAAAGCGCGATGGGTAGGTCGAAGTGACTGCCTGATTTTGGCATATCGGACGGGGATAAATTTATGATGATTTTTTGCGCTGGAAAAGAAAAATTTAACGACAGAAGCGCTGATTTTACGCGCTCGGCACTCTCTTTGATCGAAGCTCCCGCAAGCCCTACGATATTAAGTGCGGGCAAACCGCGGTTAAAACTGGACTCGACGTCCACAAGCCGCAATTCGTCGTTATAGGTGGCGCATTTTAGGGCTTTCATGCGTTTTTTTGCTTTTTATACTCTTTGTCGAATTTTTTGCGTTTGTTGTAGCCGATACGCTCGATAAAAAGGTGCCCGTCGAGATGATCCATCTCGTGCTGGATGGCGACTGACAAAAGCCCATCTGCCTCGAGCTCTTGGCGCTGTCCGAAGCGGTCTTGGTACTCTAGCGTTATAAACTCGGCTCTTTTTACGTCCTCGTAGTATCCCGGCACGCTAAGACAGCCTTCTTGATAGATTATCTCGCCCTCTTTGCGTAAAATTTTGGGATTTATGATTTCTAGCAGATCCTCTTTGCGCTGCTCTTTACTCTCTTCGTCAACTAAATTTATGATCAAAATTCGCTTAGCCTCGCCCGTCTGGATGGCGGCTAGTCCGATACCGTTTTTAGCGATCATGGTCTCATACATGTCGTCTAAAAATTTATGCAACTCGTCGTCAAAAACTTTAACTTCAAGCGATTTGACGAAGAGTTTTTTGTTCGGATAGGTGAGAATTTCTAGTATCATTTAGCTGCTTTCTCGTCTAAAATCTCGTAACGCTTACTGTCTCTGCCCGTTTTTACGAGAGTATCGAGCGCCGCAGATAGTAGCTCGGCGACCGTTTTATCGGTTCTGTCGTCTAAAAATTTATGCAACTCGTCGTCAAAAACTTTAACTTCAAGCGATTTGACGAAGAGTTTTTTGTTCGGATAGGTGAGAATTTCTAGTATCATTTAGCTGCTTTCTCGTCTAAAATCTCGTAACGCTTACTGTCTCTGCCCGTTTTTACGAGAGTATCGAGCGCCGCAGATAGTAGCTCGGCGACCGTTTTATCGGTTCTTAGGTTGCAGGCAACAACCTCCATATCAAACTCGAATTTCTCGCCCTTTAGTATAAACGAGGTCTCGTAAAACATCTCGGTGATACGCTCGCAGGCCTTTTGCGCGCCGACCATATCGGTGTGCCGCATTAGCATAGCAAAGCACCCGTCGCCGTAATGCGCCAAGATATCGCTTCGTTTTGATGTGCGTAGCAGCATTCTAGAAATATTTTTTAGCAGCGCCAATCTACTTTTTGAGCCGATATCTTTTAGACTTTCATCTTTTGTCTTTATGAGCAGGATAGAGGATTCGTAGCCGTATTTTTTGATATATCCGACTTCGGTTTCGAGCGTTTTTAGGAAAAATTTCCTATTGTAGATGTCAAATTTAGGATCGTAGATAGACTGCTCCTCTACGACCTTAAAGACTCTACTGACCTCTTCGTAGCTAGTTTTTATCACTTCGATATGCTTACCCATCAGCGAATTTAGCTTATTTAGGTCTTCGTTAAATTCGTTAAACATATTTTGCAAGCTTAGCAAGCTGATATTTGGCTCTAAGATGCTCGAGCGTTTTTTTATTATGGTTCTTAGGATAGTCAAATTCTTATAAATGAGTCCTACGGCTTGCAACATGCTTTTTATCTGCATGAAGCTGTTTTTTACTTCGCGCTCGATGTTTATTTTTCTATCGTCTTCGAGTCTGCTGATCTCTTCTTCGATCTTTATGATCTCGCCGACTTTTTTCTTAAAATCATCGGGTTGCTTTTCGAGCATCTTTTCAAAAAAAACGGTGTAGTTTTTCGGTATCGAGGGGATGTGTTCCTCGCTTAGTTCTTTAATAATCGCCTCGGAAAAGCCGTAGATGTTTAATTCGCCCTCTACGGCCTTTTCATCCTCTTTTTTTACTACTACGGTATCGCTTTTTTTGTTGTCTAACTTTATCAAATTCTACTCTTTACTTAAAGCTTTTCTCCAAAACTTTATCTATAAGCCCGTACTCTTTGGCTTCGGCAGAGCTCATGAAAAAGTCTCTGTCGGTGTCTTTTTGGATTTTAGCTAGTTTTTGACCCGTATTTTTAGCTAGGATCGCGTTTAAAATCTCTTTCATACGCAAGATTTCCTTCGCCTGGATCTCTATATCTGTCGCCTGTCCGCGCGCACCGCCTAAAGGCTGGTGAATCATGATGCGCGAATTTGGCAACGCATAACGCTTGCCCTGCGCGCCGCAACTAAGCAAAAACGCGCCCATAGACGCCGCCTGACCTATACAAATCGTGCAGACGTCGGGCTTGATGTAGTTCATCGTATCGTAAATGCTAAATCCGCTCGTTATCACGCCGCCAGGACTGTTTATATATAGATATATGTCTTTGTCCGGGTCTTCGGCCTCCAAAAACAGCATCTGAGCCACGATCGCAGACGCCATGCCGTCCTCGATCTCGCCGCTAAGCATTATTATGCGGTCTTTTAGCAGGCGCGAGTAGATGTCGTAGCTTCTCTCGCCCTTGCTCGTGCGCTCGATGACGTAGGGGATGTAGTAGCTCATTACTCCGCCTTTTTCTCTTTCTTATCGCTCTTTAGCGCAAACATCTCGTTAAATAGCTTCTCCTCGATCATCGACATTTTGATCGCAGGCAAAATTCCTTGGTTTTTATAGTTTTCAAGGTGCTGTTTCGGATCTACGCCCGAGCGATACGCCTCAAAATACACCGCTTGGATCAGCTCTTGGTCACTTACTTTGATATCTCTGCGGCGCGCTAGCTCGTCTATTATAAACGTTAGTTTCACGCTTTTTACCGCGTCGTCGCGGTATGTCTCGCGCTGTTTGGTTAGAGCGTCTTTGTCCTCTCTAAATTTAGCCATCTGCTCAGGCGTAAAGCTGCTCCAAGCGCCGCGGAACTGCATATCCATCTCTTGTTCTACGATATTTTTCGGCACGTCGAAGTTAAATTTAGCCACGATCGCGTCGGCAAATTTAGGCTTTAGCTCCTCGTTTACGTTTTTAGCGTGCTTCTCGGCTTTGATCTGTTCTTTTAGTCTCTCTTCAAATAGCTCGACGCTTACCTTTTCCTCGCCCGGCATGATGCGTTTTAGCGTCTCTTCGTCGATCTCTTCAGGCACTTTTTTACCTTGGATTTCGTGTAGCTTTACTTTAAATGTCGCGTCTTTGCCCGCAAGGTGAGCAGCGCCGTACTCGGCCGGAAATTTAACCTTCACGTCGCGCTCCTCTCCGACTTTTAGCCCGATCATACCGTCCTCAAAGCCAGGTATAAACTGACCCGAGCCGATTTCTAGCAGGTAGTTTTCGGCTTTACCGCCCTCAAACGCAACGCCGTCTACGAAGCCCTCGAAGTCGAATTTAGCGAAATCGCCCTTTTCAAGCGCGGCTTTTTCCACTTTTTCTAGCGGAGCCATCATTTTTAAAATTTCGTTTTTTCTCTCGTCGATCTCTTTTTTCGTTACGCGCGGCGCGCTGACGTTCTCTATTAGTTCCTCGTAGCCGTCGATGTTTATGACGGGTTTAAACGAGATTTCGATCTCCGCGTCGATCTCGTTCTCGCCTCTGTCAAATTTCGTCACGATCGGCTCGCCGATAACCTCTTCAAATTTTCTATTTAGCTCTTTTAGACCTGCGTCTATCGCGTCTTTTAGCGCGTCTTGCTCGGCATCGGCGGTTAGCTCTTTTTCGTAGCGTTTTAGCACCACGTTTACCGGCACTTTGCCCGCTCTAAATCCGTCTATTTTCATATTTTTCGCAGCTTTTTTCGCAGCGTTTTCGAGTTTGGCTTTTACGTCCGCGCTCGGTATTTTCGCACTTAGCGAAGCATTTACGGCGTCGATCGCCTTGGTTTTGATTTGCATTAAATTCCTTTAAAAAATAAAAATTTCCTAGAGTGTAGCAAAATTTTCCTTATTCATAGTATAAATTTAAGCGCGCAAAAGGCGAATTTAAGTAAAATCATTTATCAAATTTAAATAGTGAAATGAATCAGGAACGCAAATGCAAGAAAATTTAAAAAATGAGAATTTAAAAAAAGAAAAGTTTGAAAGTTGCGTCGAGCAGATGCTAAATCTAGTCGGCGAAGACCCGCGCAGAGAGGGGCTAGCTAAAACTCCCGAGCGCGTTTTTAAAGCTTACGAGTTTTTAACGAGCGGCTACTGGCAAGACCCAAAAGTCGTGCTAAACGACGCGCTGTTTGATAGCTCAAATAACGAAATGGTGCTCGTGCGAGATATCGAATTTTACAGCCTTTGCGAGCATCATTTGCTGCCGTTTTTCGGGCGCGTGCACGTGGCCTACATCCCAAATCACAAGGTCGTGGGCCTTAGCAAAATCCCGCGTATGGTAAATATCTTCGCCCGCCGCCTGCAGATCCAAGAGCAGCTTACAGAGCAGATCGCGCAGGCCGTACAAGAGGTCATCAAGCCAAAAGGCGTGGGCGTCGTCATCGAGGCGCGCCACATGTGCGTGGAGATGCGAGGCGTGGGCAAGATCAACTCGACCACGACGACATCGGCGCTACGAGGCTGTTTTTTAAATAGCAGCGAGACTAGACGCGAGTTTTTCTCCCTTATAAATTCGCACAAAGAAGTGAGATTTTAGTGAGCTTAGATAGCTTAAAATCAAAACTGAGCGCAAATTTATCTCTCTCTAGCGTCTTTGGCGTGATCGAGCGAATTTCTGCTACGACGATAGAGATTTCGGGCCTTCGCCCTAGCATCGGCGACATCGTACAAATTTGCGCTAAAGACAAGAGCAAAAGCGGGCTGGCGATGGTGACTGAAGTGCGGCAAAATACCGCGCTCATCTCGCCCTTTGGCTTTGTAGAAGGCTACAAGATCGGCGACTTCGTCTATCAAAGCGACCAGGGCATGAAAATCCCCGTCGGCGACGCCCTTTTGGGGCGCGTAGTGGATCCTTTTATGAATCCAAAAGACGGCAAAGGCGCGATCGCTACGACCGAGTACGCTCCGATCATGCAAGCTCCGATCGATGCGATGAAGCGCGGACTAATAGATGAAATTTTTAGCGTCGGGGTTAAAAGCATCGACGGGCTGCTAACCTGCGGCAAAGGCCAGAAACTAGGCATTTTTGCGGGTTCTGGCGTGGGCAAAAGTACGCTCATGGGCATGATCGTGAAAAACTCGCAAGCTCCGATCAAGGTTGTCGCGCTTATCGGCGAGCGCGGCCGCGAAGTGCCGGAGTTTATAGAGAAAAATTTACGTGGCGATCTAAGCGGAACCGTCGTCATCGTAGCCACCAGCGACGATAGCCCGTTGATGCGAAAATACGGCGCCTTTTGCGCGATGAGCGTGGCCGAATACTTTAAAAACCAAGGTAAAGACGTGCTTTTCATTATGGATAGCGTGACAAGGTTTGCAATGGCGCAGCGAGAGATAGGTCTTGCTCTTGGCGAGCCGCCGACGTCCAAGGGCTACCCGCCATCCGTACTTACCCTACTGCCTCAACTGATGGAGCGCGCAGGCAAAGAAGAGGGCAAAGGCAGCATAACGGCCTTTTTCACGGTGCTAGTCGACGGCGACGATATGAGCGATCCGATAGCCGACCAGAGCCGCTCGATCCTAGACGGCCACATCGTGCTTAGCCGCGAGATGACGGACTTTGGTATCTACCCGCCTATAAACATCCTAAACTCCGCCTCGCGCGTAATGAGCGACATCGCGACCAAAGAGCACAGGGCAAACGCCGCCAAGCTAAAGCGCCTCTACTCGCTTCTAAAAGAAAACGAGGTCCTGCTACGCATCGGCGCGTATCAAAAAGGCAGCGACAAAGAGCTAGACCTTGCTATCTCGAAAAAAGAATTTATAGATAACTTCCTAAAACAAGACGCCGAAGAGGGCTTTAGCTTCGAGCAGACGCAAGAGCTGCTGGGCGGGATAAATTAGTCGAATTTATTTTTGCCGCGTCAAATTCGGATTTATTTCGCCTAATTTCATCCAAAATGCGAAAATTTTAATTTTTAAATTTTCTAAAACCTTAAGAAATCAAACTAAGTTTAGGATATATTTTATCTTTTTATATCAAATTTGACCGAAACGGCGATACTTTGCTTATTTGATAAGGAATTTCAATATATAAACTCTATCAAAAAACAGTTAAATTTGAAAAAACTAAGCTAAAATTTTAATCAAAAATTTATAAAATTTGTTATATTATCGTCGCGAAAATAAAAGGGATAAAATATATCCTAATTGATAAAGGTCAAGCGTGAGAGTATATCTAGACAACAATGCCACGACGATGGTCGATCCCGAAGCTTTCGAGCTTATGAAGCCGTTTTTTTGCGAGAAATACGGCAATCCAAACTCGCTTCATAGATTCGGCTCAGAGACACACCCTGCGCTTCGCCGCGCGATGGATCAGCTCTATGCCGGCATAAACGCGAGCGACAACGACGACATCGTGGTCACGGGCTGCGCCACCGAGAGCAACAACTGGGTGGCTAAGGGCGTATTTTTCGATCATATATTAAATAAAGAGAAAGATCACGTCATCATTAGCGCAGTCGAGCATCCGGCTATCTCGGCAACTTTTGAGTTTCTCAAAAAGTACGGCGTACGCGTGAGCTACGTACCCGTAAACGAAAACGGCCTGCTCGATCCAAACGACCTAAGAAAGCTCATCGACGACAAGACCGCGCTCGTTAGCATCATGTGGGCAAATAACGAAACGGGCACCATTTTCCCGATCAAAGAGTGCGCGGAGATCGCTCACGAGCACGGCGCGCTATTTCACACCGACGCGACGCAAACCGTCGGCAAGATCAAGATAAACGTGCGCGATATGGGCGTGGATTTTATGAGCTTTTCGGCGCATAAATTTCATGGACCAAAAGGCGTGGGCGGCCTATATATCAAAGACTCGCAAAAGCTAACGAGCCTGCTTCACGGCGGCGAACATATGGGCGGCAGACGCAGCGGGACGCTCGATGTCGCGGGCATCGTCGGCATGGCGCAAGCGCTGGAAAACAGCAACAAGCTAATCGAGTTTGAAAATCTGCACGTTAGACGCCTGCGCGACAAGCTCGAGGACGCGCTGCTAGAGCTACCCGACGTCTCGGTCGTGGGAGAGCGCGCCCACAGGCTGCCAAACACCATCCTAGCCGCCATAAAAGGCGTCGAGGGCGAGGCTATGCTGTGGGATCTAAATCAGGCCGGTATCGCGGCGTCTACGGGTTCGGCGTGCGCGTCTGAGACGCTAGAGAGCAACCCGATAATGGAAGCCATCGGAGCTAGCAGCGATCTGGCGCATACGGCGCTAAGGCTGTCGCTGTCGAGGTTTAATACCGAAGAAGAGATCGACTACGCGATAGAGCATATCAAAAAGGCGGTGGTGAGGCTGAGAAGTATATCAAGCACGTACGCCTACAACCCTAACGGCAAGTAACGGCTCTTCTCGCAAGCGTCTTTAACGGAGCTAGAAATTTTCTCCCTCGATGAACTATATGTTCTATCTTCGGTCGAAAATTTCTTCGCAACCCTTAAATCCGTCTCGCGATACTTTGCCTTGTCTCTCTGCGGCCAAATTTGAGATTAAATTTGATTGAAATTTGAGCTTTGAAAGCCCAAATTTGAGTTAAATAAAAAGTGTAAGCTGAAGTATTTTGAGATGATTTTTGGGGTTGCGCAGGTAAAATTTAGCGTGGGCTGGACAGATGGTCCGCCGAGCTAAATTTTAGCAAGCTCCGCAAAAAGAGCTCAAAAGACGAAGCGCAAAAAAGGAATAAAATGGCAAAAAATAATCTAATAGGCGGTTCGATTTGGGACGAATACTCCCAAAACGTCCAAGACCGCATGAACAATCCCAAATTTATGGGCGAGATCACCGAGGACGAGGCTAAAGCAAGAGGCGGTAAGCTCATCGTGGCGGACTTTGGCGCGGAGAGCTGCGGCGACGCAGTGAGGCTGTATTGGCTCGTGGACGAGAAAACCGACCGCATTATGGATGCTAAATTTAAAAGCTTTGGCTGCGGCACGGCGGTGGCTAGCTCAGATACAATGGCCGAGCTTTGCGTCGGCAAGACCGTGGATGAAGCGGTCAAAATCACCAACATCGACGTGGAAAAAGCCATGCGCGATACGCCAGACGTCCCAGCCGTTCCGCCGCAAAAGATGCACTGCTCGGTTATGGCCTACGACGTCATCAAGGCCGCCGCAGCGCAGTACAAGGGCGTGGATCCGGAGCATTTCGAGGACGAGATCATCGTGTGCGAGTGCGCGCGCGTGAGCCTAGGCACGATCAAGGAGGTCATCCGCCTAAACGACCTACACACGGTCGAGGAGATCACGCAATACACCAAAGCAGGCGCCTTTTGCAAATCCTGCGTGCGCCCGGGCGGACACGAAAAGCGCGAGTATTATCTCGTGGATATCCTCGCAGACACCAGAGCCGAGATGGAGCAGGAGAAAAAGCAAGCCGTTATCGACGCGCAGGTTTCTGGCAAATTTGACAACGTGAGCTTTGAGAGCATGACCGTCGTTGGCCAGCTAAAGGCCATCGAGAGCGTCATCGACAGAGATATCCGCCCGATGCTGATGATGGACGGCGGTAACATGGAGATCCTCGATCTGCAAAAAGACGCCGAGGGTAAATTTGACGTCTATATCAGATATATTGGCGCTTGCAGCGGCTGCGCAAGCGGCGCGACGGGCACGCTATACGCGATCGAAAACGTATTGCAAGAAAACCTCAGTCCAAATATCCGCGTCCTACCTATCTGATCTGCTTTACACGGCAAATTTGATGCGGCTTAGGGCTCAAATTTGATTAAATTAGGGCGGTTAATTTAGCCGCCCTACTCTATTTTCACTCAAATTTACCCCAAAATCCACCTACCCCAAATTCAAAATTGCGAAATTAAATTTTTCTACTTCATTTATCAAAATACCTAAAATTCCGATAATCGTTAATGTATGCGTTTTTAGTGATAAAGTTAGATTTTTGCATATTTGTTTTTTAAGTTTTATAAAAGTTTAAGTTGTTAATATTCGTCCAGATTTTAATACAAAATCAAATTTAATCACAAAGGAAAACGCAATGTTTAGCGCAAGAAATCAACTACAAGCTCAAATCACGGAGGTAAGAGAGGGAGCGGTAAACTCTCTAATCGTAGCAAAATTGCAAGGCGGAGAGACCGTAAAAGCAACCGTAACAGTAGATAGCCAAAAGGCTCTAGATCTAGTAGCAGGTAAAAAGGTAGTTTATCTATTTAAAGCTTCTTCTATCATAGTAGCTAAAGGCGAGAACGGTCTAAAGCTAAGCGCTACTAACCAACTAAAAGGTAAAGTAGTAAAAGTAGTAGAGGGTGCGGTAAACGCTGAAGTAGATATCGAGATAGCAGGCGGCGATAAGCTAAGCGCTATCATCACTAACGAATCTGCTAAAAACCTAGCTCTAAAAGCGGGCGATGAAGTAACTGCTATCATCAAAGCTAGCCATATTATTATAGGTGCTTAATTCTTTTAAATAGCGAGCGGTTTATGGCCGCTCGCTAAAGCAATTTGCCTTCACTTAAATTTAATCCCGCAATTTATATCGCTTAACTAAAAAAACCAAATCTTAAAGGCCAATTTTAGGTGGTTTTATCGTGTACAAATTTAGCACTAAACCGTCTCCCAAAATCTCGGTTTCGTTTTGGTCGCGTCCTGATTTTTCTCTCGTAAAATTTGCAAAAACTCTTTAAAATTCGACGTAAAAATCGAAACGGCGGGCGCGAATTTATATTCGGTCGAGCCGTCTTGCTCAAACTCGTCCGCAAAACAAATCCGCCAAATTCTAGTGCTATTGATCCGCGTTTTCGTGCCCTCAAGCGCTAAAATTTGCTCAAATTTATACCTCGCCGCAAGCTCCTGTCCTCTAAAAACGTAGACGTAGTTTTGATCAAACCAAAGGCTCTCGTATGAGATGAAAAACCTCTCCAACCAAAGCAAAAACGGCCGCACGGAAAGCCTTTTTATCGCACCCCCTTCGCCGATTTCGTTTACGGCGGCGAGTTGGCGTCGGCTAAGTTTGCTAGGATTGCGCCAAAATATCGTCCAAGCAATCCCGCCAAAAAGCAAAACGTTAAAAGTTATGATTAAAATTTCAGTTATTTTTAAAATTTGAGCCCTTTCAAAAATGCAAATTTAGTCCCCCGTCGCTTGCGGCCGAGCTTAAGCCGCATTTTTGACACCGTTAAATTTAGCGCCTTTAAATTTGAGTTCGCCGCAAAATCTCTTGCCGAATTTCGTCTCAACTATGAGAACAAGGACAAAAAATATCTTTTCGTCGTTTAAAAAAGCGATTTGGCGCAAAGTTTGATCGGCACCGTTAAATTTGACGCCGTTTTCGCGCAAGGTGCGGCAAAACTCGGTCTCGTCAAAGCCTAGTTTTTGCGAGATCTCAGCGATCGTATAGGGCTCTAGCGAGGCGATGATGCGGTCCATGTTGCACATGCTCGGGTTTTTGCGGCGAGTGACGACGTCTATAAATTCGTTTGCGAGCTTGATGAGCTTTTTCTTGCGATTTATCACGTGCAAAACGGCTGCAAGCGCAACCAAAAAGCCCGCAAATTTATGCGCGCTCATCCAAAATTCGCCGTACTCTCCGAGCGCGAAATTTGCCCCCGAAAACGCGAGCAAACAAAGTCCTAAAATCAGCATGCAAACCAGGCAAAATTTATAAACGATCTCAAATTTGAGCATAAAATCTCCTAAAATATATTTTTGAAATTATACATTTTTTAATATAAGGCATATTTTAAGGACAAATTTAGTCCTTTTATTGATATACATCATTTTTGCGCAAATTTATTTTGGATAAACTTTGTCCGAATTTTTCAAAAGGAGACAAAGTATGCGTGAATACAAGAAGTATTGGTGGGCGCTGGTGGCTGTCGTTACCATCGCTTTCGGGATACTGGGCTATTACGGCGTAGAGGTTTACCGCGAAGCGCCGCCCGTGGTGAGTTTTGCCGATAAAAACGGCAAAATCATAATCGAGCAAGAGCAAATTTACAAAGGCCAGGAAGCCTGGCAAAGCATCGGCGGTATGCAGGTGGGCTCGGTGTGGGGACACGGAGCGTATCAGGCGCCCGACTGGACGGCTGATTGGCTACATAAAGAGCTGGTCGCGTTTATGGATATCAAGGCCGCTCAGCTTTACGGAGCTAAATTTGACGCTCTAAGCGCCGAACAGCAAGCCAACATCAAGGCCCTAACAAAGAGCGAATACCGCACGAATACGCTAAAAAATGGCGTTATAACGATCAGCGACGAGAGGATCGCCGCGGCAAAGGTAGTGCGTGACGAGTATAGCGGGCTTTTCGGTAACGATCCGAAATACCAAAAGCTACGCGAAAACTACGCGATGAAAAACAACACGTTAGCCAAAGAGGAAAACCGCGAGCAGCTAAATGATTTCTTCTTCTGGGCGACCTGGGCTACGGCGACAAATCGCCCAAATAGCGAGGCTACATACACAAACAACTGGCCGCACGAGCCGCTAATCGACAACGTGCCGACGCAAGAAAACGTATTTTGGACGATTATTAGCGTTACGATTTTGGTTGCGGGCGTTGGTCTTTTAGTTTGGTTTTCAAATTTCTACGGAGAAAAAGATCACGAAAGGCTCGCTCCTATCGACGCCGATCCGCTCTCAAGGCTAAATTTGACTCCGTCTCAAAAGGCGCTTGGCAAATACCTTTTCGTAGCGCTCGCGCTTTTTGTTTTCCAGATCATGATAGGCGGCTTTGTGGCGCACTACACGGTCGAGGGGCAGGAGTTTTACGGTATAAATTTATCCGAGCACATCCCTTACTCTTTGGCGCGCACATGGCACATACAGGCGAGCATTTTTTGGATCGCGACGGGCTTTTTGGCGGCGGGGCTTTTCCTAGCGCCTATCATCAACGGCGGCAAGGATCCTAAATTTCAAAAACTAGGCGTGGATCTGCTATTTTACGCGCTACTTTTCCTAGTCGTGGGTAGCTTTGTGGGCGAATACATGGCGATAGCGGGCAAGATGGATACTAGCCTAAGCTTTTGGCTGGGACACCAAGGATACGAGTATATCGAGCTTGGCAGGGTTTGGCAGCTTATTTTGTTTGTCGGTCTTGTTATCTGGATGGCGCTCGTGCTTCGCGGATTTGTCGGCGGATTTAAGGCTGACGGCGATAAAAACCTGCTAGCTATATTTACGGCTTCTGCTATCGCGGTGGGACTTTTCTACGGCGCTGGGCTATTTTACGGACAAAGAAGCCCGCTACCGGTGATGGAATACTGGCGCTGGTGGGTCGTTCACCTTTGGGTCGAGGGCTTTTTCGAGGTATTTGCGACCGCTTCGCTTGCGTTCGTGTTTGCATCTTTGGGTCTAGTGGGTAAAAAATTTGCGACCTATTCGACTCTAGCGAGCGCTAGCTTGTTTTTGATCGGCGGCATCCCTGGCACCTTCCACCACCTTTATTTTGCGGGAACGACCACTCCGATCATGGCGGTGGGTGCTAGCTTTTCCGCGCTTGAGGTCGTGCCTTTGGTGCTTCTTGGAGCGGAGGCCTTTCATCAGTATTCGCTTCAGTTCGCGCAAAGCTGGGCGAAAAATCTCAAATGGCCGCTTTACTGCTTTATCGCGGTGGCGTTTTGGAATATGCTAGGAGCCGGCGTGTTTGGCTTCCTTATCAACCCGCCGCTATTTTTGTTCTACATCCAGGGTCTAAATACTACTTCGGTGCACGGACACGCGGCGCTTTTCGGCGTTTACGGATTTTTAGCGCTAGGTTTTGTTTGGCTCGTGGCGCTTTACCTTTTCAAAGGGCAAGAATTTAACGACAAGCTGATGAAAGTAGGCTTTTGGTCGCTAAATGCGGGTCTAATGCTGATGATTTTAGCGTCGTTGCTTCCGATCGGTCTTTATCAGGCCGTCGCCGCGATAGACGTAGGCATGTGGTACGCTAGAAGCGCGGAGTTTTTACAGATGGATCACTTGCAAAATTTACGCTGGCTAAGGATGATCGGCGATACGATCTTCATCATCGGCGGCGTTTGCTTCTTTATCCAGATTCTTAAATTTATCGCGGGAAGCTGCGGCTGCAAGGCTAAAGCCTAACCCATCTAAGCCCCTGCTTTAGGGGCTTAGCTTCTTCTAAACTTCTATCTTGTACAATTCGCCCCAAAAGGACGAAAATGCAAAAATTCAAAAAATACTTTCAAATTTCCATCATTACCTTTCTGTTTGCCCTGCACGCCTTAGCGTTTGCGGCGATAAACTACGCTTTTCCGCACTACGACGAGGTGATCATCACGGGCGGCGAGGTCAAGCGCATGGACAAAGACGGCTTTATCGACGCGCAAAATCCCGCCGACGGCCCGACGCGCGACGTGTATTTTATCTACACGCGGGAGTTAAACGGCACGAAGGTGATGCCGTATCGCAACGAGGATACGGGCTGGGGCTTGCCGCTTTATTTTAAATTTAACTCCGCCGACGTCCAAGCTGCCGCACAGAGTCTAGTGGGCGAAGGCAGGGCGCAGATCAAATACTACGGCTGGCGCATCGCGATGTTTGATATGTTTAGAAACGCTGTTTCGGTAAAAAAGCTAAAAGATGGCGAAACGCGCGCAAATCCTATTTTTAGCTATATATTTTACGCTTTGACGGCGATTTCGTTTGCGGTTTGCGCCGTTTTTGTTAGAAGGAAATTTAAAGGCGAGCCAAGCTCAAATTTATAATCCAAGCTAAATTTGAGCGGCTTTTCGTCGCCTCGCTCAAATTTGACTCGGCGAGGGCGGCAAATTTGACGTAAAATTTGAAGCCAAAGGATATGCGTGAGCGAGCTATACATCTTTATCTCCGAGCTTTGTGCTTTGATAAACGAAAATTTGAAAAAGAATTTTTATTTTCAAGCGGGATTGTTTTTGGCTATAGTTTTGCTCGGATTTTTGGCGGTCTGGATGCAGGATTAGTCAAATTTGAACGGACAAATTTGACTAGGACGAGCTAAATTTAACGGCGCAAAGCCCGTGCGTTTTTACTCCTCAATATTGCTCGGCGAAGTCGGCTTGCCTAGCAAAAATCCCTGTGCGTATTTTATGCCGAATTTTTTTATTTCTGCGAGAATTTCTTCTGAGCTCACAAACTCCGCCACGACGTTGTAGCCCTGTCTTCCGGCAAAGTCGATGATGGTTTGCAGTAGATACCTAGCGTTTTTGTCGTACGGGAGCTTTTTGATGATCGAGCCGTCGATCTTGATCGTGTCGATATCAAGCTCCAAGATACGGTAATAGTTCGAATAGCCGCTACCGAAATCATCGATCGAAATTTTGCAGTCGTAGGCGCGGATCCTGTTGATAAAATCATTTACGATCTTATAATCATCAACGCCTTCGCTCTCTAGTATCTCAAAATACATGTGCTCGGGCTTTGAGCAGACGCGTAGCTTTTTCTCGATGAGCTCTCTTATGCTCTCGTTTGCGATGTCGCTACTGGAAAGATTCATCGAAAAGCTCGTGTTCGTAAATTTCTCTACGAGCCTAAATACGTGCTCGACGACTTTTTTAGTTATCTCGTTGTAAAGCGAAATTTTCTTTGCTATATCCAAAAACTCGCCCGGATATAGGATTTTGCCGCTTTCATCGATGATACGCACGAGGACTTCGTAGTATTTGACCCCGGCCTCTTCGCCCGATACGTCGTAAATAGGCTGGCACTCGACGATCACGGTATCGTTATATATGGCGTTTTCGATGGTGCGCGACATGATTTGGTTGTGATAGTACTGCTGCTCTATGTGGCTATTTTCGGTGTAAAACTGTACTATTTCGCCTTTTTGCTTAGCTTCGTGGTGAGCTAGCATGGCTTGGGTTAAACGGTTTGTTTGCGGAGTGTCTTGAGGCAAGCTAACGCCGATGGTTATTTTGATATTCGGGATAAATTCTCTAGCGCCCTCGACCGTGATATAGAGGCTATTTGCCTTAAAATAATCCATAAATTTACGCACGGCCCACTCTGTATCGTCGCCGCCGTACCATATGCAAAACTCGTCAAACTGCACTCTGTAAATGTCCGCGTCCATCTTATAGGTATCGATACAAAGCTGAAGCGTCTCGGCAAATGATGCGATGATGGCATCCACGGTCTTGGTCTTGTAAAAAAACCGAAAATCCATGAAGTTGTTGATGTTTATATAGATTAACATACCGCCGGCGCCCAGCTCCGTTCTTTGCGTTAGAGCGAAATAACTACCCATCCCCGTTAGCTTGTCTTTTAACGCCTCGTTTTGCAGCTCTTTGTTTTTATTTTCGAGCTCTTTGGTCATCGCGAGCTCTTTGGTTTTGTCGTATTTGATCGACATATAGCCGTCTTTGTCGCCGCTTTCGTTAAAAAGCGGAGAGAAAATAACCTGCTCATGGATGAGCGCGCCGCTTTTTGTTTTGCTCACTAGCTCATCGGCTCGCCAAATTTGATTGGATTCTATAGTTTTTAGCATATCTTGATAGAATTCATGCGGATGATAGTGGGATTTGATGATATTTATATTTTTGCCTTTGAGCTCTTCAAATTTGTATCCGAAATTTCGCTCAAAAATCTTATTTACGTATTTTACTTTTCTGTCCAGGTCGGTAAAGGTTATTGCGTTAAAGCTATTATCGACGGCTTGCTCGAAGCGAGTTAGAAGCCTGATGTGCTTCTTTGCCCTAACGTAAGAGATATAGACGAACAGCGACGCAAGCGCAAATAGTATGAACACCAGCACCATCGTACCGCGCAAATTTGACGTGACTTTTTGTATATAGCGCTCGTTGCTTTCTTTTAGACCAGATAGTTTTTTGTAAATTCCGAGCGACATTATCTCGTGATAAAGCTCCTGCGCCTGCTCGTAGTAGCCAAGCAGCCTTTGCGTACCCGCTAAAAATCCGGCGTCGTTTTTAGTTAACTTTGAATCTTTTAAATACTCGTTTAAAAGCTTTCTAGGCGCTTTTAGATCGGCATCTAAGTCGTATCTAAATATCAAAATTTGCGGCATCAACTCTTTAAAATAAAATCCGTCCAAAGCCTCAAATTTTAAAATCATCTCGCTATAAACGAGCTTTGCCATTGCGGTTACGGAGTTAAATTTATCCGTTAGCTCGACTCTTTTTTCAACCGCCTCTTCCAGCTCGGTAAATATTTTTTTGTTTAACGCGAGTTTTTCAAAGGAGATTAGATTGCTCGAATCAAGCTTTTTTAGACCCTTTTTAAACTCCGCCGTATAGCGCATGATCGCGTCGTAGTCGGCCTCCAAAAAACTTTTTTCGAGTAGGAAATTCGCCTCGTCGTTAGCATCCATTACGCTTTCTATCGTGCCTTTCCACTCATAGGCGGTTACTAGGTCTTTGGTAGCCTTATAGGTCATCACGGTACCGAAAAATACGATACAAACGATAGTAAAAAATAAAATTTTATGAAAGATTATCTTGTGTCTCATTTTAAAATTTCCGGTTTTTCGCCGCTTAAAGTCAGCAAAAATTTATAAAGCGCATCCGTCTGCTCGTCGCTTAGATCGTAGTTTAAAAGCATTTTACCGACGGCTTTAATCGTGTCTTTTAGGTCCATGACCTCGCCGCTATAAAAGTACGGCGCTGTTTTTTCGATGTTGCGCAGGCTAGGCACTTTGTAGCGGCCGGTTTTGTTGCCGTCTGCGTGAAATCTTAGCTCGTAGTAGAGGTTTGCGCCCATATTTGCGCCGCTATGACAGTTTATGCAACCGATTTTTTTAAATAGCTCAAATCCACGCTTCTCCTCATCGTCAAAAACGCTCTCGTCGCCGCTGATAAATTTGTCGAATTTGGCGTTTGGTGTGACGAGGGCTTTTTCAAAATTTACCAGCGTGTCGACGATGTTGTCAAAACTCACCCCGTTTTTGTAAAGCTCTTCAAATTTTTTCTTGTAAACGGAGTTTTGATTTATCTTCTGGATTAAAAATTTCGGCTCGCTGGCAAGCTCATTTTTACTCGTTAGACTCTGTCTGACCTGCCCCGCTAGATCCTTAACCTCGCCGTTTTTAAAAAATATAAAATTTAGCGCCGAATTTAGCGCGGTAGGCGGGCTGATCTGCTCGTCGGCGGAGATTTTTACGTTTTTTTTGCTTGTACCGCTTAAGTCCCAGTAAAGGTTGTGACATCTCTCGCAAGATAGCGTGCCGCTCGGACTTATCGATGCGTCGAAAAACAGCTCCTTGCCTAGTCTGGCTTTTTGTTCGTCAAATTTCGGCTGGACGACCGGAGATAAAACGTGCGAAGCGGCGAAAGCTTGAACGCAAAAAAAGCATAAAACGCACGAAAATATCTGCAAAAACGCTCGCGGCAACTAAAATCCTTTTTAAATTTTAAATAAATATCGCGATTATATCTTAAAAAACTAAAAGCTTCATTGAAGAGACGATTTTTTCCGTCACGAAGCCGCTCTGCGCGATGCTTTCTAGCCGCGATTTGACCGCGTTTTCCTCGTGTGCGAAATTTGCTATCTCTAAATGCCAAAGCGCGTTTTGCGTCATCTCTTCAAGCGTGCGTTTTTGCTCGCGAGACTCCTCGAGCACGCAGGAGTTAAAAGCGATATTTTCGCGGCGCAAGTACTCTTCGAAAAAATTTGCCTTTTCTTTAAAGCATCGCCTCTCGGATCCTTCGTAAAAAAGCTCCAAAACGCTTGAATTTCGCGGTTTGTTCCACCAAAGATAGACCCTTTTTTCGCCCAAATTTATAAATTTACTAAAATCCTCCTCGTCTGCGATCGCGGGACTCATCGTGCTAAAAGCCACGTCGTAAACGCGGTTTGGATTAAAGTTTTTAAAATCGCTTTGAACGGCGGTTAAATTTGAAATATTAAATTTCGCAGCGTCTTCTAGCATAACTTTTAGCATCTCGCCTGAGATATCCGTGCCGGTTATCTCGCGGCAAATTTGCGCTAAATGCAGCGTATGCACGCCCGTGCCGCAGCCGATATCTACGACGCTTTTACCGTCAAATTTGACGCCAAACTCGGCGATCTTAGCGTAAAGCCCTCTCTGAAAAACGCTAGGCTCGCCCGTAAATCTCGTATAGCTCGCCGCCTTTTTGTCCCACATCTCTTTCATTTTGTTTGCCTTTAAATTTTTGCTACAATTTTAGCGTTTTTAGGAGCGAAAATGAAAATTTTTTACTACGAATTTACCGTGGGCGAGGACGCCATAGACGTGAATCATCACGCAAACAACGCTCACTACGTCATCTGGATGCAAGAAGCAGCCAATGCACACTCAAACGCCGTGGGTGACCTCATCGAGACAAATCTCGCGCAAAACCGCACATGGATGGTGCGCAGGCACGAGATAGACTATCTGGGGCAGCTATTTTTGGGCGATAAGGTGCGCGTGAAAACCTGGACGCAGCCCGAAAAAAGAAGCTGCTCAAAGCGTTTTTACGAGTTTAGCAAAGACGGCGTACCGGTCGCTAGCGCGGTGACGACTTATGTGTTTTTCGACCTCGCGCGCGGTCGTCCGATCGCGATACCGCCGGAGATCGCAAAGCTTTACGAGGATTAATTGTAAATCGCCCGCGCCAAATTTGAGTTTTAAATTTGACGCGGCAACCGCTTTAAATTTAGCAGACCGCGTTTTTATAAATTTGCGACGAAATTTGTTCGCTAAGCCGTTTTTTAAATTTAATGTCGGTAAGCAAATTTGGGTTCGGAATTTATCGTCAAATTTAAGCGCAAATTTTAAAAGCAGTCGTCGCAAACGCCCTTAACCACGACGCTTTTTACATGATTTTGTTTTAGGCGCGGCATGTCAATATTAGTCATCTTGTGGCAGACGTCGCAGACGAAATACGCCTTTGCTCCGCTTTCAAGTTCGTAGAAATTTTTGCGGTTATTTTCGCTTTTTAGCACGATTCCCTTAGCCTCAAAAAGGTCCATACAGCGGTAAAATGTGGTTTTGTTTGCTTCTATTTGGGCTAAAATTTCATCATAGCTAAGCGGTGCGGCGGCGGCGCGTAAGATGTGTAAAATCTCCAGTCTAAGCGGAGTGATTTTGATATCATTTTTCGTTAAAAGCTCCTCAAAACCGGCTTTTTCTTCCAAATTTTCGCCCATATTTTTCCTCCGCGTTAAGAATTTTAGGGTATTATACCTTGAGAAAAATTAATTTGCAACTAAGTTGCTTTTGATATAATTTCGCCCAAATTTTAACACGGAAAGGATAAAAATGAGAAAAATTTTCGCGTTTTTATGTTTGGGCTTAGTCGCGCTCTACGCCAAAGGGCAAGTTAGCGTCAGTATTTTACCGCAGCAGTATTTCGTCAAGCAAATCGCGGGCGACGCGGTCGAGGTAAACGTGATGGCGGGCAAAGGAGCCGATCCGCACACGTACGAACCAAAACCAAAACAAATGACCGCGCTTGAAAAAAGCGATCTTTATTTTGCTATCGGGATAGAGTTTGAGGAGGCTTGGCTACCGAAATTTCAAAAATCATATCCAAATCTCAAAATCGTAAAAACCGACGCGGGCGTGGAAAAGATCAAATTTGAAGGCCATCACGAACACGGCGAACACGATCATCACCATGACGCCAAACACGAGCACGCAGACCACGATGCCAGCCACGAGCATAAGCACGAACACGCCGGTCACGATCACCACGATCACGAGCATCACCACGGCGAATTTGACCCGCATATCTGGCTAGATCCCGTTTTGGTAAAAATCCAAGCTAAAAATATCGCCGCCGCGCTAATCGAAGAATATCCCGAGAACAAGGCGCTTTTTGAGGCGAATTTGGCCAAATTTGAAGCCAAGCTTGACGAGCTTGACGGCTTTATCAAAAGCACTCTAGCAAACGTCAAAAACCGCGAATTTATCGTATATCACCCATCTTGGGGCTACTTTGCTAAGCGCTACGATCTAGAGCAAATCGCGATCGAAGTAGAGGGCAAGGAGCCAAAACCCGCCCAACTAAAAGAGCTCATCGAGGAAGCCAAAGAGCACGGCGTGAAGGTCATTTTCGTCGCTCCGCAGTTTTCTAAAAAAGCCGCGCAAACCGTCGCCAAAGAAAGCGGCGCTAGCGTCGTAGAGATCGATCAACTGCCGCTTGATTGGGACGCCGAGCTACGCAAAACGGCGCAAATTTTCGCAAAGAGCCTATAAATGAAATTTGGACGCATACTCGCCGTTTTAGCGCTTCTTGCGTCCTTTTTTAGCTTTGCGCATGCCTGTGCGCTCTGCGCGCTTTACACTCCGACCGCGCATGCCGACATTAAATTTAACCTGCAAGGCGAAACGATCAAAACGGCCACCGTGACCTGGACGTTTTCTGAAAATTTCACCGCCCTCACCCTACAAAGCTACGACGAAAACGCCGACAAAGCACTTAGCAAAAACGAAGCGTGGAAGGTGCAAAAATCCCTACTCGACTACATCGTGCCGCGCGGCTATCTAACTAGCGTAGGCTACTACGACGGCGCGGGCGAGACCGTAAATTTGCATACCAAAACGCTCTCGCAGCGGGTCTATCTGGAGGGCGGCAGGCTAAATTTCGAGTATATTTTAGAGCTAAATTTAGCGGTCAAAGACGGCCGCGTCGTCACGGTCGAGGTTTTTGACCACGAGGGATTTTTTAACTTTAAAATAAACTCGCCAGACCCCTACACTCTCACCGATAAAATTTATCTCGTGCCAAACGTAAATTTGCATGCGGCGTTTTTTGAAATGACCTCAAAAGCGCCTAAAATAGAACCCGCAAAGCCCAAGCTAAGCTCGCTCGTTAAGTCGCAAAATAAGCAAAATTTAGAGCAAATCGACGCTGAGGATAAAGCCAAATTTGACTCGGTTTCTAGCATGAGCCTACAGTTTTTGGAGCGCCTAAAAGAGCTCATCAAGATAAATAGCGCCGAACTAAACGCGCTAAATTTCGCCTTGCTGGCCGCTGTTAGCTTCTTTTACGGCTTTTTGCACGCAGCAGGTCCCGGGCATGCTAAGATGCTAACGGCTAGCTACTTCGTCGCAAACGGCGGCAGCTATTCGCGCGCGCTGGTTTTTGCGATGAAGGTCGGGTTCGCGCACGTGGCGGGAGCGTTTTTGCTCGTGCTTTTTAGCTATGTTTTTTTAAATGCGTTTTTGACGAACAAGGTTAGCGACATGGCGGGCGTGATGACGAAAATCTCGGCTGTAACGATCGTTTGCGTGAGCCTTTATATGATCTACGCTAAGATTAAAAAAACGGCTCTAAAGACAAAATTTAACTTTGCCGCCGCGCCTGTCTCGGGCGAAAAGGGTGCAAACCGGGCGAGTAAAGTTTTTGGCTCAAATTTAGCTTTTGCTTCAAATTTGAACGCAAATTCCGTTAAATTTAGTTCCGCCGCTCACGAGAGCGAGTGCGGCTGCGCGGCCTGTAGGGCCTCTAACGAGGCGCCAAAAACAGCTAGCGAGTGGCTCGTGGTGCTAGCAGGATCGCTCGTACCGTGTCCTGGTACGCTGCTGGTTTTCGTGCTGGCATTTAGCCTAAACAGCTACGCGGCCGGGCTTGCTAGCGGCCTGTTTATGGGGCTTGGCATGGGCGCGGTGATATTTCTGGCGGCTGTTTGCGGCTTTAAGCTAAAGGGTGCGGTGAGATTTCGCGCACTGCGGACTTGCTGCGAGTTTGCCGCGCTTTTTGTGATGCTCGGGCTTGGCGTTTTTATGTTTTATATTTCGGGTAAGGTGAGCGTTTTATGAGCGACATTTTGGTGCGAAATTTGAGCTTCGGTTACGATGAAAACCTCGTGTTTGAGGGCATAAATTTAGAATACGACTGCAAGGATTTTCTAGCCATCATAGGCCCAAACGGCGGCGGTAAAAGCACGCTTTTAAAGCTGATGTTAGGGCTAAACAAGCCAAGCGGCGGGACGATCGAGGTGTTCGGTCAGGAGCCTGCTAGCGTGAGCAAGGCCGTGGGCTATGTCCCGCAAAACATCCCGATAAATCAAAGCTTCCCGATGCACGTGCTCGAGGTCGTTTTGATGGGGCGGATAGATAAAAAGCTGTTTGGATTCTACGGCAAGGACGACAAGATAGAGGCCGAGGCGGCGCTGGAGCGCGTCGGGATGGGCGAATTTACGAGGCGAAAGATCGGCGAGCTAAGCGGCGGACAACGCCAACGCGTCTATATCGCACGCGCGCTTTGCGCGAAGGCTAAAATTTTGATGCTAGACGAACCCACCGCCAGTATCGATACGAAAGGCCAAGCGGACGTTTATAAGCTGCTAAAACAGATCAACGCTGAAGGAACGGGCGTCGTGCTCATCAGCCACGACGTAAATTTGACGCTAAATTTCGCCACCAAGGTCGCCTACGTCAATCACGATCTTTTCATGCACGAGATCTCGCACGGCTCAAAGCAGGATTTTATCGAGCATTTGGCGAGAGATCATAGGCATTTTTGCGATGTGGAGGTGGCGTTGAAAGAATGCGGCTGCGGAAAACATTAAATTTGGACGGCGGCTTGTCTTTTGAGCGTCTTTGAATGAGTTTGCAAAAATATCGCTGCGGCAACCTGTTTGGTTAGCCTTGCTCATTTTTTGCTTCACAACATTCAAATCCATCTCAAAATACTGCGCCTTAACTTTCTGCGTTCAAACTTGAGCCGCCAAAACCCGCGCCTCAAAAATGTTAAACTAAAAAACATTTGGCACAACAGCGCCAGATAAAACTGCGCATAGCGCAGCAACCTCTCACGTGCAGTGGGGTAGGTGGGGGTTTGGGGGCGGAAGGGGCGACGCTTCGTAAGTAGAAACCCCTTCCGCCACCCAAGAAAAAGAGAAAGGCGGATACAAAGGGGAGCTCTTTTGCTTCAGCTACGCTTCGCAACTACAAAGCAGAGCGTAATTCAAGCCCCCCTTAACAAGAAAGATTAAATTTAGTGCACAACGCTAATTTAACCAAACCAAATTTAGCACCTTAAAGGTGCGGGTCTCGGCGAGCAACGCCAAAAACGCCGAAAAAAGTAAAAAAAGGAAACAAATGCTAGAAGCTCTTAGCTTAAATTTCATGCAAAACGCCCTGCTAGCGGGCATCCTCGTTAGCATCGCTTGCGGCGTGATCGGCACGCTCACGGTCATAAACCGTATGGTTTTCATCGCGGGCGGCATCGCTCATGGCGCATACGGAGGGCTTGGCATCGCGTTTTATTTTTCGCTCGAACCGCTGCTGGGCGCGAGTCTGTTTTCGCTGTTTTTGGCGCTGCTCATCGCTACGATCACGCTCAAAGACAAAAGCAAGATGGACTCCGTTATCGGCGCGCTGTGGGCGTTTGGCATGGCGTTTGGTATCATCCTCACCGACCTGGCGCCAGGCTACAACGTCGATCTCATAAGCTATCTTTTCGGCTCGATTTTGGCCGTGCCGCAGGGCGATCTTGTTTTCATGGCAGTCGCAAACTGCGTCATACTCGTGTCCGTCGCGCTATTTTACCGGCAGTTTGAGGCGCTTAGCTTTGACGCGGAGTTTGCGAGGCTGCGCGGGGTGAAGACGACGCTGCTGTACTACGCGCTAACGTGCATGATGGCGCTAAGCGTCGTGATGACGATACGCGCGGTCGGGCTCATACTGGTTATCGCGCTACTCACGATCCCGCCCTACATCGCGGGCGCGATATCAAGCCGCCTGGGTACGATGATGCTAAACGCCGCGCTCATCTCGGCCGCGTTTTGCGTGAGCGGGCTGTGGCTGAGCTTTGAGGCGAATTTAACCAGCGGCGCGAGCATCATCCTCATCGCTTCGGTTTGTTTTTTTGTATTTACCGCAGTAAAAATGCGGTAAATTCGGCGTTTTTGGTTAAATTTTAGGTCAAATTTGCGAGAACAATTTATAGTCGTTGACATATGACACAGGCAAATTGACCCCGAAAAGCCGAATCAGATAAATTCCTTCTCCAAAGGCTGCATCGCGTTGCCGTCTGCGTCAAAAAGCACCCGCCCGCACACCTCGCAAACCTCATCTCTAAGAGAGGGCTCGTCCACGTCCAGCTGCCACGCGGACATCTCGCCGCACTCGCAGTTTATGACGTAAAGGATCTGCCTTTTGCGGCGCTTGCCCCACGGCGCGATATCCCAAAATAGCTCCTCGCGCTTGCCTAGCTTTTTAAAATCTTTCTCGGCGTCCTTATGCGCGACGATCAGATAATAAGCGTCGCTATGAAGATCCAAAGTAAAGAGCCTAAAATCGCTCTTCTTCAGCGCCTTTTGAAGCTCGTTCATCAAAAATAGGCTCGCATCGCCGCGCTCGAAACCCTCTTTTTTCGCTTCTTTTTCGAGCCTTGCGTAAATTTTATCGCACTCTAGTGACACGCCGCTTTGCAGCGCATCAAGCCTAGAGCTGATAAATTTGCCCACATCGCCCGTCTCGTCCTCGCCGGCCCAGTCAAGTATCCAAATAAGCCCTTTTCCGATAAGCGCGTTCAAGAACTCGTTATCGTCCATATCGCCTGTCTTGTCAAAACCGCCCGTCTCGCCCGCCGTCAAATGCTTTAGGACGCAGCACTGATCTTTCGTCATTTTCGCTCCTTTGATTAGATTCGTCAAATTTAGCCGCCCTTACGAGCCGGCTTCCCGCGATCTTTTGTTTTTATAGTAGCTGCCGACTTCGCTAACGACGATGCCAAAGAGTATGAGTCCGGCTCCTGCTATCTGCACGCCGCTTAGTATCTCGCCGCCGACGAAATACCCCACTATCCCCGCGCTCACGGGCTCAAAGGTAAATATAAGCGAGGTTTTAACGGGCGTCGTGTAGCGCTGCGCCGCGGTTTGTACGAAAAACGCCAAAACCGTCGCAAACACCGACGTCACAGCGACCGCGACGAAAAACGCCTCGTCTAAAACGGGCACGACGCCGCGAGGCTCAAAAATCTGGGCCGCAACAAAACAAAGCACCGCGACGGCCGCAAACTGCGCGCTCACCATCCAGTACAGCTCGCACCTTCGCACCAAAACGCCCGTGAAAATGATATGCAGCGCAAAGCCTAGCGCGCAAACGACGCTAAGCCCCTCGCCGACGCCAAAACCCAGCTCGCTGCCCGTTAGCAAATAAAGCCCCGCCGCCGACAAAAACGCGCCGATAAAGGCGTAAACGACGACCTTTTGCCCGAAAAACGCAAGCGCGATAAAGGGCGTAAAAACCGCGTTTAGTCCCGTGATAAAGGCGACGGTAGAGCTTGGGGCGTATTTTAGGGCAAAGGTCTGAAGCGTAAATGCCGCGAACAAAAGCGCGCCTAAAAATGCGCCGAATCTTAGCGAATTTGGATCGATCTTACGCGTAAATTTGAGGCTTATGAGCGCCATCAACGCAGCCGCGATCAAAAATCGCCAAAACAAAAGCGTAAAAACGCCGTTTGTCTTTAGCGTCTGCGCCATCGGCAAAAACGTCACGCCCCAGACCACCGCGATCACGAACAGCGCGAAGTCGGCCTTAAATTCGGTTGATTTTCTCATCTGATTTCTTTAGCTAAATTTAAGGGGCAAATTTAACGCAATTTGACTAAATTCGGGCTTTATCGCGCCAAATTAAAAGTCGCCGCCGCCTTGCTATCGAGCGAAACGGCGATAAATTTAAAGCTAAATTTAAGAGGCGATTTTAAAAGATTTCCATCAAAATCGCCGCGAGAGTAAATTTAGAGGCAGTTTTATAAATTTGATTTTACGGCGAGGTTTTGCCTTGAGCGAAACGGCAAGCAAAACCCGCCAAATTTTAAGCCAAATTTTCCTTTTTAGCACGCAAGTAGCTGCCTATCTCGCTAATCAAAACTCCGACCAAGATAAGCGCCGCGCCGCAAAGCCTATACGCGCTGATGTCCTCGGCGCCGATGAAATACCCCATCGCTCCTGCGGTTACTGGCTCTAGCGTGAAAAATATCGCCGTTTTAACCGGCGTGGTAAATTTTTGCATAAGCGCCTGCGCGAAAAACGCAAACGCCGTGCCCAGCACGCCCACGACCAGCATCGCTATGATAAACGCCTTGTCCACGACGGGCGCGATTTTAGCGTCCTCAAAAACCAAAATAGCTACAAAACAAAGCGCGATCAGGGTTAAAATTTCAAAATAGACCATATTTACGAGGTCGCATTTTTGCACTAGGCGGTTCGTTAGCACGATATGAAACGAATAAGCGCAGGCGCAAACCAGAGCCAAAATTTCGCCCAGCCCAAAGCCCACCTTCGTATCGCCTATCATATAAAGTCCCGCCACCGCAAACGCCACGCCCACGTAGGCGTAAGAGTAAATTTTATGCCTAAAAAGTCCCGCCGCGATAAAAGGCACCAAAGCCACGTTTAGCCCGATGATAAAGGCTACGGACGAGGTGTCGGCGTACTTAAACGCGAAAGTCTGACTAACAAATCCCGCGAACAAAAACAGACCCAAAATCACGCCGGGTTTTATATCGGACGCGCTTATGTATTTTAGCTTTTTATAAAATATCGCTCCGGCTATGATCGCCGCTAGCAAAAATCTCCAAAACAAAACGCCGAAAACTCCGTTAGTCGCAAGCGCGAGCGAGGTAGGCAGATAGCCTAGACCAAAGACTATCGCAACAAATATCATGCCTACGTCGGCGCGAAATTCCAAACTATTTTTCACCGTTTTCCCTTGCGATTTTACTTAAAAATTCCCTGCAGGATCTTCGTGCCCTGCTCGACCGCACCGCCTCGTAGCGAGCTTTCTTTCTCACTCATCACGTTAAAGAGCCCGTCTAGCGTCTTACGCGTGATGTAGTCGCTTAGATCCTCGTTTTCTTGAGGGATATATTCGCCCGCACCCATGCTAGTAGCGAGGCCTTTTAGCTGTTTTGCGGTGTCGGATTTTGCCAGCGCGCTACCCGCGACGAACGAATTTAGCCCGTTATAGGCGGTTGCGAAGGTATTATCGCTCATCATTTTGGTAATGATCGGCTTAAACACGGCTTGCAGCTTCTGGCTCGAGTTTTGTTGTAAAAACTTCGTAAAGCTATCCTTGCCGCCTTGTAGCACCTTTTTCACGTCCGCGTCGCTCATGTTTTTTATCACGCCCGAAAATACGTCCGCAGCTCCCGGCACGGCTGCACTCGCGGCGTTATTTATCGAGGTTACTAGCTCGTTCGCCCACTTTTCGCCGCCTACTTTTTTAGCCAAATTTGCAGCCGTTTCCAGGCTCTTTGGCAGCGGGATTTTAGCCGCGGCGTTGTTTAGAAATCCCCCGTTTGATAGCTCCTTAACGGCCGCGTTTAGAGCTGCACTAACCGCGCTTTTGTAGTCGCCCGAGTTTGCCGCGCCAAGTATCTGCGCGCCTTGATTTAGCGTTTCTTTATTTAGCGCATCCTGCCAGCCAGCTTGCGCCGAAGCGGCGAGTAAAACCGCGCATAAGATCAAACTTTTTTTCATCGTTTTTTCCTTAAAGTAAAATTCGGCGGTTATGATATTAAAACTCGGCTTTTAAACGGGTAAATTTTGTCCTTTTTAGGGCGAATTTACCTGCATCTTTACGGCGCGGAGGGCGATTTAGGGCGCCAAATTTAGCCGTAAATTTGAGCAAGATTATCCGCAAGAAGTAAATTTTAAGCTAAAATTAGCCTTTTTGAAAGGATAAAATGGAGCTTTTACTTCTCTCTATCGCGCTTGCCATGGACGCGGCGGCGCTTAGCATCGCAAACGGCGCAAAATACCGCAATCTCGCGCTATCAAAGATTTTATTTATCGCGTTTGTTTTTGGATTTTTTCAGGCTGCGATGCCTCTTGCGGGCTACTTTTTGGGCGCGGCGTTTGCGAGATTTATCGCGCAGATCGATCATTTCATCGCATTTGCGATTTTGGGTTTTTTGGGCGTAAAAATGATCCGCGAAGCCTGTAGAAACGAACCCGCGCAGGCCGTGAGCCTTGATACGAAGATGCTACTTTCGGGCGGATTTGCCACCAGTATCGACGCGCTAGCCGTCGGCGTGACGCTGAGCTTTACGGCTACTGATATCTGGTTTAGCGCCGCCGTGATCGGGATAGTTTGCTTCGCGCTTAGCGTCGCTGCGTTTTACGTCGGTAAATTTGCCGGAGAGTTTTTGGAGCAAAAGGCGTTAATCTTAGGCGGCGCGATCCTCATCGCGCTTGGTTTTAAAATCCTAATCACGCACCTTTTTGATCACGGGTTTTTGAGTCAAATTTAATGCAATGCGCAGAATTTGAGGCTTAAATTTTACGTGTTACGCACGCCTTACGCTCAAATTTATAAATCAAGCCTTGCACCAAAGCCAAATTTAACCCCAGTTTTGCTCGCAGTAAAAAGCGTAAATTTAGCTCAAATTTGACTTGTGCCGCTAAAAAATAAATTTAAATAAGCCCCTCCAAATCGATCTCGATGCCAACGGGGCAGTGATCGGAGCCCGCGATATCGCTTAAGATAAACGCGTCTTTTAGGCGGTCTTTGAGGCTTGATGAAATGAAAAAATAATCGATCCTCCAGCCGACGTTTTTGGCGCGGGCGTTAAAGCGGTAGCTCCACCACGAATACGCGTCCGCCTCGTCGCCGCGAACGTGCCGAAAGGTGTCGATAAAACCGCGCGAGACGACCTCGTCCAGCCACGCTCGCTCGATGGGCAAAAAGCCCGAGGTTTTGGCGTTTGCTTTTGGGTTTTTTAGGTCGATCTCGCGGTGAGCGGTGTTTACGTCGCCGCAAAATATCACGTCTCTGCCCTGCTTTACGAGCTCCTCGATGTAAGCTAGAAATTTAGCGTAAAAATCCATCTTGTAGGCTAGGCGCGCGTCGTCTTTTTGGCCGTTTGGAAAGTAGATGTTAAAAAGTACGACGTTGCCGAATCTATGCTCCAAAACCCGCCCCTCGTCGTCGTCAAAAAACGCCGCTTTTTGCGTAGCACAGCTAAATTTAGCCAGACTCATCACGCCGGAATACCCCGCTCTGGCTGCTGAATTTACGCTAATTTCGTTAAATCCGAGCTTGTAAATCTCGGCGGGCACGTCGCTCTCGCGCACCTTGATCTCCTGAAGGCCTAAAAAATCGGGTCTATGCTGCTCTAGCCAAGCAAAGCCGTCTTTAGCGGCGACGGCGCGCAGCCCGTTTACGTTCCAGCTGATTAACTTCAAATTTTATCCTTTGTTAAATTTGGCGTATTGTATCGCAAGAGCCGTAAAATAAGCTAAAATTTAGTAAAATTAGGATCATTTTAAGGAATAAAAAATGAAAAAAGTCATCGTTTTATCGCTTGCGCTTGCCGCGTTTTTGGGCGCCAAAGAGATAAAAAGCGCAAACATTTTTCTCTCGGACGCAAAGTCGATTACGGAGCTGGGGGCGTTTTTAAAGGCAAACAAGGACGAGATCGTGAAGCTAAATTTGAGCTACTGCGCCAATAAAAACAGTTTAGAAGCGCTCGCAAAAGAAGCGCCGAATCGCGAAGACGGGCAATACGGGAACTATATATCGGAAACCTATAAACTAGCAGGCGGCGCCCGCATCGAATACAGCGGCCAAAACTACGACTCTAACGACTTTGACGGCGGTACGAACGCAGGCGTAAAATCGGGCGACCTAACGATGGTCTACAAGGCAAAGGACGGCCGCGAAAAGTTTTTGCTTTTGCAAGCGCTTAGCTCGCAAGAGGGCGAAAAATACAAATGGGAATACCTCTGGGACGAAACGGCTAAATGCGCCGGCGGCGAAGTGCGGCTGGAGGGGGCGTTTTATGTCGCGGACGGCAAGTATCCAAATGGCGCCGATCTTGGAGACGATGGGGATTACGCTATTTTCTCGCTCGATCCCGTCGCGAAAAAATACTTTAAACTGCTAGAATACAAGTAAATTTAGCGCGATGACGGAGCTAGAGAGGGAGATTTTCGGCCAAATTTTGGGCGAGAAAAAGATGGAGATCATCTTGTTTTTAGCCCAAAATGCGGACGAAAACGGCTTCATAACCGTTAAAATTTCAGATATCTGCGAGCAGACGGACGCCAGCAAGCCCACCGTCACGCAGACAATAAAACTGCTTGAAAATCGCAAAATTTTCGAACGAGTGAAAAACGGGATTTATAGATTTAAAAACTTAAAGGAACTAGAGAAAAAATGAGGAAAATTTGGATACTAATCGCCGCAGTCGTGCTCGTAAACGCCGCTATAGACGAGGTCGGGCTAAATGCCTGCATAAACAAAGGCGACGCCGCAAGCTGCGAAAAAACGCTCGCCGCGCTAGAAAAAAGCTGCTCGGGCGGCGACGCGCTGGCGTGTTACTTTGCCGCAGAGTTTTACGCTAAAGGGCTAACGGGCTACAAGGACGGCGCAAAAGCCTTTGCGATCTACAAAGACGCCTGCGCCGCAGGGAGCGTGGAGAGCTGCTACGAAGAGTCGGTGTTTTACCTAAGGGGCGACGTCGCAGAGCAGAGCTTCGAACTATCGGGCGAGCGACTCAAAAAGGCCTGCGAGCTTGGCTCCAAACGCGCGTGCAACATACTTGAACTGGCGAAGTGAGGCTGTTTTTAGTCGTATAAAGACGGATTTTGCGCATGACGGATACGCTGGCGCGATGTTAATTTTAGATTCGCGCAGGATTTTAGATTATTTCTGGGCACTGAATTTGAATAATTTGCTACAAAACTTCACTCAAATTTTACAAAGCTGCTTGCAATAAATTAGACGCCTTGTTTCTGGTTATAAATTTGAGAAATTTACGGGTTTTGCTATTTTTACAAAACTCGATTTCGAGCGCCGAATTTGGATTTATTTTGACGGATGGTTTTTGTTTTACGTATTGACGGCGTGACGGACTGGAAATTTAATAAATTTTAGTCGGATAAATTTGAAAAATTTACGTATCAACAGTGACTAAAAATTTATCGGTTTACATACTTCAACTTAGTTTTTATTTGATATTTTTAACGCTAAATTTTAAAAAGCAGATCCGAATTTGCAACTATTTTTTAGAGATTTTACCTAAAGCGCAAAGATAAGTCGTTCTCAAATTTAACTCGCATGACGACCCCATATGCAGCAAAATTTACATCCAAATTTATCGAAAATATCGTGTTAAAAATGCCGAAATTTGAGCGAATTTTAAAATTTATAGATCCGCGTCTGAGATCGCTTCGGCTTGATAATGTGCAATCAGCGGCTCGATGATCTCGTCGAAAAGCCCTGCCGCCATTATCGCGTCGAGGCGGTAAAGCGTCAAATTTATGCGGTGGTCGCTGATGCGGTTTTGCGGGAAGTTGTAGGTGCGGATACGTCCCGAGCGGTCGCCGGTGCCGACTTGGCTTTTGCGCTCGCTAGTTTCTTTGGCTAGGCGCTCTTCTTCTTGTATCTCGTAAAGGCGCGCTTTTAGCACCTTCATCGCGGCTTCTTTGTTTTTGTGCTGGCTTTTGCCGTCTTGGTTCGTGACGACGATGCCCGTCGGGATATGAGTGATTCGCACCGCCGAGTCGGTCGTATTTACCGACTGTCCGCCGTGGCCAGAGCTACGCATAACGTCGATGCGAAGGTCGTTTGGATTTATCTCGATCTCGCTATCTTCGACCTCGGGCATGATAGCGACAGTGACTGCCGAGGTGTGTACGCGGCCTTGGCTTTCGGTCTCGGGCACGCGCTGGACGCGGTGGGTGCCGCCCTCAAATTTGAGCCTCGAGTACGCCCCCTTGCCCTTTA
Source organism: Campylobacter showae (assembly GCF_900699785.1). Classification (NCBI taxonomy): domain Bacteria; kingdom Pseudomonadati; phylum Campylobacterota; class Epsilonproteobacteria; order Campylobacterales; family Campylobacteraceae; genus Campylobacter; species Campylobacter showae. The sequence goes on from NZ_LR535679.1 coordinate 1,145,821, forward strand.
TCAGCAAAATAATCTCTTTAAAACCGCCCGTATTGCCCTCGCTTTGGCTCACGATCTCGAATTTATACCCTCGAAGCTCGGCATATCTGGCGTAGGCGTTAAACAAATCGCCCGCAAAAAGCGCCGCTTCGTCTCCGCCGGTGCCCGCGCGGATCTCTAAAAATACGTTTTTATCGTCATTCGGATCTTTTGGAAGGAGTAAAATTTTAATCTCTTCTTCGAGATTTTCTTTTTGGGATTCGAGATTTTTGAGTTCGTCTTTGGCTAGCTCGCCAAGCTCGGCGTCATCGAGCAGAGCCTTGTTCTCCTCGATATCCGCGAGAGTTTGTAGATACGACTTTGCAGCCGAGGCGATATCTTCTAAATTTGATTGCTCTTTTGAGAGCTTGGTCATATTTGCGATATCGTTTGTGATAGATGGATCGCTAAGCAGACGAGAGAGCTCGTCGTAGCGATCCAAAAAAGGCTGCAGTTTGTCGGCTAACATTAAAAATTTAGATTAAGCAGATAGTTTGTTTACGAGTTTTGCGAGGCGTCCTACGCGGCGAGAAGCTGTTTGTTTTTTCAAAAAGCCCTTGCTAACGAAGCTGTGAAAGTCTTTGTTTGCCACTTTAAACGCGTTTAGCGCGGCTTCTTTATCGCCTGCCTCAACGGCTACGCGCACGGCTTTAGTGATATTTTTAAGCCTAGTGCGGTAAAATCTGTTTCTTTCAGTCCTTTTAATAGTCTGTCTGGCTCTTTTTTCAGAAGATTTATGGTTTGCCATAATGTCCCTTTTGTCATAATTTTAGTCCGTGATTATATAAAAATCAGTTTTAAAATCCGCTTAATTTAAGTAAAATTTAAAGCGAGGAAATTTACGGCTTAAATTTTAATATTTTTTGATAGAATAAGTCGGAAATTTAATAAATCGGCAAAATTTATACTTAAAACAAGGCGGCAGTATCGCGAGATGAATTTAAATGTTTTTGAGAATTTTTTGAGCAAGGCCGGACATGTAGTCCGCCGTAGCGAGAAAAATCGAAAATCATTTAAAGGCGCTTGCGAGACAACGCCGCAAAACCGCTAATAAAAGGAAAGATGATGAAGCTATTCGGTACCGACGGCGTCCGCGGCAAAGCGGGCGAAAAACTCTCCGCCGCAACGTCCATGCGCCTTGCTATGGCCGCGGGGATATATTTTAGGCAGTTTGCGTCGCATACGAACACCATTTTGCTAGGCAAAGACACGCGCAGAAGCGGCTACATGATCGAGACCGCCATCGTCGCAGGGCTCACGGCCGTGGGCTACAACGTCCGTCAGATCGGCCCGATGCCAACTCCCGCGATCGCGTTTCTCACCGAGGATATGCGCTGCGACGCGGGCATCATGATCAGCGCGTCGCACAACCCGTACTACGATAACGGCATTAAATTTTTCGACAGCGAAGGCAATAAACTGGGCGAAGAGGCCGAAGCGCAGATAGAAAAGATTTATTTTGACGACGCGCTCATAGAGAGATCGCAAAAGCAGATGCTAGAAATCGGCGCCGCAAAGCGCATCGACGACGTCATCGGCCGCTATATCGTGCAGATCAAAAACTCATTTCCTAAAAACCTAAGCCTGCACGGGCTGCGCGTGGTTTTAGACGTCGCAAACGGCGCTGCGTACAGGGTCGCTCCGACTATCTTTAGCGAGCTAGGAGCTGAAACTATCGTCATAAACGACGAGCCAAACGGCAGCAACATAAACCTAAACTGCGGCGCGCTCTATCCGCAAAATTTAGCCTCTGAAGTTGTGCGGTTGCGGGCGGATTTAGGCTTTGCGCTTGACGGCGACGCCGACAGACTCGTGGTCGTCGATGAGTGCGGCGAGGTGGCAAACGGCGATAGTTTGCTGGGCGTCATGGCGGCATTTTTACAAGAAAACAAAGCCCTAAAAGGCGGCGCGGTCGTGGCTACGGTGATGAGCAACTCGGCGCTCGAAGACTACCTAAAATCCCACAAAATCAAGCTTCTACGCGCGAACGTCGGCGACAAATACGTGCTTGAAAAGATGAAAGAAAACGGCACGAATTTCGGCGGCGAGCAGAGCGGTCACATCATCTTTAGCGACTACGCAAAAACGGGCGACGGACTCGTGGCGGCGCTGCAGTTTGCGGCGCTAGTGCTAAAAAAAGGCAAAAAAGCGAGCGAAATTTTAAGCGAGATAAAACCGTATCCGCAAATTTTGCTAAATTTAAAGATAACCGAGAAAAAGCCGCTTGAAAGCATCGCCGGACTAAAAGAGCTTGAAGCAAGCCTCGCAAAGGAGGGCATCCGCTCGCTATTTCGCTACTCGGGCACCGAAAACCTCATCAGGCTTTTGATTGAAGGCAAGTGCGCCGACGCGCTAAAAACCCGAATGGACGAGGTCGAGAAATTTTTCGTAAAAGCGCTAAATGGCTAAAATTTTAGGCGTTTTTTTCGCGGCGTTTTTCGTCGTTTTCGCGCTCGATCAGGCGGTCAAGCAGATATTTTTGAGCGGTTTTTCGTGGCAGGGCGAGTACTTTTCGCTAGTGCTTGCATATAACCGCGGCGTGGCGTTTTCGATGTTTGCGTTTCTTGGGCAGTGGCTCAAATTTATCCAGCTAGCGCTGATTGCGGGCGTTTGCGGCTATCTGCTTTGGCGGCTTAAGCGTAAATTTGACGCGCGGGCCGCGGAGAAGGCGGAGCCAAATTTGACTCAAGATAGCGAAAAAAAGGAAATTTTAGAGGAACACGCGCTAGGCGCTGGTATAATTCTGGGTGCTGGCAGTTCAAATTTGCTCGACCGTTTCGTTCACGGCGGCGTCGTGGACTACGTCTACTGGCACAAGTGGTTTGAGTTTGCGATCTTTAACCTCGCAGACGTTATGATCGACGTCGGAGTCGTACTCATACTCTGGCAGAGCTTCGCCACTGGGCGAAAAGGGGCTAAAAATGGGCGATAACGTTTATATAGCCTACGCGCTTTGGCTACTTACGGGCTGGTTTGGCGGGCATAGATTTTATCTGGGCAAATTCGTGAGCGGCTTTGTGATGATGGCGCTGTTTTTCATCGGATATGGCCTTGCTTGGGCGATCGTGGGTTACGTATTTTGGGCGCTTTGGGGCGCATGGTGGCTATTTGATCTGCGCTTAACCGGCGCGGCCGTCGAGAAAAATCAGAAAAAAGAAGCGCTAAAAGACAAACTGCGCGCGCAAGACCTCGAGGAGCGGCTTAGACGCCTCTACGAGCTGTACGAGAGCGGCGCGATAAGCAAAGAGGAATTTGAAGCGAGGAAGGAAATTTTGCTAGGGTGAAGGTCGGTTAAATTTGATACAGTCAAATTTAACTCTTTACGCAAAAGCGTCCTTTTGAGCGATAAAATTTAAATTTGCCGACCGAATTTAGATTTTCAAGATGCGGGTCTAGGCGAGTAAAATTTGTAAATTTGACTTCAAATTTAAGCGTAAAACGATAAGGCGAAGTGTTTTGAGATGATTTTTGGGGTTTTCTGCTTCGTAAGCTCGCAGCCGCAAGCAGAAGAAGTTAAAATTTGACGAAGATAAGGCATGTAGCCTATCAAGTCAAATTTTAACAAAATCCACAAAAAGCGCTCGCGAGACAAGCCGCTAAAATAAAAACTAAAAGGAGAAAAAATGGCAGAGTATTACAACCTCATCAAGTATTTCCACTACTTGTGTTTCATCTCGTGGATGGCGTTTTTGTTCTATCAGCCGCGCCTCTACGTCTATCACGCGGAGAATATGGACAAGCCAGACTTCGTACGAGTCGTCGAGGTGCAGGAATACAAGATGTACCACTACATCGGCTGGGTCGCGCTGATCGGCACGTTTTTGACGGGCGTTTTGATCATCGTCGCGATGCCCGAGCTTTTGCACAGCGGCTACGTGCACGTCAAGCTCACCGTCGTCGTCATCCTCGCGGCGTTTCATCTAGATCTTGGCCGCTATATGGTGCAGCTACGCGAGAAACGCTGTAACAAGAGCGGTATGTTCTTTCGCGCTTACAACGAAGTGCCGACCATCGCGATGGTTATCATCATATGGATGATGGTGTATAAGCCGTTTTAAACCGCGCTAAATACGCGCCCCGAGGCTGAGCGAACCTACTTTGCCTCGGTGTTGCGAAGTTAAATTTAGCCTTGCGTTTTTGATCCGTATCTTACGAATTCGGCGTGCAAAGTTAAACCGATTTTTCATCACTAGGCTCAATTAAACCTCTAGGCGACATTAACTCAAATTAAATCGCTAAAATTTGAAAATCTCCCCAACCTCTACATCTAAAATTTTTGAAATTTTATAAATATGCTCAAGGTTAAAATGCTTATCATAGCGGCAATTCTCGCAGTTTGAGTAAAATGCGACCGACTTTATATCCATGCTTAAAGCCATATCGAGCTGACTAATGCCTTTATTTTCACGTAGCTTTCGGACGTTTGCAGAAATTTGCCGATAGAAATTTAGTATCTCATCGGCACTAAAAAAAGCTAAATTTTCGCCCATTATTTTATCCTATAGGTAAAAGTTAAACTTAAACTTTATTTAGATAAAATCTCCAAATCTATATCCTATAGGATAAATAATTTTAAAGGAGGCCAAAGTGGCGGTAAATTTATCAAAGGGCGGTAGAGTTAGTTTAAGCAAAGAAGCTCCAGGGCTAACTAAAATTTTAGTAGGTCTTGGATGGGATACAAACTCCAGCGACACCGGCGCGGAGTTTGACCTGGATGCAAGCGCGTTTTTGGTAGGAGCTTCAGGCAAAGTAGAAAACGAGAAGAATTTCGTCTTTTACAACAATCTAATTAGCGCAGACGGCTCGGTAGTCCACACGGGCGATAACCACACAGGCGAAGGCGAAGGCGACGATGAATCATAAAAATAAACCTAGCTAAAATTTCGCCAAGCGTCAAAGAGATCGACATAGTCGTCACGATCCATGAAGCAGTCGCTAGAAGGCAAAATTTCGGTATGGTAAGAAATTCGTTTATGCGAATCGTCGATGAAAGAAGCGGCAAAGAGATAGCCAGATACGATTTAGAGGAGGATTTTTCTACCGAAACCGCAGTATCTTTCGGTAAAATTTACTTTAAAGACAACGAGTGGCGTTTCGCGGCTAACGGAAGCGGTTTTAAGGATGGACTGGCTGGATTTTGTAGGCAGTTTGGACTAGACGTATAGGGGCAAACCATGGCGATAAATTTGATCAAAGGACAAAAAATATCGCTCGCCAAAGACGACGGCGGACATCTGCACAGCTTTTGCGTAGGAGCAAACTTGGGCGCCATAACCGAAAAAGGCTTTTTTAGAGATAAGATAAAGCCGGTGGATTTGGATCTAAGCGCTGCGATGTTTGACTCAAACAAACAGTTTTGCGATGTGGTCTATTTCGGTAAAAAATCAGCCCCGGGCGTATTTCACAGCGGCGATGACTTGGTCGGAGACGTAGGGGGCGACGACGGACTGGATAACGAAATAATCAGCGTCGATCTTAGCCGTTTAAACTCAAACGTAGAGCAAATATTTTTCGTGCTAAATTCTTATAATCAAATCGACTTTGATAAAATTCCATTTGCTAGCATTAGACTTTACGAAGGTACGCCCACGCGCGTAAATAAAGTCTTTGCGTCGTATAATATCGTACGAGATAGCGCATTTGCATATAAGGTTGCGATGATTTTAGGCAAGCTATATAAGCGAAACGGCGAGTGGAAATTTTCGGCTATCGGCGAACCTACGAGCGATAGAAAGCTTGATGAGCTGATATTAAATTCCGTAGTGAAGTACTTATGAAAATTTTATTTTTCTTAGCGGCTACGATTGCGATTTTAGGCGCATTTGAGATAGAGGGCGGTTACGAGATCTCGCCCTCGGCGCAAACTTACGGTAATGCGCCAGTAATCAGCGATAAACTAATGAAAGAGTGCGTTAAAATTTACAACAAAGCGCTTGCAATAGAAAGAGCGTTAAATTCTACTTTCGTAAATCGGTATTCAAGCGAAGAGGTAAATTTATACAATCAAAACGTCCGTATGCATTCGCAGCTAATAGACTGGTTTAACGCAAATTGCGCCGGCAAGCAATCATACTCGGCGTGCAAAGCGGCGCAAGAGCTAAACCGCCAAAGAGGGCTTCCCGAACAAAACTGCAACCAATAACAAAAACAAATGAGGAATAATAGAAATTTTAGATTTTAAAACCGCGGTCATTTTTGTCTTGCTCGCTGCGGCGGCGTTTGCGATAGATTTTTTTGCGCATAAGAAGGACGAGAAGATATCGTTAAAACAAGCTGCGCTCTGGTCTATATTTTGGATTATCGTAGCTGCGGCATTTGGCGGATATCTGTATCTTGCCGTTAGTAGCGAGGCGGCGAGCCTATTTTTTTCAGGTTATATTTTAGAAAAGTCGCTTTCAATCGATAATTTATTCGTTATGGCGGCAATTTTTTCGTGGTTTAAAATTCCTGAAATTTATCGTCACAGAGTGCTGTATTTCGGCATTATAGGCGCGATTATATTTAGGCTAGTCTTTGTAGCCATCGGAACGAGTCTACTTGGGATTTCTCCGTGGATGGAGTTTGTTTTTGCTATCATGGTAGCTTATAGCGCGGTAATGATGATGAAAAAGGGCGATGATGGCGAAGAGATAGAGGATTACTCAAACCATCTAGCTTACAGGGCGGTTTATAGATTTTTTCCGGTATTCCCGCGCCTTTTAGGACACAGTTTTTTTGTGAGAAACCAAGAAATTTCGGCTCAAATTTCAGCAGACGAAAAGGCAAAACTACAAAATCAAATTTCCAAACTAAACGCCAAATGGATAGCTACGCCACTATTTTTGTGCCTTTGCGTTATAGAGCTTAGCGGTGTTATGTTTGCTTTTGATAGCGTTCCGGCCGTCATCGCCGTTAGTAAAGATCCACTTATCGTTTATTCGGCGATGATTTTTGCGATCTTGGGGCTTAGAACGCTTTACTTCGTACTAGAAGCGCTAAAAGACTACTTGGCGTATTTAGAAAAAGCCGTTATAGCGCTTTTGTTTTTTATCGCGGCAAAGCTCGCCCTAAACGCTTCCGCGCATATCTTTCATCACGGATTCGAGATTTCGGCGCAGGCTAGTTTGTGGGTTACCTTGGGCGTTTTAGGCGTCGGGATTTTTGCTAGTTTGTTTAAAGCAAAATAGCTACGGACTGATTTGGTGACAATTTATAAATTTGCCCGCCTTGGCGCTAGCTGCCGCTTTAGCAAACTAGGCGCGCCCATTTTGCCCGCCTAGCCAAGGCTAAATTTGATAAATTTAGCCCGAGCGATAAAAGGCGCCAAGATAGCAAGCAAAGTTAAATTTTAGCCTTATTTATCGCCTGAGCTATATCCGCGATCAAATCATCCGAATTTTCGATGCCGACGGCAAGGCGTAGCAAGCCTTGCGTAATGCCGATTTGGGCTTGCAATTGCGGCGAATAGGACTCGTGCGTCATCGAGGCCGGGTGGCAGATCAGGCTCTCAACGCCGCCAAGGCTCACGGCTAGATCGAAAAGCTCCAAGCTTTTGACAAAAACTTTATAGTCGTATTTTTCGTTTAGCTCTAGGGATATGAGTGCGCCGATACCGCTAGCTTGGGTGTTTTGAATACTTTTCTCCTCCGGCGAATACGAGCCTGCATAGTGTACGGTTTTGACGGCTGAGTTATTTTCTAGAAATTCTATGATTTTTAGAGTATTTTCGCTTTGCCTATCAAATCTCACGCTAAGAGTTTTAAGACCCCTTATTAGATTATACGCATCGGCAGGGCTTAGCGTCGCACCTAGAGTATTTTTCATAAAAGCTATACGCTCTGCTAGCGCATCGTTATCGGTCGTTACGACTCCGGCGATTACGTCTGCATGCCCGCCGATGTATTTCGTCGCGCTATAAACGACGATATCGGCACCGAATTTTAGCGCTTTTTGATAGTACGGCGTCAAAAAAGTATTATCGACGACGACAAGCGCGCCGTTTTTGCGAGCCAGCTCGGCTAGTCGCGCGATATCCGTTACTCGCAGCAGCGGATTTGACGGCGTCTCGATAAATATCATCTTAACGTCCTCATCCAAACGAGAGATTTTATTTAGATCGTCGACGAGTTCGAATTTGATCCCGAAATTTGCAAAAATACCGTTTGCGTAGCGGTAAGTGCCGCCGTAAACATTGCTATTTAAAAGCACCTTGTCGCCGCTTTTTAGCAGATTAAAAACCGCCGAGGTCGCCGCCATGCCCGAAGCCAAAGCAAAGGCGTATTTGCTGTCTTCAAATTTGGCGAAAAGCTCCTCAAATGCATTTCGCGTCGGATTTGCGCTACGAGAATAAGCATACTTTTGAAAGTCGTCCAGGCCGTCTTGCGCAAACGTCGTGGCTAGATAGATAGGCGGAACGACCGCGCCGTGAGGGTTGTTTTTGGCTTCGATGCCTTTTACAATTAGCGTATCTATTTTCATTTTTTTCCTTTAAATTTAAAAATCCATCGCCGAGATAAATTTGACTATGCGCGGCGAATCGCTGCTGAAAAATTCCTCCGCCGTACCGTCAAATTCGATATTGCCGCGCTCTAAAAATAAAATTCGATCCGCGACTTTGCGGGCGAAGTTCATATTGTGCGTGACGATGATGAGCGAGTCGCGCTCCTTGCTAAGGCTGCCGATGACTTTTAAAACCTCAGCCTCAAGCTCCGGATCAAGCGCGCTCGTAGGCTCGTCCAAAAGCAAAAAATACGGCTTCATCGCAAGCGCCCGCGCTATCGCCACTCGCTGCGACTGGCCGCCCGAGAGCCTGCTTGGATACTCGTGCTCCTTGCCCTTTAGCCCGACCTTTTCAAGTAGAGCCAGGGCCTCAATTTCTGCCTGCTCTTTCGGGGTTTTAAGCACCTGCACGGGGCCTTCCGTTACGTTTTGTAGAGCCGTTAGATGCGGAAATAGATTAAAGCTCTGAAAGACCATCCCCGTGTGCTCGCGAAACGGCAGCATATCTTTTTGCGAAATTTTACCGGCGAAGCTTATCTTATCGCTTCCAAGCTCAAGCTCGCCGCCGTCCGGGATCTCGAGTAAATTTATGCAACGCAGCAGGGTTGATTTGCCCGAGCCCGAGCTTCCTAAAATAACCGTAGTCTGCCCGTCTTTAAATTCTAAATTTAAGCCGTTTAAAACGACATTATCGCCGAATTTCTTAGTCAAATTTTTAAATTTTATCATCACACGTACCTTGAAAATCTTTTCTCGAGCCTAGCTTGCAAAAACGTCAAAAACGTGCAGACTATCAAGTAAAAAAGCGCGGCGAGCACGTAAAGCGTGAGCGGATCGAAGGTGCGAGCGGCGATGCGCTGAGCGACCATAAACATATCGACCATCGTAATAGAAGCCGCAAGCGAGGTGTCTTTTAGCGTGCTGATAAAGATATTTGAAAGCGGGGGTAGCGAGATGCGCGCGGCTTGCGGAGCGATGATACGGCGTAAAATTTGCGCATAGCTCATACCAAGCGCCGTGGCGGCTTCCCATTGGCCTTTAGGCACCGAAAGTACGGCCGCTCTGACGGCCTCGGAAGCGTAGGCGCCGATATTTAGGCTAAAGGTGATGATCGCAGCGCTCCAGACATTGAGCGTAACGCCCACGATCGGCAGACCGAAATATATGATAAAAAGCTGCACCAAAAGCGGCGTGCCGCGAAATATCCAGATATAAAACTCGCTAAGTTGCTTTAAAATTTTGATATTTGCTATGCGCGCGATCGCCGTTAGTATCGCGATGAGAAGCCCTAGCGAAAAGGAGATCGCCGTAAGAGGCAGCGTCACTTTTATCATCGCTAGCGCCATAGGTTGTAGCGAGCTTAACAAAAGCTCGCTTATACGGTCAAATTCGCTCATCGCCATCTACCGCGAGACATCTTTGCCGAAATACCTGATCGAAATTTCAGCCAGCTTGCCTTCGTTTTTTAGCTCCTCTATCGCCTTGCTAATCTGCTCCGCAAGCTCAGTATTGCCCTTTTGCACGATAGGTGCGGTATAGTCGGTATCGCTTCCCTCGGCGGCTATCTTAACCGGAGCACCCGGGCGCTGCTTGATGAAGTCATAAAATACGATATTATCGCGCACGACGGTATCTACGCGCTTGCTAACGAGAAGCTCCATGCTCTTGCTAAAGCTATCGACCGTGACGTTTTGCGCCCCGTAGCTAGCGGCTACCTTCGCCCAGTTGCTGGTAGCGGAGTCCGCGTTTTTCTTACCTTTTAGATCATCAAAGCTTTTGATATCGTCGTTATCTTTATGCGTGATGATAGCGCCGTGTACGACGGTATAGGGCTGTGCGTAGTCGTATTTTTTCTTGCGCTCATCGGTAACGCTTACTTGATTAAATACCGCATCGGCCTTACCTGCATCAAATGCCGCGAGCATCGCATCCCAAGGAGCGGTTAAGAACTCGATCTTTAAATTTAGCTTCTTAGCGACTTCACGGGCGATATCTACGTCGTAGCCCTTTAGCTCGTTTTTATCGTCGTAGTATGAAAACGGCGCATAAGTACCTTCCGTAGCGATCGTTAAAACGCCCTCTTTTATGGTTTTGGCGTTTAAATTTAGCGTCAAAAACGCGCCCAGAGCCAAAATTTTTAGTAGTTTTGAAACCATCATTTATCCTTTAAATTTAGCTGCTTTTATGTGAGTAAAATTTACTCCGAGATATCTTTGCCGAAGTATTTGACCGAAATTTCTTTTAGCTTGCCTTCGCTTTTTAGCTCGTTAAGAGCCTTGTTTACGTCGTTTACGAGCTCTTCGTTGCCCTTTTTCACGATGGCTGCGGAGTAGATCGGCTCGCTACCGCTAGCGGCTATTTTTAACGGGGCGTTTGGACGCTGGTTTATGTAGTCATAGAATGTCACGCTGTCGTTTATCGTAGCATCCGCACGGCGGCTGATGATGAGCTCCACGCCCTTGCTAAAGCCGTCTACGGTGACGATCTGCGCGCCGTATTTTTGCGCGATACCGGCCCAGTTGCTAGTTGCCGAATGCGCGCTTTTCTTGCCTTTTAGATCCTCGAAGCTTTTGATTTCGTTATTGTCTTTATACGTAACTAGCGCGGCGTAGGCGACGGTGTAGGGAACAGTGTAATCGTATTTTTTCTTACGCTCGTCCGTGATACTTACTTGATTGAACACGATATCGGCCTTGCCCGCATCAAATGCCGCAAGCATCGCATCCCACGGAGCCTCGACGAATTCCGCTTTTAAATTTAACTTCTTTGCCACTTCGCGTGCCACTTCTACGTCGTAGCCGGTTAGCGCGTCGTTTTTATCGTGGTAGGAGTAGGGCGAATACGTGCCTTCTGTCGCGATTTTCAAAACGCCGTTTTCGAGAGTTTTTGCATTTGCACCGGTTAAAAGAGTGAAGCTCGCCAAAGTAAGTAGAGAAGATTTTAGTAGTTTTTTCATTTTTTGTCCTTTTTAAATTTATCGTTGGCTATTCATCTAAAAAGGCCCGCGAGTGCGGAGTTGAAATATCTTTTTAAATGTTTAGCGACTTGCTAAGCACTTAAAAAGATATTCGTGCCTAGCACCCTAGCTTTTCATTTCGCAGCAACACATGTCGCACATATCGTTTTTCATAGCGTACCTTTCGAGTAAAATTTGGCGGTGATTTTATGCAAAAAAAGTTTAAGATAAAATAAATTTATATCAAAATTTTGGATTTTATTTTTTAAATGATATAAATTTTGGATACAAAATCGGCTCAAATATCGACAAGACCGAGCTATAAGTTAAATCTTAAATTTTACGGAAATTAAAATTTTGATTAGAATTTTTAAATTTAACTCATAATCTAGAACAGATTGCGTCTATAAGCAAAATTCGCACGCTTTTAAACTCTAAAAATCGTTTTTAAGCGTCAGCTAAAGCGGTAAATTTACTTAGCGCGCGCCTTTTTGACGCACGCGCCCACCGCATCTATCACCGCCGCGCGAAATCCGCCGTTTTCCAGCGCTTTGACCGCTTCTATCGTCGTGCCGCCGGGCGAGCAGATTTCGTCTTTTAGGACTGCGGGATGTTTGCCGCTTTTTAGCATGAGTCGCGCCGAGCCTGCGACACTAGCCGCGACGGCTTCGTACGCCAGCGCTCTAGGCAGCCCTTCGAGTACTCCCGCATCCGCAGCCGCCTCGATAAACATAAAAACATAGGCCGGCAGGCTACTCGCTATGCCCGTAAATGCAGGAAATTTAGCCTCCTCCAGCTCATAAACGGCGCCGAAATTTTCAAAAATCTCTCGCACCGCCGCCCGCTCGTCCGCGCTTAAATTTTCGTTAAAACACAGCGCGCTTACGCCCTCTGCGATTGCCGCGGGAGTGTTTGGCATCGCGCGCGCAACCTTAGCCTGCATGCCTAAAATTTGCGAGCTTTGCTCCAGGCTAAAGCTCGGCGCTAGCGTGACTACAACCTTGCCCCGCGCTGCGTCTTTTATCAAATTTAATATACCCTCATACGACGCGGGCTTGGTTGCTAGCACCGTGATATCGGCCGTCGACGCGACCGCAGCCTCGCTCTCGCAGACGTTTACGCCGCACTTTTCGCGCAGAGCCGCCGTTTTGCTCCTCGCATAGACGAACAACCGCTCGCCGCCCAGCCTTTGCGCCAAATTTTCGATCATCGCGCCGCCCATATTTCCGCCGCCGATAAAGCCGATTTTAGGATTTTTCATTTTGCCGCCTTTCTTAGAGCTCCGATTTTGACCGCCTTGCCGGCAAGCGCCTCGCGTATCGCGATATTTTCCGCCCAGATGGCACCCGTGACCTGCCCCGGCGTCAAGATATAAACGCCGCCCGTCTCGGCCTCATCGCTAGTCTTAAAGTCGTTGCCCGAGATCATCTCGTACGTATCCTTCGTGTCGTTTTCAAATTTTATCGCTGCTTTTAGCGTCGGCGCTTCACCCTGTTTCGCCGCGCCCGCGTACTGCTCGAGTACGTTTTTGCTAAGCCTGCCGTAAACGCCGCCAAATTCGTCCAGATAGATGCGTACGGCGCGCTTGCCCGAGTTTTTGCCGCCTTTTTCGTCCTTACCAACGCTCACGCTCATCTCGTAAGCGCTCTGTCCGGTCGGGAAATCCTTAAATTTTGCGTCGGGAACAAAAACACGCACGGTATCCGTTACTACTTTTTCGTCGTGCGTCTGCGGTGTTACGTCCGTTAGCACGAGAGTGGATTTCACGTCCGCGCCTTTGTCCGAAACTAGCACCGAGATCGGCACGCGTGCAAGCAGCGTCGTCTCGTAACAACCGCTAAAAATAAACGCCGCAGCAAAAGCAAAGATAAATTTTAGTTTTTTCATCGGTTTCCTTTAAATTTATGCCGATTTTAGCATAAATTTCGTCTTTCTACGCCCGAGCGGCGACCTGCGACGGGTCAAATTTTATCACCGAAAAATCGCCGCCCACGTCGCAAATCTCGATGTTTTGCCGCAATGTTTTTTAAATTTTACGACCGAGACCCGCACCGCAAAAATGCAAATTTTGGTTTTTAAATTTGACTCAAACTTTGAGCATAAAGCACTCGCGAGACAAGCCGCTAACGCGTTTGATAATCTCCGCGGACGACGTATTTATAGGTCGTAAGCTCCCTCACTCCCATCGGCCCTCTGGCGTGCAGTTTTTGCGTGCTGATGCCGATCTCGCCGCCGAATCCAAACTCGCTACCGTCGCTAAAACGCGTCGAGGCGTTGGCGTAGACGACCGCGCTGCCGACTTCGTTTAAAAACCGCTCGACGTTTGCGTAGTTTTCGCTTAAAATCGCGTCCGAATGCCCGCTGGAATGCGCATTTATAAAGCTGATCGCCTCTCTTACGTCCCGCACATCCCGCACGGCTAGCACGAGATCCAAAAACTCGGCGCCAAAGTCACCCTCGCCTGCAAGCTTAACGTTTGCCGAACCGCGCAACTCCGACTCGCACGCGCCTAGCAGCTGCTCGCTCACCCGAAACTCGACTTCGGGTAGTTGCTTCACGAGCTCTGGTAAAATTTTGCCCGCTATGCGCTCGTGCAAAAGCACGCACTCTACGGCATTACAGACGCTTGGGCGCTGGGTTTTGGCGTTTTTGATTATCTTCGCGGCCTGCTTTAAATTTGCGCTCTCGTCGACGAAGATGTGGCACACTCCCGCGCCCGTCATGATGATCGGCACGGTCGCGTTTTGCGCGATAAAATCTTTTAAATTTTTGCCGCCGCGCGGTATCAAAACGTCAATATATTCGCTCATTTTCGCCATTTGCGCCACAACTTCGCGCTCAGGGCTTTCTACTAGCTGCACCGCGCCCGTCGGTAAGCCAAATTTCGCTCCCGCTTCGTTAAATAAATTTACTAAAAAGATATTCGAATTTAGAGCGCTGGCGCTGCCTCGCAGGATCGCCGCATTGCCGCTCTTTAGCGCCAAAGCCGCCGCATCGATGCTGACGTTTGGGCGGCTCTCGTAGATGATACCGAGCACCCCCAGCGGCACGCGCACGCGGCTGATTTGCATGCCGTTTGGATGGCTCCAGCCGCCTAAATTTTCGCCTACGACCTCAGCAAAGCCCGCCACCTCGCGCACGCCCTGCGCCATAGCCTCGATGCGGGCGTCGGTTAGTCTTAAGCGGTCCAGCAGCGCCGAGCTAAGGCCCGATTTCTCGCCGTTTACAAGGTCTTTGGCGTTTGCCGCTTTTATAGCCTCTTTTTGCGCCAGCAGCTCGTCCGCTACGGCGTTTAAAATTTCAAATTTAGCCCTGCTATCAAGTCTCAAAAGTTCGCCGCAAGCGGCCTTTGCACGCTTACATATATCTAAAATTTCATTCATTTTCGCTCCTTAATCTATAAAAACCGTGCGCAAGCGTCCCGCTCCCGCAAGTGCGGCAAGGCAAATTTTAGCGACGCGTCTAATAAATTCGCCTTTAAATTTGACTTGATTATAGCCAAATTCGCCCGAATTTCATGCGACCATAAAAATACGCTATAATCGCCAAAATTTATAAAAAGGAAGCAAAATGGGCGGAATAAAAGAGTTTTTAAAACACGAAGCTAGCGGCGGGATTTTGCTGATGATCGCTACGATCGCGGCGCTGCTGTGTCAAAACACGTTTTTGAGCGATTTTTACAACGAATTTTTAAAGACCAAATTTACCGTGAGCTTCGGCGAGTACGGACTAAGCAAGCCCCTGATTTTGTGGGTGAACGACGGGTTGATGGCGGTATTTTTCTTTCTCATCGGACTCGAGCTAAAGCGCGAGGTTTTGGAGGGCGAGCTAAAAAATCCGTCGCAAATCGCGCTACCTGCCATCGGCGCGGCGGGCGGCCTGATAGTACCCGCGGTTATCTTTTATCTTTTTACGAAACACGACTCCTTCGCGCTTGGCGGCTGGGCGATACCGACGGCGACGGATATCGCGTTTGCTCTGGGGATTTTAAGCCTACTCGGGCCTCGCGTACCGACTAGTTTAAAAATTTTCCTCATGACGCTGGCGATCGTCGACGACCTTTGCGCGATCGTGATTATCGCGCTATTTTACACGAGCGAGCTTAGCGTCCAAATGCTTGCGGTCGCGAGCGTTTGCCTAGCCGCGCTTTTTGCGCTAAACAGACTCGGCGTAAAGAGCAAGGCGGCATATCTGATCGTAGGCGCTGTGATGTGGGTAGCAGTGCTAAAATCAGGCGTTCACGCCACGCTTGCGGGCGTCGTGGCGGCCTTTTTCATACCGCTTAGCTTTAAAGACGCACCGGGCAAATCAATGCTAAAAAGCATCGAGCACGACCTATACGGCTGGGTGGCGTTTGGCGTGCTGCCGATATTTGCCTTCGTAAACGCAGGCATCTCGTTGCGAGGCGTCGGACTGGACGAGATTTTGTCTCCGGTCGCGCTAGGCACGGCGCTGGGGCTTTTCGTCGGCAAGCAAGTCGGGGTATTTTCTTTTAGCTTTTTAGCGATCAAATTTAAGCTAGCCAAGCTGCCGGAAGGTTCAAATTTTATACAGCTTTACGGCATCGCGGTACTTTGCGGCGTAGGATTTACGATGAGCCTTTTCGTTAACGGCTTAGCCTACAACGACACGGACGCCTTTGCCTACACCGACAAGCTTGCTATCTTGCTAGGTTCGGTAGTTTCGGGCGCCGCTGGGTTTATATTGCTTAAATTTAGCGCCAAAAACCAAAGCACGCTAGAAAGATAATCACGAGTAAGCCGGCTAAATCATTCAGGCCGGCCGCTGCGTAATCTATAAATCAAATCGCACGCTACGTGCGCAAAGCTCGCAAACACGAAGCCGATACCCAGCCCGGCGGCTAGGTTGTAAAGCGCGCTGTCGTTTGCGAGGGAGTAGTTGTCAAATCGCACGTAAACGCCCCATCTGCCGCCCATCCCCTCGGGCGCAAAGAGCAGCCCGCTAAGCGCGAGAAAGCAAAAACCGCCTAGCACGACGAATTTTGCGGCCACGACGATCAAATTTGCCCCTCCGACGTCCGCGCGGCCGTAGTTTAGACAAAAGACGGCGGCGAAAAAGCAGATCCAAAACGGCGCGGCGCAGGCGTAAAAGGCAAGCACATTTAGGCTCGCGCCGTTGTTTGCAAAATCATCTAAAAACGGCGCAAAAACCCGCACGCCTCGGATAAAAGGCAGCCAAAATTTAAGCTCTAAAATCTCGTCCGTGCTCAAATTTAACGCCCAGATCCCAAGCGCCGCAAAAAACAAAACCCCGAGCGAAAACGGCGCCCAGCCTGCCAAAATCGCTCTCTCAAACAAGCCTTTACGCGCCGCAGAGTCGCGCCCGAATTTTGCTTTCGACGCTTCTTTTTCGTTCATTGTTTTCCTTAAATTTATCCGTATTTTAAAGCGCGCTCAAAAATCAACCGTCAAATTTAACGGCGACCGCGCGGCTAGTTCGGGCAGTCAAATTTGATCAAATTTAGCCGCCGCGTCCGCTTAAATTTCGCCCGCCATACAGCAAAATTTGCTCTAAATTTAGCGTAAATTTGACGCGGCTACGACTAAATTTAGCCGCAGGCAAACCGTCAAATTTAACCTAAATCAGCGCGATGTTGTCGATATGCAGCGCCTCGTCCTCGTATTTGTAGCCAAGAGCTGCCTCGATCTCCTCGCTCTTGCGACCTTTTATGAGGGCTAGCTCGGCCGAGGAGTAGTTCGTGATACCGCGGGCTAGCGCCCTGCCGCTTGCGTCTTTGATAGCGAGCGTTTCGCCGCGCTCAAACTCGCCCACGACCTCGCGGATGCCGACTGCTAGCAGGCTTTTGCCCTCTTTTAGCGCCTTTGCCGCTCCCTCGTCGATAGCGACCGAGCCTTTGTCCGCGGCGGAGTAGGCGAGCCAGTATTTACGCGAATTTATCCTATTTTTGCCCGCTAAAAAGAGCGTCCCGACCTCGCAGCCCTGCGCCGCTCGCACGATATTTCGCGGATCCGCGCCGTTTGCGATGATGAGGTGTGTGCCGTTTTTGGTCGACATCTCGGCTGCGGTTATTTTGGTGCGCATGCCGCCGGTGCCAAATTTACTGCCCTCCGCGCCGGCGGCCGCCCTGATGCCGTCGTCTAAATTTTCGACTAAATTTATAAATTTAGCATCCGAAAAAACGCTTGGATTTTTATCGTATAGCCCGTCGATATCGGTCAAAATCATGAGCAAATCAGCCTCGATTAGTCCCGCCACGAGCGCGCTTAGCGTGTCGTTGTCGCCCACTTTTACGCCCCTTATGCCCTCGCCCACGACGGGGTCGTTTTCGTTGATGACGGGTATGATTTTTTTAGCAAGTAAGGAGCGCAGGACGCTGCGCATATTTAGGTAGCGGCGGCGGTCGCTAAAGTCGTCCTTGGTTAGCAGTAGCTGCGCGATCGTTTTGCCGTGCGCCCAAAATAAAATTTGATAAAGATGGATGAGCGAAACCTGCCCGATGGCGGCCAGAGCTTGCTTTTCGACGATGGATTTTGGCTTGTGCGCGAGCTTCATCTGCCCCATGCCAGCGCCCACGGCGCCCGAGGTAACAAAGACTACTTCAGCATTTTCGTTTAGTTCGCTTAAATTTGCCACGATTTGTTTGATTTTATCCTCGTTTAGCGAGCCGTCCGCGTTTGCCAGCGTCGAGGTGCCGATTTTTACGACGATGCGTTTTATGCCGCCTAGAAGCTCTTTTCTGTCCATTTTACCGCTCCGAAATTTTTGAAAATTATACCCAAAACGGCTTATTTTAAATTTTATGTTTTTGTAGCCCTACAGTAATATTAATTTAAATTTCATCATACTAGGCTATAATGACGAAGTTAAATTTACCTTCGCAAAAAGGAGCTTTTATGAAATTTGTACTCGGCTTTTTGCTTACACTTGGTCTAGCGTTTGGCGGCGAGTTTAGTATCAAAGATATGCGCGGCGCGGAGGTCAAAATCGCCTCTCCGCTTGAGAGGGTCGCTACGATCGACGACGGGTTTGTAGAGAGCGTCATGACGCATCTTGGCGTGATCGACAAGGTAAAGCTAATCGGCTCATGGTCCATGAAGCGAGACTACAAATACGACTTCACCACCAAGGCGGGCGAAGCTTACACGCTTCGCGGATGGAATGTCATGAAATACCTTCATCCGTGGCTTAATGATCTACCGTGCGTAAATTCTCCGCAAGGAAACGTCGTAAATTTTGAGGCCTTAGCAAACGAAAATCCGCAGCTAGTGATCCTTCGTATCGGAGACTGCACGCTGCGCGGCTCAAATAAAGACGCCGTGGAAAAAACGATCGCGACTATCGAGGCTCTGGGCATCCCGCTTGCCGTGATCTACGCTCCAAGAGGCGCCGAAATCGCAACCATGCAAGAGGAGATGCGGGTGCTCGGAGAGATATTTGGGCAAAAGGACAAGGCCCTAAAGCTCTTTGAATACCTCGACAAAACCCAAAAACTCGTGCAGGAGCGCACGGCAAATTTAAAAGAGGATCAAAAGGTCAGCATGCTCTACATGGGGCTTAATCCAAACATCCGCAAAAACGGCGGCGTAGCGAGCGCTTACGGCGTAAATACCCCAGAATCCTTCATCATCGAAAATATCGCGGGTGCTAAAAACGCCTTTAGAGGCGACGGCTCAAACGTGATTTTAAGCACCGAGCAGCTTTACGCGATAGATCCCGACGTCATCGTGCTGCCGACCTCAAACGGCTACCATCCGGCAAGCGAGCTTTTAAGCTCGGCAGATTTTGAAAAGCTAGAGGAGCTAAAAGCGATCAAAAACAAGCGCGTTTACGCCATGCCGTGGTCGCCGATGAACTGCGCGCGCCGCGTGGAGTATCCGATAGATATCCTCATAATCGCAAAAGCGGCCTATCCGCAGCTCTTTTCTGACATCAAGGTTCATAAATTCGTCCTTGATTTTTACAAAGACGTTTACGGCGTGAGCGAGGAGCAGGCAAAAGCTCTTAGAAGCGAGCAAATTTTAGACTGGACGGTAGAGTATGACTTTTAAGCCCGGCGCTTTTAAGTCAAATTTACTATTTTTATTCGTTCTTTTGGGCGCGCTTTTGCTCTGTATGATCGCGGCGCTCATGCTCGGGGATTATAAAATTTCGATCGCTAAAATTTTAGACGTTTTAAATTTGAAAATTTTTGACATCCCCGCCGCAGGCATCTCTAAGATGGATCAAACCGTCATCTTTGAAATCAGAATGCCTAGAATTTTAACCGCCGTGATAGTGGGCTTCGCGCTTTCAAACGCGGGCGCGATATATCAGGCCTGCTTTAAAAACCCGCTCGTGGAGCCCTTTATACTGGGAGCTAGCTCGGGCGCGGCATTGGGTGCGGCGCTAGCGATACTATTTTCGGGTATATTTTTTAATATCGCTTTAAGCGCGTTTGCTTTTTCGTTTTTTGCGGTGTTTTTGTCCTACACGCTCGCAAAAAACGGCGGCATAGTGCCCGTGGTGGGTCTTATCCTGTCGGGCGTCATCGTAAGCTCGATATTTTCGGCGTGCGTATCGATCGTAAAATACGTCAGCGAGGACGCGCAGCTAAGAGAGATTACATTTTGGATGATGGGCGGGCTGTACTACTCCAAATGGCAAAGCCTAGGCGAGATCGCCTTGGTCACGGGAGTTTGCTTTTTGGCGCTTTGCACGCTTGCGTGGAAGTTAAATTTACTAAGCCTGGGCGACGATCAGGCAAGAAGCCTCGGCATAAACCCCGAAAAATACAAGCTTATATTTATAACGATCGCTACATTGATGACCGCCGTATGCGTGGCAAACGTGGGTATCATCGCCTGGATCGGACTCATCATGCCTCACGTCGCGCGCCTAATTAGCGGCCCGGATAACAGATGGGTGCTGCCGCTATCGGGGCTCATAGGCGCGCTGTATCTGCTCATATGCGATACGCTCGCGCGCACGGTAGCGATGGCTGAGATTCCCGTGGGCATCATAACCTCTTTGGTGGGCGCGCCCTTTCTCATCGCGCTTTTAAGAAGCAAGGCAAAGGAGCTGCTAAAATGATACTGCAAACGAAAAATTTATCCTTTAGCTACGGCGGATTTGGCCTCGAAGACGTAAGCATTGAGATCAAAAGAGGCAGCATATGCGGGCTTTTGGGCACTAACGGCAGCGGCAAGAGCACGTTTTTTAACTGCTGTATGAAATTTCTAAGTATCAAAGGCGGCGAAATTTACGTTGATTCGCAAAACACGAAGCACAAAAGCCCCGCGTGGATGGCTAAAAACATCGCCTACGTCGCGCAGCATACCGAGCTGCATTTTCCATTTTTCGTAAGGGATATCGTCCTAATGGGGCGCTCCACGCACGTAAAGAGCCTGTTTGGCTTTAGCAAAGAGGACAAAAGGGCGGTGAGCGAGGCGATGGAGTTTATCGGCATCTCGCATCTAGCGGATAAAAAGATGAACGAGCTTAGCGGCGGGCAGCGGCAGCTAGTTTTTATCGCTAGGGCGCTCGCGCAGGATACGCCGCTGATACTGCTTGACGAGCCCACGTCCGCGCTTGATTTTAAAAACCAGATCACGCTTTGGAAAATTTTAAAAAAGATCGCTGCGGGCGGCAAGACGATCGTCATCTGCACGCACGAGCCAAACCACATCCTTTGGTTTTGCGACGAAGTGATAGTATTTAATGGCGGGCGGATCGTCTCAAAAGGCAGCGTCGCACAGGTCTTAAACGACGAGCTGCTGACTGAAATTTACGGCGACGTCTGCACCTTTGAAAGGCTCGCGCAAAAAGAGGTGATCCTACCTAAGCTTTAGCTACTCCTCCAAACTATACCCGATACTGCGCACGGTTTTGATTAGCTCAAAGGGTAGCTTTGCGCGTAGTTGGCGCACGAGCGAGCGCAGGCGATCGGACGAGACCTCTTCGTCCTTATAGATACTCCACTCAAGCTCCTGGATCGTTACTACGTGCGGGGCGTTTTTGGCCAAAATTTCTAAAAACAATCCCTCTTTTTTGCCGAGCATTATGTTCGTGCCGTTTATGTGCAGCGTGAGGCTGTTTTTGTCGTAGATAGCGCCGTTTTTTAGCTCAAATTTGCTTCCGAGCAAAATTCGGCAGTTTCTAAACACGCGAAACAAAAACTCCTCCGGCAAAAACGGCTTAACCATAAAGTCGTCGTATTTGGCGTAGTAAATTTTCTTATAAAGCGCGGGGATGGCCTTATCTACGAGGATCATAACGGGAGTTAGACTCCCGTTATCTCGCAGAAATTTGACCGACTCAAAATTTGCTAGATCCTTCGTCTTTACGTCGATGACGTAAAAGATGTAGCGGTTGCCGTTGTAATAATCCTCCTTTAGCTCGCTTAAATTTTCAAAACGAACTATGCGGATGTTAAAGCGGTAAAGCGCGGCGTTGAGGTTTAGTTGCATCTCCACGTCGTCGCTAACGAGCAAAATTTTCTTCATTTTAGCCTACTTTTTGGTGGCATTGCCTTCTTTATTTTCCACTTTAGGCCCCACATAATCCTCCCCGAAATAAGCCTTCTTTATCTCTTCTTTTTTGATTGCGGCTTTCTTTTCGTAGATTTTGTATTCAGGCTTCCAGTAGTTTAGCATATTGTTTAGCCCGCTGTGGCCTACCTCGGCGTGACAGCTAGCGCAGGTTAGTTGCTTATCCGTATTTAGCAAGCTTTGATAGTGAGCGTGCATCTTTTGAGCTTGCGGGCTTGTTAGTTTATTGTCTACCAAATTCGTATGGCAGCTAACGCAACCGTTGTCAAATACGAAGTGCTCTCTTTTCTCTCTGTTTTTATGCCAGTCTATAGCCTCCGGATCTTTAAAGAAATGAATATATCCCTCCATTAGTCCGTTTTTAGCTTTAACTAGGACGTATTTGGCTAGGTTGTCGTGAGGTATGTGGCAGTCTACGCATTTAGCCCTTACTCCGCTTTTGCCTTTGCCGCTATGTACGTCGCTACTATAAGCTATAACCATAGGATCCATCTCGTGGCATACTACGCAAAACTTCTCTCCGCTAGTTTCTTCTAGGGCGTAATGCACGGGAAGTACGACTAAAAACCCTATAATGCCGCTTACTAATATAATAAGCGCTAGTACTTTCTTTGAAATTTTCATGGCGTTACCCCCATCCATTGCGGAACTTCGTGTTCGTGGCACTCCGTGCA
This sequence comes from Campylobacter showae, assembly GCF_900699785.1. Taxonomy (NCBI): domain Bacteria; kingdom Pseudomonadati; phylum Campylobacterota; class Epsilonproteobacteria; order Campylobacterales; family Campylobacteraceae; genus Campylobacter; species Campylobacter showae. Next base: position 1,168,455 of record NZ_LR535679.1, read on the forward strand.
CATATTGGTTGATTTTTTATGCTCGTTGTGGCACTCGTCGCAGTATAGCGTAGGGCCGTCGTGAACCGAGTTGTGGGGATTTGCTTTTAGCAGATCCATGTATTCTAGTCTTTTAGCTATCTTTTTCTTGTCGCCGTGACAGGATAAACAGCCTTTATCGCCGATAGATTTAAATTTACTAGCGTCGTTTCCTTGTCCTTCGTGACAATCAAGACAGGTGAAGCTTAGCTTTTCGTGATGAGGCTTTAGCGGGTGTTTGGCTCGCAGTTCATCGGTGACGTTAAGATCGACTAAAGACGTTATCTTTGCGCTTGGGGTTCCTGCGCTAAATGCAAAAGAGCATAGCAGCATAGATGCGCACAAGGCGAGAAACGCTTTATGTTTCATGCGAATTCCTTTCTGTGAGGAGTTAAAGAGATATACTCTTTTACCTTTAAATTTGAGGGGCAAATTTGGTTTTTAAATTTAACTCTTTAAGTAAAAAATAACCTCAAACGGTTATTTTTTACTTTGTTGTAAAGGGGGTGGGGGCTTAAATTGCGAAGTCGCTCCCCACCCCCTTTAATCCCCCTCCCCCTACGACGCTTTTAAGGTGGCGACACTGCTTTGCCTTGCAGGCAAAGCGTCGCAGTTTGGGAAGTGAATTTTATAAATTTGCCGTCAAATTTAATCAAATATCGCAAGCCAAATTTGACCTGCGATACGAAATTAAAACGAATTATCGCGAGCTTTAGGCGAGGCGGATCTAAATTTTAGAGCGCAGATAGAACATTTCGTTCATCTAGCGATAAAATTTAGAACCAACGAAGTATAAACTCGCGAGAACTTCGTTTTACCAAATTTAGATATTCTCTCCGGCTATCATTCCGAAAACTATACAATCGGTTATCGCAACCGTGCCTAGCCTGCTCGCGCCGTGCGTACCGCCTGTGATCTCGCCTGCAGCGTAGAGGCCCGGGATCGGTTTATTCGTCTTACTTGAGATGACCTCGGCTTTGGTATTTATTTTTAGTCCGCCCATGGTGTGGTGAGGCTTCGGCGATAGGCGGATGACGTAGAACGGTCCAGCTTCGTTGATCTCGCTTAGCGCGCTTTCTTGTTTGCCGAATTCATCTTTTTTAGCCTTGACGCCTTCGTTGTATTTTTTGACGCTTTCTTTAAGTGCGTCCGCAGGCACGCCGTATTTTTTAGCGATATCGTCTAGCGTAGCGCACTCGCCGACTAGCTTGCCGCTACCCATGCCTTTTTGGATGATCTCTTCGCTTAGGTCTTTAAACGCCATTTTGGTGTCGGCGAAGGTTATCGGATATGCGCCCGGTTTTTCGCGTAAAATTTTAAACTCGGCGTCCGCGCGGGTTTTGCGGTCGGCTAGCTCGTTCATAAAGCGCTTGCCGGTGCGTATATCGACCGCGATGCCGTATTTAAACGTGCCTTGCTGCGTCAAAATCGGAGCGGTGCCAAAGCCCTTTTCATCCGGGCTCGCCCACGGACCAAACTGGATCCAGTCTACTTGCACCGGATACGCACCGATCTCAAATGCTTTTAGTAGCGCGCCAGCAGTCGCTCCCGGGTGGTTCGTGCTATCGACGTCATCCGGAATCCTCGGGTCTTGAAGCTTTCTAAACGCCTTATCGCGGCAAAATCCGCCCGCAGCCAAAACTACGCCCTTGTTTGCCTTTAGCGTTTTTTTCGTGCCGCTCGTATTTTCTAGGTCGTCGCTGTAAAGCTTATCGTCGAATCTATACTCTTCTCTGATCGTCACGCCCACGACGCGGCCGTCGTCGTCTAGCACGAAGTCGTCAAATTTGGCGCGGCGGCGAAGCTCGCAGCCTTTGTCTTTTAGCGCTTCAAATTTTTCAAGCATCGGCTGGATGTAGCCTGAGCCGCTATCGTTTGTAGTTAGCAGCGAGCGAGCTACGGTATGACCGCCGAAGTGCGCGCAGTGCTCTTTAAACTGAACGCCGTTTTCAAGAAGGAAGTTATACGCGTCCATACCGCGATCGACTAATGTCTCCAAAAGCTCGGTGTGATTGATACCAAGACCGGCTTTTAGACAGTCGGCGATAAACAGCTCTTTGCTGTCTTTGATGTTAGTTTTTGCTTGCACCGGGTTGTTTGCGACCGCCATGCCGCCGCCGTTGATTACGGAGTTACCGCCGATGCGACCCATTTTTTCCAGGATTAGTACCTTGCTGCCTTTTTGCGCCGCTTTTAAGCCCGCCGCAAGTCCCGCAAAGCCTGAGCCGATGATGATCACGTCCCACTCTTCGTCAAATTTGACGTCTTTTACGTTTAACGCGCTTGCTTGCGCATTTACCGCACCCAGCGCGAGCGCGCCCGCACCCGCCATACCTAGCTTTAACAAATCGCGTCTTGACATTTGCTCTTGCATACATTCTCCTTTGGATGAAATATCATGATGGCATTATAATTATATTATCGTGAGTTTGCTGTGAGTTTTATTAAAAATTTACTCTGTCAAAGTTATCCCTAAATTTAGGGGATTTGATGTAAATTTGACTGCGGATAGACGGTTTTATGAGATTTTATTTTTAAGATTTATCAAGATTTTTCTATTAAGGTGTAATCTTTTATGTAATTTTATTTTCAGATTACAGAGCGTGATCAAATTTGAAAAATGCGATCGCGCTCAAATTTTGCTTTTTACGAAAAATCGCAAAATTTAAGCTAATTTCAATATTATTTTGGGTAAATTTCCATTTTTCGGTCCCGTAGCTCAGTTGGTAGAGCACTACCTTGACATGGTAGTGGTCGATGGTTCGAGTCCATTCGGGGCCACCATTTCGCTTCTTTTTGATTCAAATTTTCAAATTTGCTTTATCTTTCGTACCGTAAACCCGAACGCTAAATTTTCGTCAAATTTGCCTACTAAAGCAAAAGTATATTATGTTTTATTTTGAAGTAAAATTTAATGATTAAAGCGCAAAGGCAACCACTCCTTTGCGCAATTTGGGAGAAAAATGAATCAAAACAATGCAAAGACGAGATAGATGCATGATTCATTCGATGAAATATTAGCGTTAGTTTTCTTAAAGTATAATAAAGTATATTGAGAATATTACCGATTTAACAATATTTAAATTTTAATCAATATATTCTACTATATTCAAAACTCAAATTTGACCGCCGTTTAAACCCAAATCAAATAAAACATTAAGTAAAGCTTAAAAACATTTTAGCTAAAATCAAACCCAATTCTTTCAGCGTAAGAAAGATGTTTCGATAAAAAGGACGCAAAATGAGCGATATCATCGCATACAAACTGGATGGAAACATAGTCGATACTCAGAGTATCAACGGGCGAGAAAACGCCGCAGAACCGATTTATTTTGACAACTCCCCCGACGCGCTAAACGTCATCAGGCACTCCTGTGCGCACCTCATGGCGCAAGCAATCAAAGAGCTTTATCCGCAGGCTAAATTTTTTGTCGGACCAAACGTCGAGGACGGATTTTATTATGATTTTAAGGTTGATGATGCCAACAGCAAGCTTAGCGACGAGGATCTAGAGGCGATAGAAGCCAAGATGAAAGAGCTAGCCGAAGCGAAGCTTGATATCGTCAAAGCAAGCTCCACGAAAGCCTTTATGAGCGATAAATTTAAAGACGACGAGCTAAAACAAGAGGTACTAAAACGCATCACCGAGGGCGAAGTCAGTAGCTACAAGCAAGGAAATTTCGAGGATTTGTGCCGCGGACCGCACTTGCCAAATACCAAATTTTTAAGATTTTTTAAACTAACCCGCGTAGCCGGAGCGTATCTTGGCGGCGACGAAACGCGCGAGATGATAAACCGTATCTACGGCACGGCATTTGCCGACAAAGAGAGTCTAAAAGAGCACATCCGCATCATCGAAGAGGCCAAAAAACGCGACCACAGAAAGCTTGGCGTCGAGATGAAGCTGTTTACCTTCGACGAAGAGGTCGGCGGCGGCCTACCGATCTGGCTACCAAACGGCGGACGTTTGCGCTCGAAGTTAGAGCAAATTTTATACAAAGCCCACCGCGACCGCGGCTACGAGCCGGTTAGAGGTCCTGAGCTGCTAAAAGCCGACGTGTGGAAAAAGAGCGGTCACTACGCAAACTATAAAGAAAATATGTACTTTACGACGATCGACGAGGCGGAATACGGCATAAAGCCGATGAACTGCGTCGGCCACATCAAGGTATATCAAAGCGACATCCGCTCGTACCGAGATTTGCCGCTTAAATTTTTCGAATACGGCGTCGTGCATCGCCACGAAAAAAGCGGCGTTTTACACGGACTTTTCAGGGTGCGCGAATTTGCCCAGGACGACTCGCACATCTTTTGTATGCCGAGCCAGATAAAAGAAAATATCCTAGAAATTTTAAAATTTGCCGGCAAAATAATGGAAAATTTCGGCTTCCACTACGAGATGGAGATTTCGACCAAGCCTGCAAAAGCGATCGGCGGGGACGAAATTTGGGAAACGGCGACCAAAGCGCTAAAAGAAGCGCTTGACGAAAACGGCTTTAAATACGGAATCGACGAGGGTGGCGGCGCATTCTACGGTCCAAAAATCGACATAAAAATCACTGACGCGCTAAAACGCAAGTGGCAATGCGGCACGATCCAGGTCGACTTTAACCTACCTGAGCGCTTTGATCTGGGCTACATCGACGCAAATAACGAACGCCAGCAACCCGTCATGCTACACCGCGCGCTACTGGGAAGCTTCGAGCGATTTATCGGCATTTTGATCGAGCACACGGGCGGCGAGCTACCGTTTTTCGTCGCTCCGACGCAAGTAGTCATCGTGCCGATCAGCGACGCACACCTAGACTACGCTAAAACCGTCGCCAAAGAGCTTCGCAAAATCGGCGTAGATAGCGAAATCGCGAGCAAAAACGAGAGTCTAAACAAACGCATCCGCACCGCAGAAAAACAGCGTGTACCGATGATCGCGGTACTGGGCGACAACGAAGTGGCAAATAGCGCCATCGCCCTGCGCGACCGTACGACTAGGGAGCAAAAAGATATGAAGCTGGATGAATTTATCGAGCTGCTAAAATCAAAACTCGCCGAGGTAAGTTTTTGAGACCGGAGCGAAAATCCGCTAAATTTGAGCTAGGCGCGGCTTTATGCTAAGCCTGGCTTTTACCAAAATCCGCAAAAATTGTCACGGCGCAATAAATTTCTACGAAAAATACAATAAAAACACAATATTTTTGGATATAATCAACAAATTTCAACTTAAAGGAAAAAACTAATTGGCTAAAGAAAACGAAGTGTTGCTCAACGAAGATATCAGAGCGAGCGAAGTGAGATGCGTGGGAGACGACGGCACCGCATACGGCGTCATCCCAAGAGTAGAGGCCTTGAAAATCGCCGAGAAAATGGGGCTTGATCTGGTGCTAATCGCGCCTGATGCTAAACCTCCCGTTTGCAAGATAATGGACTACGGCAAATTCCGCTATCAGCAGGAAAAAAAGCAAAAAGAGGCCAAGAAAAAGCAAAAAACGATCGAAGTAAAAGAGATCAAGCTCTCCGTCAAAATCGCTCAAAACGACATCAACTATAAAGTCAAGCACGCTCTTGAGTTTCTAGAAGACGGCAAACACGTCAAATTTCGCGTATTTCTAAAAGGCCGCGAGATGAGCAATCCTGAAGCCGGCGTCGTGATGCTACAAAAAGTCTGGGAGATGGTAAAAGACGTCTCCGACCGCGATAAAGAGCCGCTGCTAGAAGGCCGATACGTCAATATGTTGGTAACGCCGAAGAGGTAAAATTTGATAAATTTGGGCGAGAAATCGCTCAAATTTTAACCTTAAAATTCGGCAAAATTTGACGATAAGTATCTACTTTTAGATCCTGGTTTTTAAATTTTAAGGCATTTTATAATCATGCAAAAAGAAAATTCAAGCAAGTCAAATCGCTACACAAACGATCAGATCAAAGAAATTTTAAAAATAATAATAGAGCTATCAAAAGGGTTTATTTCTTATGAAGTAGCGGAGCGAGAAACGCTAAAAATCGTCCCGACATATCCAGCCCACAATCTCAAAATCTATACCAACCAAATGAGAAAAACTCTTGCCGGTATAGGCGAATACGGCTTTGGTTTCCCTGCTAACTGGGCGCAAGCGCTACTTGAAATAACGAGCGGCGAAGAGCGAGCGCAAATTTTTCAAGCCCTCAAAGAGCAACAGCGACTATATCTCGAAAAAGACGGCAAAAATAATAAAAAGCTAGAAAAAATCCTTCAAGCCGCCGAGCAAAATTTAACCGAATAAAAGCCCAAAAGGTCGGTAAATTTAAAGCCCTCAAATATAAAAATTTGCAAGTCGACATACAAAAACAAAATAGCGCCGAAGAAGCAAACGATTGCGCAGTATTTGCGGCAAATAAGACGGCGATTTTTTTAACCTCATCTACCGCAAAACTAAAATTCGTCCAAGTTTAGCTAAAATCGCGCTAAAATTTAAATCAAAAAGAGAAAAAATGATATACCTTTGCGGCGATACTCACGGGAGCGCTGAGCTTCACAAAATCACGAACAAGGCCTTTTTGAGCCGAAATTTTACGCGCGAGGACTACGTGATCGTGCTTGGAGATTTTGGTCTATTTTTTAGCGATACGCCAAACGAGCGGCTCGTTAGAGAGCGACTGGGCAGACTGCCGTATACGCTGCTTTTTATCGACGGCAACCACGAAAATTTCGACCTGCTCTACGGCCTACCGACCGAGGAAAAATTCGGCGGCAAGGTAGGCGTCGGAGGGGAGAATTTATTTTGGCTTAGGCGCGGCGAAATTTACGAGATAGACGGGCGAAATTTTCTAGCTTTCGGCGGGGCGTTTAGTATCGACAGGGCGTGGCGCAAGCTAAACGTAAGCTACTGGGACGCCGAAATCCCAAGCCAGAGCGAGCTAAATTTCGCGCTTAGCAATCTAGCTCGCTTTAAGAGCGCGGGCGGCAAGATAGACGCGGTGCTAAGCCACACGGCGCCTACTTTTTTGATGTCCGCGCTTAGCGATCTGTTTTTAGGCGGCGGAGCGATTTACGATCCGACTACGGATATGTTAGAGCGGATTTTTGAGCTTGCAAAGCCCGAGAAATGGTACTTCGGACACTTTCATACAGATAGAAAAGTCTCCGCTCGCGGCTGCGAATTTCATCTGTGCTACGACGAAATTTTAAAATTTTAGCGTAAATTCTCGCGCCGAGGCTTTGTAAACGAGTGCGATTTTAGCTCGTATAGCGCTAAAATTTCTAAATTCGGCGGCTAAATTTAGTCCGATTTAGCTTCGCCGCACAAGCTTTATAACTCCAAAACAGTCTTAACGCCTAGCCTTTGCGCATTCTCAAAGTAGCTTTTGGCCGGATCGAGTCCAAAAATGCGCATCAGCTCCTGCCTCGCCCAGCAGGTTTCTGGGTCTCTTAGGTCGTTTGTTTGGTAGCCAAGCTCCTCGCCGCGTAAAATTTCGGCGATCTCAAACTGCGCGTATCGCGGGCTAAAACCGATGCAGTTAAATTTCAAATTATTTTCTTCTATCAGCTCTTTTAGCTCGCGCGAGGCGGCCTTCATCACGCTTTGCTCGTCTGAGCAGATCTCTATAAATCCCCACTGCAAATACGTCCGCGCGGGGCTAACGTGAAAACTCATCGGAAAATCAAGCTGCGAGGCATCGACCTTTTCATGAGCGAAAATTTCAAATTCGCCGTAAAAAAACGCGTTGTCAAACATCACGTCCATAGGCAGCCTAGGGCGCGACATCAGCTCGCCCACGCTTGCTTCGCCCTGCGACGCATACGCAAAAAGCTCGACGAAAACGGGTTTTCCCATAAAGCCTAGCATCGCGTGGCCTTCCGGCAAAAGGCCGCTTTTTCGCAGTTTATGCCCGTCTAAAATCACCCTGCCAAAGCCGTAGCGGTTGCGGTCAAGCTTAAAGCGGAAAAAATCCCCGCTTTTAAATTTGATATTTTTACGGCCTGCTTTCTTAAACTCCTCGATCTTGCGCGCGTGATCCGAATCCGACTGCGCGATAAAGCGCTCTATCTCGCTTCTAAAATCCATCTTGCGTCCGTGTCCGCTCTCCCACACGCTGTCGTAAAACGTGGTCTGCGAGGCAAAGCTAGCAATTCGCAGACTGTATTTATTAGCGTACAGATAGACTCCAAGAGGCGTGCGCTTTTCAAAATTTGCGGGCGTTAGTTTCGTCTCCTTACCTTTTGCGGTTTTAGGTAGCAGTATCTCACGCCCCTTAGTCGCCTCGTCGTAGCTGCATTCCGCATAACGCTCATCCGTGGAAACCACGTGCTTTTTGATGACGTCGCCCTCAAAATACAGCACGCTAGCGGGTCTAAATCTATCCCCGGCAAACTCTACCCGCTCCCAGCTCTGTTGCACGGCGTCAAGCCCGAAATACGCCCTTTGTTCGTTATTTAGTTCAAACATTTTTCCCTTTCGTTTTCGTTTGCGCGCCGCTTGCCACGCTACCAAATTTTACGGTTTAAATTTAGCTCTTTTACTATCTGCGTAAAGCTCTCTATCTCGCTTTCATAGGCAGTTAGCGTCGCTTCGTCCGTTAGCGATTTAGCGAGCCTTGGCTCAAAGTCGTCGCGCCGAGTCTCGACGGCGATAAAGATTTGACCGTCCTTAAAAACGGCGTTTACGGGGCAGCCAAATCTCTCGCAAAGCTCGCGAAATCTCTCCATAATCACGGGCGTAAGGACGTATCTAGCGCCGATCTGATCGGTCGTATAGACGTCAAAAATCTCTTCAAACCTCGCATCGTCCATACTCGCCCGCTGCCCGTAGATCGCTAAATTTCGCGAAGCTGCATGCGCGATTTGCGTTACGCAGTTTGATTTTTTATTAAAATCCGCCTTAAAAAGCACGCCCCGAAATAGCACGACCGTCTCGGTGTTATTTTTCTTTTTTACCATTTTGGCGGCGTAAAAGTCGCTAAATTTGACGCGAACGCCCTCTATCTCGCCGCTTATGAGATCCTCGGCGCGCCACTGGTGCACCGTACAATCGTAAATCGTAAAAAACTCGTCAAGCCCCAACCCGCGGTCCTTATCGTAGTTTAATCCGTGTTTTTTTACGATCTTTTCTATGATTTGGCGCTTAAAATTCGCCCTAAATTCGCGCCTTTTTGATGCAGTGATAAGCATCGCCGTAAAAGTATAAACGAGCGCGCCTATCGCAGCGCCGAAAATTGCGTCTAAAAGATACGTTATCGCAGCGCCCGCGCAAATGCCCGCGCCAAGGCCGATCAAATTTGCTTTTTTGGTAGCCGCGACCAAAATTACGCGCTCGTTTTCTAGCTCTTTTAGCTCGGGCGAAAGCTCGCTCGCGGGCGAGTTTGGAGCGGGTTTTTCGCCCAAAGCCGCAAAAAGATTAGAAGCCGCCGGAAGTGCAAAAAGCGCTACAAATGCGCCGACGAAAATAAAGGTAAATAAAGTCTCCGTTTTAACTCCTTTACGCGTTTGCCCGCTTATTTTTACGGCTTATTGGCTCGCAAACTAAAGCCATCAAGTGCGGTTAAATTCCGGTGCGGTAATTAAATCCAGACCGTGCGATTAAATTTCAACTCCGCACTTGCGCTTAAATTTACGCCGCTTTTTCTCGCATCTTTTGCCTAAATTTAAGCCGTCCGCTACTTTGTTTCGTTCCGCTTGTCCGCAAATTTAAACGATCCGCACTCCTTTTTCTCGCGATTGCCGTGCCTTTTTGTTTAAATTTCGCTCTTTTAAATTTAGCGCCTTACGGAAATTTAAGATTTGGCAAAAACATCTAAATTTAAACAAACCTGTGCGAAGGCAAAATTTGCTTTGCGGCGCAAGCTTTACGCCTAAATTCCGCATGCTTGTCGCTCAAATTTACCGCCGCACTCGCCTTAAAGCGACCTAAACTCACGAGCTAGCTCCAGGCTCGCCTCGATCTCGGCACGCTTTGCCATCACGCTTTCGATGTTTGCGCTCAAATTTAGCCCGTTTTTGTCGCCGAATTTCTTTAGCTCGCGCCAAATTTCTTTGATGATCTCGCAACTTTGCGCTAGATAGTCCTCGCTTGCGTTTAACCGCTCTTCGACCGAGCTAGGCACGCTAACGCCCAGCCACTTGATAAACTCTAGCGTTTTTGGATTGCCGGCCGTAGAAAACGTGAGAAATATCGGCTCGGTTATCTTTGCGGCCGCGCAGTCTTCTAAAAATTTACGCGTCATCTGCGCGTCAAAAATCGCCTGCGAGATGAAAAACTTCGCTCCCGCCGCGATCTTTTCGCGCATTCTTTGCGGTTCATCGCCTTTTTTAGCGTGGCGCTCGGCGATACATACGCCGCCCGCGGCCAAATTTTCAAATTCGCCCGCGATCTCGTACGCGCGAGCCAAATTTAACCGTACTTTTTGCGAGCTAGACGTCGCTCCGACGAGCACGTTTAAATTTGAGCTTTGTTCGGATAGAGCCGCGCGAAACCCGTCCTCGTCGTAGCCGCTAGCCACGCGGTAAAAAACGCTCGGAGTCGCGACGCCCAGGTAGTCTCGGTAGTAAATTTCGGGGCTTAACGTCCCGCTAAACTCAAAAGTCCGTTCGCTTTCGTTTCGCTCGCTCTCGTCTTGCACCTCGTAAAGCACGAGTCCGTCGGCGTTTATGCTCTCTATCCTACCCGTCCAGCGATCCGAGATGTCGCGCAGTTTAGCCTCCTCAAATTCGGCCTTGGGCGGCGTTAGTCCGTAGAGCACGAGCCCCTTTTCTTTGTTTAAAATTTTTTCTTTTAGCATGAAATTTCCAAATTTAAAATGTAGAAAATCGCGCCGTTTGCGGTTAAATTTATGCCGTGGCGGCGCGTGCGCAGGATAAATTATTCTCCAGCGACCGACATTTACTCCGCGTCAAATTTGAGCGAGTTTTAAAAATCATCGCCCAAAATTTAGCGGACAAAAGCCGCTTAGGCCGTAAATTTAAACGGCAAAAGCGGCAAATTTAGCCGAGTCGCAAGCGGTTAAATTTATGAATTTCTTACGATCTTGACGGCTTCGACCATATTTTTTAGGCTCGGCTCGACCTCTTCCCATTTGCGCGTTTTTAGGCCGCAGTCCGGGTTGATCCAGAGCTGTTCTTTCGGCAGAACCTCGAGTAGCGCGCGGATCTGACGCACGATCTCGTCGGTGCTAGGAACCCGTGGGCTGTGGATGTCGTACACGCCGGGGCCCACCTCTTGTTTGTAGCCGACGGATTTAAAGATCTTTAGCAGTTCGTTGCCGCTGCGAGCGGTCTCGATACTGATGACATCGGCGTCCATCGCCTCGATCGTCTTAATGATGTCGTTAAACTCGGAGTAACACATATGCGTGTGGATCTGAGTTTTTGGCTCGGCTGAACTAACCGAGAGCTTAAAGCAATCAACCGCGAATTTCTCGTACGCAGGGATGTTTTCGGTGCGTAGCGGATAGCCCTCTTTAAACGCCGCTTCGTCCACTTGGATGATTCGGATGCCGGCATTTTGCAGGTCTGCGATCTCGTCAAATATGCAAAGTGCAAGCTGCTTAGCCACTTCGCTGCGAGGCAGGTCGTCGCGCACGAAGCTCCAGTTTAGCATAGTCACCGGACCCGTTAGCATGCCCTTCATTATGCGGCTAGTGCGGCTTTGGGCGTATTTCATCCACTCGACGGTCATCGCTTTTGGGCGGCTCACGTCGCCGAAAAGTAGAGGCGGTTTCACGCAGCGGCTACCGTAGCTTTGCACCCAGCCGTTCTCGCTAAACGCGTAGCCCTCGATCTGCTCGCCAAAATACTCGACCATGTCGTTGCGCTCAGGCTCGCCGTGAACTAGCACGTCTAGGCCGATATCTTCTTGAAATTTGACGCAGTCGTCGATGTATTTTTTGATGCCGGCTTCATATGCAGCCGCGTCGATCTCGCCTTTTTTGAAGTTTTGGCGAAGTACTCTTAGCTCGACGGTTTGAGGGAAGCTGCCTATCGTCGTAGTCGGCAGAATGCCGTAGTTTAGGCTCTCGCGCTGGATTTTGATGCGATCTTCAAAATTATCTTCACGCTCAAATTTGACTAGATTTTTCACGCGGTTTTGCACGCTTGAAGAGTGGATCAAATTTGACGTCGCGCGCGTTTTAACCGCAGCTTTGTTATCTTCGTAAATTTTACTCTCCGCCGCATTTAGCGCTACGCCGTTAGCTAGTTTGGTTATGATTTTGATCTCGTCTAGTTTTTCTACGGCGAAGCTTAGCCAGCTTTTAACCTCGGAGTTTAGTTTTTCTTCGTATTTTAAGGTATAAGGCACGTGAAGTAGCGAGCAGCTAGGTCCGACGTAGAACTCTTTGCCGCAGATTTTTTCGCTGATCTCGCGGACTAAATTTACCTTTTCGTCGATGTTGCTTTTCCAGATATTTCGTCCGTCGATCACGCCTGCAAATAGCGTTAAGTGGCTATTTTTTATGGCTTCAAGCGCTTCAAAATTTCTTTTTCCGTGAACGAAATCAAGTCCGATGCCGTAAATTTTAGTTTTCGCCACCTCGGCTACCGCTTTTAGCGCGTGCTCGAAATAGGTCATAAACACGATTTTGACGTTGCTTGCGGCTGCGGCTAGCTCGTTATATACTTTGGCGATGACGCTAAGTAGGATTTCTTCGTTTTTATCGGTCGCGAAAATCGGCTCGTCAAACTGCACCAAAATCTCATCGTCAAGCGTCGAAAGTAGCTCAAGAAGCTTTTTGTACTCGGCGACTAGAGCGTTTAGGTTTTTAAACGGGCAGCTGCCGTCGGTGGTCTTTGAAAGCGCCAAAAATGTAATAGGGCCGATCAAATTTACCTTGCCTTTTACGCCCGCAGCCTTTGCTTCTTCGTATTCTGCAAGGATTTTTGACGCGTCTAGCTTAAAGGTCGTCTCGGCGCTAAGCTCAGGCACGATGTAGTGGTAGTTTGTGTTAAACCACTTCGTCATCTCCATCGCTACACCGGTTTTGTTGCCGCGCGCGCAGGCAAAATATTGCTCTCGTCCGCTCAAATTTGCAAATCTAGGCGGTACGGCGCCAAATGTTATGATGCTATCAAGCATAAGATCGTAAAATGAAAAATCATTTACGCTGATGGCCGAAATTTCGGCGTCTTTTTGATACTGCCAGTGTCTGTTTTTTAGCGTTTTAGCGACGCTTAGTAAATTTTCCTCGCTAAAGCCCTCTTTGCCGGCCCAAAGGCCCTCAAGCGCGCGCTTTAGCTCTCTTTTTTCTCCGATTCGCGGGAAACCTGTAACATAACTTTTTATCATTTTGATTCCTTTAAATTTGATTTCTTATTTTTAAATTTTATGTGCTATAAGCTTGCTATTTTGAGATGAATTTGAATGTTGCGCCGAAAATTTTCGTCCCAAGGCTAGGCATACAGCCTGCCGCAGGGCGAAAATTTAAGCTCATTCAAAGTCGCTCAAAAGAGCGGGCTTAGAAACGGCGGGTGGCAACCGCTTTTTCTCAAACTAAAATAAAATTTATAAAAAACTCTACTAAATAAATTTCGCCCAAATTTCAGACGCTGCTTCGTTTTGTTTTTAAAAATGCAATTACAATGCGCTCCTCGCGGCGATAGAAGTAAATTTGTATTAGTGTTTAAAAACGTGAAATTATTTAAAAATTTGGCTGTTTTTTTAAAGTCGTCTGTGGTTTTTTTGCTAAGATTAAAGAGTCTCAGGCATGGGGCAAGGCATTACGCTCATCCTTTGGGGTCAAATTTGAGCCGTATTATAAAGATTTTTAAAAAATAAATCAAGAAGTTTTTATCAAATTCGGGCTAAATTTGAGGCAGACCGCAGTCCGCCTCTTAACTTGCCTAGTCTTTTTTGCCTTTGTTTAGCGATTTTAGCTTGGCGTCGGTGTCGTCGGTTAGCATCGTGAAGATTTCGTTAGTTAAATTTTGCGTTAAAGCCTTGGCTTCTTTCATCATATTTATCGAAAATTCGTTTAGCAGCTTGTTTGCTTTGGCTTTGTCTTTTTTATAGAGCTTGACGTATTCGTCTTCAAATTTAGCCTGTTTGACCGCGAGCGCGTCCTCAAACTCCTTATAAGCCTTTTTTACTACCGGCGAATACTTATCGTAGTCCATCATCACGAGAGTTTGCAGCTTTCTATACGTCCAATAAATCGACTCGTCGTCGGCCTTATACGAGCCTTTGTCGTAGCCGTCGATAAATTTGTCGAGGCCATAGTAATACGGCAAATAAACGCTAAGATCAGACATACCAAGCGCCACGTAGGTCACCCTGCCGATCTCTTGCGGTAGCCACGGGCGCACCTGCATCACGTGCGACTCGTAGGTTCTAAAGACGCTCACGGCGCGGTAGATGTTTTTTTGATTTTCGTCTTTGCTAGAGTAGTTATCGTACGGCGTGCCGTCGTAGTGGGATCTGAGCGCGGTTTTTAGATCCTGCACGCTTAGCTTTTTAGCCGGTTTTAAAAATACCGGATAGTTGCCGCCGCCAAGGGTCTGCTTGTCTTTTAGCTCGGGATTAAACATCTGCTGCACCCAGCAAACGCGCGGATAGTTGTAGGTCACGTCTCTCTCGTCGTCTCTGGTGTAGGCTTTCGTAAACTGAAATTCGCCGTCTTTTGCCGGATCGTAGGCGCCGTTATCTTGGGCAAATTTGATCAAATTTTTCGATCCCATGAAATTTGGGTCGTTTTCTTTGTAATTTTGCAGTCTGCCCTGATTTGCGGAGACGAAATACTCGTCTTTTGGTAGTTTAACCGCCATCCAGTGATGACCCGTACCCGTTTCAAAGTACCAAAGCTCGTTTTTATCCACAAACACTACGCCAAAACCCTCTCCTGCACCCGTAGTTTCTACGATCTCGCCGAGCAGCTTCACGCCCTGCGCCGCACTTTTCATACGAGGCAGCAAGACGTCCGGTATATCGTCCTCCGTAATGCCGGTAGCTTCGTTATACGGATCGATTTTTAGCAGTTCGTCTTTGGCGTATATGGTCTCGGTGCCGCTGATACCAACGCCTGCGTCATTGTAGCCGACCGCGCCGTGAAGCTTAGTGTGAGAGTTTGCTATCGTCGTGTATCTCATGCCATCTTTTGGTAGCGGATATGTAAAATCATTTGCCCCGTCATGCGCCTTTGAGCTGTGGATGCCTTTTTGATTGGTTTTTTTGGGATGTATCAAAAACACCTGCGCCTTTATTGCCTTGCTATCGGCACTCCTAGCTATCAACATCGAGCCGTCGTCTGAGGCTCCCTCTCCAACCAAAATAGTCGTGCAAGCTAGCGCGTTTGCGCAAAACATCGCGCTTATTACCGCCGCAGAGGCGAGAAACTTCATCTTCATCGTTACTCCTTGATTTGAGATAATAAATCTAAATGAAATTATAGGGCTAAAAATATTAATTAAATATAAAATTTAAGTTACTTTCAAGATTGTATTGTAAATTTGTTTTGTGTTTTTGTCGCGCGACGTATCAAATTTAAATTTCTTAAAGGAATTTTGGGTATAATCCCACTCTTACGCGTAAGGCGTAAAAGAAATTTTAAAAGGATTAGTATGCCTAAGATGAAGACAGTTCGCGGTGCTGCTAAACGTTTTAAAGTGGGCAAAAACAAGATCAAAAGAGGCTCTGCTTTTAGAAGCCACATTTTGACTAAAAAATCTCGCAACCGCAAGAGAGATTTACGCTCGCCTCAATACGTAGACAGCACAAACGTCGCAAGCGTCAAAGCGATGCTCGGAATTTAAGTTTTTGACGAAAAGTCATTCCAAACTCCCCCGAATTTGGGGCAAGACTCACTCAGTGAGCGCCGATTTGTAAAGGATAAATATGGCAAGAGTAAAAACAGGCGTAGTTAGAAGAAGACGCCATAAAAAAGTTTTAAAACTAGCTAGAGGTTTTTTCAGTGCTAGACACAAACACTTTAGAAAAGCTAAAGAGCAATTAGAAAGAAGTTTGGTCTATGCTTACCGCGACAGACGCCGCAAGAAACGCGACTTCCGCCGCTTGTGGATAGTGCGCATCAACGCTGCGTGCCGCCTAAACGACATTAGCTATTCGCGCTTTATCGCGGGACTTAAAAAAGCAAATATCGAGCTTGATAGAAAAATCTTAGCCGATCTAGCTATGAATGACGCAAAAGCTTTCAGCGAGCTAGCTTCAAAAGCAAAGGCTGCTTTATAATACCCAGGGGCGGTTTCCCGCTCCTTTTTCTCGCCAAATACACTTTCTATTATTTAAACCCGAATACACCAATAAACAAATGTCGATAATTTTCAAATAATCTAATCAAATAGTATAAATTTGTCTCAGCTATCTGCTGAAATTTTTTCCAAAAAAGCTTGGGTTTCGCGCTTTAAATTTTCCAAATCTCCGCTATTGTCTATCACAAAGTCCGCCATGGCACGCTTTTGTTCGATATCCGTTTGAAGCTCCACGCGGTGCTTTGCGGCGACGCGATCCAGCCTGTTTCGCTTCATTACGCGCTCGATCAGCGTATCTTTAGGCGCATAAACGACAGCTACTTTATCAAAAAACTCATACCTCTTGCCCTCAAAAAACAGCGGAATATCGACGAAAAAAAGCTTTTCTTTCGCCTCCAAAGCCTGCACCTGCGATAAAATTTCAGCCGTTATCTTTGGATGCAGTAGCGCTTCTAGCTTTGCAAGCTCCGCGGGGTCTTTAAACACTAGCTCGCCTAGTTTTTTGCGGTCCACAAAAGCGCGGAAGTCGGCCAAATTTTCCTCATCTCTGCTGGCGTCAAATTTGACCTGTGCGTCCTTTTGCACGACGTATTGCGCACCGAAAATTTCAGCTACCTGCACGGCGCAGCGATCCAAGATGCAGTGCGAAATCTTATCGGCATCAATGATCTCAAATCCGCGATCACGAAGCAGCTCGCAAACCGCACTCTTGCCGCTACCGATGCTGCCTGTAATGACGACGGCGTGTTTAAATTGCGGCATTTTGTCTCCGATTTTTTACTCCGATTTTAGCAATTTTTGGCTAAAATTAACCAAATTTCAACAAAGGGAAAAAATGATAAGCTACAAAGACGCTGGCGTCGATATAGACGCGGGAAATGACTTCGTAAACGCGATAAAACCATTCGTCAAAGCTACGCAAACTCCGCACGTTTTGGGCGGTATCGGCTCGTTTAGCGGCGCGGTGAGGCTGCCCGCAGGCTACAAAAAACCTGCGATCCTAGGCGCCACCGACGGCGTGGGCACAAAGCTGCGACTCGCGATCGACGCGCGCAAATTTGACGGCGTAGGGCAGGATCTCGTCGCGATGTGCGTGAACGACCTCATCTGCAACTTCGCCGAGCCGCTATTTTTCCTCGACTATTACGCGACGGCAAAGCTCGAGATCACTGATGCCAAAGAGGTAGTAAAAAGTATCGCCGAGGGCTGCAAACTCGCCCGCTGCGCGCTGATCGGCGGCGAAACGGCGGAGATGCCCTCCATGTATGAAAAGGGCGACTTCGACCTTGCGGGCTTTGCCGTGGGCATCGCCGAAGAGGATGAGATCGATCGCTCAAAATTCGTCCGCGAGGGCGACCTGCTCATCGCGCTTCCTAGTAGTGGCCTGCACTCAAACGGCTTCTCGCTCGCGCGCAAAGTAGTTGCCGAGCTGGGGCTAAAATTTGACGATAAAGTGGACGGTCGCGCGCTCATCGATGTGCTTTTGGAGCCGACCAGGATTTACGTAGCCGATTTTTTAAATTTAAAAGACAAGATCCACGCGCTCGCGCACATCACGGGCGGCGGCATCGTGGAAAATTTGCCGCGCGTATTCCCTGAGGGGCTAGGTGCGAAGATCGAGCATGCCGCGATCAGCACGCCTGAGATCTTTAAAATCATTGCGCAAAAAGTGGAGCCGACCGAGATGATGAGGACGTTTAACATGGGCGTTGGTATGATTGTCGTAGCGCCGAAAGAAAATGCGGACTTCGTGCTCGCTAACACCGACGGCTACGTTATCGGCGAGATCGTAAAAGGCAGGGGCGCGCAGCTAGTTTAAACGGTTAAATTTAACTTTGGCTCGTAAAATACATTGCGAGCCAAAGTTTTTTAATGTTGTAAATTTGCTCCATTTGCAGTGCAGGCTACAAAAAATATCGTTAGATTTACTTACTCTACCTATCAAATTCGACTGGACTATTTTGTTAGTCAAATTTTTGTTTGTAAAATATCTATTAAATCCTGAATAAAGAGCCAAATTTAGATAAAAATAACGTTAGCGTTTGTTAGTATGCGCAAGCCAAACGTTAGACCACAAAGCAAACAGGCGCGAAATTATGTTATTCAAATTTAACAAAAACCTAAATCCTAAAAATTAAATATTATATTAAATAAAAATATTAAAGTGTAAATTTAATGCTTCTTGGCTAGAATTTGACAAATTTAAATACAAAGGACGGGCGATGAGTATAAATTTAGATAGACTTAAGGCGCTTTTTAGCGAGATAAACACCATAAACGACGCGAGCTTTGGCACCGGGATGAGCCGCCTAGCCTATACGCGCGAGGATAAGGCCGCCAGAGAGCTATTTATCGCGCGCTGTAAGGAAGCGGACCTAAAAGTACACATAGACGCGATCGGAAATATCTTCGCCAGGCGCGAAGGCGCCGAGCCCCGACTGCCGGCAGTGGCGTTTGGTTCGCATCTGGACACCGTGATAAACGGCGGCGAATTTGACGGGATTCTGGGCGTCCTGGGCGGACTGGAGCTGATTAGATCACTAAATGACGAGGGCGTGCAGACGCGCAGACCGCTCGAACTAGTCGTCTTTGAGTGCGAGGAGTCGAGCCGATTTAACATCGCGACGCTTGGCAGCAAGGTCATGTGCGGCAAGCTGGGTTATGAAAAGCTAAAAGACGTGCGCGACTTTCAGGGGCGCGCTACCAGCGAGATCTTTGCGGAGTTTGGCATCGATCTAGCAAGCATCGAAAAGGCTAAAAATTTAACGCCGGGCTACGAGAGTTTTTTTGAGTTACACATCGAGCAAGGGCCGCTACTATATAACGAAAATATCCAAATTGGCGTCGTGAGCGCCATCGCCGCGCCGCACAGATTTAGCATACGCGTGCAGGGCCAGGCTCAGCACTCCGGCACGACTGCGATGAAGTATCGCCGCGACGCGCTTTGCACAGCGGCGCAGATAGTGTTAGCCGTCGAGAACGTCGCGCGCGAAAACGCGGCAAACGGCGTGGTAGCGACCGCGGGCAACTGCACGGTAAAACCGGGCGTCATGAATGTCGTACCGGGCGAAACTACGCTGCTAATCGACCTGCGCGGTATCGATCTGCGCACGCGTGAAGCGGCCTACGAGCAGATCCTAAGCGAAATCTCGCGTATCGAAACCCAGCGCGGCGTCAAATGCGAGATCAAGCAGCTAGCATTTGACGAGCCGTGCGCGCTAGACGGCCGACTAATCAAACTCATAGCTCAAAAAGCCGCGGCGCTCGGGCTTAGCTTTGAAATCATGCCAAGCGGCGCGGGGCACGACGCTATGCATATGAGCGCGCTCTGTCCGACGGCGATGATCTTCATCCCGTCTAAAGACGGCATCAGCCACAATCCAGCGGAATTTTCTAGCTGGAGCGATATCACTAACGGCGTAAATTTACTAAAAAGCGTGGTTTTAGAAGCGGCGGAAAGGGTTTAAGTTTAGCCCAAATTTGACGTTACAAAAGTTATCGGTAGCGCAAATTTGAGTCATAAATTTGACGTAGCATCAAACGACGATAAAAAACGAATTTTACGGCACGCGTCTGTTGCCGTAAAATTTAAACGGCGCTCAAGCCTTCCTTATATACTCGTTTGGATCGTATTCTTTGCCTTCGTCGTGATCCTTCAGGAGCTTAACCACGACGGGACTAAGCGCGATGATGGCGATCAGGTTTGGAAGCACCATGAGACCGTTAAACATATCGGCCAGCTCCCAGACGAAATTTATCTTAAGTAAGCTACCCGCAAAGACGAATCCGACGACAAATATCTGCAAAATTCGCACGAATTTGGCCCCAAAAAGGTAACGCACGTTGATCTCGGCGAAGTAATACCAACCCAAAATCGTCGTAAACGCAAAGAAAAACAAGCAGATCGCCACGAATCCGTAGCCGCCAGCGTGCCCCAAAACATGCGTCGAAAAGGCCTCTTGCACGAGCGAGATGCCCGCTAGCACGGCTTTGCCGTTTTCAAAATGTATCACGTCGGCGCTAAGCACGACGAAAACGGTGATATTTAGCACGATAAATGTATCGACAAACACGCTCATGATACCGAGCACCGCCTGATCTACCGGGTGTTTGACGTTAGCTGCGGCGTGCGCGTGAGGGGTTGAACCCATGCCCGCTTCGTTTGAAAATAGACCGCGCGCGATACCGTATCTCATCGCCGTAGCGATCGTGGCTCCGGTCGCGCCACCCCAAGCCGCGGACGGATTAAACGCGGCCTCGAATATAAGCGCTATGACGCCGGAAATTTTATCAAGATTAAAGCAAATAATCACAAGTCCGACCGCGACGTAGAGGATCGCCATGATAGGTACAATCTTTTCGGCGACTCTGGCGATGGCTTTGACGCCGCCGATAAAGATCATAGCGCAAATCGCCGCCAAAAACAGTCCGCTCGCCCACTGCGGTATGCCAAACGCGCCCTTAAAGCCGTCCGAGATCGAGTTGGCCTGCACCATGTTTCCCATAAATCCGAGAGCCAAAATGATCGCCAGCGCAAAAAACGCCGCCAAGACCTTGGCATAGCGGCTCTTTAGCCCGCGACTGATATAAAACGCCGGCCCACCGATCATATGGCCGCTGTCGTCTTTGGTGCGGTAAATTTGCGCGAGGCAGATCTCTGCAAAATTCGTCGCCATGCCCAAAAACGCCGCGCACCACATCCAAAATATCGCGCCCGGCCCGCCCATGATGAGCGCGGTTGTAGCACCCACGAGGTTGCCCGTGCCCACCTGCGCGGCGACGGCCGTAGCGACCGCCTGAAACGAACTCATACCCGATTTTCCCGCCGCTTCGCCGTGCAATGAGAAGTTACCGAAAAGCCTATTAAGCCCCATTTTAAACTTAAAAATCTGCACGAAACGAAGCCTAATCGTAAAGTAAAGCCCCGTACCGCAAAGTAGCGCGATAAGGAAATACGGCCCCCAAAGGAATGAATTTATAGAGCTTACGAGGTCGGTGAGCATGGATTTGCCTTTATTTTTTAAAATTTTTCAAGTATATTTAAAAAAATATAAAACTAAAATAAATAATAAAAATTTTTTAGCCTATTTTAAAAATATAGGTAAATTTTGAGTTAAATTTGATAAGGCGGGCGGTTTTAAAGGATATTCTTGATTTGGGCGGAGGTTTTTGTTTTAGCTGGGCCTTCTCGCTGATTTGCAAATTTAACGGCGATTTTACGAGATTTTACCGAGAAATTTAACAAGTCTGTAAAACCCAAAAGTTAAAAATGCGGTAAATTTGACCGCAATGCTTCTTGTAAAATTTGATAAGCCGGTAGGACAAATTTGAGTCGGCTTAAATTTAACGTAAGCCTTCCAAATTTAACCCTTAGATTTTATTTTAACCAGCCACTCGTCCAGCGTTTTTTCAAAGCCGACACCGTTACTCTCGTAAAATTTAAGCGGTTTTTCGAGATACTTTTGCTCTACCCAGCCGCCGAAACTATGCGGATACAGATAGTCCTTGGCCTCGGGCGAGGTGTTGATGAGATATGGCGGGATAGCTAGCGGCGACTCGTTTTTAACATAGGACAGCGCGGCGTTTATGGCCTTGTAGCTGGAGTTTGACTTTGGCGAGTGAGCCAGATACATCGCGCACTGAGCGAGGATTATCCGCGCTTCGGGAAAGCCGATCTTACTAACGGCAGCTAGCGCGTTAGCGGCTAAATTTAGCGCGTTAGGATTGGCGTTACCGATGTCCTCGCTAGCAAATATCGCCATCCTGCGCGCGATAAAATCAGCGCTCTCGCCCGCGTCTATAAGCCGTGCCAGATAGTACATGACGGCGTTTTCGTCGCTACCGCGCAGGCTTTTTATAAAGGCACTTGCCAGTCCGTAGTGTACATCGTCCTCGCTAACGCCTTCGCTAACCGCGTTAGCTCTTAGCGTTTTTAAATTTTCTAACGTTATTTTTTCATCCAGACTCACGGCAAACTCTAGCAAATTTAGCAGCCCGCGTGCGTCTCCGCCGCTACTTTTTACGAGATAGGCCTTGGCATCGTCTGAGATGTCAAATTTAACCTCGCCCCTCACGCGCTCAAGCAGCTTTTCAAAATCCTCGCTCGCAAGCGGTTTAAACTCAAAGAGCATCGAGCGGCTACGGATACCCGAGCTTAGCGTGAAATATGGATTTTCCGTGCTGGCTCCGATGATGGCGGCGCGGTAGTTTTCCATTGGGATTAACAGGGCTTCTTGCTGCGTTTTGCTGAGGCGGTGGATCTCGTCGATGAAAAATAGCGGCTTAGAGAGCGCATTTTCGTGGTTTTTTAGGATTTTGCGAAACTCCTCGATCTTGAGATTTCCGCCGTCAAATTCGTAAAAATCATACTCCATCGACCGCGCGACGACGCGAGCAAAGCTCGTCTTGCCGCAGCCTGCGGGTCCGTAAAATATACTGTGCGGGATTTTTTTGTTTTCGATAAATTTTTTAAAAACGCCCACCAGCTCGCACTGTCCGCAGATCTCGTCCAAACTCGTCGGACGAAATTTTAAGGCGAAATTTTGCAAATTTGCTCCTTTTAAATTTTAAGACATTATAGTCAAATTTAAATTAAGAAGCGGATTTGCGGGAGCGGGCGGGTAATAAAAGGCAAATTTGACGCTAGCGCCCTACTCCCAGCAAATGCAAAATTTAAACCAAAACGAGCCGTCAAAAAACGGTAAATTTAACAGCAAAAGCGAACCAAATTTAAGCCAAATTTGGCTCACTCGCCGCGTTAAGCTAAAACGTCTTTTCAAAATCTACGTAGAAGTTTCTACCTTTGCCCACCCTTGAAGTATCTTTTAAGCCGTTAGCGAAAATGTACTCTTTGTTAAAGATATTGTTTACGCCAAAGCTGATTTTTAGCCCTTTGTTTAGCAGATAGCTGTCGAAATTTTTCGGCTCCCATCGGCCTTTAAAATTTACGATAGTAAAGGTTTCGTCTACGTTTTCGTATTTTTGGCCACGCACGACGTAGTATTTCTCGTCGTTGTTAGGCCTAAACCAGTGCGTCATATCGCCGCCGAGGCTCAGTCCCCACGGCTCGTATCTATACATCGCGCCCAAAGTTAGCTTGTCGGCGTAAACAGTGAGTATCTTTTTGGTCGCCTTGTCGTAGATTTTCGTATGGTCGTATCCAAGCGAGAATGTAAGGTTGTTTATCGCGTATTTGGACTCGATCTCGATACCGCGGCGTTTTGCGTTATCGACGTTTTCGTACATACCGTAGCGTCTACCTGGCGCTTCGGCATCAAACGGCGGATTGCCTTTATCCGGTCTTGCTTTTAAATTTATCATATCTTTGATATTGCCGTCGTAGTAAGTAGCCTTAAAGTACAGCTCGTCATCGCCTAAAAGCCCCTGCTTGTCGATAGAAAAGCCTACTTCGTACTCTTTTGCGATTTCAGGTTTTAGGTCGGGATTTGGTATGTACCAGTAGTGCGGATTTAGCGGGCCGGCCGATGACGTCTCGTTTGGAGTAGGTCCTCTAAAGGTTTCTGCATAGCCTGCGAGTAAATTTACACCATCAAAGACCTCGTATGCAAGGCCAAGTTTTGGAGAAAATCTAGACTCAGAGTATGAGTTGCGATCGCCGTTTTTGACTCCGCGTTTAAATTTATCGAATCTACCACCCAGGGTAAATTCGAATCTACCTACGCTAAATACGTCTTGTGCGTATATACCGAGGTCTTTATAAAAATTCGGAAACGAACCGAAGTCGCTAAGCTCACCGTTGTACCAAAATATCGCGTCCTCTTTTCTATGCTCGTAGTCGATACCGGTGACTAGCCTGTGCTCTAGCACGCCGGTGTCAAAGAGGCTTTCGTTTTTGAGCCTGACGCCCCATCTGTCGTCTTTATTTTTGTAGTCGACATTGACGGGATTGCCCCTGCTAAAGCCCGTTCTAACCCTATGATTTAGAGCTTTGGCGTTGTAGTACTGAGCGGAGAAATTTATCCATCTATTATTAAGCGGAGTATACTTGTATATCACGCTATAGTCTCGCTGTTTTAGTCGTCCTACAGTGGGTATGGCACCCGCCTCGCTCCAGTAAAGGGACTGCCAACCGCTAATAAAATTTTCGTGATAGTTAAATACGCTAGCCTCCAAGGCATGCTCGTCGGTTATAGCCCACTCTGTTTTAGCAAAGACGGTATTTACGCGTTCGTCGTTTTCCGCGTATTTTATGCCAGATCGCTTGCCGTCTCTAGCCATCTTTATCTTGCCGAAATCCGCATGCTTGCCGTATAGCAAAATGCCGAAATTTTCCGTCGGCTTAGCTGCGACGGCGGCTCGATTTGAGTTCATATGATTGCTTTCCTGGCGGTGGCCGATCGTGACGCCGTAGTCGCTGCCGGGGTTTATAAAGTCGCTCACGTCTTTAGTTTTCATACTAACTATACCGCCGACCGCGCCGCTGCCGTGCAGAACGGAGCTAGCGCCCTTTACGACCTCGACGCGTTTTAGCAAGTCGTTATCCACGCGGAAAGTTGAAATTTGATTAGAAAAGAGCGAAGGCGAGCGCTTGATGCCGTCTTGTTCTATGATGACGCGCGCTTCGCTTTGGTAGCCGAATCCGCGGATATTATAGTACTGGCCGACCTGCCTGCCGTAGTCGTTTCCTAGCATGACGCCGGGCACCGAGTCAAGAGCGTCGATGACGGACGGCGATTTGACTAGCTCGTTTTGGCCCAGAATGCTGACCTGACCCGTATATTTTGCGACGTCGGTTTCGCTCCTGTTTGCCGTGACGGATACCATATCTAGCTTCACCGATCCCGTAGCATTGCTATCGGCGCGCTTAAATTTGCCGTCCGTTCCTCCCGTATGTGCGAGAGCCGAGGCTGCGCTTAACAAAACCGCAGCCGCAATGATGCTAAATTTACCCATAGCTTATCCTTTATATTAAGAGATTGATAATGGGTATAATTTTACCTATTTTTTATTTAAATTAACTTACATTTTTTATAAAATTTTAAATTTAACTTACGAAAAAAGTGATATAATTCAATTCTATTTCATTTAAGGAGAACACATGAAGAAGTCATTGTTAGTAGTTGCCGCACTGGGCGTTATGAGCGTATCTGCCGTAGCAGCAGAGCTTTCACCTTCTTGCGAAGAGTACTTTAAGCTAGTTGACGAGTTTGTTGAAAAAACAAAAGACAACCCGCAAATGGCAGCTATGAAATCTACTTACGAGAGCCAAAAAGCTCAGTTTGCTCAACTTCCAAAAGACTCTCAAGAGGCCGCTTGCAAACCTGCTCTTGACCAAATGAAACAAGTTATAGCTACGCTACCTAAATAATTTTTATCCCTCCGCTTGGAGGGATTTTTCGTCTTTTTTAATTCTTAATCACTATCAAATTTTATGTAGATTTATCAAAATTTAACGTCAAATTTACTGCCGCAAGGAAGTATAAAACGTAAATTTAATCCCGAATAATCTTCGCCTTTGCCGTTATGCTCGCGATCTTTAGCTCGTAGATATTCATCGCCTTTAGCCCGTGAGCCGCCGCGACGTCAAAGGTTCGCATATACTTTGGCGTGTATTTTTCGCTAAGCAGCCGTAACGCATGTAGCCTCGCCGCATCGTCCGTCACGACGCAGGCCTTAGTTACGGCGACGGCGGATTTGTATTCGGTCGTAAAGACTTTTGCGCCAAGCGCCTTGCCGTCGTCCTTGATCGCATCTAGCTGCTCGTCCGTTAGAACCGGTACCCGCGCGTAGCTCACGCAAACCAGCGTCACGTTTTTGCCGTCTTTTAGTAGCTTTGCCTTAGAGCCTGCGGGCGCGCCGTGCAAAAATACGCTCTCGCCCTCGCGCACGACCGAGATCGGCACGCTAAAAATCTCGCCCGCCTCATCAACGCAAGAGACCGTGCCGTATTCGCACGCATCGATGATCGCAAGCCCTTCTTGCACGGTTAGTTCTCTATCTTTTCGTCTCATTTTCCGCCTTTAAATTTTTGAAAATTATAAAATTTAAACCCTAAAAAAGTGTATAATTTTGCAAATTTAAAGGACGGCAATGAAAAAAATATTGACATTTTACGCACTCAGCGCGCTGGCTTTAGGCGCTCAAAACGCGTGCGAGGAGTACGTGAAGCAAAGCAAAATTTATCTAAACGAGCTTTACGAAATAAAATCCAAGCAGCTAAAAGACGATCCGCAGGCCTTTAGGCTCTTTGAGCTTAAATTTAGCGAGCTACAAAAAGCGCAGGATGGCCAAGCGGCGCTAATCATACAAAGCGGCGACGAGAAATTTTGCGAGCGAGAATCGGCCAAGATAAAATCTATGCTAGACGAGATGAGGGCGGAGAAAGCGCAAAAGTAGGCCTGTTTTATAGAAAATTTGAGCCGATTTTACCGAGTAAAGCCAAAAGGCTCTACAAACAAATTTTAAACACGCCAGAGCTAGTTTGACGAGCTTTTTATTGCAAATTTGACGTGGCCTATTTAGCTCAAATCGCAAAAATGCGCTTTATCGTAGCCAAATTCAAACCACCCTAAACCGCGTTATTTAAATCCCAATCTATCGGCGCTTTACCGTGTTCGGCGAGATATAAATTCGCCTTTGAAAAGTGCCTACAACCAAAAAACGCGCCGCGCGCTAACGGGCTTGGATGAGCCGCCGTTAGTATAAGGTGTTTGTTAGCGTCGATGAGAGGGATTTTGGCCTTAGCGGGATTGCCCCAGAGCATGAAAACGACGTTCTGGGAGCGTTCGCTAAGCTTTCTGATCGCAGCGTCCGTAAACTCCTGCCAGCCAAAACCCGAGTGCGAGTTAGCCTGCCCCGCGCTAACGCTTAGCGTCGCGTTTAGCAGTAACACGCCCTGCTTCGCCCAGTAACTCAGATCGCCCGAGTTTGGCTCCGCGATGCCCAGATCGTCGCGGATTTCTTTGTAGATATTGGCGAGGCTCGGCGGGATTTTGACGCCACGCAGTACGGAGAAGCTTAGCCCCATCGCCTGCCCCGCGCCGTGATATGGGTCTTGGCCCAGGATCACGACTTTGACGGCGTTAAACGGCGTGAGATTAAAGGCGTTAAATATCAGCGCATTTGGCGGATAGACCTCGCCAGCAGCCTTTGCTCGCAGGAAATTTTCCTTCACGCGGGCGAAATTTTCGCTCAAAAATTCCTCTTTTAGCGCCTCTTTCCAGCCTGCTTCGATTTGGATTTTATCGATTTGCATGATTTTCCTTTGTAAATTTGCTATTTTTCTTTGCGTTCATTTTAAGGCAAATTTGCAAAATAATAGCCAAAAATATTTAAATTTAGGCGGTTTAAGACGGGCTCAAATTTAGACGCGTTTATCTTGTTAAATTTTCAAAAAAGAGCAGGGCGGTTTTAAAATTTGCTGTATAATTTAGACTAAATTTTAAATAAAGGAACAACTATGTCCGAGCAAATTTTCGAGAAACTAAAAGAGCTGCTAAGCACGCAAAATGCGGACTTTCGCGCGGTATCTCACGCTAGCGCCAAAACCTCGGCCGAGGTCGCCGTAGCGCGCGGAACGGAGCTAGGGCAAGGGGCTAAGGCGCTCGTTTGCGTCGTAAAAGGCGGCGGCGCCAAACGATATGTTTTGGCCGTGCTGCCGGCGGATTACAAGGCCGATTTGCAGCTCATCGCACAGGAGCTTGGCGGCACGAGAGCTAGCCTAGCAAGCCCTGACGAGGCTATGCGACTCACCGACTGCGTCTTTGGTAGCGTTCCGGCGTTTAGCTTTCACGAGGAGCTAGAGCTGATCGCTGATCCGAGCTTGCTTGCGCGCTATGCTGAGCTTGCTTTTAACGCAGGCTTGCTAGATCGCTCTATCATTTTAAACACGAAAGACTACGAGCGTATCGCGCGGCCGAGATTGGTCAAATTTGCAACGACGAATTGAGAAATTTAGTCTAAAAAGTATGAAATTTGATCAAAGAAATACAGCAAACAACGATAACCAAAGATGATTTTTTGGGTATAAATTTGGACGAAATATTAAAAGGTACAAAATATTTTCATGATTACAGTTTTAAATTCGCAGACTTGTGCGAGGAAAATTTTACAAACGGGGATTTAAAAGTAAGTAAGGTATTTTATTTATTAAGGAACGCTTGCTCTATGACCTTAAAACCTAAAAGCACAAATGAGCCGTACGAAGCCGGGTGCATCGCGGGCGATTGCAGATCGGCGATATTAGAGGATTTTACCGAGCAAGATTTGGAATTTTTCGAGAGTATTTTGGATGAAATAACCGATTGCAGGCTAAAATCAAGGATAGCAGATATTTTATGGATTTTAAAAAGCCCTAAAAATATCAAATTTTTAGAGATCGCCGTGAATGAATACTCAAAAATATCTCTAGAGCCAAAGTCGCTAAATCAATTTAAGATAGATGCATTTGAAAGGGCTATCAGGCTATCGCGACTATCCGAAATCACAAAAAATCAATACGCCGAAATACTAAATAAAATTTTAGAATGTTTTAATAAGGCGGAGTCGACCGATCGATACTACTGCTTAAGGATGTCGTATTTATTGGATATTGCTAAGTTGGACAAAAAACGGCAACCAAGCATAGCTGAAAAATTAGAAAAACTCGCCGATGCTTTTGCCAAAGAGGAAGAATTTATGGCGGCTATAGACTATTGTCAAGAGTCGCAAAAATGGTATAAGAAGCTCAAAAATAGCCGTAAAATAGCCGAAACTGCACTTAAAATGGCCAATATCTTAATAAAAAAGGCAAAAGTAAGCGACTCTATATCGTCAAAAATAGACCTAGAGCAAGCACTAAAAGAACTCAGAAGCATTCCTGCAAAAGATAGAAATGTGCTCGAAATTGATCAAAAAATAGACGAAATACGCAAGTTAATGGGGCAAAATAACCATGTTATTGGAAGCGAAATGAGCTTGATTGCTACCGATAAGATCGATATTTCGCATTATCAAAATAATGCAAAGCTAGCAGTAAAAGGCAAGCAACTATCTGAAGCGGTATTATGCCTAGCTAATATCACAGCAAATCCACTATATGAAGATATCAAAAAGTCATCCGAGAAGCTTTTAAAAAAGTATCTTTTTTCAAATCTTATTACTCAAATTTACGTAGATGCCGACGGAAGAAAACTACAACAAGTAACTACAAAAGATGACCGATTAAAACATGAAATGTACCAGCAATACCATATACATATCGAATTGGCGGTAGACGGCAGAATACTGCCCACATTTTGGCAAATTTTAGAGGAACATAGAGTGTCTATGCGTTTAATATATGATATTTGCAGAAATTCTAGCCTGGTTCCGGATAGCAGGACAGATATCTGGGCGCAAGGTTTATATTATGGCTTTGATAGAAACTTTTTGATTTCAAGCCATTTGTTGATACCTCAGATAGAACATTTGGCGAGAATTTTACTACAAAAAGAAAAAATCCCTACGACTACTATCGATGAATACGGCGTAGAATCGGAAAAAAGCATAAACTCGCTTTTACAAGAACCAAAAATATATGAATTGCTCGGGAGAGATTTGACGGAAGAACTAAAATTTCTACTAACGGAGCCGATGGGGCTAAACTACAGAAATAAAATATGTCACGGGCTGGTCAGCGAATCCCCAAACAGTGTCGATATTTATATTTGGTGGCTTTGCCTTAAGCTAGTGGTTAATAATTGTGTTTTATTTAAGGATATTTACTAGAATTTATTACTTTAACTGCAAATAATACACACAATAAAATCAAAAAAAGATATTCAAATTTACAAAAATACAACTAAAAGTTGAGGATACTAATATATTAGGAGTAAATACAGTGATTAAATAGTGGCCGGGAGATAGGGGCACCTAGAGTGTAAAAACATTTTTCATTACTACAAGTACCTAAAAATGGGATTTCTATAGTATTTTTAAGAGTATAAATTTTGACTCTTTCCGGATAAAAAGATGTAACACGTCTACGCAACAAGTCTAGCACCATTAATTCCTTTCTCTCTGCGATATTTTATCTAAAATTTCGTCTAAAATTTTAGACGATTTTTCATTTATATTTATCGGCAACCGTCAGACTATCGAGATACTTAGTCTTTTGCCTGACGCTGCCGTACTTTCAAGCGTGCTTAGCGTTAGCGAGTCGTTGTCCGGGTTTAGTAGTCTATCAAGAGCGACACGACTGGTTTTCATGAGCTTAGTCATCTTTGTTTTGGTTGTACATTCTGGTTTCAAGTTAACCTCCGATATAACCAACAAAAGGCTTTACATTTACCGTATATTATATCAAACGGTCCAATTTTCCATCCTAAGATCGCTTATATCTTTAAAATCTTTTTCGTTATTCGTAACCAAAACAAGATCATTACTAAGCGCTACGGCGACAATCAGCATATCCATATCGCCTATTCTTCTGTTTTTATTTTTCATCTCAAGCCTTATTTTACCATAGCTTGCTACGCATTTACTCGTAAAATCCAAAACGCCGAAATTTGAGATAAAATCGCCCATGAGTCTTAAATTTAGCTCTTTTTGAGTGGAATTTTCTATACCGCAAAACATTTCGGCTACCGCTATACTGGAAATAAAAATATCCTTTTTGCCATATCTAGTTAAATGGCTTAGTATATTTTGACTGTAAGGCTCGGTGCTAGAAATCAAGTAACTACAAATATTAGTATCAAGCAAAAACATTATTTAAATCCGAAATTTCGCTCTTGCAGCAAGCTTTGCTCGGCTCTTTCAAATTTAACCCCAGCATCTTTCAACTCATTCAAAGTCCTAAACAGTCCGCTCCATTCATCATCTTTAACCGGGGTTAAAACCACTTCGTTATTATCAAAACTCTTTAGTATAAACTCTTTGACGTTGTCTAAATTTAGGCTTTTTGGAAGCCTTAGTGCCAAAGAATTACCACTTTTGAATACTTTTAATCTAGCCTGCATTATTACAACTTCTCGTATATATTTTTCTAAGTATATACTGAACAAGATAAAAATATTCTTAGATTTTACTTGTTTATAGTGTCGACATTACAATGCATTTTGATAAATCTTATGCAAAAGGTAAAAAAGCGAGAATGGGTAAAAATATGGAGCAAATAGCGTTAAGAGCTTTTTTGTATAGGTATGGGCGTAAGGTAAAAAATGGGAACCCAAAATGCACAATTTGCAAAATTTAGGCATTTTTTAGCATTTTGAAATCCAAACTTCAATTTGCTTCAAAAACTTCAAAGCCCCTTTAAATCACGCCTTTTATGATATGCACTACGACGTGCCCCATGATACTACAATTTTCTAAATTCTTGCCGTCGATTACGATAGGCTTGTATTTTTTGTTATCCAAAAATAGTGTTATGATTCACGTCATCCTCCCCCGCAGTTTAAACTTATACGTTGTTACTTATTGCGCCGCCGGCGTTTGCAGTGTTGATGAAGCTGTCTATTATAAGTATCTGCACTTGTAGTTATTTTATATCCTGTGTTTGCTCCTTTATCCCCATTAGCTATACCAGCTATTATGCCTATTAGCCCAGATGCTAGTAGGCGTTTGTTGTTATAGGCTTCTATCTCTGCTATTTGTTAAATAATTACTAGAGTTATATGTTTTTCGGTTTATGAGTTAAGGCTATACAACAACATCCGCTATAAGATTATTAACCGTGATAGTCATTTTTCATTCGATTTCCTAAAAAGACAAAGCCCAAGCTCGTCTTTCTTTGCAAAATTCCTTACCGGACAATATAACCCAGTCTAAAACTCTCTCTGGCTTGTCGTCTTTGTTGGTTAGATAGCCATAAATACATCTTGGATCATCCCCCTTAAATTTATAGATGTATCTGTTTTCATCATATATTTCTCTACGTTCATGAAAATTCAATACCATAATATGATTAGTGGGGATTAGAAAAATATTTCTGTTGTTTTTAAACACTTCATAACTTGGCTCGCCTATATAGCAGCCACCAAATCCGATTATAGTGACTGCAAATAATATAAATTTTATAAATTTCATCTGTTCTCTTTCGCTTTGTTTAAAACTTCTTTTCTAGCATCTTAGCTTACTTTTCTAATATCTTTATAAATTTGCATATCCGACAAATGTCTCCATATCAATATAATACTACGATGCGCCTATCGCATCTAATTATCTTTTAGTTTTTCGCTTTTTATTTCTAGGATTGACCTAAACAGCGGCTTACTCTTTGGCTTTGGTCTTGTTTTCAAAGTGTGTGTTGTAGCATTTTGGTAGCTCTTGTCTGCACTCTTCGCAGGTAGTTTCACCTATATGATAGAATTTCATGCAGTCAGGGCACCACATGCCCTCTAGCCTTTGCACTACCTCTGGCTCTTTTCTAAATGCCATCCAAAAGCAATAAATACCTAACAACAAAAAACCAAGTGCTGGAAACAGATACAAATTGCCAGCATCGTCAAATTTAAAGAATTTCTCCCCAACTTTCACGTTTTTATGTATTAGCATAGAGATGCAATCAAGCAAGCACATAACCCCTATAAAAAAGCTACCTATGCGATTAAACATCTATTTATCTTGTTTTGACTGTATATGATTTATAAACTCAGCAATATTATTTCCTACAACATACCAGATGTATATATAGTGTAAAAGCAGTCTTTATCTATATTATGATATTTTTCTATGTAATCAATTGCCTTTTTAGCAGAATACTCATGTAGATCATATGTATATTCCTGAGAATTAAAACTCCAATTGTCATAAGTATATTCAGCTGCTTGCCCATCATACTTTATAACATCACCACCGACGATAACTTGTCCCTTGGCTTTCAATACCGCAATCTTCTTTATAGCATTTTCGTAGTCGTAAGCAATTTCACATATATTGCGAAAAAAGAATTCCTCTATTCTTACTACGTCATTTACTAAATTCATACTATTTTTCCTTTATTTTAAAAAATCTATGATTAACTGTATTATCAGGCTCTATTATATACTCAAACACTCCATCGTGATTTTTGTAGCCACCTTGAATTTCAATCTTTACTCTCTTAATCCCATCCTTACCAATAATTTCCGTTTTTTTGCCATATTTAGCAAAAGAATCTACTGCATTTGGAAACGAATGAAAGTAATCACTTTTGTTTGACATTTGGGTCAAAACTTTTTTGTGTAACTTATATTTTCTAATGGGTTTTTTAGCGCAGTATTTTTAAAAAGGCCAAATGCGCTTTTTGAAAAAATAGGCGCTGGCAAGGATGATAAGCTTCCATCCTCTAGCCCCACACTCTTATCAGGCGTATAACCGCTGTTATTATACTGCTCTTTTGTGGCAGTAAAGTAATCTTGCTTAGTAAATTCCTCTTTATATATATCTCTAAAAGATTTTTATTTAGAATTTACTAGCAGATATGCTTTGGCGTTATTTATGTCTCCTCGATTAAATTTATAAAATTTATCGTTGTAGTTTATTATACTTATTTCATCATTTTCATCTCTTACTTCAAAATTTCTCTTTTGAAGCAAAATCATTATATGAACCTTTATCTACTAGCGCACTAGCAGCGGCATATAAGATTTTAACAGCCTGCTCTTTAGAGATATTGTTTTTAGCAGCATAATCATCTGCCATAGAGTATATAAAGTCTATCCCTCTTTGATGAAGCTGCCTATTATAAGTATCTGCACTTGTGGTTATTTTATATCCTGCGTTTGCTCCTTTATCTCCATTAGCTATACCTCCAGCTATTATGCCTATTAGCTGGGATGCTAATAGGCGTTTGTTGTTATAAGCTTCTATCTCTTTAGTGCTCATATTTGATGTATCTTTATATAAGATAGAAGATAGTGCTTCATTTACAGCTCCACTTAATGCACCAGCTGCAACGTTTTCATGAGATAGTTTTGCCGAGAGAGCTCCTACGGCCGAGTGTAAGGCTATCTTGCCTAGACCTGATTCTTTAAATAATAAGTTAGAGTTTATATTTGCTTCATTGCTTAACCGCGCAAAACAGAGGTAGCGTCCGCAAAGCCGTTTTCTAAGCAATAATTTTTGATAGAGGATGCGAAATTTGCCCTTAGTCTATGAAAGCTTACGTTGAAGTCAGGTGAAACGGAATGAATATGTTTGTTAAGCCTTTTTCCAAGATAATTGCAACCCATTTTGCCTCTTTTTATTTTCGTTAGCCACTTCATATCGCTTAGGCGATATATATTTTATGTATCGACAGCTCTCTAAATTTAACGTCTCCGCCTTTTTGCTTGGTGGTTTGAACTTTGATAAATTTAATGCCGTCTCGCTCGCTTACGCTAATTTCATTTAAGCTCCAAATTTAGCTAAGCCCAAGTCCAGTGTGCAAGGCAAACGCCATATAATCTTTAAGCTCTTTTTTATCCGTCTTAAAAATTTTAACGAGTTCCTCCATGCTAAAATTATCCTTCGGCGATTTTTGATCTTTGGAAAATTTTAAACGAGCTTAAAAGCTTAAGCGGGTTTTGAGATATAAGGCCTATTTTGATAGTATAGTCAAACATTCTACTTGCGTAGCACGTGTAGCTATTGATGGTCTTTTTGTTAAGCTTTTTATTATTTAAGAGATGTAATTGAAAATCCTCGCAGTCTTGGTAGGAAATTTGACCCAATGTCTTACGCCTAAAATAAACGTTAAGCGTCCTAGCTACTCTTTGATAGTATCCGCTGTTTTTGCTATTTGACTTCTTGCTTTCGTTTTGAGCGTATCTGGATGCTATATCCGTAAATTTTATTGATTTTTGTGTTTTCTTTGGCCTATCGTTTTCTTGACATTCTTTTCTATCGACCAACATATCATTGTCGGCTTCGACAATCCCATAAATACCCGATATAACTTTTTCAAATATTTCTTTATATTCGGTCGTTGATAGTCGATGCGATTTATTTTTAATATTTTTCTGAATGTTGCGTATCTTGTATCTTAACGGTAAATCTATAAAATTCTTGGTTTGAGCAGGATCGCGTCTATTATCGGCTTCATTTTTTATTTTTAAAGCGATGGCTTTGGCTTCAAACTCATTGTCTGTAAACAAACAATACTTGACAGTGATAGTCTTATCGTCTTTTAATGCTTTATCAAAATAGTAGTAACTTGGTCTATTTTTGATCTTGGTTATTAACTTAGAAGTCATTGCAGACTCCTAATCTAATAAGCAAACGATGAAACAGAAACCCAAATTTGGTGTAACAAAATAAAATCGTCCGAAATTTGAGACGAAAATATGATGATATAAGCTGCTTAAAAATGCTGAAGTACAGGTATTTAAAGATATATTTTAATAGTGGTAGTGGCCGGGAGATAGGGATTCGAACCCCAGGAGGCTTTCACACCTCAACGGTTTTCAAGACCGCCGCTTTCGACCGCTCAGCCATCTCCCGTAAAAGTATTTCGGCTAATTATAGCCAAATTTATTCGGTTTTTTCCTTAATGTAGGAAGCGCCTTTATTGACTTTTTCCTTTGACCATTCAACAGCATTGCCCGTGTCTTCTTTGACTCCGTGCCAAGTATTTGAACAGCCAACCATAAACAAAGCAGCAGATAATAGCACTAGTAAATAACGCATTTTCTCTCCTTATAATTTTTGGAGGCGACACCCGGATTCGAACCGGGGATCAAAGCTTTGCAGGCTCATGCCTTACCACTTGGCTATGTCGCCTAAAAGTCAATGGTGCCCGAAACCGGACTTGAACCGGTACGGTAAAAAATACCGAGGGATTTTAAGTCCCTTGCGTCTACCATTCCGCCACCCGGGCAAAAATTCCCTAAATTTAAAACCGATGGAGCGGGAAACGAGATTCGAACTCGCGACCCCAACCTTGGCAAGGTTGTGCTCTACCCCTGAGCTATTCCCGCATTTTTGTTTGAGAAATGAGATTCTAGCTGATTTTTGCTTAAAATTTTATTTTATTTCATCAAATTTCAAAATTTCGTAAGATAAAAATGATATAATTCCAAAATCTTTTCAATAATTGGGGTTATAGCTCAGCTGGGAGAGCGCTTGAATGGCATTCAAGAGGTCGGCGGTTCGATCCCGCTTAACTCCACCATACTAATATCTAATATTATTAACCTTTAAAAAATCCCTGAGCGCTTCGTATTCGCCGTTTTCAAAATATCGCCATTTACCGGGCTTTAGCATACCAAGATCTACGCAACCGAAACTAACGCGTTTTAGATCCATTACCTCAAGGTCGAAATAGCCGAAAAAGCGGCGTAGTTCACGGTTTTGTCCCTCGTTTATCACGACTTTTAGCTTCGTAAAGCCGCCGCTCGAGCCAAAAATTTTATAGTCCAAAAACGGCTTAAATTCCATCGATTTTATCGCGGTTTTAGCATGCGCGCCCTTGGTAGCGTCCGCGGCAAAAAAGCCATCATTCATCGCCGTTATAACCTCAGGCGTTATCTCGCCTTTTACCTTTAGATAGTATTCGCGCTCTACGTCGCTGTTCATCAGCGCAGTCGCGATCGCCGGGGCGTCCGTTAGTAAAAGTAACCCCTCGCTAGCGTAGTCAAGTCGCCCGATACTAACAAATTTAGCAAACTGTCGGTCCAAACTATCATAGATCGTTTTACGTCCGCGGTCGTCTTTTTTACTAACCAGCTCGCCTTTTTGTTTGTGATAAACGATCACGGTAAATTCTTTTTTTAGCCTCACTATTCGGCCGTTTATCTTTACTTTGTCTTCATCGCTAACGCTAGTAGCTAGCTCGCTAACTACGCGGCCGTTTACGCTAACTTTGCCCTGCTTTATGAGCTCGTCGGCCTCTCTACGCGAATAACTCGTGTTATGCGATATAAATTTATTTAGTCTGTTTTTTTGCATTTTATAATCCTAAATTTGCAAGGTCGTGGATGTGCAGAACGCCCACAGGCACGCCGTTTTCCACGACGGCTAGGAGTTGGATCTTGTACCGCTCGATGAGCGCTAATGCATCGATCGCTAACATCTCTTTATCGTTTAGCTCTTTTGGTTTTAACGTCGCGTATTTGATCGCGGCATCGTTTAGATCAAAATCCTCTCTCATCAGTGCCCGCCTAAGGTCTCCGTCGCTCAAAATAGCGTCCAAAACGCCGTCTTTATCTACGATAAGGACGGTGCCGAGTTTGCCGTGCGTCATCGTATCGATAGCCTGTTTTAGGCTCGCATTCCAGCGCACTATCGGTAAATTTTCGCTTCTCATCACGTCCTTTACCTTTAAAAATAGCCTCTTGCCGAGGCTTCCGCCAGGATGAAAATTTGCAAAATCCTCTTTTTTAAATCCGCGCTTTTGCATCAGACAAACGGCTAATGCATCGCCTAAGGCTAACGTTAGCGTAGTCGAACTAGTCGGTGCGGCGTCCAGCGGGCAGGCCTCCTTGCTAACGTCAAGTTTCACAAACGCGTTGCTAAATTTACCGAGCGTGCTAAATTTATCCCTCGCCATCGCAACTATCGGTACGCCAAAACGCTGCACGTGAGGCAGGATTTTGGTTAGCTCCTCGCTCTCGCCGCTAAAGCTGATAGCTAGCAGCGTATCGTCCTTGCCGATCATGCCCAGATCGCCGTGCATTGCCTCGGTCGGATGCATGAAAAAGCTAGGCGTGCCCGTGCTAGCAAGCGTGGCGGCGATCTTTGCGCCCACGTGCCCGCTCTTGCCCACGCCAGTGACCACGACTTTGCCTTTGGTTTTGTATAAGACCTCAACCGCTTTTTCAAATTCGACATCTAAAATCTCGGCATTTCTCGTTAGCTCGTTAGCTTCCGTTTTTAGCACGTTAGCGGCTATTTTGATTGTATCGCTCATTTTGCGCCCTTACATCAGGTATATGATCGGCACGATGGTCGGGTATTTTTTGACTTTTCTAAAGATATGTTTACGGATGACCTGGCGCACCTGCCCCTCGAGCATCCTACCGTCTTTTAAAAGCTCCTCTTTGACGTTGCCTAGATACTGCTCCAGCACGCCCTCCATCTCTTTTCTAAACTCGCCGTCTTGCTTATCGCCCACGAGTCCGTAGCTGATGACGCGAGGTTTGTTTATAAGCTTAGCGCCGTGGCGGGAAATTTGCGCGATGATCATCACAACGCCCGCTTCTGCCAAATTTTGCCTATCGATCACGACGTCGTCTGAAATTTGCTTGTTGATTTGGTTATCGATAAATACCTTGCCCGTTTTTACCGTCTTGGCGCGCTTCATGTATTTTTGGCAAATTTCTATCTGATCGCCGTCGCTCATCAGGTAGATATTTCGCTCATCCACGCCGCAGGCTACGGCCGTTTCTTTATGCTTTGCGATGTGGTTGTACTCGCCGTGGACGGGAAGGAAAAATTTAGGCTTTATTAGGCGTAGCATCAGCTTTTGTTCCTCTTGTGCTGCGTGACCGCTCACGTGTATCTCGCTAAAGTCCTGATACGCGACGCTAGCGCCTGATTTGATGAGGAAATTTAGCACCGTAGAGACGCTGCCTTCGTTACCAGGTATCGCCTTTGAGCTGATGATGATCTGATCGGTCGGCTTTATTTTGATGTATTTGTGCTCATCGGTAGCCATGCGGTATAGCGCGCTCATCGTCTCGCCCTGAGAGCCGGTGGTGACGATCAGCACTTCGTTATCTTTAAATTTGCCGACTTCGTTAGTGTCGATGAAAATTTTCTTATCAAGCTTGATATAGCCAAGCTCCATCGCCGTGTAGAGGTTGCGCTCCATGCTGCGGCCGATGACGCATACCTTGCGGTTGTATTTTAGTCCCCAGTCGATCGCCTGATAGACACGGTGGATGTTGGAGCTAAACGTGCTCATTATCACGCGGCCTTTAGCTTTTGAGAAAATCGCGTCAAAGGTCTTGCCTACGCTGCTTTCGCTTTTTGTAAATCCCTCGCGGTAGCTGTTTGTGCTGTCGCTCATCAGGCACAGTACGCCGCGCTCGCCGTAGTATGCGAGCCTGCCAAGGTCTGTCGGGTAGCCGTCGATCGGCGTATGGTCGATCTTAAAGTCGCCAGTGTGGATGATAGTGCCTGCCTTTGTCGTGATGGCTAGCGCGCTAGCGTCGATGATAGAGTGGGTGATATGTATCCACTCGACCTCAAAATCCCCTATCAGATACGGCTTGCGCTTTTCGACCGAGCGGAAAAGCGAACGCTCCTGCTTTAGCCCGTGCTCTTCAAATTTGTTATTTATCATACCGAGCGGCAAAGGCGTGGCGTAAATCGGAAATTTAAACTCTTTATAAAAGTAGGGCACCGCGCCGATGTGATCCTCGTGTGCGTGAGTGATGACGACGCCTTTTATCTTATCTTTTATCTTGCGTACGTAGTCAAAGTCGGGGATCAGGATATCCACGCCGTGCATGCTCTCGCTAGGAAAGCTCATACCAATATCCACGATGATCGCGCTCGTGTCGGTCTCAAATACCGTCATATTTCCGCCGATCTCGCCCAGCCCGCCAAGAGGCGTGACGCGGATCCTGTGATCGGTCGAATTTAGGTATTTCATCGGCTCGAGGCGTAGTTCATGGACGGCTTTGTTCGCCTCCATCGCGCTAGCTATATCTTGCTGCCACTGCTCGTTTCCGTTTAGCTTGGCGGGTAAATTTTTCTTAGGTTTTCTCTGTTTTTTAGGCTTAGCTTCTGCTGTTTGATTTTCAGCGTTAGCGGCTTGCTTGTTAGCGTTTTTATTTTCGCCTTGCACGCCGTTTTGGGAGTTTTGTTTGCCGTTTTTACTGCGATTTTTTTTGCCGTTTTGTTTGTTAGCGTTAGTATGTTCGCCGTTTTTGGCATGCTGTTCGCCGCCGTCAAAAGGCTCTAAAAAGAAATTATCTATCACGCTTTGGCTAGATTTTTGCTCACCGTTTTGCGCGTGTTGATCTAAATTTTCTTGTTTATTTTTATTTCTCGGGCGAAATCTGCGTTTTTTATTGCTCTTGCCCTGAGAAACCACCGCTTTTTCTTCGTTCTTGTCGTTCATTATCTTCCTTTAAATTTTTAAATACTTCTAGATAAAGATCGACATTTAGTTCGTGCGGACGGATATTTGCGCTCAAATTTAGCAGACTAAAAATTCGCTCTATTTCAGGCTTTTTATAGCTTGAACTCAAATTTTTCATTAGCGTTTTTCTAGGCGCGCTAAAGGCGATTTTGAGGTAAGTTTTAAATTTTTCGTATTCAAATTTACTCTCAAATACTCCGGTTTCGCCTATTAAATTTTTACTTTTTTGCAGTTTTATAACCGAAGAAGTCACCTTCGGCGGCGGGTTAAAGCAGCTCGCATCCACGTCAAAAAGCAGCTCACAGCCGCCTTGAAGCGAGGCTAAAATCGCCAAAGAGCTAAAATCTCTATCGCCGCTTTTTGCGCTAAATTTGAGCGCGACTTCCTTTTGTATCATCACGACCAGGCCGCGACATTTCTCGTCTTCGATCGCATTTAAGATCATCTTCGTAGCGACGTAGTAGGGCAGGTTTGCCGCTAAAAAATACGGCTCATCGCTTAGGCCGTCTTCGCTCCATTGATCCAGCGCGTCTTTGCAAAAAAGTTTCAATCGTCCGTTTTGAATTTCGTTTGCGAATTTTTTCTGTAGCAGCGCAAAAAGCTCGGTATCTATCTCATAGCTAGTTACGTCGCAAATCCGCAAAATTCTAAATGTCAAATCACCTAAGCCAGGCCCAATTTCAACGATATTTTGCGTATCTTTGGGAATCGCTTGGATGATTTTGTTTAGCGTCGCTTCGTCGTGTAAAAAATTTTGCCCGAAGCATTTTTTTGCTTTAATATTTTCCATTTTTTTCCTAAATTTCGCCGATTTTACCCAAAAATATCTTATGTAATGATTAGATAAGTCAAATTTAGCTAATATAAAGCCAAATTTTAGCTAAAGAAGAGCGATGAATCATTTTGCAAAACGCATAATCCCATGCCTAGACGTCAAAGACGGACGGGTGGTAAAGGGCGTAAATTTCGTAGGTCTCGTGGATGCGGGCGATCCGGTCAAGATAGCCAAACGCTACAACGAGGAGGGTGCGGACGAGCTGTGCTTCCTCGATATCACGGCGTCGCACCTTAAGTGCGATACGATCGTGGATGTCGTAGAGCGTGTCGCGCGCGAGCTTTTTATCCCGCTAACCGTGGGCGGCGGCATACGCACGATTGACGATATCTCGCGCCTACTAAACGTCGGCTGCGACAAAATAAGCCTAAACTCGGCCGCGATCAAAAATCCGAATTTGATAGACGAAGCGGCGAACAAATTCGGCTCGCAGTGTGTCGTAGTCGCAATCGACGCGAAGAGGACGGGCGAGGGCTATAGCGTGTTTATAAACGGCGGCAGGCTAGATACCGGCAAAGATGCGCTTGCTTGGGCGAAAGAGGCGCAGGAGCGCGGTGCAGGCGAAATTTTACTCACGTCGATGGATTGCGACGGCGTTAAAAACGGATTTGAGTTAAATTTGACGCGAATTTTTAGCGAGCTTGACATCCCCGTCATCGCAAGCGGCGGCGCGGGCAAAATGGAGCACTTTAAGGACGCATTTTTAGCGGGTGCGGACGCGTGCTTGGCGGCCTCCATTTTTCACTTTAGAGAGATTGAAATCAAGGCACTTAAGACGTATTTGCGAGAGCAAGGTATCGAGGTTAGGCTGTGAAATTCGAACTCAAATTTAGCGCGCAAAAGGGCAGGGCGTGATTATTTCAGCGGGACGAAACGAGATTTTTCCATTTGCGCTACCAATGGGCGTAGGGCTCGTGGATATGAGCATAAATTTGACGGCGCTTTTGCAAAAGCGAGCTATGATTGATGGTTGCGGTAGATATGAGCAAATTTTGACGGCTAATGGGCAGCTTGACGAGAGGCTAAATTTGATTGATTCGCCTATTTTGCAAAGCGCGAAATCTTCACAAAATCCGGATAAAATTTTAAACGCACTACCGAGTGAGATTATTTTTATAGGCTCGGCAGGCCTCTACAATGAAGGTGAAGTTTTTGAAATTTACGAGAGCTCGGCCGCGGCAAACATCGAAATTTCAAGCCTAGAAAACAAGAGCTATTCGCCGATAGAGGCCGAAATCGCTTCTGTTGTTCCACGTGGAACATGCAAGGTAAATTCTTCAAATTTTATCACGATCGACCAAAATTTGGCTCATAAGCTTTTCGATCGCGGATATCTTTTAGAAAATATGGAATTTTTTGCCGTTCTTAAAGTCGCGCAAAAATTTCAAATCCCCGCTTACGGCATATTCGTAGCGACGAATTTTTGCGATAAAAACGCACATGCCGATTTTATAAAAAACCACGAGCAGGCCAAAAAAGAGCTCGAAAAATACCTAAAACAAAAGGAAATCATTTGAAAAATTTGCTTGATTTTACATTAGACGAGCTAAAAGAACAGCTCTCGCCGCCATTTCGCGCGAAGCAAATTTTCGAGTGGCTATACAAAAAAAACG
This sequence comes from Campylobacter showae, assembly GCF_900699785.1. NCBI lineage: Bacteria > Pseudomonadati > Campylobacterota > Epsilonproteobacteria > Campylobacterales > Campylobacteraceae > Campylobacter > Campylobacter showae. The sequence continues at coordinate 1,211,057 of NZ_LR535679.1, forward strand.
CGATGAGTTTTGACGAGATGCTAAATTTGCCAAAAGATCTGCGCTCAAATTTGGCGCAGGAGTTTTACCTTGATCCGCTAAAATGCGTTAAATTTGAGCAGAGCAACGACGGCTCGATCAAATATCTTTTCGAGCTCAAAGACGGACTACGGATAGAAAGCGTACTACTGCCGATGAAAGAGGAGCTCAGCGATGAAAACGGCGAGATAGCGCGTCACGCTCGTTATACGATCTGCGTTAGTTCGCAGGTAGGCTGCCGTATGGGCTGTTCGTTTTGCCTAACGGGCAAGAGCGGACTAACTAGAAACCTAACGCCGGGTGAAATAGTGGGGCAAATTTTGTGGATAAAAAGAGAAAATAAAATCCCATACGAACGCCGCGTAAACGTCGTATATATGGGTATGGGCGAGCCGCTAGATAACCTAGAAAACGTTAGTAAGGCTATAAAAATTTTAAAAGAAAACGACGGCTTAGCTATCGCGCCGCGCCGCCAAACAGTTAGTACGAGCGGATTAGGTAGCCAGATAAAAAAGCTCGGTGAGATGGATCTGGGCGTGCTGTTAGCGATATCTTTGCACGCCGTTACTAACGAGCTTCGCAGCAAACTGATGCCGATAAATAACGCCTACAAAATCGAGTCCGTTATGGAGGCTGTGAGGGGCTTTCCGATAGATATGCGCAAGCGAGTGATGTTTGAATATCTCGTCATAAAAGACATGAATGACGGTATAAAAGACGCTAAAAAGCTCATTTCGCTGCTGCACGGCATCAAGGCGAAGGTAAATTTGATCTACTTTAATCCGCACGAAGGCAGCGAATACGGACGCCCGAACACGGCCGATATGGAGGCATTTCAGACGTACCTACGCGATCACGGCGTGACCTGCACCATCAGGCAAAGCAAGGGCCTTGACATCAGCGCGGCGTGCGGTCAGCTAAAAGAGCGCGACAATCAAACAAGCGGCAAAACGATAGCCAAGACGGCAAAATGACGCTACTTGATATATCCCAGATAGTTTTTGTCTGCGTTGTGGTTTTTATAGGGCTCGGACTGATCATAAAGACAGCTTTTTATGACGAACGAAACCGATGATATAGCATTTTTAAGAGAGCAAATAGACAGAAATAACGACGACTCGTTTTTCGTTTTGCTCTATGATTTTTGCTATTTCGATAAGAAAGTTTTTAAGAAAATCCTAAAAATTTGCCTAGAAACCGAGATAAAAGATAAAAATTTGCGTGCCGAAATTTTGGATATTTTACACTTTACGACCTATCTGATGCTCTATCATCGCGACAAAAAAGATGCGTATAAGATAAAAAATTTCAAAAAAGTAGAAGAAAAATTCGGAGATTATTTTTCAAACTATAAGGCAAATCAGTAGAAAATTTATAACACAATAGCGCTAAAAGTAAAACCCTAGATTTTATTAATTGTGGTTAAATTTTATTTTTTAATAAACATACAACACTCCGTCACCGTAGCTAAATTTATTCTGCCACCTTACGCTATCGCCCACAAATGTAATTGGGTTATAAGCCTCCCGGAGCTTTGGTACATTATGCTTCCAGCCGCAAGGAAGATAGCCTAAAATTAATATTTTTAGCAAATTTGTATTGAAATCAATGCGGAAATTCGGGCAAATTTTACGTATGCCGTACTCTTGAAACGCACGCAGAACAATCGGAAACACCGAATAATCATAAGTTTCAGCCGGCAAGCCGCACGCCCGGATATCTTGGATCAAATGATCTTTTTTAACCGATAAAATCTCCCTAGCCGCGCCTGCGAGCTCATCCATCAGCGAGTATTGCCGTAAAATTTGATCGCTAAAACGACAAATTTCGGCAAATATATCAAGGTCGATATTGTTCCATTCGTTTGATTTTAACAGCTTTGGTAGCTGCTCAAATTTTACAAATTTAACGCTAAACGGAGCGAAAATTTTATCGGCGTCTAACGAGTGCTTGCCAACGCTTTTAAACCAATTTTGCGTATTTAGTCCGCTTTCAAATTCTGATTTTAACTGCTTGATATCTAACTTCATTGCTTATCTTTTACTTTGACTTTACGAGGTTATAAAACTCGTTTCTAGCGTCAAATTTGGATTTTATTTTGTACTCTACGCCGTCAAATTTAAAGCAAATTTCATCCGAATGCAGCAGTAACCTCGGCGCGCCTGTTATCAAAATTCGCTCGCTTTCGCTCATCTCTTTATCTAAAATTTTTTCGATTTGTGGTCGCGAGAGACCATAGAGCGGTTCGCCTAAAATCTTATGTTCCACGTGGAACAAATGCAAACGAATTTGATGTTGTCTGCCCGTGAGAGGTACGGCTCGCACCAGAGTCGCATCAATATCAGCAAAATACTCTATCGGCGAAATCTCCGTCACAGCGCTTTTACCGTCCTCGCAAATTCGCATTCGCATTTTTACGTCGTCGTAGTCGTTTGCTAGATCCATATTTGCCTCGATACGCAAATTTTCGCTTATCTTTCCGTGTGCGAGCGCGACGTAGCTCTTATAAACCTGCCGATTTTCAAAAAGTTTTTTCAAATTTACGACCGCATTTTTATCTTTGCCCACGACGATGAGTCCGCTCGTTTCGCAGTCTAGACGATGTGCGACCGAGGCCTCACGGCCATATAGCGCCCAAATTTCGTCATTTAACGAGTACTCGCAGTGCCTGCCGTTTGGGTGACTGAGCACGCCGCTAGGTTTATCAAAAACCGCAAATTTCTCACACTCAAAAATTGGCTTTAGCCCGCGCGGATTCGTCTCGTACTCTATCAGGCAAATTTCGCCGCTTAGCAAGGTATTTTTCTCGCTGACGACTACGCCGTCGCAGAAAAGCCTACCTTTGTCGATTAGGCGCTGGGCTTCACGCATTTTATAGCCGTTTTGCAGTAAAATTTCATATGCTTTTTGCCCTTGGGCATGCGCGATAAATTTATGAATATAAGGCAATTTTCACTCTTTAAATCTAAAATTTAAGGGCAAATTTAGCGGATACTAACCGCGATTTCAGCCCAGTTTTTATATAATCTTTCCTTAAAAAATTATACAAAAATTCGCATAAAAAAGGCTAAAGAGATGGTAGAGAGATATTCGCGCGAACAAATGGCGCAAAAATGGGATATGCAGGCAAAATACGGCGCGTGGCTAGAGGTCGAAAAGGCTGCGGTCAAAGCGTGGAATAAGCTGGGTTTTATCAGCGATGCGGACTGCGAGAAAATTTGCAAAAACGCAAAATTTGACGTAGCGCGCATCGACGAGATCGAAAAGACGACCAAGCACGACGTGATCGCATTTCTAACGAGCGTGAGCGAGAGTCTGGGCGATGAGAGCCGCTTCGTGCACTACGGCATGACTAGCTCAGATTGCATCGATACCGCCGTCGCGCTTCAGATCAAAAGCAGCATGGAACTCATTATCGAGGACGTAAAAGGCCTCATGAGCGCGATCAAAACCAGAGCGCAGGAGCATAAAAACACGATGATGGTCGGCCGCAGCCACGGCATTCACGGCGAGCCGATCACCTTCGGACTCGTACTTGCGGTCTGGTATGACGAGGTGGCGCGCGCACTAAAGCTGCTGCAAGACGCCAAAGAGGTCGCCGCCTACGGCAAACTAAGCGGCGCGATGGGAAATTTCGCTCACGCACCGCTTGAATTTGAGGAGCTAACCTGCGAGCAGCTAGGCCTAAAGCCAGCCCCCGCGTCAAATCAGGTCATCCAGCGCGATCGCTACGCCCACGTCATCAGCGCGATCGCCGTCCTAGCCGCTACTTGCGAAAAGATCGCCGTCGCCGTGCGACACTTCCAAAGGACGGAAGTTTACGAGGCCGAGGAATACTTTAGCCCCGGTCAAAAGGGCTCTAGCGCGATGCCGCACAAGCGCAATCCCGTGCTTAGCGAAAACATCACCGGCCTTTGCAGAATGCTGCGCTCATACGTGACGCCTGCACTCGAAAACGTCGCGCTCTGGCACGAACGCGATATCAGCCACAGTTCGGTCGAGCGATTTATCCTACCGGACGCCTTCATTACGGCTGATTTTATGCTCGCGCGCATTACGAATTTGATCGCAAATTTGGTAGTTTATCCGGAAAATATGATGAAAAATCTAAATTTGACCGGCGGGCTCGTCTTTTCTCAGCGCGTGCTTTTACAGCTTCCTCAGCGCGGGATCTCTCGCGAGGACGCGTATAAGATCGTACAGCGCAACGCGATGAAGGTCTGGGCGGATTTACAAGAGGGCAAAAAAGCGATAAACGAAAACGGCGAGAGCCTATTTTTGCAAAATTTGCTCGCCGACGAGGAGCTACGCGCAAGCCTAGGCGAGGCCGAGATAAAAGAGTGCTTTGATTATGCTTATTACGCTAGGCACGTGGACGGGATTTTTAAAAGAGTATTCGGAAAGCAGGATGAAATTTAATGAAAGTACTAAAACGAAACGGACGCACGGAAGAGCTTGACGTAAGCAAGATCAAAAAATACACGAGCGAGGCGGTCGCTGGGCTAGCAAACGTGAGCCTAAGCGAGCTTGAGGTGGACGCGAAAATTCAATTTCGCGATATGATAACGACCGAGGAGATCCAGCAAACCCTCATCAAAACGGCCGTCGAAAAGATCGACATCGACCGACCGAACTGGACCTTCGTCGCGGCGAGGCTGTTTTTATACGACCTTTATCACAAGGTCACGGGCTTTAGCGGCTACAACCACCTACGCGACTATCTGCAAAAGGGCGAAAAAGCGGGTCGCGTCATCCCGGGGCTAAAAGAAAAATACGACCTGGACGACCTAAACGACTACATCAGGACCGAGCGCGACTTGCAGTTTGCATATCTAGGCATCAAGACGCTATACGACCGCTACCTGATCAAAGACCGCAGCGGAGCGCCGATAGAGCTACCGCAGCAGATGTTTATGGCGATCGCGATGTTCCTAGCGCAAAACGAGCTAGACTGCCAAGGCTGGGCGAAGAAATTTTACGACCTCATATCTAAATTTGAAGTCATGCTCGCCACTCCGACACTCTCAAACGCCCGCACGACGCGCCATCAGCTAAGCTCTTGCTACGTGGGAAGTACGCCCGATAATATCGAGGGGATTTTCGATAGCTACAAAGAGATGGCTCTTCTTAGCAAATTTGGCGGCGGTATCGGCTGGGACTGGTGCAAGGTGCGCGCTATGGGAGGCAGCATCGACGGACATAAAAACGCGGCCGGCGGTATAATTCCGTTTCTAAAAGTCACGAACGACATCGCCGTCGCCGTCGATCAGTTAGGCACGAGAAAGGGCGCGATAGCCGTCTATGTCGAGCCGTGGCACATGGACGTTAGTGACTTCCTGGATCTGCGCAAAAACTCGGGCGAAGAGCGCCGCAGAGCGCATGAGCTGTTCCCTGCGCTTTGGATAAACGACCTTTTCATGAAACGCGTCAAAGAAAATGCGCGCTGGAGCTTATTTGACCCAGCAGAGGTCGCCGATCTGTGCGATCTATACGGCGATGAGTTCGAGGCTCGCTACCTAGCATACGAAAACGACGAAAAGATCCAAAAAAACGTCGTCATGGCAAAGGAACTGTGGAAGAAAATTTTAACTAGCTATTTTGAATCGGGCATGCCGTTTTTGTGCTTTAAAGATAACGCAAACAAAGCCAATCCGAACGACCACGACGGCATCATCAGAAGCTCAAATTTATGCACCGAAATTTTCCAAAATACGCAACCAAACTACTACAAGATCAAGATCACGTTTGATAACGGCTCCGAGCGGCTATTTGACGAGGAAGAAGACGTCACCGTTGATAGCGGCATAACCAAAAAAGCCAAAAAACTAAGCGCGCTAGATAGTATCGGCGGCGAGCAAATTTTTATCGTCGAAAAAGAAAGCGTCGAGGGCAAAACCGCCGTGTGCAACCTCGCGAGCATAAATTTAAGCAAAATCAACAAAAAAGAGGACATCGAGCGCGTCGTGCCGATCGCCGTACGCATGCTAGATAACGTCATCGATCTAAATTTCTACCCGCACAAAAAGGTAAAACACACCAACCTAGCCTCCCGCTCGATCGGCCTTGGCGTCATGGGCGAGGCGCAGATGCTAGCCGAACGCGGCGTGAAATGGGGCAGCTACGAGCACCTTGCGCTGATCGATAGCGTGATGGAAAATATCAGCTATAACGCCATCTACGCCAGCTCAAATTTGGCGGTAGAAAAGGGCGTGTATCCGCTTTTTGAAGGCTCAAAGTGGAGCAGGGGAGTGATGCCTATCGACACGGCAAACGCAAACGCCAAAGCGCTTCTAAACGACAGAGGCGGGCTATTTGACGAGAACGCCTGCGACTGGAGTAAACTGCGTGAAAAGGTCAAAAAAGACGGTATGCGAAACGGCTATCTGATGGCGATCGCGCCGACGTCGAGCATCAGCATACTCGTGGGCACCACGCAGACGATCGAGCCCGTGTATAAGCGCAAGTGGTTCGAGCACAACCTAAGCGGCATGATACCAAACGTAGTGCCAAATCTCAGCCCTGAGACGTGGCAGTTCTACACGCCTGCCTACGAGCTAGATCAGCGCGTGCTCGTGCGTGCCGGCGCCATCCGCCAAAAGTGGATCGACCAAGGCCAGAGTCTAAATATTTTCATGAGCCTAGACAAAGCCAGCGGCGGATATCTGAGCGAAATTTACACGCTCGCGTGGGAGCTGGGACTAAAATCGACCTACTATCTACGCTCCGAAAGCCCTGATAGCGAAAAACTAAACAACGTAGCCGATCGCTCGATCGAGTGCGAGGGTTGTCAGTAAAATTTAGACCAAATTTTACTGGCGAGTGCTTAAATTTGCTTGGATTTTTGGCAAATTTAAGCACGACTCGCTTTTACTGCATTTAAATTTACCTAACTTTTGCGCTGCTAAATCACAAGCACAAGCAAAGACGATTTTAATTTATGGATATGAGTTAAAATTTGAGACAAAAACTATCGCTATATTAAAAGATGAGAAGTAAATTTAAGCGTAAAAAATTAATAATTTATGCAGAAAAGACCGCTCTCGCGGCCTTTAAATGTAGCGGCTTACATGCACCCGCAGCCGCAACCTCCGCTTGATTTTATCGCGTCAAACACCGCGTCGTAGTTTGGCTCGTCCGTGATCTCAGGGACGATTTGTTTGTGGATGATAACGCCGTCTTTGATGACGAAAACGGCTCTGGCTAAAAGCCCAGCAAGCGGCCCTTCGCCGATGATTACGCCGTATTTTTCGCCGAACTCTTTAGCTCTAAAATCGCTGCCGACTTTTAAATTTTTGATACCCTCCGTGGAGCAAAATCTACCCATCGCAAACGGCAGATCCATCGAGATCACGCTTAGCTTGATCGCCGCTTTGGCTGCCATTTTTTCGTTAAATTTACGCGTTTCCGTCGCGCAAACGCCCGTATCTAGCGACGGAACGGCGACTAATATCTCGATGCCGTTGTTGCCGCCGACCTTAAACTCGCCTAGATCTTGTCCGACAAGTGCTACTTCGGGCGCATATGAGCCCACGAATACCTCTTCGCCTTTTAGCGCGATATCCGCGCCGTGAAATTTGACTTTCGTCATGTTTTTCCTTTGTTTTAAATTTAATCGTAACTCGGATATTACCATACTTTTAACAACGGCTGAAAAACAAAAGCATGCAGCGGAATTTAAGACGCTAGTTATCTACAAAGTGCTATACTATTTGACATCAATTATCAAGGAGTGACAAATGAGCGACAAAGAAATCCTAGCTTCGCTTGAGGCAAAGCGCACGAAATGCGTCGTTTACACCCGCGTGATGGGCTACCACCGCCCTGTAGAGAGCTTTAACCTCGGCAAAAAAGGCGAGCACAAAGAGCGCGTAAAATTTTGCGAGCCAAAATCCCGCTAAACACCTGCGAGTAAAACGTGAAAGACGCTGATTTTCCGCTTTACTCGCTCACCCCATTTACGACCCTCGACTACCCAGACAAAACAGCCTGTATAGCGTGGTTTGCGGGCTGCAACATGCGCTGCGCCTACTGTTACAATGTCCCTATCGTCACGGGCGCCGGACAGATCAGCTGCGCCGAGTTTATCAAATTTTTAGACAAGCGCAAAGGCAAGCTTAGCGGCGTGGTTTTTAGCGGCGGCGAATGCACGCTTAGCCCAGCGTTTTTACCGCTAGCTCGCGAAGTAAAGTCGCGCGACTTTTCGCTCAAGGTCGATACCAACGGCTCAAATTTGACCATTATTCAGCAGGCTATCTCGCTAAATTTGATCGACTACATCGCGCTTGATTTTAAAGCGACGAAAGAGAAATTTCTCAAGGTCGCAGGCTCGAATTTGTATATAAATTTCTTGCAAACGCTTGAGTTTTTGTTGCAAACCGGCTTTAAATTTGAGGTTAGAACGACGGTGCATGCAGACTTGCTAGACGAGGCCGATATCTCTGCTATGAGCGAGATTTTGTACGAGCACGGATACAGAGGTGTTTATTATCTACAAAATTTCCTCGACACTGGCGAAAATTTCGGAAATTTGACGCAGGCGAAGGCTAAATTTGATCTAAATTCGATCCGTTCAAATTTAGAAATAGGACTTAGAAATTTTTAGTAAATTTAGTCAAATTTGATACTCAAAAGGGCAAATTTGGCGTGCAAAATCTCGCAAATCATCACTTCCAGTTGTGATATTTGCTAATTTTAATAAACGTCACGATCTTTTTTAGCTCAGGCGCGTCGCTTACAGCCTGCACTTTTACGCTGTATTCGCCTTTTTCGAGCTCTGCTCGGAGCAAAACTTTATCGTGAGCAAAGCCTCCGTTTGGAGCGCTGTACCATGAAGTCGCGCCGTATTTTGACAGATCAAAGGTCTCGGTTAGGGCGCTTAAATTTTGTTTTAGATCGTTCACCTCGCCGCCTTTTACGTAGTTTATTTTGCGGTTTTGTAGAGATTTGAGCATAACTTTTAGTAATATTTTTTCGCCCGTGCAGGCCGCTTTTTCCTCTTCGCTCGTGCCCATGGGTTCAGGGACGCCTTGCGTCGTATAACCGTAGTAGCCGGCTAGCTTAGCAGCTGTAGTTTTCCGGCAAAACCACTTCGTAAACTCGTCGCTGCCGTATCCCGGGAAGACCTCCTCGCTGAGCTTTTCTTCCTCTTTTTGCTTTTGCGGATCTTGCGCGTAGATGAAACTTATCTCGTAGATACCGGCCTTTTTGACGGTAAAATTTATATCGGTCGCGCTGCCGGCCTCCGACATATCGACCTCTTTATAAATGCCGTCATCAAGCACATCTTCGGCAAAAAAATCAAATCCATAATAAAAAGCCGTATAAAAAACACCGCAAAAAAGCAGCAAAAATAGGCAAAATTTGACCTTCAAATTTAACGTTTTATCTGTTTGGCGCGTAGGTTTTTACCTCATATAGCAAGAAATCATACACGCGTTGCTGCACGAGGCCTTCGTATTCGTCGGCGTCTATGAGCCTGCGCAGGTGCTCGAAGTCGATCTTTAGCGCGTAGTTTTTGTTCGCTCTGATGGCCTGGTCGATCGCCAAGAGCAAGCTATCAAGCGTCATAGGGTCTTTGCGTTTGATACGGGAGACGTATTCTTTGGTGGTTTCTATAAGTACGCGTTTGCGGTTCTCGTCGCCGCCGTAAATTTCGCTCGAGATATCGTATAAATTTTCAAAATCGTCCTCTTCGGGATTGAGTTTGGCCGAGATGATAGCCGCAAAGACCTTCGCACGAAACTCCAGCGAGCGGTGGTGATAGACCAAAAACTCCCTAAACAACGACAAAAATTTACATTTTATATCAAATCCCATGTTGCCGCCTAAAATATATTTAAGTAAAATTTGAGTAAAATCGCTCTTGCCCTTTCTTAGACCTGTGCAATGTCTTTTCTAGGCACCGCTTCAGGGTGGGAACACAGCAGAGCACTTAGGCTAGGCGTGTGCCGCAGTCATCTGAGAGAGGGTTTTTAAACCTGCAAAAGCGAAAAATGCTCCTTAAAATCATCGCAAACTTTTAAAAAATTCACTCCGTCCAAGCTCTGATTTTTCTGAAAAAATTTATCCATATTATTAAAGCCTTCGGTTAGTTCGTTTGACTTTACGCCGTAGCTGATCGATATCCCCGCCTCGAAAAACGCCGCGAGTTTATCGCAAAATTTAAGCGCTTTACCGTCGATGGCGTTAAATTTATCCTCGTTTACGTTCTCCATCGTACCCTCGTGATGTAGAGGCTTTTTCTCGCAGATCCTGTTTTCAAACTCATTTTTGATAAATTTGCCGCCTTCCATACGGATGCCCAGGATATAGCTAAACTCGTCTCTAAAATTTTCAGGTACGAAAGGCAAAATTTTCTCGTCTATCAGGTGCATTTCGTATTCGCTGATTATCTCGTTTAGCCCTTCGATACCGTATTTTACGGGGCTAATGATATCGCGCGTTAGCGACTCTGGCAGATCGTGAAAGAGCGCGCAAAAGAAGTTATTTTCTAGCCTTGATTTGCAGGCCTTAACCTCAAGAGAGTAAAAATAACTCAAAATGGCCACGACTAGCATGTGACCAAGCACTGCCGTTTCAGGGATGCGAGGCGTCTGCGCCCAGCGCTTTTGAAAGCGAAGTCTGCCGGCTAGATCGACTAGCTTGGCTAGCTTTTGATTCATGACGATTTTACGCACGCCTATTAGCTCATAGTAATCCTCCAGTTCCTCCTCTACGCGCGCTTTTAGCTCGTCTATGTCGCTTAAAAATTTGCTCGTTTGATAAACGATAGAAAACTCCCAGCGCGTCGCGAGATAGCTAGCGGCCTTTAGGATCAGGCGCTCTTTGGCGTGAGCCTTGTCCTTGTGCGTGAGATATCGGCGCATACGATCTAAAAACTTACCGCCCTCGACGTCTTTTACGAGCCCTTCTAGGATCGTTAATACCCAGGCATTTATCTGCTCGTTTTTGGTTTTTTGCATCTGATGAAACACGTCCGGGCGTATATCCGTGACGACTACTCGCGCGAGAAACTCGAAAATACCAGCCTCGATGATGTAGTTCATATCGGCATTATGCTCGAGTTTTGCGATAAAATACGCGATGATAAATTTATGCGCTTGCTTATCAAGCTCGACTAAATTCGTCATCTTCGGATAGTCGTTCCAGCGCGAGATGGACGCGGCTTTAAAGATGTGCTCGATCAGCTGCGCGCTTATCATTTATCTTCCGATGATTTTTTCACGACGCGAGCGCGCTTTTCGCCGGCAAATTCAGGCTTTTTAAAGCCTTCTTTACTGCCCGTTCTTCGCGGTTTATCGTCAAATTTATCTTTACTCGCACGAGGTTTTCTATCGCCGGTTTTTGTATCTCTTCTATCGGCTCCGAAACTCTTACCGCGAGAGCCGTCTTTGCTAAATTTAGACTCGCGTCCGCCGTAACCGCCTCTATCGAAACTTCGATCGCTATCTCGCGTAAATTTCTCAAATTTAGACGATTCAAAGCTTTGTTCTTGCGTTTTTTTGATTATCTCGTCCGAGCAAATTTCGATCACCGTATGGACGTTGCCTCGCGGGTTAAAGTCGCCTGTGATCTTCATCCATTTTGGCGCCAGTTTTCGCTCTAAAACTTCGTAAATTTCATTTATGCTATCTTCATGGCTGATGTTTCGCGTCATGAAGCTATTGACGTAGAGTTTGATCGCCTTTAGCTCGACGACGAATTTAGCAGGCACGTACTCAAGATATATCGTCGCAAAGTCTGGATACCCAGAGCGCGGGCATAAGCAACAAAACTCCGGCAGCGTGATCTTGATCTTATAGTCGCGCTCGTGCTTGTTTTCCCAGATTTCCAGGTCTTTTTCTACGTCAAATTCGTTTATTATTTTCTCGCCGTATTTTGGCTCTACGACCTCATTTTCTTGCATTTTTTTCCTTTAAATTTCTTTTGGCTTCTCTATGAAAAAGCCCTGCGCGAAGTCGGTCTGATAACGCTCCGCGATGTTGTAAAACTCGTCGTCCTCCACAAATCTCACGATAGATTTTACGCCTACTCTTTTTGCGGTCAAATTTAGATTTTCAAACAGCGTTTTAAATTTGTCGTTTTTGATATTTTTGTTAAATTCGATGTCGTAAATAACAAAATCTATCGGCAAATATTTAAAATATTCAAAGCCCGCGTTGTTACCGCCGAATTTATTAAGCGCAAAGCGAAAACCAAGGTTTTTATACTCCGTCAAAATTTCTCTAAATCTATTTATCTCATCATAAACTAGCTTCTCGCTAAACTCGAAAATAACGCGATTTGGATCGATTTTACCTAGCTGCACGAACTCTTTTATAAAATTCGTAAATTTTAAATTTCTAATCGAAACCGACGAAATTTCAATCACGATCGGATCTTCGTCTTTAAATTTAAGCTCGGATAGCTTTTTGATAACGTTTATGTCAAAAAGCACCTCATAGCCGTTTTTATTCGCGATATTTTGCACCTTTGCTTTTGAGACGAGCCCTTGTTTATCGGTATAGACTTTTACGATGATATTTTTTAAATTTTGCCCGAAGCGAAGGCTTTTTACGAGCTGAGTTTGGAAGATAAATCTTTGCATATCGATGCAGTTACAGACGTCTTTTTCAAGATCGTCGGTAATATCTACTTTATCCTCGTTATCGCTCTCGTTTAGCTTTTGGATGAGATATGAGACCGAGTTTTTGAGGCTTGCGGAGTGATTTATGTCGATAGCGTCAAATTTGATCTTTAGCTCGATATTATAGATTCCGTCGCTTAAAATGCTCTTTTCAAAAACGTTTAAAAGGTGGATGAGCTCGGTACTTTTACTCTCGCAAAATATTAGAAAATACTCATTTGAATATCTACCGATGAGAGTGTTTTTAGACACTTTTTCGTTTAGAAATTTCTCCAGCCGCTCGACTAGTCGTTTTAGCAAAATATCGGTGCTAACAAAGCTATAACGCTCGTTTAGATCGTTTAAATTCTCGATCTTTAGTATTAGCATATTGCCGCCGCTTTTGCCTTTAAATTTGAAAGCTTGCTTTGATAGAAGTCTTAAAATTTCATCTCTATTATAGGCTTTCGTAACTTGATCAAGCACGCTTGTTTTAAAGCTTTGGTAAATTTTATAAGCCGTAAAATAAACCTGACACAAAACCAAAATCGCAATCAAAATAATATCGTCGGTACCAAAATCTATATCGTCTTTTTTAACGAAAATATACACCAAAATGATAATGGTTAAGATAAAAATCGAGGACACCTCGAGCGCGGTTTTAAACCTATTTGATCGTTCTTTTAGTTCTGATTTTAGCATTTTACACGTCCAAATGTTTCACGTCTTTTGCGTGCTCTTGTATATAGTTTCTTCGCGGTTCGACCTCGTCGCCCATGAAGAGATTAAACGTATCCGAGGCACTTACGGCATCGTTTATATTTATTTTTAGCAAACGGCGGTTTTCAGGGTTCATCGTCGTTTCCCACAGCTGCTCGGGGTTCATCTCGCCAAGGCCTTTATAGCGCTGTATGTAGGCGCCTTTTTTGGCATTTTTCTCTATCTCGTCTAGCACGTCTATCACGTCGCCTTTTAGCTCTATGCCGCGCTCTTTTATCTTTTGGCTGATATAAAGCGCCTCTTCGTAAAGCGGATTTGTAAATAAATTTTCATTTACTAAAAGCTCTTCCAAACCGCTTTCAGTTTGTACGTAAATTCTAGCTTCTTCTTCGCTGACGTATGAGTTTAGGATATTGTGTCCCTGCGCTTCTAAATAATTTTTCAAAATTTCATAAATTTCGCCGTAGCTTTTTGAAACTATATCTGGATTTTCGATCATATATCTAACCGCAGAGATCACGCTAAAGCGTTTTTCAAGCTCTTTTAATACGCTTCTGTAAGCCGCGACTATCTTTAAAAAGTCTATAAGATCAGCATTTCCTATACCTTCAAACTCGACCCCTTCGATGCCAGTTTCGATTAGAAATTCATTCAGCGCTCTTTCGTCTTTTAGATAAATTTCTTTTTTACCCTTTTTATAGCGGTAAAGCGGTGGCTGAGCTAGATAGATGTGACCGTTTTCCACGACTTTATGCAAAAATCTGAAGAAAAACGTTAAAAGTAGCGTCTGAATATGGCTACCGTCGACGTCGGCATCGGTCATGATTATGATCTTGTGATAGCGAAGCCTTTCGGCGTCAAATTCGTCGCCGATACCGCAACCTAGCGCGGTTATCATATTTTTTATTTCGTCTGATTTTAAAATTTTATCTAAGCGCGATTTTTCGACGTTTAAAATTTTACCTTTTAACGGCAAAATAGCCTGAAACACTCTATCGCGTCCTTGTTTAGCAGAGCCGCCCGCGGAGTCGCCCTCCACTAGATAAAGCTCGCTGATAGTAGGATCTTTACTCTGACAGTCGGCTAGTTTACCGGGCAGAGTTCCTATGCTTAGACCCTCTTTTTTACGAGTTAGATCGCGAGCTTTTTTAGCAGCTTCGCGTCCGCGCGCCGCCATCAGCGCTTTTTCCATTATCGCGCGAGCTTCTATCGGATTTTCTTCAAAATACTTGCTAAGTACCTCAAAAACCATCTTTTGAACGATCGGTTTTACGTAGCTTGAGCCTAGTTTTCCTTTCGTTTGGCCTTCAAACTGCGGTTCGGGTACTTTAACGCTAATAACTGCAATAAGGCCTTCTCGGATATCTTCGCCCGTGATTTTCGTGTCTTTTTCGCGTGCTGCGGCGTTTGCTGCGATATAGTTTGTTATCACGCGAGTTAAACCCGCGCGAAATCCTGCCTCGTGCGTACCGCCGTCAGGGGTCTTGATGTTATTTACGAAGCTTAATAAATTTTCGCTATAAGTATCGTTGTACATCAGCGCAAAATCGACTAAAACGTCCTCTTCGCCGCCGCTAAACGATACGGCTTTGCTTACGGCTTCGTTTTTATTTAAATCGGTTACAAAGCTCTCAAGTCCGCCCTCGTAGTGAAAACTTTCGTTTCTACAATTTCTTTGATCTTTAAAATTTATCGTGATTTTCGGATTTAGATAGGCTAGCTCTCTAAAGCGTTTGGTTAAAATTTCATCGTCAAATTCCGTAACTTCAAAAATGCTGTCATCCGGCCAAAACTCTACCTGAGTTCCAGTTCTATTCGTAGTTTTTATGATCTCAAGGTCGCTTTGCGGTATACCTTTTGAAAATTCTTGTCTGTGTAGTTTACCGTCGCGTTTGATATTTACGACCAGTTTTTTAGAAAGGGCATTTACGACGCTAACGCCGACGCCGTGCAGACCTCCTGAAACCTTATAAGTATCTTTATCAAATTTACCGCCTGCATGAAGTACGGTTAAAACGACCGTTGCGGCTGAAATTTTCTCGGTAGGGTGCATATCGACGGGTATACCGCGTCCGTTATCGCTGATGATCGCCGAGCCTTCACGGGTTAGCTCGATATCGATCGTATCGCAGTAGCCCGCCATCGCCTCGTCTATGGAGTTATCTACGACCTCGTAGATCATGTGATGTAGGCCGCTTATGTTAGTGTCTCCGATATACATGCCGGGGCGTTTTCTAACCGCTTCGAGCCCTTTTAAAACTTTAATATTTTCCGCGCCGTAATTTTGCTGCATTATTTACCTTTTTATTTTTATAAATTTATCGGCATGATTACCGTTTTTAGCTCGTTTGAGCTCACCGTAAAGGCTAAATTCGAGTCATTAAATCCAAATTCGAAATGTTCCTCTTCGATGCTTTGTAAGAAATCAAGCAAGTATCTATTTTTCACGCCGACGTAGATCTCTTCTTCTAGTCCGGTTGCAAATTCTATCGTTGTTTTAGCTTCCGAGTTATCTTCGACGATACTTTCAAAGCTTATGGTTTGAGGAGCAAATACGATTTTCGTGCTCTCGGAGATGATTGAGACGGTTTTGATGCCCTCTATCATCTTATCCCTGCTTAGTCTTAGTCTTCTTTTTATCTCTTGCGGTATTACTCTGTTATAGTCTGGGAATCTGCCGTTTATCAGCTTTGTAAAAAACTCGAAATTTGCGCTTTGAGCGATCAGAGTCGTATCGTCGTAGTAAATTTCGATCTTATCAAAAAATAGTTTTTGTATCTCGCTGATGGCTTTTTTTGGGATTATTAGCGAAAATTCGCTCTGAGTTGGCGTTTCAAATCTAAATACGCTAAGCCTTTTCGTGTCGGTACCGACGATATTTATGTAATTTTGTTTGATATCTATAAATGCGCCGTTTAGCTCAAATTTAGGGTTGTTATTATCTATGCTTGGGAAAATTTTTTTTAAACTTCTTCCAAGCATTACTGCGTCGATTTCAAATTTATTTTTATTTTCTATCGTTGGAAAATTTGGAAAATCCTCAAATTTATACATCGGAAGTTTATATTTTGAGTTTTTTTGTTTTATGTAGAGATAGTTATTTAGTGTCTCTAGCGTTACTTCCTCGTCTTTTAGGCTTCTTATAATATCAAGCAGCTTTTTACCGTTTGCGGTAGCGTTTCCTTCGTCCATGATTTTGATGTTTGAGAGTTTATAGGCTAGGCCGATCTCGTGGTCGGTTGCTTTGATATTTAGGATACCGTCTTTAGCTCCGATAAATATATGCGAGGTTATAGCGCTTAGATCCTTTTTTTCTAAGTAAGGATTGGTATTTGTTACGATGCTTTCTAAAGCATTTTTGTTAATTGCGACTTTCATTTTTTTCCTTTGTTTTTAAATTTCTTTTAGTAGCATTAGTAGGTGGCGTGAAAAGTTTAAAACAGCTCTTATTTGCTTTAAATAGGACATTTTCGTCGTTAAAAAAACGGTTTATTTTTTCACTTTTATTCACGTTTTTACTCTTTGGTTAAAATTTTATTCTTTAGTTCTTCGACGCGAACTTTAAAATATTCATTAGTTTCTATTAGTTCGTTTATTTTTTTTATACTGTGGCTTACGGCCGAGTGATCTTTCATGTTGAAAAACTGCGCGATTTGCGGCATCGAATTTGGCGTCAAATTTTTAGCAAGATATATCACGATACGTCTAGCCTCGACGATATTTTTCGAGCGCGATTTGCTTTTCATCTCGCTTGGTTTTACGTTTAGCTCTTTGCTTACGATTTCAACTATATTTTCTAGGTTTATATTTTCGCGTTTCTCTTTTATCTGATCGCGCAGGATGTTTTTAGCAAATTCTAGCGTGATCTCCTGCCTCATCAGCCTTGCGTAAGCGTTTAAATTTATTATCGCGCTTTCGATTTCTCGGATGTTGTCGCCCATGTTTGTAGCGATATAGTTTATGACGTCGGTACCAAGATAAATTTTATCAAATTCGCACTTTTTCTTGATGATTGCGATTTTGGTATCGAGCTCTGGCGGCGTGATATCGGCGATGATACCCCACTCAAAACGCGTTCTTAGTCTATCTTCAAAGCCTTTTAGCAGCTTTGGTTGGCGGTCCGAGGTCATCACTATCTGTCCGTTTTTAGCGTGAAGCTCGTTAAACGTATGGAAAAACTCCTCTTGGATTTTATCCGTTTTACCTAAAAACTGCACGTCGTCGATGAGTAAAACATCACAGTTTCGGTACTTTTCGCGAAATCGCTCCATCGAGTGGTTGTTGAGGTTATAAGTAAAATCCGTGATAAACTGCTCGCTCGTGACGCAAATAACCATTTTGCCGCCGTTTAAGCAAAAATTTCCGACCGATTGTAAAAGGTGAGTTTTACCAAGTCCCGTCGGGCCGTAGATGAAAAGGGGATTGTAAATTTTACCCAGTTGCTCGGATACGGCTTTCGCGCTTAAAAATGCGAATTGATTCGAGTCGCCGACGACGAAATTTTCAAAAGTGTAGCTTGGATTTAGCAGACTGCTTTGTGCTTTTATCTCTTTGACGTCCACCTTTTTGGCCGGTTTGCTTGCGGTTTTGGTCGGAGCTTGGACTTCGACGACCGGTTTTTGCCCGGTTTTTACTTCGAAAAGATGAGCGATTTTAGCGGCGTATTTGGTCTGGATAAATTTAGCGATAATCTCGTTTGGCGCATTAAATACGATGTTTGTCGAATTTGAGCTTTTTTCGTTAAATTTAAGCTGCTTGATGTAGCATTCAAATTCCGACGGTAAAATTTCTTTGGAAAGTAGCTCCAAAACCTCGTTTGCGACCAAATTTTTGCCTTTAAGATTGATTCGCTAGATTTTATCTTAAATTTGTTAAAATGGCGTTGAAATTCGTTTTTCACGATGTGAAAAAAGCGTGAAAAACTATTGAAAAGGACGAGATGAAAATTTTAGGAATCGATCCGGGATCGCGAAATTGCGGCTATGCGATCGTCGAGAAGACGCCCGTGAAAACTGTTTTGATCGAGGCGGGATTAATCAAAATAAAACCGAATTCTTTGCAGTATCAAATCACCGAACTTTGCGAGGGACTTGACCTGATTTTTAAAAATCATAAATTTGACGAAGTGGCGATCGAGGACATATTTTTCGCTTATAATCCAAAAACGGTTTTGAAGCTTGCGCAGTTTCGAGGGGCGCTGAGTCTTAAAATTTTGCAGCTTCACGGTGATTTTGCAGAGTATACGCCGCTTCAGGTCAAAAAAACCGTCACCGGCAAAGCCAAGGCCGATAAAGAGCAGGTGGCCTTTATGGTTAAGAAAATTCTGGGTATCACGAAGGAGATCAAGCCGCTTGACATCACCGATGCCATCGCTATCGCGCTAACGCATGCGAATAATTTGCGCTTAAAATAAGCTCAAATTTTGTCATGTTTTAGCGCAAAATTTAATGGCTTAAATTTTATTTTCGCGCTTAGTCAACTACCGTAATCCCCGCATCTGCTAATGCTTTTCGCGCCTTTTTAGATATGCCGATGCCGGTCGTTTCGATTTTTTTAAGATTAATAAATGGCGCAAGCTCGGCGGCGTCAATATTTTTAATGTCGAAAAGCTCGTCCTCGCCGTCCCAATCAGGCGCGATTTGCAGGTAAATTTCGTTTCCGCCGTCAAGGTAGAGTTCGCTCACCTGCTCCGCCAAATTTGCGGGGACCGGATAGTCCTTAAACCACTTTTTGGCTTGCGGCAGGGCGCCGAAGTCCGCGTACGGATCGATACCGCGCTCCTCGCAGTACTCAGACACGTCAAATTTGGGCTGTAACAGGGATTTTTCATACATCAGCTCTTTCATCACGGCGATTTTGAAATTTAAATTTTTAAACGCTAGCGTCTCGCCCGCCGCGCGCGGAAGCTTAAATTTATCGCTCGGCTTGTGCTTTACCTTTTTCTCTTTTTGATTGATGCAGACGCGCCCTATCGGCATTTTCGCAGCTCGCACGATGTCTGCGATCTCGTCGGTATCGCGCTTAGCGAAGCGCTCGGCGAAGTCCATCGCGACTATGCGCTCCTGCACGGCCTCGGCTAGAGCTAGCGAGACTTCGAACTTGCCTAGGCTAAGCTCCCAAAATATATATGCGCCGCGCAGCTCCTGCTCCGGCACGACCTCAAGCGGCGGTCTGCCCTCAAGCGTGAACGTGCCGCCGTAGAGTTTACGTGGAACCTCGTGTTGCACGCCTTTTGCGACCTCAAGCATCAAAATCATCTCGGTAAGCTTCGGTTCTGCGAGCTCGCCTGCGCGCACGAAGGCGAAAATCCCCGCCTCATCCCAAAAATAGCGGCTTTTGCCCTCACCGTCATCGATCACGCGCGGCTGGCCTAGGGCTTCATTAAATTTAACTAGATCAAACCCGCAGTTTACGCCGTTTATAAAAACGCCGTCTGGGCGCACGTCAATGTCAAATTTTTGCTTTTTAAAAATGTCAAACAGTCCCATTTATCGCTCCTAATTTTGCCTCAAATAAAATTTACACACGACATTTGTTTGTAGCTTGCAGGCGGCACAAAGCGCTCTATTATTCCTGATTTACGTGATTTTCAAAGATAAATTTATGCTCCTGCGGCAGCGATTCGTAAAGCTTTAGCGATAGGTTTCTGATTTCCCAAAGCGCCGATTTTGAGCTGCGAAGCGAGAGGAAATTTTGTAAACTGCGCGCGTTTACGCTCCACGTGAGCTCGGTTTTGTAGCACTCGGGTAGGCAGTATTTGACGATGTCGAGGCTTTTTGTGGTGTTTGCAAGGATTTCGCGCAGGTTTTCTAGCGCTTTGATGCTTGCGTTATCGACCGTTTCGTCGCCCGTTAGCACGAGAAATTTCTGCGCTCGCTCAAAGTCGCCAAGCTCAAATTTGAGCTCTTTTTTTAGCTCTTTTAGCGTGTATCGCGTTGATTTGACGCTGAGGCTTGCTACGCGGTGACGGGCCAGCTCTTGCAGCAAGGCGCGCGAGATGCCTTGGATGTAGAAGTTATAGTAGAGGTGCTCTAGCGTGCTGGCGTGTTTAAATTTATTGCCGACGCGCTCGATGAGCTCGATGTCTTTTTCGCCGCCGTTATCGCCCTTTTCGAAGCTTTGCCAGCATGTGCGGATAGCGTGCGAGCAGATGTTTAGCGGGGTGTAGTTTAGAAGCGTTACTTGCATTTTGTCTCTTTTGGTTAAATTTAGACCTAAATTTAGCTAAAAATCAATAAAAAGGGCTTTAGACGAAACTAAAGCCCGAAGAAATAAATTATTTTAATTGAAGCAGCGTGTTTAGCATTTCGTCGCTAGTCGTGATAGTCTTTGAGTTGGCTTGGAAGCCGCGCTGTACGACGATGAGCTGAGTTAGCGAGCGAGATAGATCGACGTTACTCATCTCGAGGCTCGAGGCTGAGATCTTGCCGCGTCCAGCCGTCTGAGCCGCGCCGATGATCGGATCGCCGGAGTTTGCCGTGCGGGAGAATAAATTTCCGCCCTCGCTAGCCAATCCCTCGTTGTTGGCAAATTTAGCCACGCCCACTTGCGCTAGTCCTAGGCTTCGGCCGTTCGTAAACGAGCCGACTAGGGTTCCGCTTTGATCTATCCTGATGCCGTTTAGCTCGCCGCTAGCGTAGCCGTCTTGGCTTATGTCGGCAGTGCTTGAGTCGTTATCGGTGCTGGCTAGACCGTCCATCTGAGCCGTAGTTCCTAGCTTTAGCTCGATATGTTGGCCGTCGGCCGAGCCGTTTTGCGCGCCGAAGGTTATGCTAGCCGGGCTATATGTCGCTAGCGAGCCGTCCGGGTTAAATCTCACGTAGCCCGTTATCACGTTTGCAGGCTCGCCGTTTTGATTTATGCGGTTTGGTTCGGCTACTTGGATAACCATCGTCCACTCGGTTCCGCCGTTTGGCGTGTAGCCGCGTTTTACGAAGTCCATTTTGATGTTGTGTTTCGTGCCCAAGCTATCGAAAAGATCGGTGCTAGAGCTGTGGGCGGCCATGTTTAGGCTATCTGTTACCCTTGCGGCGTTGCCCGGGCTTATAGAGCCTGAAAGCGGCGCCATAGATGCCGTAAATTTGACGTTTTCGGTTATGTTGTTTGCAGCGTTGCTAAGACCAGTGATGGTTAAATTCATATTGTGGTCGTTAACGTCGGTGTTTGTGTTGGCTGTGCCTGCATTGCCGGTAGTATCGTCTGTATCGTCGCCGTCGTCAGAGTTAAATGCGTCGCCGGATGGATTTTTGATCTGAAACTGTCCGTGCTCGTTTACTGTTACCTCTACGCCGTCGTTTTTGTTATCGTTTAAAGCACCCGTAAAAGTTCCTTGATTAGGAGTTATGTTAGGAGGCGTTCCGGCATTTCCTACGACTGTTCCGGTGTAGTTCGTCCAGAGTCTCGCGTCTCTTTGCATAGCTTCGCGAAGGTCTTCGGTAGTCGTTACCTCTCTAGCCATAGAGTCATTATAAGTATGAGTGGCATTGACTTGAGTTTTGTTATAGGTATATTGATACGCCGTGATGATATTAGTCGTTACGAAGTCGTTTCCTATGTTATTTGCGCCGTTTACAGTCATCTTTATATTTTTAGTATTAACGGTCGTTCCTAAATTATTTCTATTCGTTAATACGAGCTGATTACCGTTGATAACGCTTGCTTCTACGCCTGTTTTAGTGTATTTTTCGTTTATAGCCGATGCTAGTTCGCTGACGCTAGTTACGCTTGCGACTATCTTTTCGCCGTTTAGCGTGATATCAAGCTGCTTTGTCCCGCCAAATCTTCCGTCCGGCTGAGCGCCTACGTTTAGAGCCTTGGTTTTAGCATCTGCATAGCTGGCCCAGATACCTTGACCGGTGCGGAGGTTATATGCGTCGCCATTGTTGTTAAATAATACTCCAAGATCTGCGCCGCGCTCCGTCATCTTTTGTTCGCCGTTTTTGTTCACGTAAAATCTATTTTCTCCGACGTTGTTTTCCTCGTGCTTTTCTGCGTCAACTTTTATGCCGTCTTTGCCCGTATCGGCCCAGTTGTGGTATTGATCGAGTTGGTAGATAGGGATTTTTTTAGCGCCAACGTCGTTACCGCTATCTAAATTTCCTTTTAGTGTGATATTTGTCGTGGCGCGAGCCGGAACGGTTAGGCCTGCAGGGATATTTATATCGCTGATAGGTCTAGTCGGATCGATTTCCCCGGTTTCTTCGTCTCTCATCCATCCTTGCACGATGTTGCCGCCGTTATCGACGAAATTTCCTACGCTATCTCTTGAAAAGTCGCCGTTTCTGGTGTAGTAGGTAGTCTTGCCGCCGTCCGGGCTAACCATGAAAAATCCGTCGCCTTGAAGCGCGATGTCGGTTTGTTTATCGGTAGTTTGCAAAGAGCCTTGCTTGAAAATTTTAGTCGTCGAGTTTATCTGCGTGCCAAGACCGACTTGCATGCTATTTACGCCGCCGTGGCGATTTTGCGGGCCGGTAGCGATACGCGAATTTTGATATATAATGTCGTCGAAATTCGCTCGGCTGTATTTAAATCCGACTGTGTTGACGTTGGCGATGTTGTTGCCCTCGACGTCCATAGCGATCTGGTGGGCTTGCAGTCCGGTAACGCCTGCCCAAAGTGATCTCATCATAGCTTTATCCTTTTTGAAAAGTAAATTTTGAGATCACTTAAGCAAAAGATGTTCCAAATTTTAAATTTGATTTAGTATTTGTGAAGGTAGCGACGAAAAAGAGTTTATGATTCAAATTTATAAATTTGACTTCAAATTTGAATGTAAAAAGTCAAGGCGAAGTATTTTGAGATGATTTTTGGGGCTGTGCGGCTAAAATTTTGCATAGGCTAGACATGTAGTCTGCCGAGCAAAATTTTAGCAAACTCCGCAAAAAGCACTCAAAAGACGAGACTAGATCAGAGAATCATCGCTCCGATAACGCCGCCGATTAACAGCGGTATATTAAAGAAGATGAAAGTCGGCACGCACGTATCGTAAATATGATTGTGCTGTCCGTCGGCATTTAGGCCGCTCGTAGGCCCTAGCGTACTGTCGCTAGCGGGACTGCCCGCATCGCCTAGAGCCGCCGCGATACCCACTAGCAAGATGATCGCCGCCGGAGAAAAACCCAGCGATAGCGAAAACGGCACGTAGATCGCCGCGATGATCGGTATCGTGCCAAAGCTTGTGCCGATGCCCATAGTAACGAGCAAGCCGATAGCTAGCATCAAGATCGCGCCGCCCATTTTGCCGCCGGCGACTGCGCTAGCAAAGCTCACCAGTTGCTCGATACCGCCGCTCTCGCGTAAAACCGAGCCAAAGCCCGCGGCAACGAGCATGATAAATGCGATAAAGCCCATCATCGCTAGGCCGCTGTCCATGATTTTGTCGATTTTACGGTATTCGATACCGCCGAAAACCACCATAACTAGCAGCCCTAAAAGCGCTCCAAGCGGCATACTCTCGGTATAAATTTGCACTCCAAACGCCGCAACCGCGCCGCCTAGCACCGCCCACTCTTTTTTCGTCATTTTTAGGCTTGCGGCCATCTGAGCCTCTTGCTCCTCGCTCGTTTCAAATTTAGTGTGCGCGTAGTCGCGTCTTTTGCGGTAAAAGACGAAAACGGCTAAAAGCAAGCCCACTAGCATAGAGAGGCCGCCGATCCACATCACGCTTGAGATCTCGCTCATCTGCACTTCTACGCCGTTGTTTGCGAGCTCTTTTTTGATGATGCCGTGAAAGATAAGTCCAAAGCCCACGCTAAGGCTAACGTATGGCGCCTTTAGTCCGAAAGTAAGAGCGCACGCGACGGCTCGGCGGTCGATGCCTAGGCGGTTCATCAGCGGCAAAAGCGGCGGAATGAGAATCGGTATAAAAGCAATGTGAACCGGGATCAAATTTTGCGAAAAGCACGCGATAGAAGCGATTATCAGAGCAAAATAGGTGCTGGTTTTGGCTAGAGCCTTGCTAACGGCGTTTATGAGGATCGCCGTTAGGTTCGTGTTGGCTATCGCAGCTGCGAGCGCGCCGAGCAGGATATAGCTGAGCGAGGTTTCTAGGTTGCCCTTCATGCCCGTTATCAGCGTAGAGGTGGTGGCCGTTAGCGCGTCGAAAAAGGCCCCTACGCCGGCAAATCCGCCGTGATAGATGAGTCCCGCGACTAGGGCGGAGACGAGGATGGAAAGCAGGATGTTAAATCGCAGCAAACAAAGCGCGGTCATCACGATGATGCTGATCACGACGGGATTGGTTAGCATTATTTTCCTTTTTGTAAATCAAATTCGTAAATCAAATTTCGCCGCCGGTCAAATTTGACGACTGGCGGCGAACTAGCGTCAAATTTATCTAATGCGGATGCCTAGTCTCGGCTTGTTATTATAGTATTCGTCGTCTCGGTCGTTATATCCGTCATCGTATCCGTCATTATAACCTCTATTATAACCACTATCTCTAGGATCGTATCCGTCATGTCTGCCGATACCGTTTTGTCTCATGTATTGATCGGTGAGTTCCCTGCGGTAATCTTTTCTTTTATAGTTTCTTCTGTATCTATCGTCGTAACGGTCGTCTAGCATCAAAATAACGTCGGAATTTGAAAGCATATCGTTGCAATATCCATCTTTGCAGCGTTTTTTATTATAAGCTTTTCCGTTTGGTACGATAATTAAAGATTCGTTTGAATATCTGTCGTAAGCGTCTGCAAAGTTTATAAAAAGAGCAACGATAAGACCTATTAAAGCAAACTTCTTCATGAAAAATCCTTTCTAGTTAATTTTTAATCATTTTATAATATAAAATTTAAAGTAAAGTAAATTTTTAGCGCAAATATAATACAATCTCTCGAAATTTTTTCAAGGAGTAAGTAATGATAAAATCGCTTTTTGGCGCGTCGAAGATTGCGGCTTTGGCTTTGCCTTTTCTTTTGACGGGTTGTATGTCATCGATGAATATGGGCTCAAGCAGCGCCAAAACGACTGCTACGGGCTCTGCAGGCGGTTCAAATTCTCAAAACGCAAACGCTCAACTTCAAAAATGTTCTCAATCTTTAGGCACCATGGTGATTTACGAAGATAGAGATTCTGACTGGTATACCGTACTTACAAGAGATTATAGGCTTCCTTCCACCGTTCCGGTTCTTAGGCTTTTAGCGCAACAATCAAACTGCTTTGTCGTCGTCGAGCGCGGTAAGGCATTTAACCAAATGATGGAAGAGCGCGCCTTGATGCAGTCGGGCGAACTTAGAAAGACTTCAAATTTTAAAAAAGGTCAGATGGTTGCCGCAGACTACACTTTAACGCCTTCGATAACTTTTAGCGCAAGCGATACTAGCGGTATCGGTGGCGTAGTCGGTGCATTTTTTGGCGGCGTAGCCGGCGCGGTAGCCGGGGGATTTAGCACGAGTGATGCCAGTACGATGCTAACTCTCATCGAAAACCGCTCCGGCGTACAGTTAGCGGCAGCCGAGGGAAGCGCTAGAAACACGGACTTTGCAGGACTTGGAGGCTTATTTGGTAGTAAGGTAGGCGGAGGACTTGGGGCCTACGCCAACACGCCTGAGGGCAAAGTCATAGTAGCAGCCTTCACCGACTCGATGAATAACCTAATAGATGCCATCAGAAACTACAAAATGCAAACCGTAAAAGGCGGTCTTGGTGCAGGCGGCACGATGAAAGTAGCGGATTGATTTTATCTTCGCTAGGCTAGAGCGACTAAAATCGCTCTAGCCATTTTATAAGCGTGAGGCAAGCTCCGCTTCGCACTTAAATTTGAGCTTTCGGGTTCAAATTTTCTCATGATAAAACATAAATTTTAGATCTTGCAGCATGATTGCCATGCCGTGTACGCCCTTTCAAATTTTTATACTTATGTAATTAAATAATTGATAAAATCGACTAAATTCCACTAAAAGGATCAAAATTGAGAAGCGACATCATCAAAAAAGGCTATACGCGTGCGCCGCACAGAAGCTTGCTAAGAGCGACCGGGCTAAAAGACGAGGATTTTGAAAAGCCCTTCATCGGCGTAGCAAACAGCTTCATCGAGATCATCCCGGGGCATTTTTTTCTCAACAAATACTCCGAAATTTTAAAAGACGAGATCCGCAAAAACGGCTGCGTGCCGTTTGAGTTTAACTGTATCGGCGTGGACGACGGCATCGCGATGGGACATAGTGGGATGCTTTACAGCCTGCCTAGCCGCGAGCTGATCGCAAACTCCATAGAAACGGTGATGAACGCGCACGCCTTAGACGCCCTCGTGTGCATGCCAAACTGCGATAAAATCGTGCCCGGCATGGTGATGGGCGCGCTTCGTGTGAACGTGCCGACGGTTTTTGTTAGCGGCGGCCCGATGAAAAAGGGCTACACAAAAAAAGGCGAGCCTATCGACCTTGCGACTGCGTTTGAGGCGGTGGGTAAATTTGAAACCAAAGAGATCAGCGCCGAGGAGCTAAAAGAGATCGAGTGCGCCGCCTGTCCGAGCGGGGGCAGCTGCTCGGGGATGTTTACGGCAAACTCGATGAATACGCTGTGCGAAGCGATGGGTATCGCGCTAAAAGGCAACGGCACGGTGCCTGCGCTAACTCCCGAGCGCGAGGAGCTCATCAGGCAGGCGGGGCGCCGTATCTGCGAGATAGCGCTCGATGAAAAATACAAAATCCGCAACATCGTGAACGAAAAATCGATCCAAAACGCCCTGGTAGTCGATATGGCGATGGGCGGCAGCAGCAACACCGTGCTGCACATCCTGGCTATCGCGCGCGAAGCGGGGGTAAATTTACAGATCGCTGGACTCAACGAGATCAGCCGAAAGATCGCTCACATCGCCAAAATCAGCCCTAGCCTGCCAAATATCCACATGGAGGACATCGACCGCGCGGGTGGACTAAGCGCCGTGATAAATGAAATTTCGCGCCGCGATAACGGACTACTGGGTTTAGACGCGCTAACGGTAAGCGGCGAAAGCCTGGGCGAGCGCGTCGGAGCTAGCGCCATAAAAGACGAATCGGTCATCCACAAGGTCGAAAACGCCTATTCGCAGGTTGGCGGACTGGCGATTTTGTTTGGAAATTTAGCGGAACAGGGCTGCGTCATCAAGACCGCGGGCATCATCGGCGAACGCAAATTTAGCGGCAAGGCCGTGTGCTTTAACAGCCAAGATGAAGCGATAGAAGGCATCTCAAGCGGCAAGGTAAACAAAGGCGACGTGGTCGTCATCCGCTATGAAGGGCCGCGCGGAGGTCCTGGCATGCAGGAAATGCTAAGCCCGACGTCGCTCATCATGGGGCGAGGTCTCGGCGCAGACGTAGCGCTCATCACGGACGGACGTTTTAGCGGTGCGACGAGAGGGCTAAGCGTCGGGCACGTGAGCCCCGAAGCTGCCGAGGGCGGCATGATCGGACTGCTAGAGGACGGCGACATCATCGACATCGACGTAGATACATACGCGATCAACGTACGTCTAAGCGCAGCCGAGATCGCCGAGCGCAGGGCTAAATTTAAGCCGCTTGAAAAACCGCTGCCGTATCGCTGGTTGCGAATGTATCGCAAGCTGGTAACAAATGCAAGCAACGGAGCGATTTTGGAGGCGTAATGCGCCTTAAATTTTAAATATGCCGCCGTAAATTTGATCAAATTTGCGGCGGTTTTGCTAAATTCTCGCGCGATTTTTATCGTTAAGAGCCTCAAATTTACGCCGCAATATTAGGATAGCGAGTGTTTGCAGGCCGTTGCTAGCACACTATTTTTTCGTTACCTCCGCTTATCTTTTTACGCGCCGAGCGATAGCGTAGTAAAAATCAAATTGCAAATTTGCAGATATTTTACAAAAGCTATAATCGGTAAATTTGATCAAATATATTTACTCAAATTTACTTCGCCAGCTCAAAAATCGCTTTGATATTTTCTTTCGTATAGAGCTTATCTTTGCGCCAGTTTACCGCGTAGTCGTGGGCTAAATTTACGACTTCCTCTAGCGTTTCGTCCTCTATGCCGACGACCTTTAGGCTAACTGGAGCGCCGATTTTACTAAGCCACGCTTTAAAGGCGGCGATGCCCTCATCGGCTGAATTTACGCCGAAAATCTCGCGCGCAAAACGCTCGAATGCGCCCAAATTTCGGCTCTTATACCACTTCATCCACGCAGGCATTATGACCGCTAGGCCCGCTCCGTGCGCGCAGTTTACGACCGCGCTCATGGCGTGTTCTAGCATGTGGTTCGGGTAGGAGTAGCCGTGCGTACCGACGTAGGTTAGGCCGTTTAGCGCCATCGTCGCCGCCCAGGCAAACTCGGCTCTGGTATCGTAGTTGTCGGGATCTGCGAGTAAAATTTTAGTCGTTTTCATCACGGTTTTGATGTTGGCTTCGATGTAGAGATTGATGATGTCAGGTTGAACGCTAGCGGTGAAATATCCCTCTATGCTGTGCGCGATGATATCGGCGGCGGAGTAGACTAGATACTCGCGGCTCACGCTGGCTTGTAGCTGCGGGTTTACGACCGAGACTAGCGGATAGAGGACGTCTCCGTGGATGGCGAATTTTTGTTTTGTGGCTTCGTTTGTCACGACTGCGCCCGAGTTCATCTCGCTGCCCGTCGCCGCAAGAGTTATGATGTCAAAGATTTTTAGTGCGCGACTCGGGTCCTTGCCCGTGAAAAAGTCCCACACGTCGCCCTCATATAGCGCGCCCGCGGCGATGGCTTTGGCGCTATCTAGACAGGAGCCCCCGCCTACGCTCAGCACGCTGTCGGCGTTAAATTTCCTAGCTAGCTCGATGCCTTCGTAGACTTTGCTTAGCACTGGGTTGCTAACCACGCCGCCAAGCTCTATAAACTCTATGCCGTTTTCTTTTAGGCTCGTTGCGACCGTATCGAAGAGTCCGTCTTTTTTGATGCGTTCGCTGCCGTAGATCAGTAGGGTTCTTTTAGCGTTAAATTCGCGCATATAAAGCCCGATATTTCGCTCTTTGCCTCTGCCGAATTCTATTTTAGTGGGGTTGTGAAAAGTGAAGTCAAACATCTCGTTCTCCTTAAAATTTTAGCCTCATTATAGCGATAAAAGCTAAAATTTAAGTAGAACGAGATTTGCGGATCAGCGCTTATTCGCGCAAATTTCCAAAGTATTTGTCGTCGTTTTTCTCGACGTGTTTGATGTTAAAATGGACGAATTTGTATCCGCCAAAAAGCGCCAAAACCCAAAGAAAAAGAAAAACTATCGCTTCTATCATTTTTATCCTTAATATGCGTGATGATCGTGCTTGATCTCGTCGGCCGTGATCTTTTTGCTATCCATTGCGCGCCAAACGACGAAAATATAGCCCAAAACAAACGGCACTAGTAGGCTCACGTAGGCCATGACGTTTAGCGTGTAGTGACTAGAGCTTGCGTTTTTGATCGTGAGCGAGCTTTGTAAATTTGAAAATGACGGATAAAACGCCGTATCGGCAAGTCCGGCCACCAAAAATAGCCCGGTAACGGTTAGCACTACGCCAACACCGTAAGGCACTACGCCGTAGATGCTTGTCGTAAACACACCCTTAAATATACCGAAAAGCACGAGTCCGGCGCCTATAACTATCATTGCAGCTACAAGCGGCATCTGGAGTAAATTTAGAACGTATTTAAAGCCAACGAGGCTCACTACGCCGCTCTCGTCGTATGCAAAACCGGCTTTGGTAAACACCCAAGCGATGAATATCAAAAAGAACGGCAAAAACAAAATCGTATTTTTTAGCGCCGCTTTTCTGGCGTTGGCTCTTATCTCCTCATCGTCGATGTTGTTGATGAGATAGAGCGCCCCGCCTACGCGAGAGAGAAAAAATACCGCGATGCCTAGCGGATAGAGCATGATGTTGCCCAGCGCTTCAAGTCCGCGAAACGGCGTCTGCCACTGTACGAAGTTGTGCTCGTTTAGTAAAAAGTCGCTACCCGAAAAAAATGTGCTAACCGCCATACCGATCAGTATAACGCCTAAAGAGCCGTTGATGAAAAGGAAAATTTCATAGGTTTTTTGACCCAGGAAGTTGTCCGGTTTTTTGCGGTATTCGTAGCTCACGGCTTGGAGGATAAAGCAAAACAAAATCGCCAGCCACACCCAGTACGCGCCGCCGAAGCTTGTTGCGTAAAACAGCGGAAATGCCGCAAAGCACGCACCGCCGAACATTACGAGCGTGGTAAAAGTAAGCTCCCATTTGCGCCCGATAGAATTTATCACCATATCTTTTTGAAGCTCGTTTTTGCAAAGTCCGAAAAGTAGCGTCTGTCCGCCCTGAACGAACATCATAAACACTAGCAAACCGCCTAGCAAGCTAACTACGCACCACCAGTAAATTTGTAAAAATTCTAAACTAAGCATGGTTTTCAAATCCTATTTTTATCTGTTTTAGCATGATTTTTATCTCGGCTATGAGCAGAGCCGTGAAAAGAACCGCAAATAATATAAACGAAATTTTGACGTTTGTGCTCGATAAATTCGTCGCTCCCACGCCCACCGTCATGAGGTCTTGCACGACCCACGGCTGGCGCCCTACTTCGGCTACTATCCAGCCCGCCTCGATAGCTACGTAACCAAGCGGTATCGTAAATACGCAGATCCAAAGCAACTTTTTGAAATTTTCGATATTGTTCGCCATGCAAAGATAAAGTACGACGAAAAATAGCGCTAAAAAGTAAGTGCCAAGCGCAACCATCACGTGGAAGCTATAAAACGTTAGGCCAACGGGCGGCACGGCGTCGGCAGGCTTTTCAAGATAGCCGTAGCCTAGAAATTTCATATTTTGAGCTAGAGTTTGCTCGGCTTGCTCCATCGCGGCTTTATCGCCTGATTTTTTAGCGGCATTATAGGTTGTTAGCGCGCTAACGGCTAACGAGCCTTTGGCCATCTTGCTCGCAACGCCCTCTATGTCGTGAGTTTCATTGCCATACACTAGATCGTCTATACCGGGAGTAAAGTTGTTAAACCCTCTAGTAGCCATAACTCCGAGCGCGTAAGGAAATTTTATCTCTAATAAAAACGGATCTTTGTCATCGCCAGGTTTTTTAGACGGATCTAGTACGCCCATAGCGACTAGGCCGGCGTTTGTTTCGCCTTTATAAAGGCCTTCCATCGCGGCTAGTTTCATAGGCTGGGTGCGTGCGACCTGATATGCGCTCTCGTCGCCGCTAAACATCAAAAATAGCGACGTAACGAGACCGAAGCTTGCCGCTACGATGATAGATTTTTTAGCCATGATTAGGTGGCGTCCTTTTAGGATAAACCACGCTGAAATTCCTATCACGAAAAGCGCACTAGCAACGTAGCCGCTAGTTACGGTGTGTAAAAATTTGATGATACCTACCGGGCTAAGAGCGACCTCGAAGAAATTTTCCATTTCCATTCTTGCGGTTGCGGGGTTAAATTTCATACCCACCGGATACTGCATCCAGCCGTTTGCGATGAGGATCCAAAGCGCGCTCAAATTTGAACCGATAGCCACGAGCCAGGTCGAGATGAGGTGAAATTTCTTGCTAACCTTATCCCAGCCAAAAAACATAACGGCAAAGAATGTCGCCTCCATAAAGAACGCAAGCAAGCCCTCGATAGCTAGCGGCGCACCGAAGATGTCGCCGACAAACCAGCTGTAGTTCGCCCAGTTGGTGCCGAACTCAAATTCCATTATGATACCGGTAGCCACGCCGATAGCAAAGTTTATACCGAAGAGTTTTAGCCAAAATTTGGTGATTTTTAGCCACTGCTCGTTACCGGTTTTGACGTAGATACTCTCCATAATGGCGATGATAAAGCTAAGTCCCAACGTGAGCGGAACAAACAAAAAGTGGTATATGGCGGTGAGCGCAAACTGCGCCCTAGACCAATCGACCGAAGCGATTTCAGACATTTTATTCCTTTGTCAAATTTGAGATGACGAAGTCCGCTTTGGCCTCGTCGCTCTCAAATTTTGAATTTAAACTTTCATCAAAGATAAATACTTTTAAAATTCCGAACATTATAAGCAGCTTGATAGCTATCACGAACCACAGGCTCTTTCCGAGCTTCATGTTCCTAAAGCCGTCTATATACAAAGACGAGATATTTCTAATATATTTTTTAATCATAACTTAACATACTACAGAAATTTAACTTAAAATATCATTTTAAAGTTTTGATTTTATAAAATTATTTATGCCCACAAGCGTTTATAAATTTTAAATAAGGTATAATCTCGCTAAAAATTTAAAAGGCGCGATATGCAAAAAAATCCAAACGAAACAAAGTATATTTTTATAACCGGCGGCGTGCTAAGCTCGCTAGGTAAGGGCATCGCGGCGGCTTCTATCGCCACGCTTCTTAAAAGCACGGGCTTAAAGGTGAGCATGCTAAAGGCTGACCCGTACATCAACGTAGATCCCGGCACCATGAGTCCGCTCGAGCACGGCGAGGTTTTCGTTACCGACGACGGCGCGGAGACGGATCTGGATCTGGGGCACTACGAGAGATTTTTAGACGAGAGCCTAAGCCAAGATAACAACTTCACGACCGGCCGCGTCTATAGCTCCGTTATCGAAAAAGAGCGCAGAGGCGACTATCTGGGCAAAACGATCCAAGTCATCCCGCACATCGTGGGCGAGATCGTTGATCGTATCAAAAAGGCGGGAGAAGGTCGCGACATACTGATCGTTGAGATCGGCGGCACGGTAGGCGATATCGAGGGCTTGCCGTTTTTGGAGGCTATCCGCGCCCTTCGCGTCGAGGTTGGCCGCAAACGCGCGATGAATATCCACCTAACGCTCGTGCCGTTTATAAAAGTCGCTGGCGAGCTAAAGACCAAGCCTACTCAGCACAGTGTCGGCGAGCTACGCCGTATCGGTATCAGCCCCGATATGATCATCTGCCGCGCCGAGCAGCCGCTAAACCGCGAGCTAAAGGATAAAATAGCCGCCAGCTGCGGCGTAGAGCGCAACTGCGTCATCGAGAGTATCGACTCGGCTAGCATCTATCAGGTGCCGCTCGCGTTTTATAATCAAGACGTCTTAACCCCGATCGCCGAAATTTTAAATTTGGGCGAACTAAAGCTTGATATGCGCAACTGGGACAGCCTAGTTAAGCGCATCATCGCTCCAACGAAAGAAACCACGATAGCATTTGTGGGCAAATACGTCGATCTAAAAGAGAGCTACAAGAGCCTAACTGAAAGCATTATCCACGCGGGTGCGAGCCTTGACGCGAGGGTAAATTTAAAGTGGATAGATAGCGAGAAAATCGAGCCTTCAAACGTCGAGGAGCTACTAAAAGACGTAGGCGGCGTGCTAGTTGCGGGAGGATTTGGTGAGCGCGGCGTGAGCGGCAAGATCGAAGCGATCAAATACGCCCGCGAAAACGGCGTGCCGTATCTTGGTATCTGCCTAGGCATGCAGCTATCGCTCATCGAGTTTGCCCGCAACGTACTAAAGCTCGAGGACGCAAATTCGGTCGAATTTAAGCCCGAGTGCGTAAATCCTATCATCTATCTCATCGATAGTTTCATCGACGCGCACGGCCAAACGCAGATCCGCACTCACCAAAGTCCGGTCGGCGGCACTATGAGGCTTGGCGCGTATACTTGCGATGTGAAGCCTGGCTCGTTGCTGAGTCAAATTTACGGCGGCGCCAAATGCGTCAAAGAACGCCACCGCCACCGCTACGAGGCAAATCCGAAATATAGAGCCGAATTTGAAGCAAACGGCCTGATAGTTAGCGGCGAGAGCGACGGGCTGATCGAGGCCGTCGAGCTTAGCTCGCCTGCGACGGGCGCTAAAAACTCGCATCCGTGGTTTGTCGGCGTGCAGTTTCATCCGGAATTTACCAGCCGTCTGACGAATCCAAATCCCGTAGTTTTGGGCTTTATCAAGGCTAGCCTAGAAAAATCGAAATAATCAAATTTAGAGCCGCTCGGCTCTAAATTTCTTTCATAATTTTTACTTCCGTTAAATTTAAAATTTACGCTCGCATTCACCTTTTTAAAAACGTTAAATTTGTAAAGAGTATCAAATTTGCAAAGCTTTTAAACCCGCACCTAAGCCGTAAAATAGCCGCTTTATTTACAATTATCAGAAATTAAATTTCAAAAAGATATAATTTGCGCATTAGAAAATAAAAAAGAAGGAAAAAGATGAAATTTGAACCAAAATTTAGCCTTTTTTGCGGCGCGACAGGGGTAAATTTGACCCCCGAGGCGATCGAAAATTTAGGCAAAAACGGTGGCAAGGCGGCGAAATTTGACGGCGAGGCTTACGCAAAAGCCCGTCAAAACGATGTTAAATAAGGAAAAGATAAAGGAATTACTGAACCAAAGATTTGAAAAGGACATTCACAAAAAACTTTCAGAAATTCCTACGCCTGATGCGTTAAAGGATGTATTTAAAGGTGCCGAGCGCATAAAACGCGCGATCGAGCAAAACGAAAAGATCGTCATCGTCGGCGACTACGACGTGGACGGCGTGATCGCCAGCGTCATAATGGCCGAGTTTTTCGATGATTTGGGCGTTAGCGAGTATTTCGTGCGTATTCCAAATCGCTTTAGCGACGGATATGGGTTAAATCCGCAGATCGTCGAAGAGATCGCGGATGCAGGGCTCATCGTGACCGTAGACAACGGCATCTCGGCAAACGACGCGGCTCAAATTTGCAAGCAAAAAGGCATAGATCTCATCATCACCGACCATCATATGCCGCCCGACGTCTTGCCTGAGGCCTATGCGATCATCAACCCAAAGCAAAAGGATTGCCCTTTTCCAAACGTCGAAATTTGTGGCGCTCAGGTCGCGTGGTATCTAGTGGGCGCACTAAAAGACGTGTGCCGCATCAACTACGATATGGGTAAATTTCTCGACCTCCTCGCTATCGCGATAATAGCCGATATGATGGAGCTTCGCGATCTAAACCGCATCCTGGTTAAGCTTGGCGTAAACCGCCTAAACAGCTCGCGCAGGCCCGCATTTACGGCGATAAAACAGCTTTATGGCAAGGATAAATTTGAGTGCGACGATATTAGCTTTCTCATCGCGCCGCTCATCAACTCCTCGGGCCGTATGGACGATGCGAGCGTATCTTTTGAGTTCTTACGCGCCAAAAGCTTAGACCGCGCCTGCGAGTGCCTCGACACCATCGTGAGCTTTAACAACTCGCGCAAGGAGGAGGAGCGCACGCTTTTTGAGTGCTCGCTAAAGGACGTGCGCGAGGACGAGCACATCATCGTAACGTGGGGCAGGGGCTGGCACGAGGGCGTCATCGGTATCGTCGCTTCGCGCCTGGCTAAGCAGTTTAAAAAGCCCGCCATCGTCTTTAGCATCGACGAAAACCGCGCCAAAGGCAGCGCTAGAAGCGTGGGTAAGCTAGACATCCTCTCGCTCATCGCTAGCCACGAAGAGCTGCTTGCGGGCTACGGCGGACACAAAGGGGCGGCCGGCATCGTGATAGATCCGGCAAATTTAGAAGCGTTTAAAACCGCGATAAATAGCTCGTGTATGCTGATGGATTTGCACGAATTTAGCGCGTTTGACGAGCCGTTAGGCGAGATAGAAGCCGGCGAAGTGGACTTTGAGTTGCTTGAAATTTTGGAGCATTTTGAGCCCTACGGACAGAAAAATCCGCGCCCGCTCTTTGAAATCAAATCCGCCGTCGTCAAAAACAAAAAACTAATCGGCAGAGAACAAAATCACCTAAAACTAATCCTACAAAAAGACGGCAAGTGCCTCGAGGCGCTGTTTTTTAACTTCACTCGCGAGCCGCATGCAGGCGAGAGCATAGACCTCGTTTTTTCGGTATCGAAAAACTCTTTTCGCGGACTCGTCACGCCGCAACTACTGGTAAAAGAGATTTTGTAAATTTAATCTCGGTTTTGTTGAGCTCAAATTTGATGAAACCGAGATTACCTAAATTTATAATTCTAATCCGTTAAAGTTACTTTTCTACACGCTTAACGCAAACTGCCTAAATAGCACAGTTTGAGCCAAATTTCATACAAAATAATTAACATTACATAAATATTCGTTCTTTATTTAAGTTTATTTTTGCTTCAATTTCAATATTAAATATTAATTTTATAGGAGCGAAAATGAAAATTTCTTACGTTTTGGCACTGGCCATGGCGTCAAATTTGATGCTTAGCGCCGAGGAAGCGGTAAGCCTGAGTCCCGTTACCGTCTCGTCAAAAATGCAAAAATCAGCCCTCGACGAGCCGACCAACGCGCAAATAGTCGGCAAGGGCGCGATACTAGAAAACAGCGATATCGCCAAATCTCTTTCAAATTTGAACGGCTTTACGATGGAGCGCAAGGGCGGAGGCGGCAGCGAGGTTTATTATCGTTCACAGACGGCGGCTAGGCTGCCGGTGCTGATCGACGGCAGCACGCTAAACGGCGGCTGCGGCATGCGTATGGATACGCCCATCACCTACATCTCGGCGCAAAACTACAGCTCGGTTCGCATCGTAAAAGGCCCGCAAGACGTCAGATACGGCGCACTCATTAGCGGCGGTATATTTTTCGATAGAGAGATAGCAAGGCTGTCAAAACCGAGCTTCGGAGGAAACGTAAGCGTGCTGGGCGGTAGTTTTAAGCGGTTTGAAACTACCGCGGACGTAGCAGCCGGTAACGAGCTAGGCAGCATAGAGGTTTCCGGCGGACACTACGAGAGCGGCGATTATAAAAGCGGCGGCGGGCAGAAAATGCATACGCACTATAAACGCAACAGCGTCTCGCTCGTGGGTACGCTAACGCCCACGGAAACTACCGCCTTGCAGTTAAGCGCGGATCTGGGGGAGGGCGAAGCGGCGTATGCCGATAGGATGAGGGACGGCATACAGTTTGACCGTAAATCTTTCGGGCTCAAATTTGAACAAGACGTCGGCGAGCACAAGATCAGGCTAAGCTCGTATTATCATCAAATCGATCACATAATGGACAACTTCACCATGCGTCCGGTGGTGCCGGGTACGGGGCCCGGCAAGGGATATAGCATCAGTCACCCGATACGCGATATGTACGGCTTTAAGCTAGAAGGCGAGTTAAATTTCGATAATCTAACCAGCTATCTTGGTGCTGGGTACTCTGAGGATGTATTTAAGTGGAGAGGCGCTGGAACGGGCGGAGCCGGCGTATCTAAAGCCCAAATGGACGCCGCCCTATCAAAGCCGCACGTAAAAGAGCGCAAGGTAACGTATAAAACGATATACACCCAAAACGAATACGTCCTTGAAAACGACTACGGTCTTTTTGGCGGACTTAGGCTGGACGCGGGCGAGAGAAAACTGTTAAAAACGCATAAGAGCAGAAA
The DNA here is from genome assembly GCF_900699785.1 of Campylobacter showae. Taxonomy (NCBI): domain Bacteria; kingdom Pseudomonadati; phylum Campylobacterota; class Epsilonproteobacteria; order Campylobacterales; family Campylobacteraceae; genus Campylobacter; species Campylobacter showae. The sequence continues at coordinate 1,248,674 of NZ_LR535679.1, forward strand.
AGAAAATTTATTCTCAGGCTTTTTTAGATACGAAAAATATCTGCAAAATTTAACGCTTTATGCTGGGCTAGGGCACGCCCAAAGGATGCCCGATCACTGGGAAACGAACAAGGATGCGAACTTAGCGCTACATAAAGAAAGAAACACGCAGCTGGATTTTGGTGCAGTGCTAAAAGATAAAAACTACGAACTAAACGCAAATTTCTTCGTCTCAAAGATGGATGATTATATTATGCTAAAGTATAATACGATGGGTATGTCCTCAGACGCCTTTAATACCGACGCCCTGCTATACGGCGGCGAGATCGAGGGCACTACGCTGCTAGACGATATGTTTAGGCTGGGGGCGGGAGTATCCTACGTCTACGGCAAGGTGACTAAAAACGCGGGTGGCCTAAAAGACGGCGACGCGCTACCTAAGGTTTCTCCTCTAACGTTTAAACTAAGCGCCGGCCTAGAAAAGCCCGACTGGTTCGTCAAAGCCGACTTCTACGCTAACGCGTCGCAAAACCGCGCGCAAAAGGGCTACGGCGACGTGGGCGGCATGGACCTGGGTAAGAGCGATAGCTTCTGGACGCTAGGACTAAGCACGGGCTATAAATATAAAAATTATCAATTCTTACTAGCGGCCGAAAACCTAAACGACGCCAAATACGCCTATCATAACTCAAAAGGCGGCTACGGCGGCGGTATCGCAGGCTACGAAACTATCCCGAACGGCACTAGGCTTTATGAGCCGGGCAGAAGTTTTTGGGCGAAATTTAAGGTGCATTTTTAGGGCGTAGCTCGGTTAAATTCGGCGCGGTTTTGGCTTTGTGCTTTGTTTTAAGCCGCTCCGAATTTATGCTGACGTCAAATTTGACGCACCAGGTTTTATGGCTCTTGCCGGTTTTTGGATTTATAAATTTGCGTGCGTTTTTTGCCGCTTGGCAATCAAATTTGAAGTTAAATTTTGAGAATGTAAATTTGAAAACGAGAAAATAGTATAAGTATTTAAAAGGCGGGAAATTTGAATAGAAATTTCGGGGAAATCCCCCGAAATTTAAGCTCTTTTATTCTCCAAGCGATTTAAAACGGGTTTTAAAAACTCGTCAAATTCATCTTGCGCTAGCACTCTTTTGCCTAGTTTTTCCTTGCACTCTTTACCGAGCTCGCAAAGCACCTCGCGGTTTGCGATGCTTTGAGCCTTGCCGTGTCTTGCTAGCACCGTGTTTAGCTCGTGTTCCTCTGAGAAATTAACCAACTCGCGATCTGTTGCCATTTTAGCTCCTTTGTTAAGAATTTGTGCGATGATTATACAGTTTTAGGTTTAACGTATGGCAAAATTTCGCGGCGAGCGGGTTTGCATAGTCAAATTTAAAGCGGAGTTCATAAAATAACGGCGTCAAATTTGACGACCTTCGCTACTCTATCCCGCCCAAAAGCGGTACGAATAAGCACTCGTCAAGCGCTTTTTGCGTTATCTCGCCGCGAGCGTCTTTTGTAAATTTGACGATAAACTGTTTGCCGTCTTTTTTGATAGGAGCTACTAAAATGCCGCCGTTTTTTAGCTGGTTAAAAAGCGTCTGCGGCACCTGCTGCGCCGCGGCCGAGAGCAAAATCCTGTCGTAGGGCGCGTAGCTTTTCCAGCCGACGTTTCCGTCGTCAAAGCGCACGTGGACGTTGTGGATTTTAAGTACCTCAAAGCGTTTTTTGGCTTCGCTTGCGAGCTTTTCGATGCGCTCGACGCTAAAAACTCTGTGCGCTAAATGCGATAAAATCGCCGCCTGATAACCGCTGCCGCAGCCGATCTCTAGGGCGTTGTCGATATCTTCGGCCTCAAGCGCCAGCGTCATTTTGGCTACCGTTAGAGGCGAGCTGATCCATTGATTTCCGCCGATAGGCTGAGCGTCTAGGCTGTACGCGTGGCGCGTGACGGGCGCAAAGATCTCGCGCGGAGTGTCGCAAAGCGCCTTGTAAAGCGAGGGCGTCAGAGTGAGTATATCGCCGATCTCGTCGGCCATGTTTGTGCATTTTGATTTTTCAAGAGCGGTCATAAAAGTCCCAAATTTCGTTTGGTTTCAAGGATCAAATTTGAGTCGAATTGGGCCTCTTTTGCAAATTCGCCGCTCGGTAAAAATATGCCTGAAAACTCCAAATCAAGCGAGCTTGCGGCCGCGACGTAGCAGCTATTGGCAATCGCTAGAGCCTTGCAAAGCGTAAGATATGCATCCTCGCGCGCCTTGCCCCACATCGCGGGTACCAGGATGATATCGCAGCCTTTTAGCTGTGCCCAAAGCTCTGAAAATCTAAGCTCAAAACAAATTAAAACGCCGATTTTTAGCCCTTTAAAATCAAACGGCTTTATCGTCCCGTCGTCTCCTGCGGCAAAAATTTCGTGCTCTAAATTTGGGCGAAAAAGCTTTGATTTATTTTGCGCATAAAAGACGTTTTGGCTGTTTAACAGGATAAATTCGTTGTAAATTTCGTTTTTTTGCGCCTGCGTGATTGAAATTTGCGCGAGTCCTTTGGCGCGGTTTAGGCTCGTTAGGTGCGTTAGTCCGAGGAATTTATCGGGACTTAGCGCTTCTTGTAGCGCTTCAAAAAGTATAGCGTCAAAGCTACCGATCGAGCCGCCCAGCATTGCTCGGTTTGCTCCGCTAAAAAATCCGTCGAAGTCATATCCGCTCACGCACAGCTCGCTAGCTAGGATGACCGAATTTTCGGGCGCGGCGGCGATTTTTTCTAGCAGCTCGTCCTGTCTTTGCCGGCAAGTCGGCGCAGTTAGGATGATAGGGCATAAATTTGGACTAAAAGTCGTCAAAACTGATGCTTCCTTTGCTGTAGTTTGTTACTTTCGCCTCGAAAAAGTTACTCTTTTGGTCGTTAAATTTAGCAAAATCATCGACCCATTTGATCGGGTGAGCGACGTTGTAGCGGCGCTTTAGCCCGATGGCGACTAGGCGCTGGTCGATGAGGTAGCGGATGTATTGCTCGATGATGTCGTCGGTAAAGCCCATGATCTGGTTTTGCGTAATGTATTTGCCCCATTTGATCTCAAGCTCGCCCGCGCGCTCGAACATATCGTAAATTTTAGCTTCCGTCTCAGGCGTAAAAAGATCGGGACGCTCGGCGCGGACGCTGTTTATCATGTTTTGAAATAGCAGTAGATGCGTGATCTCGTCGCGCTGGATAAAGCGGATCATCTGCGCGCTGCCTAGCATCTTGCCGGCACGCGCCAGCGCATAGATCGCCGTAAAACCGCTATAAAAATAAATACCTTCTAAAATTTGATTCGCCACCATGGCAAGTAGCAGCTTTTCGTCCGTGACTTCGCCCGCAAGCTCCTCGTAAACGCTTGAGATGTAGTCGTTTTTCTCGCGCAAAACCTCGTCGTGCTTCTCCATCTCGTAGATCAGGTCGGTGTTGTCGCAGATGGCCTCGACCATGACGGCGTAGGACTTGGAGTGGTTGGCCTCCTCGTATGCTTGGCGCGCTAGGCAGGCGTTGATCTCGGGCGCGGTGATGTACGGGTTGATGTTGTCGGCCAGGTTGTTTGTCTGGAAGCTATCCATCGAGATGAGCTGACTCCAAACTAGATCGTACATGCGCTTTTCGGCCTGCGTGAGGTTGTAGGCGTAGTCGCGTACGTCGCCCGACGTGTCGACCTCTTTTGGAAACCACGTGTTGGCCTCCATCAGGTCCCAGAGCTTGAGCGCCCACTGGTATTTTGCCTTGGTGAAATTTAAAATGCCGTGCGGATTGCCGTTAAATACGCGGCGGTCAGTCAAATTTTCGTTTGAGCTTGGATTGTAGATTCTTTTTCGGTTCATGTCTTTTCTTTGTTTTGTAAAATTTGGGGCTGATTTTAGCTAAAAATTTATTTAGATATCTTGAAGCAAGCTATTTGATCGCGTTAAATTTGGCTTTTACGGTTAAGACTAAATTTAACCCGCGTCAAATTCGCGGGTTAAATTTAGCGCTTTAGCTCGATTGCGCGCTGGAGCATTTCGTTGCTAGTCGTTATGCTCTTGGCATTAGCGTCGTAGGCTTTTTGCGTGACGATGATCTCCGTTAGGGCCTGCGCTAGATCGACGTTTGACTGCTCGAGCGCACGACTGGCGATTTGGGCGCCGTAGATGCTTTTGCCGCCCGCGTCTTTGTAGAAAAAGGCCGCGCCGGAGTTTGCGCTTTGCGAATAGATATTATCGCCCATTTTTGCAAGGCCTTGCTCGTTTTGGAAGTGATAGAGCGCGACTTTGCCGACGGAGCGGACTTGACCGTTTGTAAACTGCGCCAATATATTGCCAGAATTATTAGTGTGATAATCCTTTAAAATACCCTCTGGCACGCCGTCTTGAGCGATCGAGATGCTTTTTGCTTGCGCGGTGCTGGTGACGCCCGAGTAAATTTGACCCGCAGCCGCTGGAGTACCGAAGTCTAGCTTGATTTGTGAGCCGTTACTGTCTACCGAAGCTAGAGTCGTGCTAACCAGTCTGCCCTCGTGGTCGAAATTTAACTCGCCGTTAGAGTTTGAGACTACTGCGCCGCTCGCGTCTTTTACTGTTACCACCGCATCCCAAACCGTACCGTTGGCACCCTGAGGGACGCGTTTTGTTAGCGTTAGTTCTAGAGTATTTTTCGTGCCGTCGGCGCTTAAAAGTTCGGTTTTGTATTTTTCTTGATTCGCCGCTTCTTTGGTCGTGTTTATCTTAGCCGTCAAATTCGGCGCCGCGGCTAGGTCGAAATCATTTTCGAATTTTTGACTTATGCTCCAGTTGCCGTTTTCGTCGATCGGAGCGCTAAATTCAGCCGTTTTGCCGTTTGCGTCGGTTGCCGTTACGGTGATTAGATCGCCTTTTCTTGGGCGAGTTATCGTAGTATCAGCCGTGACTTGTCCTCGTAAATTTATGGTTCTAGAGGCGTTATCTATGTTGCTATTGTAGGTTGCCGCATCGACTGGCAATGTGATAGGCTCAGTTTTAAAAGATGAGTCGAGATTGCCTTTAAAAGTTAGCTTTGAGGTCGGTTTGGTCGGTAGATACAAAAACTCCGGTAGGCGAATCTTGCCCTGAGAGCCGATGTCGCCAAGGTCAAGATCTGTCGTATCAATGCTTGGCGTGTAGGCCTGCGTGACTGCAGCCGTGCTGTTTACTCTACCAAAAGCCTCTATCGCGCCCGGACTAGGAGCGACCTGGGTTAGCGCGTTTTGCGTACCTAGGACGTAGTTGCCCTGATTTGTTACGAGATATCTGTCTTTATCTACGCCAAAGCTACCGGCGCGCGTATAGTAGGTGCCCGAGCCGTTTGTCACGCCAAAAAATCCTTTGCCGCCGATCGCCATATCTAGGTCGTTATCGGTTTTCATAAACGGGCCTTGCTTATAAAAGCTAAGCGCCGTCGTCATGCCCGTAGCGCCAAGGCCGACTTGGTCCTGCGTCGGGTTATTGCCCGCGGCGATGGAGGTTTGATAAAAGATGCTTTTAAATTCGGGTATCGAAGCGGTGAAGCCTACGTTGTTTATGTTAGAGACGTTATTTGCCCAAACGTCCATACCAAACCCCTGCGTTCTGACGCCGCTAACGCCGTTATATAGGCTTCTTACCATTGACTTATCCTTTTTTCGGCTCGGTAAATTCTTTTACTTTGTCGATGCTGACGTATTGTCCGCCGACCTTTACTTGCGCGACGCCGTCGATAAATTTGACGCCCTCTACTAGGTAGTTGCCTACGCCGCCGCTTCTAGCTTTACCTGCGAGATCTACGTAGTTTATCTCTACTGAGTAGGTGCCTGCTTTTGCGTCGTTGCCTGCGCTATCCTTGCCGTCCCACTCGAATGTATTTGCGCCAGCTTTTGCTTCGCCAAACTCCAGCGTTCTTACGAGTTTGCCGTTGTTGTCTCTTATGTTTATCGTACCGCCTTTTGCCGCGCTTTCTAAAAATCCCGCAAATTTGACGCCCGAGCCTTCTTCTTTTACGATACCGCTATCGCCGATTTTAGCCATCTTGCCGAGCACTCCGACGGCGTACATATTGGTGCTATTTTTTAGCTGGTCGGCTAGCTTTTGCATCATTTTGTTTGTATTTTCCTGCATCTCGAGCGAGGCTAGCTGGCTGGTTTGAGTTAGCATTTTTTCCGTATCCATCGGACTTGTCGGGTCTTGATACTGAAGTTCGGTCAAAAGAAGTTTCATAAAAGCGTCCTTGTCTAGCTGGGCGTTTGGATTGGTGCCTGCGGCCTTTTGTAGGGCGTCCGCCGATTTTTTGGCGGCTTGGTTGTTTACCGTGAAGTTATTGGTTTCTAGTCCGTTTGCCATCTTTTATCCTTTAAATTTTTATATCTCAAGCAAATTTGATTCCAAATTTACACGTATCGGGGAATGACGAGCTCTAAACGAGGTGCAGTCCGTTCGCCTTGCTCGGTATCGTCGGAGCTAAATTTGGAGCCTTTGTAGCCTTTTTGCCCTTGCTCTTTTTTAGGCTGATTTTGATCGCTAAAGTTCATCTCAAGCTCGGTAAAGCCCATATTTACGAGGCTGTTTTTAAACTCGGCCTGATTTTGTAAAAAGAGGTTCATCGTCTGCGTGTTTGAGTTGAAATTTATGTGCAGATTGTTGCCGCGATTTACCATCGTGATCTCGACTTCGCCTAAATTTAGCGGATTTAGCGTGATGTTAAAGCGCATGAAAGGCGATTTGTAGGCCGCGACTTGTTCTTTCAAATTTGAGCTAAAGTTGTCAAACGTCTCGCGCACGGCTTGGAAATTTCTAGTTTGAGCCTTTGCGTTTGAGATCACGTCTTTTACCATCGCGTTTAGTTCGCTATCGCTATTTTGATTGCTATTTTGTTCGGTCTGCTCGCCTTGATCTTGCTCTCTTTCCGGATACAAAAGAGACTGCAAATTTACCCGTTTTTCTTCTTTTTTATCGGCTTTTAAAATTTCATCCGCCGCACTATTGTTCTCCGGCTTTTCTTTTACGTTCTTGGCGTTTAGCGCGCTTATATTTTCTTCGCTTACCTCTTCTACTTTGTTTACGGTCGTTGTTTCATTGCTCTGGGTTTTTGGTTTAGAAACTTCTTGCAGTAGCTTATTTAGCGTATCTTTTGGCTCTGGCTCGTTTGCGTTTATGGCCTCTTCGACCTTGTTTTTTAGCTCGCTAAATGCAAAATTTTTCTTAGGAGTTACGGGTTCAAAGAAATCTTTTTTCGCCAAACTCGGAAATTTCTCGCCTAGCTCGTCGGCCTGAACCTGCGTCACTTCGATATTTTCCAGACCCAAATTTAGCTTATTTGCAATCTCTATTAGCTCGTTTAGATTTTTAGCTCCCCTTAGCTCGTTTAGAGTCGTTTCGTTTGATAGCGCTTTGGCTAGGCGATTTTCGAAATTTGGAAATTTGCTGATTTTCTCGCCGCCGCTAAGCATCTCTAAAATTTGCAAAAGCTGCATAAAGGTCGCATTTTCAAACAAATTTTCCGCCGCTTCCTCGCCTAAAATTTCTTTTACGTCCGTGCTTTGGATGGGCGCTTTAGTTTGCTGATTTTGAGCCGTTTGGGTGGATAAATTTACCGCTTTTGCCATCTCTTTTAGATCTTCTTCGCTTAAATTTTCGCCCTTTTTAGCGGCCGCATCTAGCACCATAGAGAGAAACTCGCCGTCCTCTTTGCCGCCTTTTTGCGCATTTTTGCTCTGTTTTTTCACGCCGCCTTTGATGCTCGCGTCAAATGATAAAATATCGTTTTGAGTAGTCTGCATAAAAACCCTTTAAATTTAACTTTCATGAGCCATGCAAGAAACGTTCCAAAATAGCTTTATTATTTTTATAAGGAAAATTTGGCTAAAATCAGCCCTATTTTAATAACGGAGAAAAATTTTGGAAAAGATACGAAACATCGCCGTCATCGCTCACGTCGATCACGGCAAAACTACGATGGTTGACGAGCTTTTGAAACAATCGGGTACTTTTAACGAGCACCAAGCCGTCGGCGAACGCGTGATGGATAGCAACGACATCGAGCGCGAGCGCGGCATCACGATCCTCTCGAAAAACACCGCGATCCGCTACAAAGACACCAAAATCAACATCATCGACACCCCGGGCCACGCCGATTTTGGCGGCGAGGTAGAGCGCGTGCTAAAGATGGTCGACGGCGTTTTGCTGCTCGTAGACGCGCAAGAAGGCGTAATGCCGCAGACTAAATTCGTCGTAAAAAAGGCTCTCTCGCTCGGCCTTCGCCCGATCGTCGTCGTAAATAAAATCGACAAACCCGCAGCCGATCCAGACCGCGTGATAAACGAGATTTTCGATCTTTTCGTGGCGCTTGAGGCAAACGACGAGCAGCTAGAGTTTCCTGTCGTTTACGCGGCGGCTAGAAACGGCTATGCGAAGCTAAATTTGGCCGACGAAAACGTAAATATGCAGCCGCTTTTCGAGACGATTTTGTCTCACGTTCCGGCTCCTAGCGGCGATATAAACAACCCTTTGCAGCTTCAAGTTTTCACGCTTGATTACGACAACTACGTCGGTAAAATCGGCATCGCGCGTATCTTTAACGGTAAAATTTCTAAAAACCAAAACGTTATGCTCGCTAAAGCCGACGGCACGAAAACGACGGGTAGGATTTCAAAACTCATCGGCTTTTTGGGTCTTGAGCGCCGCGATATAGACGAGGCGCAAGTGGGCGATATCGTGGCGATAGCAGGCTTTGAGGCGCTGGACGTGGGCGATAGCGTCGTGGATCCAAACTCTCCGATGCCGCTTGATCCGCTAAAAATCGAGGAGCCTACGCTTAGCGTCGTGTTTAGCGTAAATGATAGCCCGCTAGCCGGTACCGAGGGCAAGCACGTAACCTCAAACAAACTCGACGAACGCCTAGCTAGCGAGATGAAAACCAATATCGCGATGCGCTACGAAAACATCGGCGAGGGTAAATTTAAGGTTAGCGGGCGCGGCGAGCTGCAAATCACGATTTTGGCCGAAAACATGCGCCGCGAGGGCTTTGAGTTTTGCCTCGGACGTCCGGAAGTCATCATCAAAGAGATCGAGGGCGTGCGCTGCGAGCCGTTTGAGCTGCTAGTGTGCGACGTACCTGACGAGTTTAGCGGCACCGTGATCGAAAAGCTCGGACGCAGAAAGGCCGAGATGGTCTCGATGCACCCGACCGGCGACGGGCAGACGAGGATCGAGTTTGAGATCCCTGCGCGCGGTCTCATCGGCTTTAGAAGCCAGTTTTTGACCGATACGAAAGGCGAGGGTATCATGAACCACAGCTTCCTCGAGTTTCGCCCGCTCATCGGTAGCGTCGAGCACCGAAGCAACGGTGCTCTAGTGTCGATGGAAAACGGCGTGACGCTAGCGTATAGCCTCTGGAACTTGCAAGATCGCGGCATCCTTTTTGTCGATCCGCAAACCAAGACCTACGTAGGCATGATCATCGGCGAGCACAGCCGTCCAAACGATCTGGACGTAAACCCGATCAAAGGCAAAAACCTAACCAACGTACGCGCTAGCGGCTCTGACGACGCTATCAAGCTCGTACCGCCTAGAAAGCTCAGTCTAGAGCGCGCTCTGGAGTGGATCGAGGAGGACGAGCTAGTCGAAGTCACGCCTTCAAACATACGCGTGCGCAAACGCTATCTAGATCCGACTATGCGCCGCAGAATGGCAAAAACAAAAGAATAAATTTTATAAATTTAGCCTGCAAATTTATGCTTTTTGCGGGCTAAAATTCCCCTCTTAATTTTCCTGCAATATTTTACGCCCGCTTTAAATCCGCTCAAATTTGACGTCAAATTTTAGTTTTAAATATAAGAAAAAAGTAAATTATATTACATTTTAATATAAATAAAAATAATAAATATATAAGAAATATAGTGATACAATTTCACATCAAATATTATTTTCAAGGAGCGATGATGAAGAAAATTTTACTTTTGGCGGCGATTTGCGGCGCTGTTTTTGCGGAGCAAACCTACGAACTAAACGTGCCGAATATGAACTGCGGCGGCTGCGCTAAGAAAATCGAAGATGCCGCAAAGGGCGTCAAGGGCGTCACCGGAGTGAGCTTTGATCTAAAAAGCAAAGACGTAAACATCACCGCAGATAGCGGCGTGAACGTCATGGACATCGTGCACGCAATCCAAGCCAAAAAATACAAAGTCGGTATCAAAGAATGAAAAAGCTAGCTCTAGCGCTGGCGCTTTGCGCGGCGGCATTTGCGGACAAGACTTTGGTTTACGAGATCCCCAATATGGCCTGCGTGAGCTGCTACGAGGTCATCACGCAGACGCTAAATACGCTTAACGGCGTGAAGAAATTCGAGGTAAATTTGGAGGCTAAAACGGCCGACATCGTCGTCCAGGACGATTTTGCGGAAAATACGGTCGTAGAGGCGCTCAAAAAACAAGGCTATCAGGCGATTTTAAAATCCGCTAAATAGCATTCATCGGTCGTATCTGAGGCTAAATTTACGATTTTGATCTCGGATACGGCTTTTTGAAAACGTAAAATTTATCTGCGAATTTTATACGATACCCTCTTTAAAACATTGCATCGCTTCAATGGGGTAAATTTTAGCATTTAATTCACTCAAGCAATTTTCTCGAAAATTAGTTTCAAACTCCAACGGAGTAAATTTTAACACAAATAGTGACGCGAGCGCTAAAAAGCAGGAAAATTGTTTCAAACTCCAACGGAGTAAATTTTAACGATAAAACAATGTTAAGTAAATCAGAGCTAGTAAGGTTTCAAACTCCAACGGAGTAAATTTTAACTTGGGGCTTACTATGCCGCTGCTCGGCGGAAGCAAAGTTTCAAACTCCAACGGAGTAAATTTTAACTCAAAATCGCACGTTATAAACGAGTTTTTTATATTGTTTCAAACTCCAACGGAGTAAATTTTAACCAGAGCAACAAAATTTATTGATAAGCGTTATCATTAGTTTCAAACTCCAACGGAGTAAATTTTAACAAAAAAAGTTATTGTCGCGCTGCGAGTTTTATAAGGTTTCAAACTCCAACGGAGTAAATTTTAACAATATGCTTACATTTTGCTTAAAGAACATTAATCGTTTCAAACTCCAACGGAGTAAATTTTAACAATAACATTAATCTAAATCAAGCGCAATTAAGTTGTTTCAAACTCCAACGGAGTAAATTTTAACATGTGGCAGACTGCGTTTCACGTGAAACATTTAATGTTTCAAACTCCAACGGAGTAAATTTTAACAGCACCAAAATATACATTTTTAGGGCTATTAAAACTCAAAGTCTATATTTTTACGCCTTAAATTTGCATAAAAAGCAAAATAGTATCGATACGAAATACCCTAAATTTCGTTATTTATAAAATCTTAGAAAAAGCTTCATCGAGATGATTTAGATTTTAAAAATGACGCATAGAAATCAAATGGCCCGCTGCGATAAGGTAACTCAACAACCCCAATCCGCCCGCAACGACAAAAGCAAATTTTATAAGTTGGGCGCATTTTGTATTTTACCACAAACATCCAAAGCAAAATCGCAAACGCCATTTTAACGTAAAACAAACACCGTAGCAAGGGTGCAAAAGTCAAATTTGACTTTAAAATGACGCCCCTACCAACAAAATATCAAATTTACCCCCACCTAAATCCCTCATAAGGCGCATCTTCGCAGATACATTTCTTGATCTGATTAGCCTCGCGGCGGATCACCTGCCGCCACATGAGGTTTTGCCCGTTTAGGCAGATCGTTTCACCAAGCCTCGCGATCATTTTTAGCTCTATCTTTTGCACTGCGTCGTTGCTAAATTTTATCCGACCGGCGTCCGTTTGAAAGTCCTTTGCGGTAATCTCCTTTTTATTTAGCATGCTAAAAATCAGCGTATCGCCCAAAATCGGCTTAAAAATCTCGGCAAGATCGAGGTGTAGGCTAAGCGCGCGGTAGTTTGGCTCGTGTAAAAAGCCGATGCGCGGATCAAGCTCGGTTTTGTAAATTTCGCTCAGGCAGATGTTATAAATGCGCGTATTTACGTAGCTTATGAAGCTGTTGATTTTATCGGCGGGCGGGCGCTTGGAGCGGACGGTAAATTTAAAGCTTTTTTGATCCGCGATTATCTCATTCCATTTTTCGTAGTAGAGCTTTTGAAACGCCCCTTCCGCCGCCATTATCGCAGGTACGTCCGCGGCGGCATTTAGCGCCTCTATGTGGGGCGAGACGTCAAATTTCACGCCGTGTCTTTTGCAGTTTGCCGCGTCGTTTAGGATGTGCGCGCGAGTGATCTCGCGGGCGATGTAGGCGCGCTTAATGGGATCGTCAAAGGCGCGAACCTGATTTAACAGCACAAAGCCGCTTTTATTGACCGAGTTTGAGGTGTTTGGATAAAAATTACCGCGAAAGCTCTGATACGGGCTAAAAACGTGCAAAAGGACGTTGTTATCCGCCAGAAACGCCATAGTATAGGTATCGATCTGCACTTTTGCCAGCACGTAAATTTCATCGATCGCGTTTATCGGCAAAATTTTACTGGCAGCGACCGCGCCCTCATCGTCAAATTTATCAAAATAGATATTGTTATCTTGCCTACGAAGCCTGCCTGCGCTCAAAATAAAATGCGTCCTGTCGCTTTTTTGCATCTTTTTTCCTTAAATTTAGCTGGGATTTTAAACTCCGCCAAACTCGGCAAATTTATGCGAGCAAATTTAACTAAACAGCGCGCCGCTTTTATCCTGCCCGATTACGATACGCTTGGAATATTTCAGCGAATTAAACGTGTAAATCACGATAGAATCGAGCTGCGTAATGCACTCTTTTTGCAAAACCGAAGTTAGTTTTTTAAAATCGCTCTCGCGAATCTCGCCCTCAAAAACGGAAAACTGCACGCGAGGCAAAAACTTTTCAACCGCCTTTCTGATGCGGTTTGCGTTGTTTTTCTCTTTTTGCTCGGCGCCGGCGATGTCGTAAAATAAAATGGCGTACATTTTTATCTAACTCACGCAATATCCGCTATAAGCGCAGTTTGTGCAAAATTTGCCCTGCGTAAATTTCGGCGGCCGCTCTAGGTTCGCAAGCGCCGTTATCTCGCTTAAAATTTGCTCGATTAGAGCGAAATTTTCGCTGCTATCCTCCACTAAAATCACCTTTTTACCGCTGATTAGTTTGCCTTTTACCTCTTTTAAATTTAAGCCCGTTTTTAAAAGATAGACGTAAAAAAGTAGCTGCATCTTGCCTGCAAGCTCGTTTTTTAGGCTCTTTTTGTATTCGGTGATGAGATAATGTCCGCGCTGCTTGGAAAGTTTGTCGAATTTCAAATTTGAAAATGCAAAGTCCTGCAAATCGCTCTCTTTGATCTCCGCCAGCGCCTTACCCATCAGCACGTTTTCATCATCCTGACCGGCGTGGATATGGTGCGCATAAAGCCACGCCTCACGCTTACAGGTGACGTAATAATTCACAAGCGTGCCGGTGATTTGGTCTTTGCAAAACATTAGTCGAATACCTCGTCTGCTGCCGTTAACTCAGGCAAGAATCCGTCAAATTTATTATAAAAATCGCTAGGCGCTAAAACATATCTGCCAAAAAACTCTCTGGTGTATGGCTTTATATTTTCAAGCATATTTTTGCCAACCGCAATGGTATATAGCGCTAGCTCTTTTTCAAGCTCTTTGATATTTGCCAAGATGACAAATTTATCTTTGCCTGAGGTCAAAAGCGCCTCTCGTTTTTCTAAAAAATCATTAAAATGACCATCATACTGCTCTATAAAGAGCGACACTTTGTAGTCTTGTTTTGGCATGAAGCTGGCATTAAATTTATCAAATAGCGTTTGAAATTTTAACTCTTTAGCAAGGCTTAATAAGTCTACGCTTGTCGTTTCGTCTTTGGTGCTCTGAAAATAGCTCTCTAAAATTTGATAAATTTCGCTCTCTTTTATGGAGCGAGCTAAAATTTCTTTTACTTTATCTTCTTGCAGGTCTATATCGTGATACGGAAATGGTTTGCCGTCTAAATAGTCAAAAACCACGACCTTTGCCGGCTTGCTAGATGTAGCGTTGCGATTTACTCTACCGGCGGCCTGGATGATGGCGCCAATGGGTGCAAATTCGCGAAATCCCACGTCAAAACTAAGATCAACCCCGGCCTCGATGAGCTGGGTGGCGACTAGAGTGATTTTCTCGCCGCCTTCAAGTTTTTCTTTTATCTCGTCTATTATTTGTACTCTGTGAAGCGGAATCTGATGCGTCGTCAAAAGATAGACGCTTCTTTTGCCGCTATTTTTTAGGGCTTCGTATAATTTTTTGGCTTTTGAAATTGTATTTACGACGCAAAGCGCGCTCTCGTCTTGATGTTTTAAAATTTCATTTACCAAATCATCAAGCCCTTTTATATCCGGCTTATAGACGATCTCATATCTATCTTTTTTACGTTTATATAAAATAGGCTCCGAAAGCTCGGTAAAGCTCTCTAGCTCAGCTGCGATATGGGGCATAGTTGCCGACATGATTATAAAATGGATATCGTATCTTTTTGAAAATTCGTTAAAAGCAGCTGCGATGGATTTTAGCAGCACTCGCGGAATATTTTGTATCTCGTCTATTATAACGACGCTATCCCGAAGGGTTTCAAGCTTGAGATTGTCTTTATTGTGGTTTGAGAAAAAAGTAAAAAATAGCTGGTTAAAAGTCGTAACTATAAAATTTTCATGCCAGACGTCGGATAAGAATACCTTTTGCATAAACTGCTCTTGTTCATCGTCGTTTTGGCTTTTATAGCTTGTTAAATGGTGATACTTTAAAACGTCTTGATCTGCTATTATTTTTTGATACTCGGTGTGCGTTTGATCTATGATAGACGTAAAAGGTATAGCCGTTATGATGCGCCTTTTGTTGCCGTCTCTAGCTATTTCTAGGGCTAAATTTAATGCCAAAAATGTTTTGCCGATACCCGTTGGCGCCTTTATGAGAAATGTTTTCTTGTCTTTATTAGAGTTAAAATTTTTAAATATAATCTCTCTTGCTTTATTTTTATAATCATCTTGCTTTTTGGCGGCTATTATGCTCTTTATTTGGTTTATGTAAAGATCTATCTTTTTGGCATTTAAAACGGCTAAATTTTGATAGCTTTCTGAAAAAATGGCTTCAAATTTATCAGCCAAAATGAGTCTTGAGTATCTTTTTTTAAAAATAAAAAAGCTCTCCAAGCCGTAATATTTTGATAGTTCATTTTCTAAGTCAAAAAAATAATCCACAAAGTCGTAGAGATCTATATCGATATCCAAATTTGCTCTTTGAGCTATCTCATCTATCTTTTTGAGCCTGTCTGTTACTTTTGCTTTTGTTGATCCTGTATTTGAGAGAAAGTAGTCTATATCCGGCAAATCAGAGTGGTGCTTTAAGATGGCAAAGAAATTTGCCAAGAAATTTATATCTTTGTCGGTTCTAGTAAAAAAGTATACAAAAGCGCTTTCTAGCGTGTGCGTAGTTTTTAGCTTTTGCCGTGCTTTTTCAAATTCATCTGCCGAGTTAAAATTTTTAGCGTCTAAATTTATATAGTCTTGAAATTTTTGTGAAATTTTGGCTAGATCGTGAAAAGATGCTGCTTCCTTGTGCTCATCGTCATCAAAGCTGTTGGCTATATTTTCAATGTGCGAGTTGTATGATTTTTGCGGGTGGGAGTTAAAAACATCTGAAATTTGCATCATACAAATATGCAGCGATAAGTTTTTTGAGCACAAATCACCTCGCAAGCCTCTATATTTTTTGCCCTTATTTGATCGTTTGAAACTATCAAATTTATATGCGTTTTTGGAGATCTATCGTTATCTAGGCTTCCGGTAAAGCAGATTGGCGAGTATAAAATATTTTCGTCAAAGCATATATTATGCGCCTTGCTTTGCGGCACAAACGAGTCAATACTTACCTCATCAAAATTTTTGTTTGTAAAATTTACTATCTCTATAAACTCAAAATTACCGGCAAATTCGCTATTGCCAAGATAAAAAGGAAATTTGGAAATTCTATTTTTTAGACTATCTATCGCTTCGTTTTCAAATTTAAATTTATCGATAAAGATCGTATATTTTGGATCGATTAATAGTTCTCTGTTTATAGGTTTTTGTGGTGCGGATCTATCTCTTAAACCGTTTGAAATCTTTTGCATATCTAAATTTTTAAGGCTATTTAGATGAGCTTTTGTTTTTTTGGTGTAGTCGTTTATGTAGTTTTGCGAAAAGGTTTTCTTTGAAATGGCGCCGTCCAAAACGACGCTATATCCAAAATCCATAAAATCATCGTCGCCTAAATAGTCATCCGCGCCAAGTAGCGCCGCTAACATACCGCCTACGGTAGTTTTTGGCGGTAGCGGCAAAGTGATGTTCTGACTTATGGAAAGCGGATCTCTAAAGCAAGCAAATTTACCCCAAATTTTAAATGCAAACATTATAGCTCTCTTGCGTCTATTTCTAGCCCCGGCTCTTTAAACTGATCCACATACTCCCTAAGGGAATCATCGTAAAAGATCACAACCTTTTCTATCTTTTGGCTCATATTTTTTAGCGATCTAGTAAGGGCTGTAAAATTTAACTCGCACTCGTCAATGCTTCTGATCTGATCGGAATCTTTATTGTCTAGCTTTACAAGCTCGTCAAGTAAGCCTATCATATAAGCGTCTTTATAGATTACTCTAATAAGTATTCTTGGCTTTTGACCGACCTTACTTCTTGTATTTAGTAGTTTTGTGCCTTGCCACATCGAGTCAAGCATCTGTGCGACATCTTCTTCGCTAGCGTTTGATTTGGCGGCATTTAGTGAATTTATAGTGCCATACATGGCAAATAAGCCATACGGTATGTAGTTGTCGGTTCTAAATGTTTTATTGCCGCTGCCGTCTTTGCCAAACGCACCGGTTCCTTGAGACATTATAGTCTCTGTCTCGTTTAGCGATTTAGCCCAAGAAAATTGCACTGCGCCTATGATTTGGATATTGCTTTTTGGCGCCACGCCTCCAAAAAGTCTATTGTCTATGCAGCTTAAAAATGCCTTTTTATCGTCTGATTCGCCTAAAATTTTCTTTACTTCGGCAAATCTAGTTTCTGCCGACTGTACCTGTTCGGCGTTATTTACAAAGATTGTTTGAGACTTTCTGTATTGCAGATCATCCCTGATGGTTCGCTTTACTCTTACGTCGCTCACGATAGCCTTTCTGTCGCTCTCATCGTATCTTGGCGCATTGTCGTTTAACATATCTCCGTTGGGATTTGTCATCTTTGCGTCCCATAAAAACAAAATTTCGCTATGTTTTGCTATCTCACTCATTATTTTCTCCTAATTGTTGATTATCTTTTTTAAATTTAACGTAGTCGTTCATACCTCGTATAAATGCAAATGAAATTTCATAGCGAGAAACACTCTTGCTTTTTTCATTGCAAAAATGCGTAGTTATCAGCTGCGACAGATCGCTATTTGTCACGCTGCCTAGCTTTAGTTTTCTTTCAAATTCATTTGCTTTATTAAAAATTTTCTTTAAATTCGGCGCTATTATTTTTTGATTTGAAAGCCACTTTTCAAATGTCTTATTTTCTTTAGAAACTTCTGATGTAAAAGAACTATTTATAATACTCTTAGAATAAGCGCCTATCAAATAAGCACCCTTGATTAGATCATCTTTAAAATAATCGGACTGTTTTTCTAACAGCCCCTCAAAATAATCGGAAAAAAGCTTCATAATCACATCCTTATCGCGTTTATCACTTGTAAAAACTCTAAAATTTTATTTTCATTTTCGACGATATTTTCAGGAAAGGCTATCCAGTTTTTGACGCCGTCTTTTATCTTTTTCTTATTTTGGGCATCAAATTCCCTAAAATGTTCAAATCGTTTCAAAAGCTCGATATATTTTATCTTTGCGTATCCGAGCAGCAACTTTGCTAAAAAAATTTTCTCCTGTATGATTTTATTATCAAGTCCTTTGACTCTTGTGGCAACGGCATATTTTTCAAGAACGCCAAAATAATCTTTGAGATAGGTAAATTTGATATCATCATCTGTATCTTGAATTTGCTTTGAAGAGTCGGTAATATGACGCTCTTGCATTAGTTTTACGACCTTTGCTATCCTGCTTGGCAAAACGTCTTCAAGCGTAGAAAATATCTTAACGGATAAATTTGTCTGATCAACCTCGGCAAATAAAATATCAAGCGTAAAGCTACTTATTTGGTCGTAATTTTCGATTTGCTTTCGCAATCTTCTCATAAAGCTCTCTTCTCTTTCGGATTCTTCTTGTATGTTTTTTGCATTTTTAAGAAAGCTTATTAATCCTTTGAAAATTTCAGCATCGAAATTTGCCATAGAAGGGATGATTATGTATTCTAGGCCTTTGTAGTAAAATTTTAAGTTATTTATCGCAAACATCCAACCCTTTTTTATCGTCTTTGCGCTTTCTAGCGACATAGGTAGTTTGTTTATCTGCTGTATGCCGTAACTATCATCATAATTATCCATGGTGAAAAATTTAATATCAGGATTGTATCCGCAAGCTATTTTCTCTTTTGTGACGACATCTGCCAGCTCTTTTAGTAACGGCTCGTTTTTACTATTTTTAATGTGAGGGCGAACAAATTCATCAAGATAGTTTTGCAAAATTTCAGGCATAAGCTCAAAAAAACTCTTGCCGTTTATAAGTAAAACTAAAAAATAATCATCCTGCTTAAAATTCTTTAGCTCAAGCTCGTCGTTTTCATAGTTTTTAATGTACTCAAATACCAAGGTGGCAACACGCTTATTGTCGTCGTTTGCGTAGATCATAGCCGAATTTTGCAGCGTGTGGGAGATAGCTTTAAATTTCTTGTATAGGTCTTTTTCGCCTTGATACTCAAAATTTGGATATAGATAGTATGAGTTGCTCGTGCCGCCTATCTTTTTAGTAAAAAGCGTCTTTATGTTATCTAGCGAGGCTTTGGATATTTTTGGCTTATCGACAAGTTTTAAATTTTCTACTTTAAAATCGATGGTTAAAACAATATGTTCGCTATCTTTAAAATTTGAATTTTTTATCATAGCGATAGTGTCGTCATCGCTTACCAAATTTCCGATCACATGCAACTTATGAGCAAGCCCCATTTTAAATTGACCTTAAAAATTTTTATTAATGCTAGTACAATATGCCTTAAAGATTCATAAAATTTATTTTTTATTCTACTATTTCTAAAAACCCCGCTCCGCAGTTCATACATCCGCTTCCGATGCCCGCATCAAGGATTAAGTTTATCAGCCCAGGCTGCGCATAAATTTTCCATTTTGCTTGCCAAGCCTGAACCGGCGAGCGGTTATTGCCGTAATAAAAATTAAATGGATTTTGCAAATTTTGCCAGAGCAAATTTAGCTCGAATTCGCCGTCATATCTGCGCCCGGTAAGCGTTTCAAATCTTTGCAAGGCGTTTGTTTTCATCATCTCAAGATGTCTGGAATCTTGCGGCTGCAGATAAATTTTATGCCCCAAAAGCCCGCCTACCGCGCATGCTACGCAGCCTTGCAGTACCGCTTCGCTTTGCGCGGTCCTGTGTTCGCTAACCGCCACAGTCGTATCGCACAAGCAAAACTCGCCTAAGCTTAACCCGTCTTTTAGCACGGCAAGCGCGATTGTTTTTTCAAATTCCGGTTCATAAGAGGTAAATCTAATCCGCAAATTTGCGCCCTTTAAGCGAAAATCAAAATTCGTTCGTTTAAAAATTTTGCCGCTGGGCTCATGCCTATATCCCTCGTGCTCGACACTTGGCAGATAGCGGTAGATGTAGCCCTGGATGAGCTGAGGCAACGCCTTTGAAATTTTTAAATTTGCGCTCGGCAAACGTGAGCTTATCGTGAGCATTTTCGTCCTTAAATTTAGTAAAATTTAGACGTAATTATAAAAAATCTCGCATTAAAAATCGGTTTTGTGCAAAAAATGCGGCGAAATTTTAAATTTTACCCGTCAAATTCGCTAAAATATCCGAAAAAATCACGCAAGGAGAGCAAATGAAATACGATTTTGACGCGCCGGTGGAGCGAGGCGGGACGTATTCGTCAAAATGGAGAACAAACGGCGACGAACTACCGATGTGGGTGGCGGATATGGATTTTAAGGTTGCGCCAGAAATTTTAGAAGCGCTACAAAAGCGCCTAGACAACGGAGTTTTTGGCTACTCGTACGTGCCGCAGGAGTGGAGCGAGGCCATCTGCTCGTGGTGGAGCAGGCGCCACGACGTCAAATTTGACCCGAGCTGGCTGATTTTTTGCACGGGAGTGATCCCGATCATCAGCTCCGCCGTGCGCAAATTTACGAGCGTGGGCGATAAAATCGTAGTCCAAAGCCCCGTCTATCACGTCTTTTACCGCAGTATCGAAAACAACGGCAGGATCGCGCTCGCAAACGAGCTAGCCTACGACGGACGCGGCTACGATATCGACTTTGCCGATCTCGAAGAAAAGCTCGCCGACCCGCTAACGACGATGTTTATCCTTTGCAACCCGCACAATCCCGTCGGCAAAATTTGGAGCGCCGAGAAGCTAGCCAAAATCGGCGAACTATGCGCTAAACACGGCGTTTTGGTGATCTCAGACGAGATCCACTGCGACATCACGAGCCCCGGCAAAAGCTACGTACCGTTTATCCGCGCGAGCGAGACTTGCAAAAACATCTCGATCACCTGCGTTTCGCCGACCAAAGCCTTTAACATCGCCGGCTTGCAAAGCTCCGCCGCCGTAGTGCCAAATCCCAAACTGCGCGCCAAAATGGCAAAAGCCATCAACGACGACGAGGTCGGCGAGGGCAATGCGTTTTCTTGTATCGCGGCGATCGCGGCGTTTGAGCGAGGCGAAGCGTGGCTCGAGCAGATGCGCGAATACGTAGAGCAAAACCGCAAAATCGTGAGCGAGTTTTTGCAAAACGAACTGCCGCAGATCAGGCTCGTGGAGCAGGACGCCACGTATCTACTCTGGCTTGACTGCCGCGAAATTTGCGACGATGCGAGCGATTTTCATAAATTCTTACGCCAAAAAGCGGGTCTTTGGCTAAACGACGGCAACGCGTATAGAGGCGAGGAAAAATGCTTCTTGCGCCTCAATATCGCCACGCAAAGATCGCGCGTGCTAGAGGGGCTAAAACGCCTAAAATCAGGCGCTCTGGCCTACACGAAAAGCAGGGAATAATATATTTACGAAAAATTGGGATAAAATTTAGACCTTTTTGGTATGATTTGCGCGTCCGACAAGAAAACCTCCTTTTTGTAACGGCGTCTCGGCTCCCCCTGCCGAGGCGTTTTTGTCTTATTCATTAAGCTTTTTTAGTTATAATCTTTCTCATAAATTTACTCCGCCTAGCTCAAATTTAATTAAATTTAGCGTTTTAGGCAAAAGGACGAAAATGCTAACTCACATAGACGAAAACGACCGTCCCAAAATGGTCGACGTAAGCGACAAGGACGTAACTACGCGCATAGCCGTAGCAAGCGGCATCATAAAAATGTCGCGCGAAGCCTTTGACGCGATCAAAAACAACACCGGCAAAAAAGGCCCCGTCCTGCAAACCGCCGTCGTAGGCGCGATAATGGGCGCGAAAAAAACGAGCGAACTCATCCCGATGTGCCACCCGCTGCTAATTAGCGGCATAAACTGCGACATCGAAGAGTTAGCTGATATCTGCGCTTATAAGCTAACCGTTAGCGTCAAGATAGACGGTAAAACCGGCGTCGAGATGGAGGCGCTAACGGGCGTTAGCGTCGGACTTCTAACGATCTACGACATGATAAAAGCGATAGATAAAACTATGCAAATAACGGACATAAAACTAGAAAGTAAAAGCGGAGGCAAAAGTGGCGACTACGTGCGATCTAAATAAAGAACCCCAAATCTCGTACCCAAATTTCTGGGAATATAAAATCATCATCGAAGAAAGCGGCGATGCCCAAGCTATCGCGCAGAGCGTCGTAGGCGAGAGGCAGCACAAGATAACGCCCTCAAAATCGAGCAAAGAGGGCAAATACAAAAGCTACAATCTAAGCGTTTTGGTTAATTCTAACGAGGAGCGATTAGAGATATTTTCCGCGCTAAGACGCGTTTGCAAATACGTACTATAAGGACTTTCATGCAAAATTTAGTCTTCATCCAAACCATAAAAGAGAACAAAAGCGATCCGCAAATTTCCGTTTTGATCAGGGAATTTGCACTAAGCGAGTTTAGAAAAAGCGTCAAAGGCGCAAAAGGCGGCGACACAAATGCGGCTCTAGCTAAGGAATTTGAGCAAATTTGCGAGGCGCTAAAGAGCGAGGATCTGCTAAACCGCCAAAACGTCGCCAACCTCATCCAAAGCGCGGGCGACGCGCTCAGCGAAGCAAAAGAGCAGTACATCCACCGCCTAATCTACGAAAAAGAGCAGATCGAGCGGCAAATTTACGCGCAAAAAGACGAGATCAAAAACGACGTTCGCGCACTGCTTGAAAATATGGAAAATTTCATCAAAAATAGCGACCTGGCGGATAAAGACGAAATTTTAACCGCGATAGACGAAAAGATGCTCTGCGAGCTGCAAATACTGGGCATCCTCAAAGAAACTACCGAAGCGGCGTTTCTAACCGCGATCGAAAAGGGCGACGACGTAAAAGACACGGTCGAGCAAATCGCCAAAAACGTCGTGCTTAGCGCGATAAACGAGGGCGAAGCGAGCAAAGAGCGCATCCTAGAGATCGCAAGGACGGTCTGCGAGGCGGCAAGCGAGATAGCCGACGTCGATCAGGCCTTTGCTAAAGAGCTAATCGCAGGCGCGATCGGCGGCGTAAAAGAGGCGCTTAGCAAAAGGACGGAGAAGTTTATCGAGGAGATCAAATTTGCCCCGGACGGCCAGACGCTGCTAGGCGAAGCTAAAGAATTTATAAGGCTCGAGGAGAGGTTTGTGGCGATGCTGCGCGATATGGCGCGCTCGGATGAGCCGTCTGCTGCGGTGATAAACGAAATCCTAGACGAGTCCATAGATAGCTACTTCGCCAAATTTAAGCGGCTACAAAACGACGTTTCCCGTCAGATCGAGCTTCAGCTAGAGGAGCTAAAATTTAACGAAAATATCGATAAATTCGCGAGCCTTGCGGGAGCAAAATTTGAGGAGCTAAAGCGTGAAGTCGGTCAAGCCGGCGATAAATTTAAAGAAAATTTTAACGCCAAAGAACGCCTCGAAGCGCTCAAAAAAGACATCAGCGACTTTGAAAAACGAACCGAGGAGAAGCTAAGCGCGATAAATGCAAGCGAGATCGGCGAAAACCTCAAAGCAAAATCAAAAGAACTAGGCGAGAAGCTCTACAAAGCCGCCGAAAATCTCATAAAAAACGCTAAAGAAAAAATCGGCAAAAAAGAGGACGAGAAAAAGGACGAGTGAGCCCGACTTTGGCGCATTTGGTTAAATTTGCGCCCGGGTTTAATCGCCTTTTAATCACCCGCTCTAAACGGAGGCAAATTTGACGCGGTAAATTTGCGCTCGAATTTGCCTCCGTCAAGACGCCGCGAAAGTCAAATTTAACCCCAAAGGATCAAAAATGAGCATCACGTTTTTCGTAAAAAATAAAAAGAAGTTTCTAATCGGCCTTGCGCCCGTGATGAGCGTGGAGGAGGCGCTGCGACTGGTGCCGAATTTATCGCAGTTTAACGCCGACGAGGATGACGAGGAGTTTGACGCAGATAGCTTTTACGGCGCAAAGCTCGACGAGCTTGACTGCCTCGTTGCCGGCACGGACGGACTTAGCGGGCGCGGCTTTGAGATCGGATACGAGGATGGCGCGTATAATGTCCGCATCGGCACGCCAAGCACCCGCACGGACTGGAAAATCGCTCTAGAGTACCTAAAAAACCTAGCCATAAAAATGGACGGCGAAATCGTGAGCGAGGACGGCGAGAAATTTAGCGCGCAAAATATCGAGGGTTTTGACTATGAACCCGATATAAGCGCGGGACTAGGGGCGATAGAGCAAAATTTGCAAAAAGAGGCGCAAATCAGCACGATTTACGGCACGCGAAACGAAGTGTCGTTCGATCAAAAGATCATAGCTCGCATCCTAGGCGCGAAGGATCCCGTGGGCGAATTTAGTAAATTCGTAACCGATATCCAAAACCTGGATGCGTATTTTGCAAATCAGATGTTTTACCGCAGGAACGATAACGGCGAGATTATCGGACGGTACGTCCTGTCGCAAGGCGTCGTTACCGCGCTGCCGTATGAGCCTAGCGTGGAGTATAAAAATTTACAAATGCTAGGCGATGAGAAAGTCGCGCGGTGGTCGGTCGCGATATTTGGCGGAGAGGGCGACGACGACGAGAAATACGAGATCCTAGCGACGCTAAAATATGAAAATTTCATCCAAAATTTGCCAAAAGATAAATACGAATTTATCGACGCTAAAAATATCGTCGTAAGCGCGTTTAGCAAAGCGGAATTTGACGCGCTCATCGCAAAATGCGGCGAAGATGGGCTGGCGGACTAGGCTGTTTAGCTAGCGGCGGAGATTTGCCCTCCTCACGCTAAATTTAGCGGCGTAGTTAAAATTCATGACCGAATTTGACCGCCGCATTACCCCAAAACAGTGCCAAATTTGACGCAACATAGATCAAATTCGGCGTCAAATTTAAAGCTTCAAAAAGCCGCAAATTTAACCCTGACCCCAAAATATTGACTTGCTCCGCACCTTTAGATGAAATCAGGCGCAAAAAAACAAAGGAGATCAAAAATGCGAAAAACTTTCCTGCCTATTTTATGCGCCTTCCTGCTGGACGGATGTACTACGTACGGCATCGGCCCCTCTAATATATTCTTAGAAAACAAAGAGCTATCCCAGCTAAAAGGCCGCCATATCCTAGATATGGAAAAGTACTCCGGCGGCTGGTCGCATATCGAGATAGGTATGCTTTCAAACAAATTTTATATGCAATACGAGCCTCGCGAAGTGCTATCGGTTAATAGATCGTGCAACTTCTGGGGTTGTAGCGTAACAGGCGTCAACTATAGCACCTACGGTTTCGTATACTTTACCACCGATAAGGACGGCTATATCACGGACTACACCGAGGACGGCGACGCGATAAGGAGCGTCAAGCATAAATTTAAAGACCTGCTAGTACTGGAGAACTAAGATGAAAAAGACGGTAATAACATTATGCGCATTTGCGATCACTGCGGCGTTTGGATTGTCCAACGAGGATTACGATAAATTTATAGCGCTAGACGATAGCGGAAAATATAAAGAAGCACTGGCCTTTATCAAACCCAGAGCCGATGGCGGCGACGCCAGAGCGGTCGCGCTTGTTGGCTACCTATACGAGGTAAGGATGTCTAATATCGGCGAAGGCGTAAAATGGTATAAAAAAGCCATGGGGCTAAATGATTCGCTCGCCCACTCTAATATGGCGCGGATCTACTACCGCATGACGGATTATAAGCTAGCCGCGCAGACCTTTGAAAAGGCAAGCAAACTAGGCGACACTGGCGCGGACGCAATGCTGGGAAATATGTATCTAAACGGGATACATTTTAAAAAAGACTATAAAAAAGCGCTCGTCTACATCCAAAAAGCCGTTGCTGACGACGACCCTCACGCTCTAACCGATCTAGCTATATGCTACGAGAACAGCTACGGCGTCGCAAGGGACATGGATAAAGCCATAGAGTTCTATAAACGCGGAGCGGCGGGCGGTAACGAATACGCCAAAAGAGCGCTAGAGAGATTGCAGTAGCAGACTGCGACAAGTTCTCGAGTTTTGGCGATACCGACCGTGCGAGCTTATCGGTCTTGGCGGCGGTGACTCGGGTACTGGTTGGCGGAGGCAGCTTGGGCTAGCTCCCAAGCTCGCTCGGTTTAAATTTTAGTTTTCGGTAAACCGCCGGATATCGGTCGGTTTATCCGTTTAGCTTTCGCCTCGCAAAATAACTCAAATTTGGGCAAATTTAAACCCCGAGCCGAGTTAAATTTAATACATAAAAAGCCCCGCGTCCTTTGCCTCTCCGACCTTATCAGTTTTCACCCAAGCCGCGATATAGATGAAAAACGAAGCCACGAGCAAAAAGAAACCAAATACCGCCAAAACACCGCTCGCCCACAGCAACTCTCCCGCAAAAAACGTGCAAACGTAGACGCGAAAAAGTCCGTTTCTAGTTAGCCTTGCTAGCTCGAAAAAGACCTTCCCCCACACGAACGCGACGTAGCCCAGCAGTAGTAGCGCGATGACGGCCACTAGCTTAGCTAGCGGATGAGCCGCGTCCGCCATATACGATGCCAGCGTCGCCGTGACGTGAGCGACGAACATCACGATCATCGCCTTGCCGTAGTTTACGTGCAGATCATCGCTGTGAGCGAGCCTGGCGACTCCGCCTAGCGCCGCATAGGTTAGCAGCGCGGCCGCTATGACGGCGAGATTGTCCGCGATCTGTAGCGCTAGCCCCGAGTAACTTGCGATAAAGTACGCATAGATCTTGATCGCGGCCGGCACGATACCGGATGCGATGCCTAGCGTCCTAGCTCGGTCAAACGCCGCGCTCTCTTTTAGCGCAGCCTTCGTCTCCTCGCTTCTGGTATCCTTTACCGCGCGCTTTTCACCCTCGTCTACGACTACAAAAACGTCCCGCGCAAACGCCCCATCGGGCCGAAACGCCACTCGCTCGCCGCCGCTAGGTCGCCCCAAGCGCACGTCCTCAAAGCTAAATTTATAGTATTTCCCGTCGTCGCCGACTGTCGTCGTTTCGTTTATAGCTACGCCCTTCACCAACTCTCCTTTTTCGTTTTACCGCCATACTCGATGATTTCCGACTCGCCCGCTTGTTTGGGTTTTTAGTGTGCGGGTTATGCCGCCCGTCAAATTTGACGCCAAAGTCCCTAATCCAGCCAAATTTTACGGTTTAGCCGTAGCTCCTCGACGATACGCAAAAAGCCGCCGATCTCGTCTTTGTAAAATCTATTCGCCCCCTTGCCCACGAGCGGACGGCGCAGATCGGGCTCGAAATTATCGCGTCCCGTGCGGATCGCCATGCAGATCTTATCCCCGGTCAGCACGATGTTTATAGGGCGGTGAAATCTCGTTTTTAGCAGCTTTAGATTTTCCATCAGGCTAGGCGTGAGCGCGTATCTAGCCTCGATCTGATCGGTCGTATAGACGCGAAATAGCCGCTCAAACTCCGCGTCGTCCATCCTCGCGCGCTTGCCGCCGTAGTCCCTAAAATCATCCATCCCGCTACAAATTTGCGTGACGCCCTTTAAGCGTTTAGGAAAATCGGCGACGAACAAAATCCCCGCAAAAAGCACTCTATGCGTCTTGTTTCCGCGTAGATCCTCTTTGATACTTATCGCCTCTACGTCGCTAAATTTGACCCGCACGCCCTCTATCTGCCCGAAAATCAGGTCGTTGCCCGAGTATTTGTCGATGTCAAAATCATAAATCATATAAAGATAATCGCTCTCTACGTATTCGCCCGGATAATACGCGAGACCGCACTCCTCCACGATACTTCTCACGACTTTTCGCTTAAATTTAAAGGTAAAACTATCGGTAAAAATACTCTTGAAAAAATAGTACATCGCAGTCCCGCAGACCACAAACGCACCCGCGCTAAGAGCGGCGTTTTGCGCGGCTAGATATAGCAGCCAAGCCACCGCCGTAGCGACAAAAAAGCAGGTGAGCTTTAGTCTAAAAAGCGAGCGTAAAACTTTTTGCCGCTCAAGCTCTAGCAAGACCAGATCGTCCATTTTCGCTCCTGTTTTTAATCTAACGCCTTTTGCAAATTTGGCTATTTTACGAGCTTTCGTCTTTAAATTTGCGTTTTAAACCGTTTAAATTTTAGCTCGCCGTTTGCGGGCGACGACGCTTCAAATTCGGATCAAATTTGCCGCCTAAATTTACCGCCCGCGCCGCTTTTACTTTTAAATTTAACGAGCCGACAAAGTCCGCTTGTGTTTTTGGAGCGCAGTTAAAGCGCTCAAATTTAACTTCAAATTTGACGAAGCGAGCGCAAATTTAGCGGTTAAAAAGCTCGTGCACGTCGTGCGGATCGTCTTGACCCTTAGGCACCTCGAAAAACGCCGCCTTATGAAACCTCGCCCAGCTAGCGACGATATTTGAAGGAAACATCTCCACGGCGTTGTTATAGTCGGTCACGGCGGCGTTGTAGGCGCGGCGCGCGGCGGAGATCTGCTCCTCGATCTCGTTTAGCGTCTTTTGCAAGTGCATGACGTTTTCGTTGGCTTTAAGCTCTGGGTAGTTCTCGACGACGACGTTGAGCTTTGAGATAAGGTTTGACAGCTCGCCGTTTAGCGCAAATCTCTGCTCGTCCCCCGCGGCCTTTTGGATGCCGCTTCTAAGCGCGGAGATGTTTTCTAACAGCTCGCGCTCGTGCGTGATGTACTGCTTGACGGTGGCGACGAGGTTTGGGATGAGGTCAAAGCGCCTTTTTAGCTGCGTATCGACGCCAGATCTGATGTTTGAGACTTGGTTGCGCTTGCCCACTAGCGAGTTGTAGACCGAGATGACGATGAGCGCGAGAACGGCGATGATGCCTAGGACGATGTACATTTTTGCTCCTTTTTTGGGTGTGATTATAGCCAAACGGGGCTAAAATTCGTAAATTTGGGCTTGATTTTCGGCTTTTGGGCTGCCGCTATTGTTGGTGTTTTGGTTGTTTGGCGCCGCGGTAAAATCAATTGTTTATTTTGATTCAAAAGCCTTTAAATTTAAGCATAAAAATGAAGCAAATTTAGCCTATTTCGCGCGAGATGTTTTAAGAAAGCTACAAAACTCATCGTAAACGCTATAGACTGACTAGTCCGCATAAATATCGTGCTAAGGCTTAGATTTTCGCACTTCGTAGTTTGTTTGGGGCGAGCTGCTCAGGGAGCTATTTTTGAGGATATATTTTTCTTGCCGTTAGGGTTAAAGAGTCTAAATTTACGCGCTCATAGCTCCTTGTCGCGCTCTATTTTCTATGATTTCTTGCATAAATTTTAGATATTTTACGGCACCTGCGAGCAAATTTTCTAAGCCGCCGTGTGAGATATTTTTTATATTAAGTGTGACTGTTGCGCCGTTTATATCATAAATATAAATTAGCCAAACGTATTTGTCGCGCGCAAAAATCATCGCAAATTTTACGCGCGCAGCGTCCGTTTTGCTCAGCTTTATTTGGGGCGCAGTTCATCTTGGAGTTAGCCGTAAATTTTCTTTAAATTCGCAAGATTTGCGCTCAAATTTAAAAGCAGCATATCGGCTGTTACTAGTCTAGCCATCGCAGTAGCTACGACGCTGCCGCGCACGCCGATGCAAGGATCGTGTCGTCCGCGCAGCTCGCAGAGGGTATCCTCTCCGCGCACGTTTTGCGTCGCCTGAGATAAAAATATCGACGGAGTCGGCTTAAAATGCGTCTTTATCACGACCTCTTGTCCGCTCGTCATGCCGCCCAGCGTTCCGCCCGCGTGATTTGAGGCAAAGCCGAATTTCTTGTCCGAATTTGAGCTGCGGCAAGCCTCGCCGTCCGTCTCGTTTTTGCATTCGTTAAATTTGCCGCCGTTTAAATTTACTCGCCCGCCCGCATACGTCGCACCCATCGAGTCATTATTTTGGCTGCCGCGCATCTTGCTCGCATTCACGCCTTCGCCGATCTCTACGGCTTTGACGCCGTTTATGCCCATCATCGCAGCTGTGATTGCCGCGTCAAATTTATAGTATAGCCCCTCGCCAAGCCCGGCCGGCGCGCCGCGGATAACCGTGACGACGCTAGCTCCGACGCTGTCGTGCTCATGCTTGGCTTTTAGGATTTCCTCTTTCATCGCCTCTTCGTTACCCAGCGAAAATATTTCCGAGCGCGCCGCGAGACCAAAGTCTAACCGCTCGCCGCACGAAATTTCGCCCACGCTAGCCACGCCGCTTTGCACGCTGATGCCAAACTCGCTCAGTAAAATTTGAGCTAGCGCGCCGCCCGCCACGCGCACGGCCGTCTCTCTAGCCGAGCTGCGTCCGCCGCCTCTGTGGTCGCGGATGCCGAATTTTCGGTAGTAGGCGTAGTCGGCGTGACCTGGACGAAAGAGCTCGCGTAAATTTTCGTAATCGCCCGATTTTTGGTTTTCGTTTCGGATGATAAAACCGATCGGAGTGCCCGAGCTTAGCCCATCAAATACGCCGCTTAAAATCTCCACGCGGTCGCCTTCGCTCCTAGCCGTGGCAAATTTCGAGCCGCCCGGTTTTCGTTTGTCAAGCTCGCTTTGGATAAAATTTAAATCGATACGCACGCCCGCAGGAAAGCCGTCTAGCACGCCGCCGATAGCCGCTGCGTGGCTCTCGCCGAACGTCGTTAGCGTTAGTTTGCGTCCGAAGGTGTTCACTTACCCTCTCCTAAAATCTCAAGCGCGGTTTTGGCGGCTTTTTGCTCGGCTTCTTTTTTGCTCTTGCCCGCGGCTCGCGAGATCTCTCGCTCGTTTAGCATCAGCGCGATCTCAAATTCCTTCTTGTGATCGGGGCCTTTTGAGCCCACCAGCACGTATTTTGGTATCTCGGCGAAGCGCGCTTGGGTGAGCTCTTGCAGTGCGGTTTTGTAGTCCTTGACCATGCGGTCGAAATTTATATCCGGGTAGCATCTCTCAAAGGCTTTTAGGCTAGCCGCGCGCACGGCGTCAAAGCCGCTTTCTAGGTAGATCGCGCCCATCAGCGCCTCAAAGGCGTCCGAGAGTATCGAAGCTTTTAGCCGTCCGCCGTTGTGCTCTTCAGCCGGCGAGATGTTGATGAGTTGACCCAAATTTAGATATTTAGCCAGCTCGGCGAAGCTTTTTTCATTTACGAGCGCGGCTCTTAGTTTGCTTAGATCACCCTCGCTTAGGCGCGAAAATTTGTGAAAAAGATAATCTCCGATCACCAGATCCATCACCGCATCGCCCAAAAACTCGAGCCTTTCGTTGTTTGCGCCGCCTTTTACGCTTTTGTGCGTGAGCGCGGTTTTTAGCAGCTTTTCGTCTTTGAATTTATATCCTAATTTCTCTTCCAAATTTCGCATTATTCGCCTTTTAAGCTATTTTTTATCTTGACGGCTTTCTCGCGTGCCATCTCGTCGCAAAGCTCGTTTTGCTGGTGCCCGGCGTGGCCTTTGACCCAGATCGCCTCGACCTCGTGCGGCTCGCTTGCGACTAGATACTCCTGCCACAGCGGGACATTTTTTACGTTTTTAAAGTTTTTTTTGACCCAGCCCTCTAGCCACGCATTTACGGCGTTTGCGACGTATGAGCTATCGGTGTAGAGCTTCACGCGACACGGCTGCTTTAGCGCTTTTAGCCCTTCGATCGCGGCGCGTAGTTCCATTTGATTATTCGTCGTGTGCGCCTGCCCGCCGCTTGCCGTTTTTTTGTGCTCGCCGTACTCTAGGATGTACGCCCAGCCGCCGGGGCCCGGGTTATCCAGACACGAGCCGTCGCTAAAAAGGCATACTGTTTTCATCAGATTTTTCCGTGATGTGAGGCAGAATTTGCACGCTGCCTAGCTCGCTACACATCGGACAGCGGTAAAAATGCATCGGAAAGGCGTTTTTACAGCTCTTGCAAACGTAGTTAAAGCTAAGCGCGGCCTTGTCGTAGTTTGCCGCTTTTAGTTTCTTTAAAACCTCTAGCTCAAAACCGAGCGGCGTGCCGTCCTCGTCGCTCATGCCTTTGATGAAAAACAGGCTCTTATACTCGGGGTCGGCTAAATTTACGGGCGTGTTTTGATAGTAAACTAAATCCAAAACGTCCCCTAACGGCGGGAAATCGCTAAAATCCTTAAGCCCCGAACCGCTTAAATTTAACCTCTCCATCGCCATACGCCGCACGAGCGCAAATTCGTCCTTTAGGGCTAAAATTTCGCCGATTTTGCCTGCTTCGTCCCTGCTTTTATCCGCTAAAATTTGCAGCGCCTTTATGTAGGCCGTCTGCGCTCTCACGTCGCTGCCGAGCTCCTGCAGCGCGTCCAAGGCCTGCAGCGCGCCCTCGTAGTCTTTTAGTTTTTCGAAAATTATCGTTAGCGATTTTAACGCGATTTGATTTCGCGGAGAGATTTTTAGCGCCTCTAAAAAGACGCTTTTTGCGCGCTCTAAAAAGCCCGCCTTAAAATAAGTCTGACCCAGATCGGTAAAAATTTGCTCCTTTGCCGCTCGGTTTTTGGCCCGCTCTAAAGCTACGGCATAGACGTTGATAGCCTTTTCAAAATACCCGCTTTTTGAAAACGTCCCCGCCAAAAAGCACATCGTAGCCGTATCCGCGCCCGAGTTTATCAAAAGCTGCTTGTTTTCGTCGCTCAGGCCTTGAGATTTGCCGAATTTTTTCAAAAATCCCGCGATCTCCGCCTTTTCGTCCTTGCTCTTAAAAACGCCCCACGCGTAGCTAAAAACGGCGATCACGAGCACCGCGGCGACCAACACCACGAGGCCGAAAATCGGGTCTCTAAATTCGATAAAAAATATATCCAAAATGCCGCTTTCTAAAGTCAAATTTAACGCCGATTATAGCAAAACGATTGTATAATCTCGCTTATGATCGATCCAAAATCAATAGAAAGACTAAAAGCGCAAACCGATATCGTCGATATAGTCGGGCACTATCTACCGCTGAAAAAAAGCGGAGCGAACTTCGTGTGCGTCTGCCCGTTTCACGACGATAAAAACCCGAGCATGAGCGTGAGCCCGTCGCGCGGGATATTTCACTGCTTTTCGTGCAAGGCCGGCGGCGACGCGATCAAATTCGTGATGGACTACGAAAAGCTAAGCTACCCAGAAGCCGTCGAAAAGATCGCCGGACTGCAAAATTTCACGCTAAACTACGTGCGCGGCGGCGAACCGGCGAAGGAAAACAAGCACATCCTAGAAAACGCAAACGCTTTTTACCGCTCGCTGCTTTATAAAACGCCCGCAGCCGTGGAGTATCTCTACTCGCGCGGTATAACCGACGAGCTGATAGATAAATTTGAACTAGGTTTCGCGCCTGAGAGCGCGCAGACGATAAGGCTACTGCAAAACGATCAAATCGAGCCCAAAGAAGCCCTAGAAGTCGGCATCGTAAAGCAAAACGAAAACGGCATCTACGCTAGCTTCATAAACCGCATCACCTTTCCTATCTACACGCACGCTGGACGGCTCGTGGGTTTTGGCGGACGTACGATCAGCGGCAACCCCGCTAAATACGTAAATTCGCCCCAGTCCGCGGTTTTTGACAAGTCCACGCTTTTTTACGGCTACCACCTGGCAAAGCGCGAAATTTTCACCAAAAATCAAATCATAATCACCGAAGGCTACATGGACGTCATCATGCTGCATAAGGCGGGCTTTAGCAACGCCGTAGCCGTGCTTGGAACCGCTCTTACGACCAAGCACCTGCCGCTTTTAAAACGCGGCGAGATTAGCGTCGTCTTGTGTTTTGACGGCGACGACGCGGGCATAAACGCCGCGACTAAGTCCGCCCTGCTGCTCGCGCAGAACGAAATCGACGGCAGCGTCGTCATCATAGAAGGCGGCGCCGATCCCGCAGATATGGTAGTCGCGGGTAAGATAGAGTATCTGCGTCAAATTTTTGAAAGCGGCACGGAGATAGGCGAATTTTACATCAGGCATCTAGCTAGCGGCTTTGACCTCTCGCGTCCCGTACAAAAGCAAAAAGCGCTAGAAGCGATCCAGGCCTTTACCGCGAGTCTAAAACCCGTCGTCGCAAACTCCTACGCGCCGCTCGTGGCTAAAATTTTAAAGATAGCCGAGGGGTCGTTTTGGCTAACTAGGGGCGCAAATACGCAAGCCGCTCAGGAGCGCATGCAAGCCTACGAAATGCAAAATTTCGGCAAAAATCAGCGCGGACAAAAGGATCAGCTCGAGCTTCAAATTTTAAAAACTATGATCGAAAACGAGAGTCTAAAAAGCACCGTTTTGGAAAATTTAAAGCCTGAGTATTTCGTCCGCCACAGGGATATTTTCGAAGCCGTAGCGCAGGGGGTCGATGCAGACGATCCCGCCGTGCGCGAGCTGATGTTTGAAAACTATGACGCCTTTACCGACGAGGAGAAAATTTTTGAAGCCGTGAATGTTTTTAAAACGAGATTTTATAAAAATATGTACAAAAAGTACTCGGCGGCGAAAATTCCTCTGGAGGAAAAGGCGCTCATACTAAAAAAAATCGATAAAATTTTAAAGGAAATCAATAAAAAATGAAAGCATTAGTTTTATTTAGCGGCGGGCTGGACAGCATGATCGCCATCAAGCTGCTGACAAACCAAGGCATCGACGTTACGGCGGTGCACATCGATATCGGCTTTAGCGGCGACGAGAAAAAGGCAGAAATTTTACGTCGCCGCGCGAACGAAGCTGGAGCCGAGCTTAAAATAATCGATATCAGAAACGAATACCTGCGCGATGTGCTTTTTACGCCTAAACACGGCTACGGCAAGCACTTTAACCCCTGCATCGACTGTCACGGATATATGTTTAAAACGGCGCTTGCGATGATGCGCTCGGAGGGTGCTAGCTTTATCGCGACGGGCGAGGTGATCGGCCAACGTCCGATGAGCCAGAGGCGCGACGCGATGGCGCGGGTCAAAAACGCCGCAGGCGACGAGGACGACCTCATCCTGCGTCCGATGTCTGCGCAGCTGATGAAGCCCACAAAACCGGAGCGCGAAGGCTGGGTCGATCGCAGCAAACTGCTCGCCATCAGCGGACGCGACCGCAAAAGACAGTTCGCGCTTGCGAAGGAATTCGGCTTTAGCGAGTATGAGACGCCCGGCGGCGGGTGCTTGCTCACGATCGAGAGCTTTGCGAATAAAATCAAAGATTTCATCAAATTTGACCCGGATATGACGAGCGCGGATATGCAGCTGCTACGTATCGGGCGGCATCTGCGCCTAACAAACGGCACCAAAATGGTCATCGGCCGCGACGAAAACGATAACGCCAAGCTGCTAGCTCTAAATAATCCGAAATTTACGCAGATCAAATTTGACGGCGATATCGTGGGTGCGGTGAGTTTCGTGGATGCTAAATTTAACGAAGCCGATCTCGAGTTTGCCGTGCGGCTGGCGCTTGCCTACACTAGAGCCGATAAAGATACGGCTGTGCGAGCTAGGATCGGCGAGCGCGAGATTTGCGTGAAACCTTTTGAGAGCAAAGAGCCTGCGCAGGAGTTTTTCGTTAGTTAAATTTAGGAGCTTTAAATTTGCCTGATTTTCGGAAAAAGGCAAATTTAAACGGCTCGAAGCGCTTAAGTTTTGCCGTCTTTTATTAAATTTACCGCAAATTTTAGAGTCCACGCACGGATAAATTTCAAATTTGCGACACAAACCCTTTATTTTAACTCGGTAAATTTAGTTCACCTTACGACGCAGTAAAATCAAAATGATTTTGGCTTTTATTTTATTTTGATATATTTTAAGTATAATTCTCATTTTAATATAATAATGAGAGTTTTGCGATGGATTATCAAGGATTATTTTTATTGGCGCAGTTTTTAAACGAGAGAAAAAAGGCGAGCCGTAAGGAGATAGCGGAGTTTTTATCGCGCAAAACTGGTGCGAGTCAAAGCAAAACGGACGCGCTTTTAAGCGTCATAGCAAATAGCCCTAAAATTCAAGCTTTACTGCAAGAAAAAAGGATCATTTTAAAGACTTCGCGCGGGATCTACGAGATAAGCAAAGCTGGCGAAAAACTCCTAAAAAACAAAAACGCTAGACAAAATTTTGAAGCCTGGATCGGCGACGTTTACGGCGAAACCAAGACGCAAAATTTACCCGCGCCCAAAACGAAAAAGTACATAAAAACCATCACCGCTCTCGTCGTGCATGAGATAAAAGACAAAATGATCGGCGAAGCAATCAAAAGGCCGATAGAAGCGATAAAATCGCTCACGCTAAAACTCATGAAAAAGTATAAATATCTAGGCAAATTTTATGCCTTTAGACACGTTTTTTTGGTGCTTTTGGCTGCCAAGATCGCGTTTGACGTCGTAAAATTCTTTAAAAATCGCAAGCCAGAAAAACTGCTTGCGAGTAGCTGATTTACTCAAATTTGATTAAAAAGTTTAAATAGAATGCATGATAGATGATTGTAAATTGCAATTTCTTGCGGGTTAGAACAAACTGCTTATCGCCTAAAAATTAAAAACTCGTTTTATATCAAAAAATCATTTGTCAAATAGTCCGCGCTCAAAGCTTTTCACGCGAAAGCTACGCCTTTGCAGCGGCGAGTCGCCTAGCTTTACTACCGCGTCCAGATACGCCTTCGTACCGTAGCCTTTGTGCGCAGCAAAGCCGTATCCCTCGTAAACGCCGTCCCACGCCCGCATCAGCGCGTCGCGGCTTACCTTGGCTAGGATGCTTGCAGCGCTTACTTGTGCCACTTTGCCGTCGGCTCCGATCATGGTTTTTACGCCCGTGCCGTAGTTTGCGTTGCCGTCGTAGAGCAGCTCGCAGTCCGCAAAATGCGCCTTAAACAGCCGCAGTGCACGCCTAAGGCACTCGCTAAGCCCCAGCTCGTCGATCTGCTCGTTTGAAAAATACGCGATGAGAAATTCCGAGTTTCCCGCGATCTCTTTAAATAGCTCCTCGCGCCGCTTTGCGGTCAGCTTTTTTGAGTCGTTTAGTCCCGCTATCTCGCACTTTAGCACGCATGCTGCTACCGCCAAAGGCCCAGCCAGCGCGCCGCGCCCCGCCTCGTCGATACCGCAGGTTTGGGCGTTAGATTTGTTTTTCATCGGTGTGCTTTCTTATTAAATTTTACTTTTTCAAGTACAAAATTTATCGGCGTAGTGAGATTTTTGTGCTTGAAAGTTCCATCCTGCCGAGCGTAAAATTTGCAAATTTTAAGTCGTCAAATTCTGCCTCGGTTTGATTTGATTTTTGATTTTTTATCTCTACGGTATTTGAAAATTTGTTTTTCGCTTGCGTCTTTGTTTTGTCAAATTTTAGCTTGTTTCGTATCAAATTTTGCCTTCCATTTTTAAAGTTCCCTTTTTATAGCGGTAATTTGCCTAAAACAGCCCGAAATTTTGTTTTAAATGTTCTTTGATGGACTCAAGCGGTAGCGAAATTTCGCTGTTTTTGCCGCCGGTCGTACTGTCAAAAAACGTAATCCCGCTTGGCGAGAGCGTAAAATTTTCGCTCGGAGCTATCTTTTCTTTTGCGAAAATCGCGGTCAAATTTGCGTCGTTTAAATCCTTAAAAACGTCGCTCAAATTTATCTTTTTTAGGTTTTTTAGCCAGACGGTTTTGCAGATTTTCCCGCTCGCGCCGAGTTCGCAGACGCTTCTTATTTTGCCGTTTTGATACTCGAGGTTATTTAGCGCGTTTGCGGCGTTTTTTGATGGATCTTTGAGCCATGTCGTTTTAAAATTTTCAAGTTTTGCGGCGAGAGATTTTTTGTTATTTTGCGCAAATTTAGGCGCATAAAAGTCGCTCGCGACGGCCTCAAATCGCGCCCCGTCTCGGCCGATCTCTTGCAGCCCGAGCGCGGCAAAATCATAGCTCGCGACCTGTTTTAGCACGGCTTTTCGCGCCTTGCCTCTGATCGCTAGCTTGCCCGTTAGTTCGCCGTCATCCGCTTTTACGCTTAGATTCAGCCATTCGGTGACTGCGCTTACGGCCGTTATAGCGGCGCCCGATCTCTCGATGCCGCCTTTACTGAAGTCGTATCTGGCGCCCTCGAAAAAGGCGTGCCCTTGAAATTTAGGCGGCAAAACGACGCCCTTATTGCTAAAATTTTCAAACTCGGCTTCAAGCTCGCTGATGTAGAGCTCAAATTTACTCCCGTCCGCCTCGCCTGCAAATTTATAAATTTTGCCCTCGTTTTCGTGTCTGATCTCGTAGCCTAGCGCCAAAACGCAGGCTAAAAATAGCGCCGCAACCGCTCTCATAACCGCTCCTTATATGCCCAGCGCCCAGCGCGAAAACGGCGCGACTTCGCATTTTATGCCCTCTATGCTCGTCTCGCCGGAGTTCGCCACGCTGATTGCTTGTAGCCTATTTATACCTAAATTTTTTAAATTTGCGTGCAGTTTTTTAAATTTTAAAAAGACCAAATCTGCATCGCTAAACGGCGAGCAAATGATAGCAAGTTTCCTTTTTGGCAGGAAAAAGTCAAGATCTTTGGTATAAAAAATCTGCTCGTTAAATTTGGTTAGCTCGCAAAAAACAGTGTTGTTAAAATTTTTAGCGAAGTCCTTTTTTAAGCTTAGCGCGCTTTTAAACGCAAAGTCGCTAAAATAAAGCCTTTTTGCGGCGTTTGGCTCGTTAAATTTTTCCACTAGGCTAACCGCGCTCATGTTTTCTAGCTCGCTTAGCGCGCCGTAAACGCTATCTTTTGAGATTTTGCGGGTGGATTTTAGCGTGCTAAAAATCTCAAAAACGCTCACGTTTTGCGACTGAACTTTCGCGCACTCTTTTAGTACGGTCAGCTGCGTGGCGGAGAGCGATGATTTTAGCGCGGTTTGTAGATTTGCCGCGACGTTTTCGGCGTCGCCAAAGGCCGACGCGGGACTCCTGCCGTGAAGTAAAAAGTGGCTAAAAAGCGTCTCTGGATCGATCTTTTTCGAAAAAAAAGCGATAAACTCCTCGTAGTCTAAAAAATCCAAATTTAGCTCGCTAAAGCCGTTTAAATTCGCGTCTTTAAACCCAGAAGCAACAATAAAATTTTGCAAATTTAGCTCTAAAATCGGCTCAAATTTATCCTGAAATCTCTGCTCGAAATCATCGATCGCTAGAATTTTTATCTGCGGATTTTGGCGTAAAAACTCGGGCAAATTTGACAAAATATCATCCGCGTCTATGCGAAGGTCGCCTAAATTTACGTACAAAAACTCTTTGCTCTCAAATGCTGATAAAAAGCCCGCTATCAGCGAGGTTTTGCCGCTTCCTATGCCGCCTTTTATCAGCGTTTTGGGGGCGGTGATCTCAAATTTTCTATTTATAAATTTGACATTTTTCGGCGGGCTTTGGTAGAGCGCGTTTATGGTTTGCATTTTTAGCCTTTAAAATTTGGAGAATTATATCGAAGTTTCCTTATAAAGAGGAAGATAATTAAAATTTTACGTCAAAAAACGATCAAAAATTACTCAAATTTAAAAGAAAATGCGTTAAATTTGAATGATAAAAATGCGGGCAAATTTTATTCGAACCAAATTTGCGCCCGAATAAACCCGCTCAAATTTATCCCAAATCAAATTTAAATATTTCGCTTTAAATTTTTAGTCAAATTTATAAAAGCTTCCTTATAAAAAGGAAATAAATCTATTAAATTTTACTAAATTCGCTCAAAATATTGACTTTAAAAAGCCATTTGGATAAAATCCGAGTCTCTTACATAAGTAAGAAGTGTCGTATGTTTGCGACAAGTTCTATTCAAAGGAAAGAAAATGGAAAGAATCAGGCTTAAGCTTAAAGCTTATGACCATAGAGTTCTCGACCGCACAGTTGCAGCCATAGTAGAAGCTGTCAAACGAACGGGCGCCGACGTCAGAGGTCCGGTGCCGATGCCTACGAAGATCAAACGCTACACGGTCTTAAAATCACCACACATCAACAAAGACTCACGCGAGCAGTTTGAAATGAGAATTCACGCTAGAATGCTAGATATCGTAGCGGCTACGCCCGATACCGTCGACTCGCTAACAAAGCTTGACTTAGCCCCTGAGGTTAACGTCGAAGTCCGCGCGATGGGCAAATAAAGGCGAGGTGAAAGATGGAATATATCGTAGAAAAAATAGGCATGAGCAGAACGGTAAACAACCCAAGCATCCCCGTTACGCTTCTAAAGGTCGTAAACGCTAAAGTTTGCGAAGTGAGCGAATGCGGCTGCGCTATAGTAGCTTATGCTAAAGGTAAAGCAAAAAATAAAGCCATAGAGGGTCAGCAAAAAAAATATAGCCTAACGGCGGAATTTAATAAATTCGCAACCCTACAAGTCGCCAATAAAGAGGCGGGCGATCTTGATTTTAGTCCGCTTAGCTCGGCTAAAATTTTAAAAGTTAGTTTCAGCTCAAAAGGTAAAGGCTATCAAGGCGTCGTGAAAAGACACGGGTTTGCGGGCGGTCCAAAAAGCCACGGTTCTCGCTTCCACAAAAGACACGGCTCTATCGGTAACCGCGAGTGGCCGGGACGCGTTCAGCCTGGTATGAAGATGGCTGGACATACCGGAAACGAAAAAGTTACCGTTAAAAACGAGATCGTAAGCTTTGACGCCGAAAACGGAATTTTGGTTTTAAAAGGCAGCGTCGCTGGCTATAACGGCGCAATGGGCAGAATAAGGATAGTAAAATGAGTAAAGTTTGCGTATTAAACGAAAAATTTGAAAAAGCTAGCGAGCTTGATCTACCGGCTAATTACGCTGAGATTAACCCGCACAACCTATATCTTTACGTTAAGTCTTATTTGTCCGGTATGCGTTCAAATTCGGCTCACACCAAAACCAGAGCTTTCGTAAGCGGCGGCGGTAAAAAACCGTGGAGACAAAAAGGTCGCGGCGGCGCTAGAGCGGGCTCAACCAGAACTAACGTCTGGGTAGGCGGAGCAGTGGCGTTTGGTCCGAGCAACGAGCGAAACTATTTCCAAAAGGTCAATAAAAAGCAAAAAAGATTGGCGCTTGAGTTCGCGCTAAACGAAAAAGCTAACGCGGGTAAAATTTTCGCGGTAGATAGCATAGAGATCGCAAGCGGTAAGACTAAAGACGCTGCTAAAGTAATCAGCGCGTTAAATTTGAGAGACGCTTTGGTCGTAAAAGATCTGCTTGACGACAACACGCTATTGGCGTTTAGAAATTTATCAAACTGCTATCTAATCGATGTGAGCGAGATAAACGCTTACTTAGTGGCGACTTACGGTGCCGTCGTTATCGAGAAGGCCGCACTTGAATCTATAATAAAAGAGGGCTGAAATGGCAGATATAACTGATATCAAAACGATTTTATATACGGAAAAAACTCTCGGTCTTCAAGAGCAAGGCGTGGTCGTCATACAAACTTCGCCTAAGATGACTAAAAACAGGCTGAAAGAAATTTTGAAAGAGTATTTTGGAGTAACGCCGCTTCGCGTAAATTCGCTTAGAATCGACGGAAAAGTTAAGCGTTTCAAAGGAAGAGAAGGACAACGCAACGAGATAAAGAAATTTTACGTTAAGTTGCCTGAAGGCTCAAGCCTAGAAAACACGGAGGCGTAAGATGGCGATAAGAACCTATAAACCTTATACACCTAGCCGCAGATTTATGACGGGCTTATCGAGCGAGGATATTACCGCTAAACCTAGCGTGAGAAGCTTGCTTGTAAAGATCCCCGTAAGCGGCGGTAGAAATAATAACGGAAGAATAACTTCTAGACATAAAGAAGGCGGAGCGAAGAAACTTTATAGAATCATCGACTTTAAACGCCGCAAATTCGGTATCGAAGGTAAGGTCGAAGCTATCGAGTACGATCCGAACAGAAACTGCCGCATCGCGCTTATCGCTTATAAAGACGGCGAGAAACGCTATATCATCAGACCAAACGGACTAAACGTCGGCGACGTCGTAGCAGCAGCCGAGGCGGGACTAGACATAAAACCAGGCAACGCGATGAAACTAAGAAACATCCCGGTCGGTACTATCGTACACAACGTGGAGCTAAAACCGGGCAAAGGCGCTCAGATGGCTCGTTCAGCCGGCGGTTATGCTCAGCTAATGGGTAAAGAGGAAAAATACGTAATGCTTCGCTTGCCAAGCGGCGAGATGAGACAAGTACTTGCAGAGTGCATGGCTAGTATCGGCGTAGTAGGTAACGAAGATTGGGCGAACGTAACTATCGGTAAAGCCGGACGTAATCGCCACAGAGGTATCCGTCCTCAAACTCGCGGTTCTGCGATGAACCCGGTAGATCACCCGCACGGCGGCGGTGAAGGCAAGAAAAACTCAGGCCGTCATCCTGTTACTCCATGGGGTAAACCGACCAAAGGTGCTAAGACTCGCCGCAAGAAGGCTAGCGATAAGCTTATAATTTCAAGAAGGAAAGGTAAATAGAGATGGCAAGATCACTCAAAAAAGGACCTTTTGTCGATGAGCATGTAATGAAAAAAGTCGTTGCCGCTAAAAAAGCCAACGACAACAAGCCGATAAAAACGTGGTCTAGACGCAGCACGATAGTGCCTGAAATGATAGGCCTAACGTTTAACGTTCATAACGGCAAGAGCTTCATTCCAGTATACGTTACGGAAAACCACATCGGATATAAACTAGGCGAATTTGCTCCTACGCGCACATTCAAGGGTCACAAAGGCTCAGTGCAAAAGAAAATCGGTAAGTAAGGGGATAAAATGAGCAAATCAATTATTAAATTCGTAAGACTATCTCCGACTAAAGCCAGACTAATCGCAAGAGAAGTACAAGGTATGAACGCAGAATTTGCGCTAGCTAGCCTTAGCTTTATGCCAAACCGCGGCGCCAAATTTATCGCTACGGCTATCAGCTCTGCTGTAGCTAACGGCGGATTCGAGCCTGAAGAGGTTATCGTAACAAGCTGCCGCGTGGATGCGGGCCCAGTATTAAAAAGATTTAGACCGCGAGCGAGAGGAAGCGCAAGCAGAATCCGCAAACCGACTTCTCATATCTTAGTAGAAGTATCTAAACCTGAAAAGAAGGAAGCGTAATATGGGTCAGAAAGTAAATCCGATAGGTCTAAGACTAGGAATAAACCGCAACTGGGAGTCAAGATGGTTTCCTGCTAAAGGAACTTTGGCTGAAAATATCGGCGAAGACTACAAAATTCGCGCTTTCTTGAAAAAGAAACTTTACTACGCGGGCGTTTCTCAAATTTTGATCGAGAGAACCGCTAAGAAAATTCGCGTAACCGTCGTAGCAGCTCGCCCTGGTATTATCATCGGCAAAAAGGGCTCTGACGTAGAGAAGCTTAAAGAGGATATCCAAAAGCTGATCAACAAAGAAGTAAACGTAAATATCAAAGAAGAAAGAAAAGCTCAAGCTTCGGCTCAGCTAGCTGCGGAAAACGTAGCAATGCAGCTTGAAAAACGCGTTGCATTTAGACGCGCGATGAAAAAAGTTATCCAAGGCGCTCAAAAATCAGGCGCTAAAGGTATCAAAATTTCAGTTGCAGGACGTCTTGGCGGTGCTGAGATAGCTAGAACCGAGTGGTACTTGGAGGGTCGCGTTCCGCTTCACACTCTAAGGGCTAAGATCGATTACGGCGTTGCTGAAGCGCATACGACTTATGGAAACATAGGTATAAAAGTGTGGATATTTAAAGGCGAGGTTCTTCAAAAAGGCGTTCAACCTGAAAAGAACGAAGAAGAAAAAGCCGATAAAAAACCGCGCAGAGCAAGAAGAGGTAAATAATCATGTTGATGCC
The DNA here is from genome assembly GCF_900699785.1 of Campylobacter showae. Lineage (NCBI taxonomy): Bacteria > Pseudomonadati > Campylobacterota > Epsilonproteobacteria > Campylobacterales > Campylobacteraceae > Campylobacter > Campylobacter showae. The sequence continues at coordinate 1,291,992 of NZ_LR535679.1, forward strand.
AAAACGAACTAAATTTCGCAAACAGATGAAAGGCAGAAACCGCGGTAAAGCTACTCGCGGCGCTGATCTTGCTATGGGCGAGATCGGAATAAAAGCCGTAGAAGCGGGCCGCGTAAATTCGCGCCAGATCGAAGCGGCTCGTGTGGCTCTAACCCGCCACGTAAAACGCCAGGCTAAAACTTGGATCAGAGTTTTCCCAGATAAACCGCTAACCAAAAAACCTCTACAAACTCGTATGGGTAAAGGTAAAGCTGGAGTCGAAGAGTGGGTTATGAATATAAAACCAGGTCGTATAATAGTCGAAATGGCGGGCGTAGATGAGGAATTAGCGCGTGAAGCTCTAACTCTAGCCATCCACAAACTTCCGTTTAAGACTAAAATCGTAACGCGAGAGAGTGAAAATGAAATATACTGATATTAAAGACAAAAGCGTTGCAGAACTTAACGCGTTATTGAAAGAGAAAAAGGTGCTTTTATTTACTTTAAGACAAAAGCTAAAAACTATGCAGCTAAGCAACCCTAACGAGATTAGCGCCGTCCGCAAGGAAATAGCGCAAATCAACACTGCAATTAGCGCTTCAAAGTAAGGGGTGAGAAATGGCATTAAAAAGAGAAATTCAAGGTGTCGTTTTACAAAAGGCCGGCGATAAGACGGCTACGATTTTGGTTGAGAGACGCGTTATGCACCCAAGATACCACAAATTCGTAAAACGCTTTAAAAAATATATGATTCACGACGAAAAGAACGAGACAAAAGCGGGTGATACGGTCGTAGCTATCGAATGCAGACCGCTAAGCGCGAGAAAATCTTTCCGCTTAAAGACTATTTTAGCGACGGGGGTTGAGTAATGATACAATCTTTTACGAGGCTTACAGTCGCTGACAATAGCGGCGCGAAAGAGCTAATGTGTATTAAGGTTTTGGGCGGCAGCAAGAGAAGATACGCGACGCTTGGCGACGTTATCATCTGCTCAGTCAAAAAGGCACTTCCAAACGGTAAGATCAAAAAGGGTCAAGTGGTAAAAGCAGTCGTCGTTAGAACCAAAAAAGAGGTTCAAAGAGATAACGGCTCGCTAATCCGCTTCGACGAAAACGCAGCCGTCATCCTAGATAACAAACGCGAGCCTATCGGTACTCGTATCTTTGGACCGGTCGGCCGTGAGGTTAGATACGCTAACTTTATGAAAATCGTTTCGCTTGCTCCGGAGGTGTTATAATGGCTAACGTTAAATTTAAAGTAAAAAAAGGCGATACCGTTAAGATCATCGCAGGCGACGACAAAGGTAAAACAGGTAAAATTTTATCCGTCCTAGCCAAAAAAGGACAAGTCATCGTCGAGGGTTGCAAGGTAGCAAAAAAAGCTATAAAACCTAGCGAAAAGACCCCAAACGGCGGCTTTATCAATAAAGAGATGCCTATTGATATCTCAAACGTTGCAAAAGTTGAGGGCTGAAAATGAATAGATTAAAAGCTAAATATAACGAGGTCGTAAAGCCTGCTTTGGCTAAAGAATTCGACATCAAAAATCCTATGCTAATCCCTGCGATCGAAAAGATCGTGATAAGCGTAGGCGCTGGCGAATCGGCTAAAGATCAAAAGCAACTTCAAAATATCGCCGATACTATTTCGCTAATCGCAGGACAAAAAGCCGTAGTTACCGATGCTAAAAAATCGGTCGCGGGCTTTAAAGTGCGCGAGGGATTCCCCGTCGGCGTAAAAGTAACGCTTAGAAAAGAGAATATGTTTGCGTTTTTAGACAAACTAATCTCTATCGCGCTACCGAGAGTTAAGGACTTTAGAGGCCTTCCAAAAGACGGCTTTGACGGGCGCGGAAACTACAACTTCGGCCTTGACGAGCAGCTAATGTTTCCAGAGGTTGAGTATGATAAGATTTTACGCACTCACGGTATGAATATAGTTATAGTCACGACGACAAACAGCGACAAAGAGGCATTCAAATTGCTTGAGCTATTTGGTTTGCCGTTTGCGAAAGGAAAGTAATATGGCGAAAAAATCAATGATAGCAAAGGCTGCTAGAAAGCCTAAATTTGCGGTTCGCGGCTATACGAGATGCCAAATTTGCGGACGTCCGCATTCGGTTTATAAAGATTTTGGAATTTGCCGCGTATGCCTAAGAAAAATGGCTAACGAGGGACTAATCCCGGGTCTAAAAAAAGCAAGCTGGTAAGGAAGAGAAATGTTAAACGACTTAATTTCAGACGGACTAACTCGCATTAGAAACGCCGCAATGAGAAGACTTGAAACTACAAAGCTTCTTCATTCAAACGTCGTAGAGGCTACTTTATCTATCCTTGCGGCTAAAGGCTATATCGAGAGCTACAACGTCGTAGAAGAAGATAAAAAGAAATTTATAAACGTAGTTTTAAAATACGACGAGCACGGCAGAAGCGTGATTAACGAGCTTAAGCGCGTATCAAGCCCGGGTCGCCGCGTTTATAAAGGAAAAGACGAGATCAAGAGATTTAAAAACGGCTACGGAACGATCATCGTTAGCACCAGCAAAGGCGTTTTAAGCAATGAAGACGCTCACAAAGCTGGCGTAGGCGGCGAAATCCTCTGCTCTGTATGGTAATTGTCTAAAACGCTACGGGGTAGCGTTTTAGATTACCTTAAAAAGAAGCTTGAAACGATAGGCTTACTGGATTGACAGCGAGGCATCATTTTTGCATCTTTGAAATAAATTTTGACTCGGTAGGTTTTCTTAATTTATAAAATTTAGGAAAGACTTCCGCCGTCAAATTTATAAAATTTAAAAACGGAAGCTCAAATTTAAAAAACTTCCCAAATTTAGCTCGACATGCAAATTTACCCAAATTTGCCAAAGCTAAATTTAAAAACGACGATGTCAAATTTGACGCCAAATTTTAGGAAATAAATCCAAAAAAGGCTAGTCAAATTTGACGAGAAAATTAAAGTGTTTGAAGCGGTTTTTATCGCTTCGATTCATTTCTATTTTTATGGTATTGCGGTATCCATTCGTAAAAGTAGACATACCCTAGACAAGTAAAAAGGAAAAAAATGTCACGTATAGGAAAACAGCCGATAGCTATTCCAAGCGGAGTAGAGGTCAGCGTAGAAGGCAACGTCCTTAAATTTAAAAAAGGCGCTCATTTAAAAGAGCTTGACACAAAGGGGCACGTAGACGTCAAAATCGAAGATGCTCACATAGTATTTTCTCCAAAGAGCGACGAGAGACAAGATAGAGCCTACTGGGGCACTTATAGAGCACTTGCAAACAATATCGTCATCGGCATTACAAAAGGTTTTGTTCGCCAGCTTGAGATCAACGGCGTCGGTTACAAAGCCGCAGCTAAAGGCCAAGTACTTGAGCTTACTTTAGGATTTTCTCATCCGATAAATCACGAAGTGCCAAAAGGCGTTGAAATCAGCGTAGAGAAAAACATCATAACTATCAAAGGCGACGATAAGCAAGTGGTAGGCCAGATTGCAGCTCAAGTCAGAGCGTACAGACCGCCTGAACCATATAAGGGCAAAGGCGTTAAATACGTAGAAGAGCGCATCATCCGCAAAGCCGGTAAGACATCTAAGAAGTAAGGGATAGATAATGACAGCAAATGTATTAAAAAGAAAACTCGCTCTTAGAATCAAGAGAAAAAGAAGAATCAGAGCCAAAATTTCCGGCACTGCGGTATTGCCTAGAATTTCTATCTTCAAATCAAACAGAACTCTTTACGTCCAAGCTATCGACGACGTAGCAGCCGTAACTCTAGCGGCGGCAGACGGCAGAAAACTAGGCGTAAAAGCAAACAAAGAAGGCGCCGTAACTTTGGCTAAAGAATTTGCAAAAACTCTAAAAGCTAAAAAAGTTAAAACGGCATTATTCGACAGAAACGGCTATTTGTATCACGGAGTTGTAGCGGCTTTTGCAGACGCATTACGTGAAAACGGTATCAAACTATAAGGAAAATCGCTATGGAAAAATATAACAGAGAAGAATTCGAAGAAGTAATGGTTGATATCGGCCGCGTTACAAAGGTCGTAAAAGGCGGTCGTAGATTTAGATTTACGGCTCTTGTCGTAGTAGGAAACAGAAATGGCCTAGTGGGCTTTGGCTTCGGTAAAGCAAAAGAGGTACCGGACGCTATGAGAAAAGCCGTAGACGACGCGTTTAAAAACATCATCGAGGTAAAAAGAAAAGGCTCGACTATACCTCACGACGTAGAGGTTAAATTTAACGCTAGCCGCGTTTTGCTTCGCCCTGCTAGCGAAGGTACTGGCGTGATCGCGGGCGGTAGCGCTCGTCCTATTCTAGAGCTTGCGGGCATCAAGGATATCCTAACAAAATCGCTTGGCTCAAACAACTCGGCAAACGTCGTTCGCGCTACTTTAAAAGCGCTAAGCATGCTTAAAGGCTAAGGAGAAGATATGGGACTAGAAAATTTAAAACCTGCCGAGGGCTCGACTAGGCAAACCAAAAGACTAGGTCGCGGTCAAGGTAGCGGTCAAGGTAAAACCGCGGGCAAAGGACACAAAGGTCAAAGAGCTAGAAAAGGCTACAACGAGAAAAGAGGCTTCGAGGGCGGTCAGCAACCGCTTCAAAGACGCCTTCCAAAGGTAGGCTTCACTTCTAAATTTGAGAAACCTTACGTAATCAACGTAGAAAAAATCGTTGCGGTAAAAGAGCTAAGCGAGATCACTATCGCTACTATCGCCACCGTACACAAAATTTCAAGCAGCGTCAAGAAAATCAAATTGATCGGAGTGAGCGCGAAAGATTTGGCTTCGAAAATCAAAGACGAGAACGTAACCGTTAGCGGACGTGCGTAATGAATAAGACATTGACCAACAAGATTTTAATCACGTTGGCATTTCTATTTGCTTACAGGATACTGGCATATGTGCCGGTTCCTGGCGTAAACGTCAATGTTATTAAAGAGTTTTTCGATTCGAATTCAGCAAATGCGCTGGGACTATTTAATATGTTCAGTGGTAAGGCTGCAGAGCGCCTTAGTATCATCTCTCTAGGCATTATGCCATACATCACGGCATCGATTATTATGGAGCTTTTAGCGGCTACTTTCCCGAATTTGGGCAAGATGAAAAAAGACCGCGACGGCATGCAAAAATATATGCAGATCATCCGCTATGCCACTATCGGTATCACGCTTGTTCAAGCAGTCGGCGTTAGTATGGGGCTTCAGAGCCTTCACGGTAGAGGCGGAGAGGACGCGATAATGATAGATATGAATTTATTTATCGCGATTGCGGCAGCTTCGATGTTAACTGGAACTATGCTTTTGATGTGGATAGGCGAGCAGATCACTCAGCGCGGTATCGGCAACGGTATCAGTCTTATTATCTTCGCGGGTATCGTTAGCGGCATACCTTCAGCTATCGGCGGAACGGTAAATTTGGTAAATACGGGCGAGATGAACTTCCTTGTAGTTATCGTAATTTTGCTTGTTATCTTGGTCACGGTAGGCATAGTTATCTACGTCGAAATGGGCGAGAGACGCGTGCCGGTGAGCTATTCGCGTAAGGTAGTGATGGAAAATCAAAATAAACGCATCATGAACTATATACCTATCAAGGTAAATTTAAGCGGCGTTATTCCTCCGATTTTCGCCAGTGCGATTTTGATGTTCCCAAGCACCATTTTGCAGGCCAGCACAAATCCTTACATCCAAGCTATTCACGATTTTTTAAATCCAAATAGCTATTTTTTCAACTTTTTAACGTTCTTGCTGGTCGTATTTTTTGCATATTTTTACGCTTCGATCGCGTTTAACGCAAAAGATATCAGCGAAAATTTAAAAAGACAGGGCGGATTTATCCCGGGCATTAGACCGGGCGAGGGTACGGCAGGCTATCTAAACGAGGTAGCATCTAGGCTAACATTTAGCGGCGCGATTTACCTCGGACTTATCTCGACGCTTCCTTGGGTACTCGTTAAAATTATGGGCGTTCCGTTTTATTTCGGCGGTACGTCGGTGCTGATCGTAGTTTCTGTTGCGCTTGATACGATGCGAAGGATAGAAGCTCAAATTTATATGAACAAATATCAAACTCTAAGCGCGGTAGGCTTGTAATGGCTATAACCATTATGCAGCCAAACGACATAGAGAAAATGCGAGCGGCGAATAAAATCGTCGCTCAAACCCTCGACTACGTAGAAAGCGTGATCAAGCCTGGTATTTCACTGCTCGAAATAGATAAAATTTGCGAGGATATGATAAGGTCTGCAGGTGCAAAGCCAGCGTTTAAGGGGCTTTACGGCTTTCCAAACGCCGCTTGCATCAGCGTAAACGAAGTAGTCATCCACGGCATCCCAAACGAATACAAACTGCAAGAAGGCGACATTGTAAGCGTCGATATCGGCTCAAATTTGAGCGGATATTTTGGCGACTCGGCTAGGACTTGGGGTGTTGGTCAAATTTCGCGTGAGGACGAAAAACTGATCGCTTGCGCCAAAGACGCGTTATATTTTGCGATAGACACCGTAAAAGCAGGAATGCACTTTAAAGAGCTTAGTTTTGAAATCGAGAAATTTATAAGAGCTCGCGGATTCGTTCCATTAACTGGATTTTGCGGTCACGGCATCGGTAGGCGCCCGCACGAAGATCCGCAAATTTTAAATTATTTAGAAGGCGGCAGTCCAAAATCTGGACCAAAAATTAAAAACGGAATGGTATTTTGCGTGGAGCCGATGATTTGTCAAAAAGACGGCACTCCGGTGATCGGTCCCGACAAATGGAAAGTAACCAGCAAAGACGGACTAAGAACCAGCCACTACGAGCACTGCATGGCAGTTGTGAACGGACGTGCGGAGATTTTAAGCCTAGCGTAAAATTTTAAAATTTACAAGTTGTTTGTGCGACTTGTAAATTTTAAAATTTTAATTTGTGGTGAGTTAAAATTTTAATTTCAAACTTCCGTCAAACGGCGAAAGCAAATTTAACAAAAAGGAGTTAAGTGGCTAAAGACGACGTCATAGAGATCGACGGCAACGTCATCGAGGCGCTGCCAAACGCGACGTTTAAAGTTGAGCTCGACAACAAACACGTGATTTTATGTCACATTGCGGGCAAGATGAGGATGCATTATATTAAGATAATGCCTGGAGACCGCGTAAAGGTGGAGTTAACGCCTTACAGTCTGGATAAGGGTAGGATAATTTACCGCCATAAGTAAATTAAAAGCTAAATTTAGATATACTCAGCCCTTTGCGACAAATTGCTGTATGAAGAATTGTTTTCAAAGCCCACCACTTGTTTTGAAAATAGTTGGTTTAAAATTTCGTTAAACCTGATGCAGCCTAAAAGTGGAATAAATTTTTAGGAGACTAGAATGAAAGTTCGTCCTTCTGTAAAGAAGATGTGTGACAAGTGCAAAATTGTCAAGCGCCAAGGCGTAGTTCGCATAATCTGCGAAAATCCAAAACATAAACAAAGACAAGGATAAAGCATGGCACGTATCGCAGGTGTGGATTTACCAAAGAAAAAGAGAATCGAATACGGTTTGACCTATATTTACGGTATCGGTCTTTACAAATCTCGTCAAATTTTAGACGCTACCAAAATTTCTTATGATAAAAGAGTAAACGATCTAACCGAAGACGAAGCTGCGGCTATCCGCAAAGAGATCCAAGAGCATCACATAGTGGAAGGCGACCTTAGAAAAAGCGTCGCTATGGACATCAAGGCTCTTATGGACTTAGGAAGCTACCGCGGTCTAAGACACAGAAAAGGTCTTCCGGTGCGCGGTCAAAAGACTAAAACAAACGCTAGAACTAGAAAAGGCAAGCGCAAAACAGTCGGCGCTGCGACTAAATAAGGATAAGCGATGGCAAAAAGAAAAGTAGTTAAAAAGAAAATTGTAAGAAAAAGTATTGCTAAAGGTATCGTTTATATAAGCGCGACTTTTAACAACACTATGGTAACGGTTACCGATGAGATGGGAAATGCTATCGCTTGGAGCAGTGCTGGCGGACTAGGTTTTAAAGGAAGTAAAAAATCAACTCCTTATGCGGCCCAACAAGCTGTAGAAGACGCTCTAACAAAAGCAAAAGAGCACGGTATAAAAGAAGTAGGCATCAAAGTACAAGGTCCTGGCAGCGGTAGAGAGACCGCAGTCAAGAGCGTAGGCGCGGTAGAGGGCATAAAAGTAACATTTTTAAAAGATATAACCCCGCTTCCGCATAATGGTTGCAGACCGCCGAAACGCCGCCGCGTATAATTAGAAATTTAGGAGAATTATTATGGCTAGATATAGAGGACCCGTTGAAAAATTAGAAAGAAGACTCGGCGTTAGTTTGGCGCTAAAGGGCGAGCGTCGCTTGGCAGGTAAGAGCGCGCTTGATAAAAGACCTTACGCTCCGGGACAACACGGACAAAGAAGAAGCAAGATAAGCGAATACGGCTTGCAGCTTCGCGAAAAACAAAAAGCTAAATTTATGTACGGCATTAGCGAGAAGCAATTCCGCCGCTTATTCCAAGAGGCCGCTCGCCGCGAGGGAAATACCGGTGCGCTTTTGGTACAGCTTTTAGAGCAAAGATTAGATAACGTAGTTTACAGAATGGGCTTTGCTACGACTCGCCGCTTTGCTCGTCAGCTAGTTACTCACGGACATATTTTAGTAAACGGTAAGAGAGTAGATATTCCTTCTTATAGAGTCCAAGCGGGCGCTAAAGTAGAGGTTATCGAAAAATCTAAAAACAATCCGCAAATCGTTCGCGCGATCGATCTTACGGCGCAAACTGGCATCGTAGCTTGGGTCGACGTCGAAAAAGATAAAAAATTCGGAATTTTCACAAGAACTCCGGAAAGGGAAGAAGTCGTCATTCCTGTCGAGGAAAGATTCATAGTAGAGCTTTATTCGAAATAATAAGGGGTATAACGATGAGAAAAATTACCACATCAGCTTATATGCCTACCGAAATTTCAGTAGAGAGTATAAGCGAGAATGTCGCCAGAATAACCGCGTATCCGTTTGAGACGGGCTATGCGGTCACTTTGGCTCATCCGCTAAGACGACTTTTATATAGCAGTACGGTTGGATTTGCAGCTACGGGCGTCAAGATAGAGGGCGTATCTCACGAATTTGATTCGATGAGAGGCATGCTCGAGGACGTAGCGCAGTTTATTATAAATTTAAAAAACATCCGCTTTAAGCTAAAAAACGAGTCTGAGCGCGAGGTGGTCGAGTATTCGTTTAAAGGTCCAAAAGAGATAAAAGCCGGCGATCTAAAAAGCGATGTCGTAGATATCGTAAATCCGGACGCCTATCTTGCGACCATAAACGAGGACGCGGAGCTTAAATTTTCCGTAATCATCCAAAAAGGTATCGGATACGTCCCAAGCGAAGAGATAAGAGATAATACCGAAGAGGGTTACATAGCCCTTGACGCGTTCTTTACGCCTGTTAAAAAAGCCGTTTACGAGCTAGTAAACGTTCTAGTCGAGGACAATCCCGACTATGAGAAGATTATTTTCACGGTTACGACGGACGGACAAGTGGGCGCGATCGAAGCGTTTAAACATGCGATCGAGGCGATGTATCAACAGATGTCGGTGTTTAAAGGCGTTTTAAATATCGACGTTTCGGCAGGTCTAAACTCTCAAACTTCTGGCAGCGAGCATGCGAAACTACTTCAAAGCGTAGAAGAGTTAAATTTGAGCGCCAGAAGCTTTAACTGCCTTGATAAAGCCGAGATTAGATTTATCGGCGAGCTTGCTTTGATGGATGAAAACGAGCTAAAAGAGCTTAAAAATTTAGGTAAAAAATCTCTCGAAGAGATTAAAGCCGTTATGCAAGAGATCGGATATCCGGTCGGCGGCGACCTAGGCGGCGGCAAAGAGCAACTCAAGAAAAAAATCGCCGATCTAAAATCACAAATGAGTGCAAAAGAGTAAAAGGAACATAAATGAGACACGGTCACGGATACAGAAAACTAGGTAGGACGTCGGCTCACCGCTCGGCTCTACTTAAAAACTTAGCTATCGCTATCATCAAAAGCGAAAAGATAGAGACGACCTTGCCTAAGGCAAAAGAGTTAAGAAGCTATATCGAAAAGCTAATCACTAGAGCGAGAAAAGGCGACAGCAACGCTCACAGAGCGGTTTTTGCTAGCTTGCAGGATAAAGAAACTACGAACAAGCTAGTAACTGAACTTGCTCCAAAATTCGTAGGCAAGAACGGCGGATATACGCGCATCGTTAAGACTCGCGTTCGCCGAGGCGATGCTGCCGAGATGGCTTATATAGAGCTAATCAAAGAATAATTTTTAGAGAGCTTCGGCTCTCTTTTTCTTTTTAAATTTATCTGCCTTCAATTATCTCAAAATCCACTCTAGCTTTTTATCTCAATTAAATTTATTTGCTCGCCTGCTGCATTGTTTGCAATTTTGAATACGGGTGGAAGATGCTAAAATTTGTAGCGACTTTTATTCTAAATTTTATGCAATTCTACGCATAAATTTGCCTTCTAAAAGATTTTGATCGCATGGCAAGCACAATATGCCGAATTTGTAGCATCTGAAAGTAATTTGAGAATATACAAAAACCGCGCCTAACTATTTTGAGCTTTATATTGCGCGCTGTATCCTTTTTTTATCGCCGTTTTCGCTCTCAACTGCTGCTAGCATCTTTTAAATTTGACCCATTTGCATGTAGAATCGCTTAAAACTCCAAATTTATCCAAGTCAAAAATAGCGGCCAAAACGCCAAACTCATAGCGTATTTAAAATTTTATCTGCTATAATATCTCAAAAATTTAAAAGGTTAAAAATGATCCCATTTACCGATGAAGAGCTTTTAAAGCCCGTAAAAGCCAGCCTGCAAAAGGTTTTGCCTATGCTTGAAAACGACGGCGGAGGCATGGAGCTATTAGGCATCAAAAATGGCAAAATTTACGTCCGTCTAACCGGCCACTGCCACGGTTGCGCAGCTAGCTCGACCACGCTAAAATACGGCATCGAGCGCCAGCTCCGCATGGATATCCACCCCGAGCTAGAGGTCGTAAACATCCCTATCGGCGAGGAAGTTAAATTTGATTGATTATAAAAAGATGGGCCTAAAAGCATTTAATAAGGGCGAATTTAACGCCGCCGCGAGCTATTTTTCACTCGCCTACGACAAAAAACCGGACAAAAAGCTGCTTTTTCTCATCATGCTTTGCTCGCTTGCCAAGACTCGCCGCGACGAGGCGATGACGCTTTTTGAGATATTTAAGCTAAAAGATAAGCTCGGCATGAGTCCGGACGAGCTAGAGGAAATTTTGGGCGCGCTTGAGGCAAAATTTAGCGACGATGAGAGCCTTGAGGAGCAAAACGCCATCAGCTACGCCGATTTTATGGATGCGGTTAGGCGCGGCGGGTTTAAAAGCACCTTTGAGGACATCATGTTTTCCACGCGCGTGATGATCGACAACCGCGACGATTTTCTCGAGTTTTTGCAAAATCTTATCAAAAACGACTTCATCGAAATGGGGCTAAACTACATCGAGACCGCGGCCGTGATGTTTGCCGGCGACGAACGGCTAAGCGCGCTGGCTCGCGAAATCAACGAAAAGGCCGAAAGTGAAAATTTACGTTAAAGAGGACTTTGTCACCGACAACTCGAACGAATGCGAAGCGGGTTGCTATTTCGTAAAAACGGCGACGAACGCCAAATTTGAAGCCGATGCCCTGGCAAAGGGCGCAAAAATCATAAATTTGGCCGAGTGTAAGCGGTTGCTGGGCATCGACGCGAACATCAAGATCATCGGCATTACGGGTACGAACGGCAAGACCACGACCGCGGCGGTTATCTGCGCTACGCTGTTAAATTTAGGCTACAAATGCGGCCTGTGCGGTACTCGCGGCGCTTTTATAAACAATGAACGCATCGACGACAAGGCGCTAACGACGAGCGAAATTTTACGCACGCTTAACTACCTAAAGGCCGCTAGCGAACGCGGCTGCGAGTACTTCGTGATGGAGGCTAGCTCGCACGCCATCGCTCAAAAACGCATCGAGAGCCTATCCTTTGCGATGAAAATTTTTACGAATTTGACCCAGGACCACCTCGATTACCACGGCACGTTTGAAGAGTACGCACGCGTAAAGAGCGAGTTTTTCGCAGACGACGCGCCAAAGCTCATAAACATAGACGACCGCGGCGGGATCAAATTTAACCCAGCAAATGCCCTAACATATGCTCTTCACGCTGACGCGGACTTTGCGCCTGTCGAGTATTCGCTAGAAGGCGGCATACGCGGGACGCTAAAAACCCCGCGCGGCCAAATGGCGCTAAGCTCAAATTTGCACGGCGAATTTAACCTCTACAACCTCATAGCAGCCGTCTCTTGCGTCGCGACGCTGACGGATAGACCGCTAGAGCAGATCGCGCGCGCCGCGGCGGAATTTGACGGCGTCGAGGGGCGCATGGAGGTCGTGAGTCGCGAACCGCTCGTGATTGTGGATTTCGCACACACTCCAGACGGCATCGAAAAGGTGCTAAATGCATTGCGCCATCGTAAAATCGTCGCGGTTTTTGGCGCCGGAGGCGATAGGGATCGCACCAAACGCCCTAAAATGGGCGCAATAGCACAAAAATACGCGCACAGACTCGTCGTCACCAGCGACAATCCCCGAAGCGAAGAGCCAGAAAGCATCATCGATGAGATCTGCGGCAGCCTAGAGATGAACGAGAGCGTAAAATGCATCGCAAACCGCAAAGAGGCGATAAAATACGCGCTTGAAAGCCTCGCACAGGATGAAATTTTGGTGATTTTAGGCAAGGGCGACGAAACCTATCAGGAGATCAAGGGCGTAAAATATCCGTTTAGCGACAAAGAGGTCGTGCGCGAACTTTTGGACGGACGCGCCTAAATTTACGGACAAAACGGCGACGAAATAAGGGTAAATTCGAGTAAAATTTACCTTTGTTTGCGTCTAAATTTCTATTTTACTGCCGAGCGGCGTCAAATTTATCGCAGTTTTTATCGCTCGCGCAAATGCCTCTAAAATCAAATTTAATCACAAATTTAACTCCGAATTTTATCGCAGCAAGCAAGCAAGAACGAATCGCCGCGGCTATATAGAGTTGCTTTTTGCGGCTAAATTTATAGTATAATTTTCCCAAAAAACACAAAGGACTGCCGATGAAAATCGAAATTTTATCAAGCAAAATCCACCGCGCGCGCGTGACGGACGCCAACCTAAACTACGTGGGCTCGGTCACGATCGGACCTGAGCTCATCGAGGCTGCGGGGCTTTGCGAGTACCAAAAAGTCGAGATCCTAAACGTCAATAACGGCGAGCGCTTCGCTACCTACGTGATCCGCGGCGACAAAAAGGGCGAGATCTGCCTAAACGGCGCGGCCGCGCGCAAAGTCTGCGTCGGCGACGTCGTCATTATAGTGGCCTACGCGCTTCTTAACGCCAAAAAAGCAAGAGATTTCGAACCAAAAATCGTGCAGGTAAACGAGCAAAACGAGATCGTAAAATAATTTACGCCCAAATTTGCCGTTTTTGCGGCGGAGCGTTTAAATTTACGTTTTATGTCGCTGAGTCAAATTTGCGGTAAAATTTTGGCTAGTGCGGCGCGACGATCATTTGCAAACGGACGAAGGCGAACGCGCCAAATATTAATTTATTTAAATTTGCCGCCGTTTGGCGTTAAATTTGCCGCGGGCGGTAAAATTTGGCGAAAATGGACAAAATTTTGCGCCTGAATTTAAAAGGATTCGCAAAATGATAGCGATTTATTTTAGCTCCACTGGCAACACGAAGCATTGCGTAAAGAGATTTATAGAGCGTCTGGGCGGCGATATCCCTGCGGTTTCGATCGAGGATGAGGCCTGTGCTGAGCTGTTAAAATCTCACGACGACATCATCCTCGCCTATCCAGTTTACTTTAGCGACCTGCCGCAGATCGTGCGCGAGTTTATTTGCGAAAACAGCGCGAATTTCCGCGGCAAAAACGTCTTTATCATCGCTACGATGGAGATTTTTAGCGGCGACGGAGCGGGCTGCGCGGCTAGGATATTAAGGTGGGCGGGCGCGAAGATAACGGGTGGCGCGCATATTAGAATGCCCGCGTTTATCCTCGACGTGGCGATTTTTAGCTATTCGGCGCAGAAAAACGAGCGCCTGATCAAAGAGGCAAACGCCAAGCTAGAGCACGCCTCGGAGGCATTTGCCGCGGGTAAACCGCCGCAAGAGGGGCTAGGCATGCTATGCCGTATCGCGGGGCTTTTGGGACAGCGGTTATGGATGAAAATTTGGGACAAAACGCCGTTCGCTAGGCGCAAACCGAGCCTTGATCCGGCGCGCTGCAACGGGTGCGGCGAGTGCGCGAGATCCTGTCCGATGCAAAATATAAAAATCACGCACGGCAAGGCGAGATTTGGCGAGCGCTGCACGCTTTGCTACAGATGCGTGAACAAGTGCAGGCAAAAGGCGATAACGATCCTAGGCAAGGCGAAAAATCTGGAAAAATCGGTCGCGGCGGAGCTCAAAGATATCTGACGCGCGTTCGTTTGCGCGGTCTTGATTTGGCTTATTTTATTGCTTTTTAACTCGTCAAAAGACTTCAAATTTAGCTAGCACTACCTTAAATACTCTTTCAGTTCCGCTTTACTTCGCCTATTATCTCGGGCAAATTTCTTAAATTTGCAAAAATCAGCGCCAAAAACCCCGCAAGCACGTATGTGTTAAACTAAAATAGATCAAAATGCGCGCAGGCTATTTAAAATAAAACTTTATCCTCAAATTTGACGGCTTTTCGGGCTTAAATTTACTCATCCGTGCTCGTATCCGCCGCGAGTTTTAAAGGCGGGAACGAAACTTGCATTGCAGAGCTTAAAAAAGTAAATTTAGCTTAAATTGGCTAAAATAACGCGAAATTTGAAAGGATGTTTATGTTTGAGGGGATCGATTTTTCAAAAATGGGACAGATGCTCGAGGAGGCGCAAAAAAAGGCGCAAGAAATCGAGCAGGAGAGCCAAAAACGCGAATTTAGCGTAAAAAGCGGCGGCGGGCTCATTAGCGTCAGGGCAAACGGCAAGGGCGAGGTGCTCGATATCAGCATCGACGACAGCTTGCTGGAGGACAAGGAGAGCTTGCAGATTTTACTCATCAGCGCCGTAAACGACGTGCTAAAGATGATCGAGGACGACCGCAAAAACGCCGCGTCAAGGATGCTGGGCGGGTTTGCCGGCATGGGACTAGGGCAATGAAACGCGCAGCTTTCTCGCGTCGTTTGGACGCGGTTTTGGGGCTCGCACGGTTAAATTTTAGCGGCGTGCGGGGCGATACGGTGGTAAATTTAAGCGCAAATTTGAGCTCAAATTTAGCCCGCAAAATTTACTCTCTGGTTTTTGCGGTTTTTATGATTTGTGCTCTTGCCGCGTCGCTTAGAGCCGCGCCGCGCCCGACGCAGGATGATTTTAACGCTTGTTTTGAGAAAAATCTTCCCGCCATAGTAAACGTCGCAGGTAGCGGCGGAATCGCGATCACGCCAAATTTAATAGCCGTTCCTAAAGGCGAAATCCCCGTGAAAAACTACGTCAAATTTGACCCGTATCTGGGCCTCTATCTGGTCGCTTCGGACGCCAAACTCGAGCCTATAAAGATGGCCGATGATAACGCGGCGAAAAAAAGCGACTGGGTCAGCGTCACGCACGATCTAAACGCGACCGTCTATGGCCACGTAAAGGCGCAGGCGCAGGCGCTAGGCGAACTGGACGTGCTCACGTTTGACGTAAACGGCACGGGCGCCGTGCTAAATCCATGCTGCAAGCTGCGCGGTATCGCCGTGGGCGGGGATAAGTTCGTCCCTAGCCGATATCTAAGGCACTTTGCGGCGTATAAGGACGTGTACTACGGCGACGTGGGCGCAGTTTTTGAGGAGCGAGACGGCAAACTCTACGTAAAAAGCGTCGATCCGCTCGGACGCGGCGCGGCGCTGATGGTAGGGGACGAAATTTTGAGCGTAAACGGCGAGAAATTTGAGAGCTTGCGCGAGCTAAACGAGAGGATTTTGTTCGCTAAAAAGGGCGAGCGGCTCAAATTTGAGATCAAGCGCGGCGACGAGGTTTTGAGATTTGGCATGGCGGTTTCGGACGACGCGGCCCAAAAAGAACAAAAAGCGCCGACGAAAACGGATAAAAAGGCCGCCTCTAGCGACGCAAAACCTCAGTCCATACCGCAAAGCAGCGATGCCACGAGCGTGCAAAAGCTCTACGGCATGACATTTGACGAGAAACTAACGGTAAAAAGCGTCGACGCAAGCTCGGGCGCGGCGAAATTCGGCGTCAGAGTCGGCGACAAGCTGATACAAGTTGGGCAAAAAACGGTCTCAAGCCGTAAAGAAGCGCTGGGCCTGCTCGCTAAAGGCGGCGGTCAAAATTTGCTCTTTAGACGCAACGGCTTTGACTTTTTTTACAACGCGCGGTAGGTTCGGGCGGTAAATTTGACGTTTTTGGCGGGTAAACGAAGCGTCAAATTTAGCCTATGCTTGGAGCCGACAAAATAAAACGGAGAATAGATGCAAGATCAAAAAAATTTAGCGATGAAATTAAAACCTACGGGTAACGGTCAAATTTGCGTTCAAAACACGGCGAGAGGGTTAAATTTGAGCGAGTCGCGGGCGATATCCAAAGTGCAAAATTCGGCGCAGAGTTCGCGTGCGAGCTCGTCTCAAAATCAGCCTCAAATTTTAAACGCGGCCAAATCTAAAGTAAACTCCGAAAACCCGGCTCAAAGCCCGAAAAACCTGGCAAATTTGATCTCGCTAAACGCGGCCAAGAGCTCATCGTTTACTTCCGGCTCAAATTTACGGCAAACAGCGCCGAGCGCCGCCGATCAGGACGCGCTTTTGGCCGAGTTTAAGGCGTTTTTGAGCGCACATTTGCCAAGCAACCCTAGCTTTCATCCGTGCTTTGACGAGGCGCTTTCATACACGCTAAAATCGGGCGGCAAGCACTTTCGCGCGATGCTGGTCGCAGGTGTCGTAGCCGCGGTGCGTCCCGAGCGCAAAGAGGCGGCGTTTCACGTCGCGCTAGCTTTTGAGACGATGCACAGCTACTCGCTTATCCACGACGATTTGCCCGCGATGGACGACTCGGATCTGCGCCGCGGACAGCCTAGCTTGCACGTCAAATTTGACGAAGTGACGGCGATTTTAGCGGGCGACGCGCTAAACACCCACGCCTTTTATCAGATAGCAAAAGCTCCGCTGGACGCGGACGCGCGCATAAAATGCGTCGAGATCCTAAGCCGCAACGCGGGCATCTACGGCATGGCGCTTGGGCAGGCGGTGGATTGCTATTTCGAGAATCAAAAACTAGGGCTTGAAGAGCTAAAATTTCTGCATATCCACAAGACCGCGCGCCTCATCGCGGCGAGCTTGCAAGCAGGCTGCGTCGTGGCGGGGCTAGACGAGGCGGAGGCTGCGCGTATCTACGACATCGGGCTTGATCTGGGGCTGGCGTTTCAGATCGCAGACGACATCATCGACGCGACGCAAAGCGCCGAAACGGCTGGCAAACCGACGCATAACGACGGCGCGAAAAACTCCTTTACCAACCTTCTTGGCGTAGAGGGCGCAGTGCAGGCCAAAAACGAACTCATCGCAAAGATAGAGCGCGAGCTAGGCAGCGTGCATGCGGGCATCCGCGCTATCGTGACGGGTCTCATCGACAAGCATTTGCGGTAAATTCCGCTTAAATTTGCGTTTATGACGGTCAAATTTAAGTTGCTAAATTTGACGGCAAATTTATATTTAACTACAAAACGCTATCTTCGCGTTATAAATAAACTATCGCGCAAACCGTGCCGATCCCGCCGCAAAATCGGCAAAATTCGGCGTCCTTTTTATGCTATAATCTTTTAAATTTATCAAAAGGAGAGATAATGAAAAAATTAGCCTTATCGCTTGCGCTTTTGTGTGCGGCAGCGTTTGCCAAAGAGTACGACTACATGCTAGCTAGCACCGCACAAAAGACTTTTGAGGAGCCGACTTCTAGCTACGAGACCAAACAAAGCTACGACGCCAAGGCTCGCCGCCTAGAGCTAGTTAGCAGCTCCGAGCTCGCAGACGGGCTAAAGGGCAAACACAAAGAGATCAGCTACTATAACAAAGACGGCAAGATGACGAAATATGAAGCCTTTAGCTATGATTTTACCGCGAAAAAATGGATCAAAGTGACCGAATACAAAGCCGATTATAAAAAAGGCGTCCTCACGCAGGAGTCTAGCTCGTTTATCCGCGGTATGCCGGAAAATGCTAGCAAAACCATCATAAAGTACCTAAAAAACTCTAGCGAGGAGATCAGATACGAGCTAGTAAAAGGCAAATGGCGAAAAACCGCGCTAACCAAAACCGTCGAGAACGCATACGGCGAGAACGAACTCATCGTGCTTAGCGTCTGGGACGGCAAAAGATGGCAGCCTAAATCAAAAACGCAGCTACTCTACGGCGCGGACGGTCAGACACGCGGCTATGAGAGCTGGGACTACGAAAACGGCGCATGGCAAAACCGCGAAAGAGGCATGGTTGCAGGCGACGTGAAGGGCAAATACGAGCAGGTAAGAAGCGTATTTGAAGGCGGCGCGTGGCGCTATGACGAGATGTCAAAGCACGACTACGACGCCTCTAGCGGCAAAGACGTGACGATAAATCTCATCTGGAACGCCGAGCAAAACGCATGGGAAAACAACAGCAAAAGCGTCTCGGTCGTAGAGGGCGCGGGCTTCGAGACGGCGGCGTTTTTGTGGGATAAAGAGCGCAAAGAGTGGACGCAGGAGTACTCCAACCGCAGCATCTATGACAAGAGCGGCGAACGTCTGCTAACGCAGCGATACGACACGATGGACGGCAGTGAGAAGTTCGTCTACGGATACAACGAGCGCGGCGATAACGTGAGCGTGGATATCTACGAGCTAGTTAGCGACGAAAACGGCAAAAGATGGGTGCAAAATAAGCGCCTGGAGACGACCTTTGATCCGCGCATATTAGCCGACGACGTCGGACACGGCGGCTCGCTGATGTCCTTTGAGATGCCTAGCAGATACGCGGTAAAGAGCTTTAAACAGTTCGTCGCGGCGGACGGTAAATTTAAACTCGCCTCAGAGCAGACGTGGAAGTATAAAAGAGTCAAATGATATTTTGTTAGCGACCGCGAGCGGCCCAACTGCGGTAAATTTGGCGCTTTGGATTTGGTCAAATTTAACGAGCGCCCGAGCGTCAATTTAGCTCGTCAAATTTTGCTTTCGCGTCAAATTTGACGCATCGGTCGCAGTCAAATTTAAAAGGAGCGGCTATGAGGCGTTTTTGGACGATAGCGATTTTTGCGACGATTTGGACGGTGCCGTTATCTGCGGCGGGCGAAATTTGCCTAAAAAAGACGAGCTATAAAACGCAGGACGGCGCCGTGCCGCGCTACGAGTACGAATCGAGTCAAATTTACGACGCGAAGACTCGCGTGCTAGAAAAAATCTACGACGAAATCAATGACGACGGCAGGCGCAGGACGAAAAGTATTGTCAAATTTGACGAAAGAGGCGAGCGCGAGATAGGCAGCACCGAGTATGATTGGGACTTTAGAGCCGGCAAATGGCGCAAAGCAGGGTTTTCAAAAACAGAGAGGACAAAGGACGGCGCGTTTGTTTTTATTGATACCCGCGGTCAAAACGGCAAGCTAAATCAAGGTCAAAAAACCGTCGAAAAGCGAACGGGTGCGACGGAAATCTCTCAAAATTTCACCCTAAAAAACGGCAAATGGACGCCAAATTATCTAACCAAAAGACTTTATGACGAAAACCACAAAACCGCGCTTATAGCGACCTTTGAGTGGAGCGCCAAAGCTAAAAAATGGACTCCGTACGAAAAATCTATATACCGCTATAACGGCGACGTTTACGCGAGCTCCGAGGGTTATAAATGGCGCGGCAAATGGGTGCCGCAGACAAAGCACGCGGCCTTTACGGCCGCAGACGGAACGCGCACCGAGATAAATTTTACGTGGAGCAAGGACGCGTGGCAGCCGCAGGAGAGGACGGTGCAAAAAATAGAGCCCGAATTTAGGCGTTTTACCGATCTTAGATGTCGCTGGGACGCCGCAAAGAGCGAGTGGAACGGTTGCTATAAAAACGTGCGCGAGGAGACCGAGCAAGGTCGGCAAAAATACTCCGCATCGTCGTTTTGGCAGGGGGAGTCGCAGCGCTGGGAGATAGTGTTTGAAAACGAGCTTAGCTACGACGCGCGCGGTAACTTGATAAAAAATCGCGAGACGTCGGACGGCGAACGGCGCGAGTACGTCTACGTCTACGACGAAGCGGGAAATAACGTATCCTCAGCGCTTCGTGAGCCAGATGAGAGCGGCAAATGGCGCGAAACGCAAAAGACGGTAAACGTCTTTGAGCCAGACATCTTGGCGCGCGACGTCATGGATCGCGGATTCATCGGCGACTACGTAGCCGCGGGCGAAAACGCGATCAAAAGCAGCAAGCAGTACTTTTTAGACGGCGACGAGTTTAAGTTAAGCGAGACGCTCGAGTGGTTTTACGGCAAGTGCGACTAAGCGGACTAAGCTTGGGGCGGTCAAATTTGACCATGCGCGCCTTTGACTCTGTGCGCCGCGCCGCTCAAATTTGCGGCTTTTCGCCGTCAAATTTACGCTAAATTTAGCGCCGATAACCGCAAAACGGCGTCAAATTTAGCGCCGCCGCTAGCAAATTTATACAAAAAGGAACAAGATGCAAGATATCAAAAAGCTAAGCGAATGCTATGTGCGGACAAAGACGAGTTGCAATGGGCTAAGTTTTGTAGCGCCGCTTTGGGAGCTCGCAGACGAGGCGAGCGCGCTGGAGGACGGCGAGCAAAAACACAGGTTGCTGTCACAAATATACGCTGACTTGTGTCTATGGCGGCGGGCGGCGGAGCACTTTGCTAAGATCGCGCCGAAGAATAAAAAAGATATAAAGCACCTGGCGATGCTTCAAGATGCGGCGCGTAAAAACGGCGATAAATACGGCTTTGAGCGCTAAATTTAAAGGAAGCTCATGAACGAGCCTTATATCGTTAAAATTTCAGATAGCGACGCAATGATGTTCGGCTGCGAAGCGGACGAGCGGGTGCACGCATTCGCGGCCAAATTTGACGGCCTGGAGTACGAAAGCGAGTTTGAGCGGGTCTGCTATTTGCTGGGCACCGACGTTTTTATCGAGGCTGCGAGCGAGGACGACGAGACGTTTTTGAGCCTGCGCGAGCGGGACGGCAAGAGGTATTTGCGCGGGCGATGAAATTTTACGCGCGGCGAGCTAGAACGAGGAGGGCGGTGCGGCGTATCTACTCCTTAGCCCGCGACACATCGCCGCAGAGAAGCTGCAAAACGCCTTTTTGGACAAGTCTCCGCAGGAGTTTGCGAGCATTACCGAAAGCCTCGAAACCAAATACGGCCGTAAAGATCAAATGCTCTACTACGTCGTTTGCTATTTTACGCCTAAGGGCAAAGATAGGATGCGAGCGGACTTTGGCGTTTAAATTTGACGCGCGGCGGAGGATGGTTTTTAAATAAAATTTAGGAGAAAACGTGAAAAGTTTGGACGAAATTTTACTCTCTTTCGACGAAAATACGCAAAATGTTTTATTTCTAAACGGCAAGGGCGCTAAACACCCGGTCTGGGACGATGCGCAGGAGGTTTTCGCAAAGGCGGTAGAGCAAATTTTAGATAAAAGCCTAGGGCTGCAAAAGGGCGTGGACTATAGCAAAACGCCTAAATTTTACGGCGCCCAGCCGGTCGCGTTTATCGGCGTGCATGCGCAGATGATCGGGCGAAAAAGCATAGGGTTTTTGCTCACGCAGCGGCATCTTTTGGTTAAATTTGACGCGTCGGCTACAAATGCCGATGAGGTAGCGGCGGCGTTTAGGCTAGACAAGTATCTGCAAAACGAGCTGGAAAATCTCGCGTGGCAAGAGCTGGAAAAATGCGAATTTGAAATCGAGGACGAGATGAAAGCGGCGATGAAAAGAGCGCTAAAAGCGGTTTTAAACGCTATTTTTGAGGAAGGCGTCCAAAGCGACGAGGCTAAAATTTCCGATAAACTTTTAGAGCTCGGCCTTGGCGAAGCGCTAAAAACGCCGCTTGACGAGAGTAAATTATTATCTAAATCGCTTGGCATTTTTAAGTCTAGCTCGCCGATTTTTCATAGCTTAGATAGAGCGCTTTTTGGGCTAGGTAAGCCTTACGGCGTGATACTAGACGAGCGCGGACTCATTAGCCGAGATCTGATGGAAGAGCCTGTTTTTAGCTCGTGGGACGAGATCAGGGGCACGCCCGTAACGGTAAAAGAGGGTGAAGAGGACGCCATAATAATCGGCGAAAAAGAGCATAAGATACCTTTTGAGCTAAAAGAGAAAAAGGAAAATTTCGCCGAGTTTTTAAATTTTACGGCGGCGTTAAAAGCGTAAAATTTAAGCCGAATTTGCGTATAATCGCATAAAAACTAAGGAGAAAAAATGCTAAAAAAGATGGCGGATACGATAAGGTTTTTATGCGCGGATATGGTGCAGCAGGCAAACAGCGGGCATCCTGGCGCGCCGATGGGGCTAGCCGACGTCATGGTCGTGCTGGCTAAATTTCTAAATCACAATCCTAAAAATCCAAACTGGCTAAACCGCGACAGGCTCGTATTTAGTGGCGGTCACGCAAGCTCGCTCGTGTATAGCTTTTTGCATCTTAGCGGCTATGATCTTAGCCTTGATGATCTAAAAAACTTCCGCCAACTAGGCTCTAAAACCCCGGGTCACCCAGAGATCCACACTAAAGGCGTTGAGGTCGCGACGGGGCCGCTAGGCCAAGGCGTGGCAAATGCGGTGGGCTTTGCTATGGCGGCAAAATACGCGGCTAATCTACTAAACGACCCCCAAAATGCCGTCATCGATCATAAAATTTACTGCCTTTGCGGCGACGGAGACTTGCAGGAGGGCATCAGCTACGAGGCCTGTGCGGTCGCGGGCAACCTGCACCTAGACAACCTCGTGCTGATCTACGACTCAAACAACATCACGATCGAGGGCGATACGAGCATCGCTTGGAGCGAGGACGTGAAGGCGAGGTTCGAGGCTCAGGGCTGGGACGTCGCGCGCATCGACGGCCACGACTACGATCAGATCGAGTTTGCGCTCGAGCAAGCCGCCGAGAAGGAGCGCCCGTATCTCATCATCGCAAACACTCGCATCGCAAAGGGCGCGGGCGAGCTAGAGGGTAGCCACCACAGCCACGGCGCGCCGCTTGGCGAGGAGATCATAAAGGCCGCTAAAATCGCGGCAGGCTTTGATCCTGAGCGTAAATTTGCCGTTGACGAGGACGTGCTGATTCGCTTCCGCGCCGCGATAGAAAAGGGCGACCTAGCCGAAGCTCAGTGGAATCAAAAAGTGCAAAATTTAAGCGATGAGAGTAAAAATCTGCTAAATTCGCTGCTAAATCCTGATTTTAGCAAGATAAATTTCCCTGATTTTAGCGGCAAAAAGCTAGCCACGCGCGATAGCAACGGCATCATCATGAACGAGATAGCGCGAGCACTGCCCGGCTTTATCGGCGGTAGCGCGGATCTGGCGCCGTCAAACAAAACCGAGCTAAAAGGCATGGGCGACTTCCCTAACGGACGCAACATCCACTACGGCATCCGCGAGCACGCCATGGCCGCGATAAACAACGCAATCGCCAGATACGGGCTTTTCTTGCCGTTTAGCGCAACGTTTTTTATATTTAGCGACTATCTAAAGCCCTCAGCGCGTATCGCCTCGCTGATGAGCGTTAGGCACTTTTTTATCTTTACGCACGACAGTATCGGCGTGGGCGAGGACGGCCCGACGCATCAGCCTATCGAGCAGCTTAGCACGCTTCGCGCGATGCCAAACTTCTACACCTTCCGCCCGGCCGACGGCAACGAAAACGCGCTTTGCTGGAAGGCGGCGTTAAATTTACGCGCTCCAAGCGCCTTCGTGCTAAGCCGCCAAGGCCTAGCTCCGCTTGAAAAAGGCGAATTTGGCAGCGTAGAAAACGGCGCGTATCTGCTAAAACGCGCGCAAAACGCCAAAATCACGCTAATAGCTAGCGGCAGCGAGGTGGAGCTTTGCGTCAAGGCGGCTGAAATTTTAGCTGCTCGCGGTATCGGCGCGAACGTCGTATCCGCGCCGTGCTTTGACCTGCTTTGCGAGCAGCCGCGCGAGTACGTGGATAAAATTTTAGATCCGCAAACTAAAATCATCGCCGTCGAAGCCGCAAGCGCGCTGGAGTGGTATAAATTTGCGGGTGAAATTTACTCGATGAAGAGCTTCGGCGAGAGCGGCAAGGCGGGCGCATTGTTTGAGTACTTCGGCTTCACGCCTGAAAAGATCGCGGAATTTGCGAGCGAACGCGCATGAAAACGGCGTTAGTTTTAATCGATATCCAAAACGATTATTTCAAGGGCGGCGCAAACGAACTCGTAGGGCAAGAGGCAGCGGCGAAAAACGCAGCTAAAATTTTAGCTCTTTTTAGACGGAAAAGTCTGCCTGTTTTTCACGTTCAGCACATTGCGACCCGCGCGGGAGCGACGTTTTTCTTGCCTAATACTCATGGCGCGCAGATTTACGAGCTAGTCGCCCCGCTACCGCACGAACCCGTCATTGTTAAACACGCTCCGGATAGCTTTTTAGGTACCGAGCTAAGCGATCGGCTAGAGAGACTCGGCGCGGAGCGAATTTTGGTCTGCGGGTCGATGAGTCATATGTGTATCGATACTACAGTGAGAAGTGCGATGGGGAAGGGGCTTAAAGTAGTTTTGGCTCACGATGCGTGCGCGACCAAGGATCTGAGCTCTAACGGCGAAAATTTGCCCGCAGTGCTCGTGCATAAGGCGTTTATGGCGGCGATGAGCGGGATCTTTGCCGACGTTAAAAGTACGGGTGAGGTTTTGGCGGATTTTAGTGAGTAATTAATCCGAGGTACGCTATTTTTTAAATTTTAGGCTAGCCGTGAAAGAATATTTATGCGGTCTAGCGTAAATTTATTCGGAAGCTAGGGCGGTTAAGCGAACATGCCGCTTGCGAGATTTTGCTGCCAGAATTTCTCTAAAACGTTCAAATTTAAAACCAAACGCTTATCCCCTCCAAAAAAACCGCTCGTGCAAGCGCTAGTCTCTTAAGACCTATATTTACGGCCATTTCACGTAAATTTGCGGTCCATTGAAAATTTAAGGCGTGATTAAATATGCTACTCCGCGCCGCAAGGAGCGAGAGCGTCTGGTAGTGCCCACGCCCAACTCGGCTTTTTGCATTTATCGCCGCTTCCCGCTCTTTATATCTTTATATCGTACTACCGCTCGTCTCCGCTAAAACGTAAATTTATCCCGCCCGTTTGCCTTAAAATTTGAGTAAATTTTATGATTTTTCTGCTAAAATCGCGTCTTTACGACTTTTAAAATTGCGGCGAAAAATCTCAAATCCGCTGCTAAATTTGCGTAAAACGACTAAAATTTTATAATCAAGGTATAAAATGGAGCTTTCGCATATCCTCGTTTTGGCCCTAGTTCAGGGTATTAGCGAGTTTTTACCGATCTCTAGCTCGGCACATCTCGTGCTGGTGCCAAAGCTGCTTGGCTGGGCAGATCAGGGGCTAGCATTTGACGTAGCCGTTCACGTAGGTACGCTCGCGGCGATACTTTTTTATTTTAAAGACAGACTTGCGGGGCTTATGCGAGATTTTTTCGCGTCTATCGCGCGGCGCGAGAGGGTCGGCGATAGCACGCTCGTGTGGTCGGTCGGCTTTGCGACAGTGCCGGTGGGGCTTTTTGGTCTAGCGTTTAACGACGCCATCGAGCAGTACGCTAGAAACGGGCTCGTGATCGCGGCGATGACGATAATTTTCGGTATCGCGCTTTATGTCGCGGACAAAAAATCGGGCCTAAAAACCGAATACGAAATGACGATCAAGCTCGCTCTCATCGTGGGTTTAGCGCAGGCGGTTGCGCTGATACCGGGCGTTTCGCGCTCGGGCGTGACGATGACGGCGGCGCTGATGCTTGGCTTTAGCCACAAAGCAAGCGCGAATTTCTCGTTTTTGCTCTCGATCCCCGTGATCGTGCTAGCAGGCGGGCTCGAGGCGGTGAAACTGATAAAAACCCCAGACGCGCTAGCTTGGAGCGACCTTGCTATCGGTGCGGCGGTTAGCGGCCTTAGCGCATATCTGTGCGTGCGGCTGTTTATGGCGCTGATAGCGCGCGCGAGCATGCTACCGTTTGTTATCTACCGTATGATTTTGGGCGTGTTTTTGTTTGCGATGTTTTTATAAATACAGCCAAATTTGGGCTCAAATTTGAGGTTTGCGGCCCAAATTCGCTTTGTAAATTTAAAGCGCAAATTTGACTAAGACGGATCAAAATTTAGCTTTTCTAAAACCTCTTTTATCCTTGCGCTTCTACTCTCTACGCTATCTTCTTCGCTAAACATCCTATGTTCGCTATATTCAAACGGCGGCAGCTCTTTAACAAAATCATAAATTTCCTCAAAGCTTAAAATCTTGCCGTGCAGGTCGTAGCCGGCGTTTAGCGCCTTGCCTTTTACGCTTGCGATATTTGCGTGGATATGGCCGTAGAGATGGATAGAGCCGTGGTGGCCTGCGTTCCACTCGGATATCGGATAGTGAAAGAGCACGAGGTGAAATTTATCCTGTCCGTGCTGCACGGTGATCTCTTTGTATTCGCAAATTTCCTCAAACAGCGCGTTGCCGTCTTGCTTTTTCATGGCTAGCAGCTCGTCTTTATGCTTTTTTATCGCTTCGTCGTGATTGCCTAGTACTAGGACGTGCTTGCCGTTTAGCTTGCTAAAGATGGATATACTGGTCTGCATATCCTTGTGAAAGCTTAGATCGCCTATGTTATAGACCGTGTCGCAGGGATTTACTTTCTCGTTCCAGAGGCGAATGAGCGCCTTGTCCATCTCCTCTACGCTAGAAAAAGGCCTAAAGCACGGATGAAATTTCATGATATTGCTATGTCCGAAATGCAAATCGGAGGTAAAATAAATCATTTTTGCTCCCTTAAATCTACTTCAAATTTCTCGCCGCTTTTTATCTCCATTATCTCTAGCCTTTTAAAAAATACGGCTCCCACGTCCATAGAAAAGACGTTATTTTCGCGTCTGGTTATCCTATTTTCTTCGCTTGCGACGTGCCCGTGAAATATCCGCTTGCCCGTATTATTACTCTCCCAAAAGGGCTCTATACTCCAAAGCACGTAGTCCTCGTCTTGTTCCTCTTCGCTTTTGCCGCCGTCGAAGGCTGCGTGGACGAATATGCTTTTTCCAGAGCTTACGACGTGGGGCATATCGCTGATAAAATCCTTGAGCCACGAGAGCGCGAAGCTGTTTAAATTTCGCTTGTAGATCGACCTTTTGGTTTTATCGCCGCCGTTTCTAAGCCAAATTTGATGATCTAGCGCGTCGCCGCCGAAATACCCGTCCATCATCATTTTCTCGTGATTTCCCAGTACGTGGATCAGCGCGTATCCGTTTCTAATAAGCTCGGCGTACTTTTTATAAAGTCCGATCGTATCCTCGCCGCGGTCGCAGCTGTCGCCTAGGATGATTATCAGATCTTTTTTGCTCAAATTTATCTTTTTGAGCATCAGGTTAAAAAGCCCGAGACAGCCGTGCAGATCGCCGAATACGAAAATCCGCGCGTAATCATCTTCGTTTATATGTTTTATCTTTATCATTTTTTGTTCTTGATTTTTAAATTTGCGGAAAATTTCGGGTTAAGTTTTATAAGATTATGGCAGATGGGAAGGGATTCGAACCCTCGAAAGCTTGCACTTTACACGCGTTCCAGGCGTGCTCCTTCAACCGCTCGGACACCCATCTATGAAGCCTGAATTATAGCTAAAATTTAATAAGCGCAAACTTATATTTGAGCTTTAGCATGTTTTGCGGCGGCGTCAAATTTGAGCTCGCATAGCGTTTTAGCGTCATAAAGGTGCGGGTTAGGACGCAAAACAGTCAAATTTGCCGCTAAATTTAGCTTAAATTTGAGCAAATTTACCCGCGCTTACCCAGAGCGAAAACAAACATCCTGCACGCCTCGCGAAACGGTTTTATCCAGCTCATCACGCGTCCAACTAACCCCCAGCGGTGTTTGTACATATTCATCATCGTGCCGATTTCCAGGCACTTTATGCGCTCTTTATCCCACGCCTCGACCTCGTCCGCGCCCGCGATACCCATCTTGATTTTTACCTCCTCTTTCATAAATTTTAGCGTGTCGTGTTTGCGTGTATTCATTTTTGTCGCGAAGTCGTTGAGTAGATCGACCAGCACCAGCCCGCTAAATCGCGCCGCCAAATTTAAGAAAAACTCCCGAAAAATCGGCTTTTCAAAAAACATCGACACGCCTTCTAGCACGAAAACAAACTTCGCGCCCGCGTGTTTTTTGGCTAACTCGTCCATCCATGCGGTTTCTAACATCGAGCAGGGTAGGCTGTAGTTTCGTGGCGCTTTTGGCACGAGTTTGTCGCGAAGAGCTATGACGTCCGGCAAGTCAAGGTCGTAAAAGGTCGCCTCGGGGCAGAGCGGAGCTAGCCTAAGAGGCCTAGTATCAAGCCCGGCGCCGACCTGAACAATGACGGCGGCCGGGTGCTCGCGCGTAAATTTAAGTATGCAGTCGTCAAAAAATCTCGCGCGTATCACCGTGCCGACCCTGCTTAGCGTCGAGCGGTCAAATTTGGCGAAATCATAATCGATCCTGCTCGCGACGTCGCCTGAAAATTCGTCTTTTAGTATGGGGCGGACTTCCTTGTTTTCCTTGCTTCTAAAATATAAATTTATAAGTAGCGTTTCGGAGACGATATCCGCAAATGCAATCTTTTCCATCTCGTTTTTCCTTTTTATTTTGATAATCTTTATAGAAATTGTAGTGCAAACGGCTTTAAAAGATTATAAAATTTAGCGTTTAACTCGCTGTTAATGCAATGTCGTTTATAATACGGCTTTAAAAACGAAAAAAGGTAAAAAATGAAAAAAATCCTCATCATCGCAGGCTCATGCAGCAACGGCGGCGCGGGACTGCAAGCCGATATCAAGGCGTGCGCGCACTTTGGCTGCTATAGCGCGACCGCGGTCACGGCGCTAACGGCCGAAAATACGGACAAGATCAAAAATATCGTCTCGCTAGAGCCGTCCTTTATCGCCGATCAGCTCGAGATGCTCTCGGCGGAGTTTAGCTTTGATGCCGTCAAGATCGGCATGCTCTTTAACGAGCCTATCATGGACGTCGTACAGAGCTTTTTAGAGAAAAACTCCGCTCCCGTGGTGCTAGATCCCGTCTGCGTCTCGAAAATGGGGCATAAACTCATCAAAGATAGCGCCATCGAGCGGCTAAAAGAACTAATGAAATTTGCCGCCGTCACGACGCCGAACCTGCGCGAAGCAGACGTACTTTTCGGAGATGATTTTACGAATTTGCCGTGCAACGTGATCGTGAAAAAGCACATCATCGCTGGCAAAAGCATCGACACGCTCTACCGCAAGGACGGCAGCGTGCAAAACTTTGAGACGCCGCTAGCCGACCCGCTGGTTATCATAGGTGCTGGCTGCACGTTTTCTAGCTCGCTAGCCTGCCTGCTCGCTCGCGGCGAGAGCCTAGAGGGCGCCATCCAACAAGCCAAAGAGTACATCTACAACGCCATAATCACCGGCATCGACACGAATCTAGGCGTAAGAAAACTGCTAAATCACGGGGTTAAATTTTAAATTTAGCGTGCTTGACGCCGTAAATTAGACTAACAATAAAAGAATTTGCGAGGATTTATGAGTATAAGCCGTAAAACGTCTTTTATTGTTATTTTTCTAATCGCGGCGACGGCCGTCTACTTAAATTTATACGATGGACGGGAGCTGGCGCGAAACTACGAAAAAAATCGTATCGAGATTTTAGCATTGCGCGATTTTGCGGGCGAGATTAGGCCTCGCGGAGTTTGGTTTGACCTGCGCTTGGACGGGGCACGGGTTGAGACGTTTAGCGCCGTGAATGCCGATAAAAACCAAACCGCGAGCTTTATCCGCGTAGATGAGCGAACGAGCGTGCAGGAGCCTCTGCGGATACTTGGCTGGGACGAGCAGACTTTCGGCGAACTAAAAAACAAGCTAAAAAGCGCAAACGTCATAGGTGTAAGAATTTGGGGCAACGAGGCGTTTGGAGGCGAGCGCAAGACTACGATTTATTATCGCAGTGAGGGCTTTGGTGGTGCTTATTACGAGATTTTTGACGACGCTTCGGACGAGATACTACGAGGCGACAAAGAGGCGGGTTGCGACGATAGATTTCATTCAGACGGCGTAGCTTTGATTTATGACGGCGGGGCTACCGTGGATTTTATGTGCGTAAATAAAGACGGCAAAAATATAAAGCGTAGATAAAAATCTAAATTTTAGATTTACGCTTTTAATTTTGGGTTTGGTTTGGCGGCTAAATTTGGTCCTAAACTGGGAGAGATAAATTTACGGGCGGTTTTGTTAAATTTGACTGCCGATGAGTGGGTTTCTCGGCCTAATCGTTAAATTTGGATGCGGATAACGGCGGTAAATTTAACCCATATTGTTCAAATTTACGCCGACTTTCAAATTTGACCTAAATTTGCATTCAAATTTGCTTGCTTGTTCGGTCAAATTTAACCCGCACTCTCACTTGATCGCCGTCAAATTTACCTAAAGCTTATCTGTGCGTCGTCCGTGCCGTCTTCTAGCAAGATGTTGTAGCCGCCGGTATTTGGCGGGCGTTTATAGATATCTTGCGGGCGGATATCCAGCACCTCGTCGCTGAAAAACACGCATTCGCGCTCGCCCGTATCCACGTCGCGCACCCAGATTTTGCCGTCGTCCACGATCTCTTCGTCAAACTCTATCACGCGGTTTTCGTAAATTTTGCCCAGCAGTCGCTCGTGTAAGCGGTTCTCGCGCTCAAACTCCAGCTCTGCTTGCAAGCACTCCGCCTCGTCGATGAAAATAGGCTCCAGCGCGATCTTATCGCCCTCTAGCACGCACTCGAATTTCTCCAGCGTAGAGCAGTCCACCTCGCTGCCACCCAGCCTCACGACGTCTTTGTTGCGCATGAAGTAGCGGTTGGTGAGGTTGCCCATCAGCGCCTCGTACGCCGTGCCGCCGATCGCGCGCTTAAGCAAAAACTCGTTTTGAAACGCCAGCACCAGCTCCACCTCGCACTCGCGCAGGATCTCTTCGTTTAGCTCGGTGTTCTCGCTTAGCAGCTTCGCCGACTCGTCGAGAAATAGGCTAATAGGCCTTTTTTGCTTCATCGTTACGCGCTTTAAAAGCTCGGGCAGAAAGCTGTTTAGTAGGAAGCTCAGCGCACTTTTGTCGCAGCTTGCGGCGTTAAATATCACGATCTTGCCGCTATTTAGCAGCCCTGCGATACTCGCGTCGCCCGCAGCGCCGTCTCCGTCGCCGTTTAGCGAGTCGTCGTTCATGAGGCCTAGAAACGGCGACATCATCATCGAGTAGTTGCGAAAATCGTCTCTCGTGCGTTCGTCGCCGATGTCCTTGTAGCGGCTCGTCGCGTCCAAAAACTCGTCCGCGGTCGCTAAAAACGCGCGGTTTATCATTATCGTCTCGCGGGTGAAATTTAGCGTCGAGGAGTCGAGATTGTCGCAGATTAGATTTAGCGCGTCTTTAAACTCGAGCATCTTTTCTAGGTCTTGCGAGAGGCGCAGTATCGTAGCGACGTCAAAGGTAAAATCCCGCGCGAGCGTGCACACGTCGGCGTAAAAGGCGTCTGTGTAGCAGTCGTTTAGCGGCGTGATTTTTTTAGCGAAAATTTTAAGCGCCTTTAGCACTTTAAAAAACTCCGTCGCGATGCTCGAGCCAAACTCTTCCCAAAACTTCTCCCTCGACTCCATCGGCTTTTTCACGCAGTTTTTAAAGTCGCGCGGCTTCATCGATGCGATGAGGTTTATCGGCGCATCTAGCCTCGCACCCACGCTCACGACGTCTTTTAGACGGCCCGCTCTGCGCGCTAGAGCCTTGATTTTGGCGCTCTCGCCGCCTTTATAATCCACGGCAAACACCGCGTAGCCTTTTTGCATGCGGTCAAGCAGATTCGGATATATCATCGCCGTCGTCTTGCCGCTGCCGGTTTCTCCGATGATGGCTGCGTGCGTGAAGTCGCTAGGTATCAGCGCGCCTTTTTTCTCCGCGTTTTCCCGCGTTCTCGTAAATCCCATTATTTTTTGCATATTTTTCCTTGTTGGGGGCGATTGTAACGAAATTTGGTTTAAAGATTTAAATTTGACGGGGCGGCGAGCGGGTCAAATTTACTGCGGGACGTGATGAGAATCTAGCCTGCAAAACCCGCACCGCGAAAACGCTAGATCAAATTTGAGCTTTAGCGGAGCAGGGCGGGTCATGCCGAAATTCGGCTCAAATTTGCCGCAAGCGGGCGAAACTACTCCGCTTTTTTGCAGACGGCGGCCGAGTGCGTGAGCAGATCGTGCAAATTTAGTGCGTCCTTGCGAAAAAAACAGAGGCAAAGTCCGACCATGCTAACGCCTGAGAGCAAAAAGCAGATGTAACGGAGCAAAACGCGCGCAAAGCCGAGCTTGCGGCCGCTGTGTAGGTCGATGAGGTAGATATTTTGCGAGCGGTAGCCGGGCGTCTGGGCTTTGATCGCAAAAAAGGCGCAGCAGATGAGAGCGACTGCGAAATTTGCCCCGAATATCGCGGTTTGGTTGTGCAAAAAGTCGTCTTTGCCGTCCAAAAAAACATAGGTCGTGAGGTAGTATATCGGCATCCCTATCAAAAAAAGATCGGTGATAAAGGCCTTTACTCGCGCGCCGATGCTGGCTAGTTGCGCTTTTTGTTTCGCCAAATTTACTCCTTTTGTTTTTATTTTCGGACGCGTGCTTTGAGTTTTTGAGCGTCAAATTTGCTCGCTACCGACTAAATTTATGCTCTTTTACTTTTGCTGCGGCAAATTTACGTCTGCTTGTGCTGCCGCTTCGGTGCAGTAAATTTGCGGCTCGTTTCCGCGCGCCCGCCGCTTGCGCCGCCTTATCAGCCGACCTTGCCCAGCTCATAAACGAGGCTTTGGTTGCGGGCGAATTAATTTATTTTCTCGGTGCGGCGCAATCTTTATGGGTTCTGCCGTCTTTGTTTGTTTTTGGCTTTGCAGCCGTTTGCGATAATCGATAATTTTCGTCTCTCATGTTTTTGCTAGGCCTGTTTGCGCTTGATTTACTGCCCGAGATACCACAAAATTCGGCTTGCCGAGTCAAATTTGATTTGCGATCGGTTTGCGTTCATTGACGCCCGCAAAATCCGTCCAAATTTGCGGGGCTAAATCAAACATAGCCGCGAAATTTAACAAATTTAGTTGCCTCTGCTGCCGGGTTTTATCGCCTTGCTTCCGTTGGCGCAGAGTGGGCAATTTGCGGGTTCGTAAATCTCAAACTCAAAGTTTCCAAGCGCGAAAAACGGCTTGTCGGCGGGTAGTTTGGCGCTAGCTTTAGCGACGCTGCCCGCTAAATTTGCGACCTTGCAAAAGCCGCGATTAGCAAGCGCGGCAAACGCCACGACCTTGCCGCCTAGGCTCTCAATCACGCGCGCGGCCTCCAGCGCCGAGCCGCCCGTGGTGATGATGTCCTCGCAGATGACGAATCGCTCGCCTTCCCTTACCTCAAAGCCTCGTCGCAGGCTCATCACACGCTCGACTCGCTCGGTAAAGATAAAGCGCTTTTTCGCCGCGCGAGCTAGCTCGTAGCCGGCCAAAATGCCGCCTAGAGCGGGAGAACAGACGCTGTCAAACTCTACGCCCGATTTTTCGATGACGGCGGCTAGCTCGTCAGCTAGGGCGCCTGCTAGCTGCGGATCTTCGAGCACTTTGGCGCTTTGGAGATAAAACTGCGAGTGGTTGCCGCTGCTAAGCAAAAAATGCCCCTGCAAAAACGCGCCCGCGTCCTTGTAAATTTTCTCTAAATTCATCGTTTTTCCTTTGTAAAATTTGAGCGAATTTTACCCTAAGCGCGCTTAAGCTACTATTTTTTGAGCTTTTGGCGGCTTGCGATTTTGCGTTATTATAAGCCTATGCCGAGCAAAAACGGCTAGCAATTTTAAATTTGGATATAAAATTTTGGTAAAAGCAAGTATGGTGTGATAAATTTAAAATTTGGACGAAATAGATAAACGTGCTTTTAGGTGTAGCAAAAGCGGATTAATATTTATGTTAAACGCGAAATAGCGGAAGGTTTTTATAAAAGAAGCGGCTCGTCAAATTTAACGAGCCGTACGTAAATTTTAAACTTTTAAAAGTTCGCTCTCTTTTTCTTTTACGAGCGAGTCGATCTTTGACGTGTAGCTGTCGGTGATCTTTTGGACTTCGTCTTGCCCTTTTTTGCTCTCGTCTTCTGTGATAGCTTTATCTTTTTCTAGCTTTTTAACCTCGTCGTTCGCGTCTTTTCTGATGTTTCTTATGCTGACTTTGGCTTTTTCACCAAATGCCTTAGCGTGCTTTGCGTTTTCTTGGCGTTGCTCGACCGTCATCGGAGGGAAAAATAGCTTCACGCTCTCGCCGTCGTTGTTCGGATTTACGCCGATATTTGCCGCAGAGATCGCTGCGGTGATAGTTTTTAGCATCGGTTTTTCCCACGGCGTTATGCTTATGGTGCTAGCATCGCTAGTTAGTACGGTGGCTACTTGGTTTAGCGGGGTTTGGCTACCGTAATAATCCACATAAATATTATCGACTATGCTTATATTTACCTTGCCTGTGCGAAGCGTGCTAAAGTCGCGTTTTAGGCCCTCGATACACTTGTCGCTATGCTCTTTTTGCTTTTTGTAAATTTCATTCAGCATTTATATCCTTTACTAAAATTTTTGTCGTCGTTTTTCCGTTTACTTTAAGGCTCATTCTGACTTTATATCGGTCGATCGGCTTGTTAAATTTAAGCGTCATCTGTCCGTTTTCAAGCTTGACCTTTTTTGTCTGCTGTCCCGTCATCGAGAAGTAGCCGTGCGTCGCATTCTCGTCGGTTTTGATGATAAGTTCGCTAATCTTATTATCCTTCGGATAGTCTTGCGGAAGTATCCATTCGGCTTTTAGAAATTTACTAGCAAGCGCGGATGGCAGGTGCGTACCGTTCATCGCAGGGATCCTATCTAGTTCATGCAGATCGCTATCTGCCGCGACTGCGCCAGAGTTTTGGCTGAGTATCACCTCGATACCGTGCTCTATCGCGACGTCGCGTACCCTGTCGTTATATTCGCCGAAAGGATAGGCGAAATATCGCGGCTTGTAGCCCATATTTTTTTCAAATTTGCCTATGCCGTCCTCAAAGTCGTTTTTTAATTTTTCCTCGTTAAGACCGACCATGTGTAAGTGACCGTAGGAGTGATAGCCGACTTCGCCGTATTTTTCGATCTCTTTGATCTGCTCAAAGGTCATAAAGTCGCCGTATTTTCGTGCGGTAGCCTCGACGTAAATCATCAGCGCAAACGGATATCCGTACTCTAAAAATATCGGCAAGCCTTTTTCGTAAAAGCTCTTGTAGCCGTCGTCTACGGTTAAAACAACCCAATTATCAGATACCGGCTCGCCGTTTTTTATCGCGTCCACGAGCTTTGAAAGCGGGATGACCTCGTAGCCTTTTTCTTTAAAATAGTCAAACTGTTCGCGTAAATTTTTGCTAGAGATGTTGGTAGTCGGGTGTCTATCGTCGTCAAATCTGTGATAGTTAAAGATATGCGCATCTGCAAGCGCAAACTGCGCCATTGCAAAAAATGCAAGCGCGGAAACTAATTTTTTCATTGACGCTCCTTATTTTTGCTCGCTTACCGGAGCCTCTGGAGCTGCAGGAGCGCTAGGAGCTTGCGGAACGACTGCCTCTGGAGCCGCAGGTAGCGACGAAGTATCGACGCTATCTATGAGAGATTTGCTGCTTTGAGTGTTGTAAACATAGCTTAGCGCTAGGGTATTTAGGATAAATAAAACGCCCACTACGAAGGTAAATTTGGCCAAAAATCCGGCCGGTCCTTTTGCGCCAAATAGGCTTTCGTTGCTGCCGCTATACGCGCCCAGTCCGATAGAGGAACTTTTCTGAAGCAAAACGGCGATCGTCAAAACTACCGCGAAAATAAACTGCAATACTAAAAAAAGCGAATCCATAAAAATCCTTTTAAATTTTCAAAATTAGTCGCGATTATACTAAAAAAGTTTTGAATTTGGGTTAAATTTCTTTTTCTATCTCATAAAGTTCGTAGCGCACGGCCTTAAAAATCTCGGAAATTTTAACGTCGATGAGCTTAAAACACTCCTCTAAAACCCTTGCGCTTTCTTGCGCGCGTTTGATGTTGGCGGTTTGTAAATCGTCCAAATTTAGGCGGATTTGCTCGTCTTTTAGGCTCGGTTTTAGCACGTCGTTTGCGGCGTCGCGAAATTTTAAGAATTCTTTTTGCGGGATTTTTGCTTTGTGGCGGAGATTTTTGATTTTTTTAGCGAGGGCTAGGTCGTCAAAGCCGTAACGTCTGACGTCCTCGACGACTCTAAGCCCTTCTTTTAAGCGGTTTAAATTTGCGTCTATTACGCGGTAGAGCCGCTCATCGTTAGTCATCGCTATTAAAAAATCCTAAAATTCTAAGCAATGAAACGAATAAATTTAAGAAATCAAGGTAAAGATCAACTGCGCCCTCGATCGGAGTTTCGTAGTTGCCGCGTATGATATTTTGCGTATCGTAAAGGATGTACGCGCTAAATAAAACAGCGGCTACGCACGATAGCGCTACCTGAAAAATCGGACTTTGGAAGAATAAATTTAGTAGCATAGCCACGAGCAAAACGATAAGCGTGATGAAAAGCATCTTGCCCAACGCGGTAAAGTCGCGCTTGGTGTTCATCGCAAACACGCTAAGTCCGCCGAATGCTACCGTCGTAAGCGTAAAGGCCTGGGCTACTATCGCCGCGCCTCCGGGCATCGCAAAAGTGCGTCCTAAAATAGGCGTAAGCGTAAGTCCGCTAACGAAAGTAAAGGCAAAAAGCAGGATCAAATTTAAGCCCGCTTTGCGTTTGGCAAACATTAAACCGACCAAAAGTCCTAGCTCAAGTATCACAAATAGCCAGTAGTTGCTCGCTACCGTCGCTCCCAGCGAGCTGTAAAGCCCGACGTAAGCTCCGACGCTGGCTGCTAAAAGCGAAGCCGCGAAAAGCTGATAGGTTTGTTTGATAAACGTGCTAAGCGCGCTTTGCGAATATTCGCTCGCAACCTCGTGCTCTCTTGAGTTTGCATAGTTTCTGTCATATAAACTCATTTTTTCTCCTTTTTTAAATTTTGACGCAAATTTAGCCAAAAATAGGTAAATAATATATAAAAGATCGCTGAATTTGACGCGCGAAAAGCATTTTAAAAAATTTTAACGAACTTTGAAACGTTTTTGATATAATATTTTATAATTTTTTATACGGGAAAGCAGATGCAAGGTATCTTAGACGGCGCAGTTAAATTTATGGAAGAGGATTTTTTAGAGCATAAGGAGCTTTTTGAGAGTCTGGGCGAGAAACAGACGCCGCACACTCTTTTTGTCGGCTGTATCGACTCGCGCGTGGTGCCTAGCCTCATAACAAACACGGTTCCGGGCGATCTCGTAGTCGTGCGAAATATCGCAAACATCGTGCCCCCATACCGCAAAAGCGAGGAGTTTTTGGCTACGACCTCGGCGATCGAGTACGCCTTGCAAACGCTAAACGTACAAAACGTCATCATCTGCGGGCACAGTAACTGCGGCGGTTGTGCGGCTTTGTGGATGGATGAGGCTAAATTTAGCAAAACGCCAAACGTAAAGCGCTGGCTTGACTTGCTAGAACCCGTAAAAAAGCGCGTGCAAAAGCTTTTCGGCGACAATATCGCAAAAAGAGAGTGGATAACCGAACGCCTAAGCCTTGTAAATTCGTTTGAAAATTTACTGAGCTATCCCGACGTCAAGGCTAAATTTAGAGACGGGGAGCTAAAAATTTACGCCTGGCACTACATAATAGAAACGGGCGAAATTTATAACTACAACTTCGTAACAAAGAGCTTTAAACTGCTAGGAGTCGAGAAATGAGAAAAATTTTAGCCGCCGTTTTTGCGCTGTGCATTAGCTTAAATTTGTTCGCAAATACCGCAAGCGACGATCTAAACGCAACCGACATCCTAAGCGTCGTAAATCAAATCAACGAAGCAAACTCGCAGATCGCCGTTATCAAGGCGCAGTCGGCTGAAAATAACGAAACCGCCGATAAAAACGTGCTTTTTAGAACGGTCCTGGAGAAAAAAGAAAAACTGATCGAGCAGATCCCCTACCTCATCATGCAAATCGAAATCGACGAGGAACAGGTGCAAAATTTCAAACAAGAGATGCAAGATCTAGAGACGAAAACCAAAAAGCTAAAAAACTCTAGCAATCAAAATTTATACGTCAAAAACATGCTCGAGCTTGAGCGCATGCGGCTTGACGAGCTATTTTACTCCTCGCTTTTAAATTTGGAAAATATCTTTAAAGAGGGCGGCAAAGCCGTAAACGTCAAACTTGCCGTCGAGGAGACGCTGCTTAGCTTTCAGACCGAGTTTTACGCGCAGTTTAAGGCCTTTAAAGACTCGTTAAGCGAAGAAGTAGCCCTAGCGCATAAAGGCGAGCTAGACGCGTTAGAGGCGCACAAAAAGACGCTTGAAGAGATACTTCACTATCTGCGCGATAATGCCGAGCTGCTCACGTCAAACTATATCATCTCGGAGCTAAATTTAAAAACGGCGATTGATTTTATCAATGAAAAGGCATCGTTTACGAGCAAATTTAACGTCGGCAAGGCTGCGATTATATTCGTCGTATTTTTGTTTTTCGTCTCGTTTACGACGCTGCTTAGTAAGCTCACGCTGTGGGCGTTAATGAAATTTTTCGTCAAGCACGACTCGGATAGACAGACGAAAGGGCGCATCGTCGAGATCATCAAACGCCCGATGCTGCTCACCCTTATCGCCTACGCGATAGATATATGCGTCTCGATCGCGTATTATCCGGCTCCGATGCCGATAAAATTTGCAAATTTCCTCACGATCACTTTTGTTATCGCCGTCACTTGGCTCATACTTAGCGTACTAAACGGCTACGGCATGGTGCTCATCAACGAACTCACCAAAAAAAGCGGGCGCAAAGAGGTGATAAATTTGATCCTAAAGATCATCTATTTCATCATCTTTGTTATCGCGCTACTTATCGTGCTTAGCAAGCTCGGATTTAACGTCAGCGCTATCATCGCGTCTCTTGGTATTGGCGGCCTTGCTGTAGCTCTTGCGACTAAGGATATTTTGGCGAATTTCTTTGCCTCCGTTATGCTGCTCTTTGACAACTCGTTTTCGCAAGGCGACTGGATCGTATGCGGCGACATCGAGGGAACGGTCGTGGAGATCGGGCTTAGAAAAACGACCGTGCGAACCTTTGATAACGCCCTTATATTCGTGCCAAACTCAAAGCTAGCTAGCGATCCGATCCGAAACTGGAGTAGGCGAAAGATGGGACGGCGCATCAGGATGCTAATCGGGCTAGAATACAGCGCCACGACCGAGCAGATCAAAAAGTGCGTCGATGAGATCAAACAGATGCTAATCGACCACCCAGACATCGCAAAGGGCGACGATATGGGCTCGAAAAAGGCTAGTCGATACGACCGCGGTATCGTCTCGATCGATGATCTGGCCGGATATAAGTCGAATTTATTCGTCGTCGTGGACGAGTTTGCGGATAGCTCGATAAATATCCTCGTGTACTGCTTTTCAAAGACGATAGTTTGGGGCGAGTTTTTGGCCGTCAAAGAGGACGTGATGCTAAAAATAATGAATATCGTAGAGGCCAACGGGCTTGGATTTGCCTTCCCTAGCCAGAGCCTATATGTCGAAGAAGTGAAAAAATAATTTTAAAGGAGAGAAAATGAGCGAAGAATTTGACTACGAAGAGGAAGATCTGGAGGAGGAATACTCCGAATTTGACGACGAGAGATCCGAGCGATACAGCTATAACTACGATGAGAACGACTACGAATACGGCGACGAAGACGAAGAGGATAGCTACGAGATGTGATTTGCGCTCAAATTCGGCTTTGCGGGGCAAATTGTCGGCAGGCCGAATTTTGGAGCGTTTAAATTTAGCTTTTACGAGTAAATTCGGCGCGTATTTTTAGCTAATTTTGAGCCGAATTCGGCTTAAGACAGGACGGTTTGGCCATTTTGTATAGACTTTGTTTTTGTGCGATATGCAAATTTGTCTTTTTTAATTATTCTAGCAACCGCCACCTTCAAATTTAGGCATTTATATCAAGTTTTCGGATTTTATTTAGAGCTTCTAAAAGCTTGGTTACGTCCGTCCCTTTTTCCTGTTCGGCTTTGATAAATTTCTCGAAAAACTCGCGCTTTATATCCTTGTAAACATAGGTTTGGCTTTTGCTAGTAGCGTGGATAGGTTTAAATTTCTTTTCTTTCGCAGCGTCTGCTTGCGCTTCCTCTTTGGCCGTTTTGTCAAAATCGCCCTTTTTTAGCGCGATTTTTTGTAGCGCGTCTCCGATACTCTCGCCGTTTTTAAATACGTCTTTTAGAAATTTAAGAAACTCTTTTTTGCTCGCTTCGTCCGCGTAGCTCACGCGATCTTCTATCTCTTGCCCAAGAAGCGTAATGCGCTCTTTTGCGGGCGTTTGGTCGAAATTTAGCGCGCCGTCCTTGAACGAAATTTTGACGTTTGCGTATTCTCCTAGGATTTTATTTGCCGCGTGCTCGAGCCATTTATCTTTAAACTCCTCCTCGCTCATATCTGAATCCAGTAGCTTCGAGGCTTTGGCGTCCATTATCAGGCCGCTGCCGCTACGCATACCAAGCCCCGTACCAAACCCGCCCAGATCCACGTTAAATTTACTCAAAAACTTATCCACGCTAAAGACATCCTGCCTAAATATATCGGACGGATCGCCCGCGTGCGCGATCAGAGCTCGCGTGCTATCTACGAAGCTTTTTAGCTCGGCGGCTTTTTCTTTGTCGGTACTCGGATCAAGCCCGTTCATCTTGCCCCAGATGCTGATTTTATCGTCTCTCGTGTAGCCGCTTAGATAAAATATCCTCCTCACAGCTACGGGCTCGTCCGGCTTTAGTCCAAGCTCCTTACGCCAATCATCCACAACCTTTTCAAACCCCATTTTTATGCCCAACCACATGCTTAAATTTTTACCCGTTAGCTTTTCTGGATCAACCTTGTCCGCCCAAATTTTTAGTTGGTCGTAGTTTAATTTGCTTGGATTTACCGTATCGTAATTCATCTGTGCCGTCAAATTTGACATCAAATTCGCCGCTTCTTTTTTCTCGCGTGTTTTTAAATTTTGCCCGCGAGCGCCGCTAAAATCGAAATTTGCATTTGCGTTAAATCCGTTTACGCCGCCTATCATCTAAAATCCTTTTAAAATTTGGCTTTCTAACGATATCGGCAAAATTTGAGGAAAATTTAGTGCAGAAAAATTTAACGCGGCTTGCTCGCTAGCAAGTATTTGCGCAAATTTATTTTATTCAAAATCCTTCCGCGGGCTTACGCAGTACGTGCCGCGACCAGAGTGTTTTGCTTTATAAAGAGCATCGTCGGCTCGCTGAAGCAGTAGATCAAAGGAGTTAGGCCCGGTCCTTCCCTCCGCGATGCCCGCGCTCACGCATAGTCTGTTAAATAGGGGATTTTCTTGACAAATTTTAAAAAATCGGTCGATCAAAATTTGCACCCTAGGCGCGATGCTTTGCGCGGTAGCTCCGTCGGTAAATATCGAGATAAACTCGTCCCCGCCGATACGCACGTTCATAGCGTCGGCAAAAATCTCTTTTATCAGCTCCGCGATCGCGACCAGAGCCTTATCGCCCGCCTGATGTCCGTGCTCGTCGTTTACCTGCTTAAAGCGATCCAGATCCATATAAAGTATGCTCATACGTACCGTTTTTAGCCCGTCTAAAAAGGCGTCTAGCTGGTTGCGGTTGGCTAGCCCCGTGAGCTTGGTCGTAGTGGGCTAGATATTTGATATTTTGCAGATACTCGTGCTCTTTCGTCACGTCGCGCGCGATGCCGACGGTACCGATGATCGTCTCGCCGTCAAATATCGGCGTTTTATACGTTTTTAGCTTGCTTAGTTTGCCGTCCGCGCGCATAACCTCCTCGTCAAAAAGGCAGGTCTTACGCGCTGCGACGACGTCGTCCTCGGTCTGGACGCAGACATAGTCAGTTTGCTCGTAGATTTCTTTTGGGATATCCCAGATGTAGTAGTGATCTTTGCCCCGCACGAGCTCTTTTGGCTTGTTTACGACCTCGCAAAACTCGTCGTTTACCTCTAGATGTAGCCCGCCCATATCTTTAAACCAGATCATATCGGGAGACGAGTTTATCAGCGTTTGTAGCCAAGTTTTTTGTAGCCACGACTCTTTACGTTCGGCGATCAAATTTAGCGCTTTTTCAAAGTAAAAGTCGTCTAAATTTGCGCTTTCAAGCCAAATTTCGTCAGCGATCTGCTTTTGCTCGCCCGTTATCTCGTCCGAGCCTCTCGCATAAATCGCCAAAAAGCCGTTTTCGCCGATACGGTTTTTTAGTTCGGGTAAATTTAGTCCGCAGTTCCGGCTTGCGATGATTAGGTATTGGTTTCCGTCGGGGATGGGCGAGGGGATGTCGTGGGCACTTTGTAGGATCTTAAATTCGTGTTCAAAGCGCGGCCTGGGCGGGATCTTACTGTATTGCTCAAGCTTATTTTTTATATCCTGTGTTAAACAAATATGCAGTTTGACGCGGTACATGACTGCCCTCTTTTGTTTTTGGTTATGATACAGTAGGCGAGCTTTAACGAGGCTTTTTGGTGCGGCTAAATTTGACCTTTTGCGAGGAGTTAAAATTTAGAAATTTGCTAGCTTAAATTAGAGCGTAAATTTGATCTAAATTTGAAGAAGAGCGTCAAATTTACGGCAGGTCGCCGAGCCGTATAAGCTCACGCGAGTCGCCGTAAATTTGCAAATTTAAATCAGCCTCCGTACATCAGCCTCGGTAGCCAAAGCGAGATTTCCGGGATGTATGTCACCAGGATGAGTCCGACAAATAGCGTCAATGTCCACGGCAAGCATGAGACGATGACGTCTTTTAGATTCATGCCGGTTAGGCCGCTGGCGACGAATAAATTTAACCCGACCGGCGGCGTGATCATGCCGATTTCCATGTTTACGATGAGCAGGATACCGAAGTGCACCGGATCCACGCCTAGCGCAGTCGCGATCGGTAGTAGCAGCGGCACCATGATCATCACGACCGATGAAGGCTCCATAAACTGTCCCATGATGAAAAGCAGGATGTTTACGATGATTAAAAAGCCGATCTTGCCGATATTTGCGGCTAGGATGCTATCAGCTATCGTTTGCGGGATGTTTTCGCTAGTTAGCAGATACGCAAACACGACCGCGTTTGCGATGATGAAAAATATCATCGCCGTCGTGATCGCAGACTCTAGACAGATGTCCCACAGGTCTTTAAA
This sequence comes from Campylobacter showae, assembly GCF_900699785.1. Taxonomy (NCBI): domain Bacteria; kingdom Pseudomonadati; phylum Campylobacterota; class Epsilonproteobacteria; order Campylobacterales; family Campylobacteraceae; genus Campylobacter; species Campylobacter showae. The sequence goes on from NZ_LR535679.1 coordinate 1,335,554, forward strand.
TTTGATATCTTTATAAACAAATAGCGAAATAATCAGCGCATATATCGCGCTCGCCGCCGCAGCCTCGGTCGGGGTGAAAATGCCGCCGTAGATACCGCCGATAACGACTACTACGATTAGCAGCGCCCAAAAAGCTCTGAAGAATTTTTTTATCCGCTCGCTCCAAGGCTCGGGCGTAGTAGCTTTAAATCCAAGCCTTTTTGCTCCGATATAAGTCTGCGCTATCATCATACCGCCCAGCATCAGCCCCGGCACTACGCCCGCCATAAAGAGCTCGGCGATACTGGCATTTGATGTCACGCCGTAAACGATCATAACAACCGAAGGCGGGATCAAAATACCTAGCGAGCCTGCCGTCGTGATACCGCCCACTGCGTATTCTTTAGGGTAGCCGGCCTCTTTAATGGCAGCAAACATTATAGAGCCGATAGCTACGACGGTAGCGGGCGAGCTGCCAGAAACCGCGGCAAATATCACGCACGCAAATATCGAGCTCATCGGCAGGCCGCCCGGCAGGTGTCCGACCATGGATTTAGCAAAATCTATAATGCGTCTAGCAGAGCCGCCCTTGCTCAGTAAATTTCCGGCCAGGATAAACATCGGGATCGCCATGAGAGGAAATTTATTGATACCGTCAAAAATACGCTGAGGCACCTCCGCAACATCTAAGCTGGTAAAGAGCAGCATCGTTAAAACCGTACTAGCTCCCAGCGAAACGGCGACGGGAACGCCTATTAGCATGAGCCCAAACAGCGAGATAAATAAAAATGCGATGGTCATAGGCTCTCCTTAGCTTTTCTTGACCGAGTCGCGTATCATCTCGGCTTCGTTATTTACGATGACTTTATCGGCCGGCGTCATAGCGATCTGGAAAATTTTCTCTCCGGCGCGGTAGCTGGCTCCTAAAAAAGCGATCGGAACCACCAGCATTGGTACCCATTCCGGCACGCCTAGATCCACGCTCATGGAATCAAGCTCGATCAACACCTGTAGATACTGCACGCTATAAACTACGATAAACATCAAAAATACCGTCGTTATTAAGTTTGCCAAGATAAGGTATGCCTTGGCGATGATGGGCGGAAATCTCTCGATCAAAATCGTAACCGAGATATGTATGCCTTTTCTAAAGCCGTATGCGGCGGCGAAAAACGCCGACCAGATAAAAAGATAGTTCGTTAGCTCGCCGGCCCACGACCAGCCTGTGTTAAAGCAGTATCTCATCACTACGTTAACAAAGGCTAGCAGCGTGCCTGCGGCGATGCCTAGCACCGCTACGGTTTTGTTTACCGAGGCAATGCCGACATCTAAAATCTCAAAAAATTTACCCATAAAATCCTACTTCGTATTTATCGTTTTTTCTACCAGGTCTTGACCGATTACGTTGTAGAAGTTCGGATAAATCGGCTTCATAGCCTCTGCCCATTTGCCCTTTTGATCGGCATTTAGCTCGATGATCTCAAGCTTTTTGCTCTCGCTTGCGAATTTTTTAAGCTCGCTTAAAATATGCTCTTCTTCCTTAGCCGTCTCTTCGCGCTCGTAAGCCGTAGCCTCTTTTAGAGCCTTCGTTACGTGAGCCTTCATGTCATCGGGCAAACCTTTCCAAAATTTCTCGCTCATAACGACTAAATATCCCAAATATCCGTGGCCTGATAGCGTTAAAGAGCTTTGCGCCTCGTAAAATTTGGAGTTATAGAAATTTGAAAGCGGGTTTTCCGTCGCATCGACTACGCCTTGTTGAAGAGCCGGATAAACCTCTGAAAACGGCAATACTTGCGGGTTGCCGCCCACGACTTTGATCTGCTCTTCAAGCACTTTTGAGCTTTGGATGCGGAATTTTTGTCCCTTAGCGTCCGCAGGCTCTACGATTGGTTTTTTGCTCGAGCTAAAGTGCTTAAATCCCGCATCCCAAAAATCAAGCGCGATGAAGCCTTTTTTAGCGATCATATCTTTTAGGGCTTGTCCAACTTCGCCGTCTTGAACAGCGTAAAGATGGGCGTTATCTCTAAAGATAAATGGCAGGTCAAATAGTTGAAACTGCGGCACTATCGGCGTAAATTTAGAAAAACTAGGCGCGGCCATCTGTACGTTGCCAAGCTTTAGCGCGGCAAAAACTCTATCGTCGTCCATTAGCGATGCGGCAGGATATACCTCGACCTTGATCGCTCCGCCGCTAAGCTCGCCGACTCGTTTGGCAAAAAAGTCTGCAGCCTTGCCTTTTGGCGTAGAGGCGGCCACGACGTGGGCAAATTTGATCGTGTATGTTTTGCCTGCGGCAAACGCGCTGCCAGCAAGCGCGCAAGAAAGAAGCAGTGCGGAAAGTAACTTAATTTTCATCTGTGATCCTTTTTAAAAGATTAGCTAATTCAGCTAGGTGCAATTATAATTCATAAAAAAGCGGCTGCGTGAAAATGTTTCGACTTTTTGCAATAAATTTCAAATTTATGTGTAAATAAGTAACAATATCTCAGATTTGACCGTCAAATTTGAGAGCAAGTCAAAGTAAAATATAACGCTAAAAAGACTAAGTGTTACGAAAATACACATTATTTTATCAAATTTGACCTTTTCGTGCGGCGAGAGGAATTAGATTTGATAAAGCGGAAGCATAGGCGGGTTTGTTTGTGCGTTAATAAATTAATTACTATTTTATTGCTATAATACGGATAAATTTTATTACAAAGGAAAAATTATGTTTGAACTTAGAAAACTGCCTTTCGATCCGAAAGCAAACGCCGTCGTTAGCGAGGAAACCTGTAGCTACCACCACGGCAAGCACCACCAAACCTATGTCAATAACCTAAATAATTTGATAAAAGGTACGGAGTTTGAGGGTGCTAGCCTCTTTGATATCTTGGTAAAAAGCTCCGGCGGCGTGTTTAACAACGCGGCTCAGGTTTATAACCACGACTTTTACTGGGATTGCATTGCGAAAAAAAGCCAAATGAGCGACGAGCTAAAATCGCGCCTAGAAAAAGATATTCCAAATTTTAAAGAGGAGTTTTTAAAGGCTGCGACTACGCTTTTTGGCTCCGGCTGGGCATGGCTAGTTTACAATCCAAAAGAGGACAAACTACAAATCGTACAAACAAGCAACGCGCAAACTCCGGTAACTGACGGCCTTGTGCCGCTTCTAGTCGCGGACGTTTGGGAGCACGCATACTACGTCGATCACAGAAACGCGCGCCCTGCGTATTTGGAGAAATTGTTTGAAAATATCAACTGGGACTTCGTCTCGAGCGCTTACGAGTGGGCGTTAAAAGAGGGTCTTAATTCGGTTAAATTTTACATTACCGAGCTTCACGGCGGCGCTAAATCTTGCTGCGGTTGCGGCTGCCATTAATGCCGAAAAGTCGCCGATTTCGCGAGCTTTTTAAGAGCGGCGATAAATTTGCGGCGGCTTTTTTTCTAAACAAGCGTAAGTCCGCGAGTAAATTTAGCCTTGAGCAACGACTCCTTCTTGGCTAAGTTTACTTTATATAAACTATTTTGAAGTAATATTCGAGTCTCATTTCACAAAAAAGGACGAAAATGAAGAAGTTTTTAGTTTCATCTTTGGCGGCTTTTGCTGCAGTTGCTATGCTTAGCGGTTGCCACGCGCACAAAAGCGAGAGCGCAAACAAAGCTCAGATCACCAAATCAGAAGCTGAAGTTATTAAATTTACGGGCGTAAACGACCCGAAATACGTCGTTAGACTAAGCTCTACCGATAAATTTAACACAGCCCTGCTAGAAGACAGCAAAGGTCACAAAATCAACCTTAAAAACGCAGTCACTGCAAGCGGCGTAAGACTAGCGAACGACGATATCGGTACAGAGATAACGTTTAAACGCGGCGAAGGTATCCTGAACCTTGAAAAAGGCGGCGAGGATATCTTTTTAAGATACGACGAATAAAAACTTTCCCGCCGAATTTTACGGCGGGGCTCTCTACTGCTCAAATTTACCAAATTTAACTCCCGCAAAATCTCGTCAAATTTGAACTTTCGCTTGCTTTATAGTTTTATTTTAAATTTGCTAAATTTTAATATATCTTATCAAAAATATCTTTGTCTTAAAATTTATTAGCTCTCTATAAAATCCCCAAATATACGCGCTTTCAAAGCTATTTTAAACTTAAAAATGACATTTTTAAAATGCCTGGAGAGCAAATTTCGGTCACTAAATTTTAAGCCAAATTTGCTAAACCATTAGGTATACTTCTAAAATTTTTGTTAAAAAGTAGCTGGAGGGCGGGTGGATGAAATTTATATTAAAGCGTGATGGAACAAAGCAGGAATACCTACCCTATAAAATCCAAGACGCGATCAAAAAAGCCTTTGAAAGCGAGTCAAAAGAGTACGACGATAAGGTCTTTTTGGACGTGATGGGGCACGTGTTTGATAGCGAAGTTTTGAGCGTCGAGGACGTGCAAGACTACATCGAAAAGGCGCTTTTTAACGCGGGACACTTCGACGTGATGAAGAGCTTTATGCTCTACCGCCACACGCACAAGCTTCAGCGCGAGCAAATTTTAGGACTAAACGAAGACACCACCTACATCAACTCCACCCAAACCATCAGCGAGTACATCAACGGCACCGACTGGCGAATTCTCGCCAACTCAAACACCAGCTACTCAAACGCCGGCCTCATCAACAACACCGCGGGCAAGGTCATCGCCAACTACTGGCTAGATAAGGTGTATAGCAAAGAAGAGGGGCTCGCGCACCGAAACGGCGACTATCACATCCACGATCTTGACTGCCTCACGGGCTACTGCGCGGGCTGGAGTCTAAGGGCGCTTTTAAACGAGGGCTTTAACGGCGTACGCGGCAGGGTCGAGAGTAAGGCGCCTAAGCACTTTAGAGAGGCGCTTTATCAGATGGCAAATTTCTTAGGAATTTTACAAAGCGAGTGGGCGGGCGCGCAGGCGTTTAGTAGCTTTGACACATATCTGGCGCCTTACGTTTTCCGCGACAAGCTAAGCGATAAAGAGATTAAAAAGGCGATAACGAGCTTTATATTTAACCTAAACGTGCCGGCTCGCTGGGGCCAGAGTCCGTTTACCAACGTAACGATCGACATCACCTGCCCGTCCGATCTGCGCGACCAGATACCTACGCGCGAGGATAGGCATATATTTAGCGATCTGGAGGACGCAGAGTTAGCGCAGGAGGCCGCTAAGCGCGGTTTTAACAAGCTAACCGATATGACCTACCGCGCCTTTGAACCCGAGATGAACCGCATCGACAAGGCGTTTTACGAGATTATGACCGAGGGCGACAAATGCTCGCAGCCATTTACTTTCCCGATACCTACTGTAAATATCACCGAGGATTTCGACTGGGATAGCGAGGTGGCGAAGGTGCTTTTTGAAAACACGGCAAAAATGGGCTCGAGCTATTTTCAAAATTTCGTCGGCAGCCAGTACACGACCGATGAAAACGGAAACCGCGTCGCAAACGATAAAGCCTATAAACCCGGCCACGTGCGTTCGATGTGCTGCCGCTTGCAGCTAGATTTACGCGAGCTGCTAAAGCGCGGCGGAGGGCTGTTCGGCAGTGCGGAGATGACCGGCAGCATCGGCGTCGTGACGCTAAATTTAGCTCGCCTAGGCTATCTGTATAAGGGCGATAAAAAGGGGCTCTACACCCGCCTTGAGTATCTGCTAAATTTAGCCAAATCCACGCTCGAAAAGAAGCGCGCCTTTATCCAAGAGATGTACGAGCGCGGCCTGTATCCGTATACTGCGCGCTATCTAAAGCACTTTAATAATCACTTTAGCACCATCGGCATCAACGGTATGAACGAGCTTTTGAGGAATTTCACGAACGATAAAGAAAACATAGCGACCGATTTCGGACGAGAGTTTGCGATCGAGATGATAGAGTTTTTGCGCGGTAAAATTCGCGAGTTTCAGGAGAGCACCGGCAACCTTTATAACCTCGAAGCCACGCCGGCCGAGGGCACTACGTATCGCTTTGCCAAAGAGGACAAAAAGCGCTATCCGGATATCATCCAGGCCGGTTTTGGCGAAAATATCTACTACACCAACTCGACGCAGCTGCCGGCAAATTTCACCGACGACGCGTTCGAGGCGCTCGATCTGCAAGACGAACTGCAAAGCTCCTACACCGGCGGCACGGTGCTGCACCTGTATATGAAGGAGCGCATCAGCTCGGCGCAGGCGTGCAAAGATCTCGTGCGCGGCGTGATAAACAACTACAAGCTGCCCTACATCACGATAACGCCGGTCTTTAGCGTCTGCGCCAAGCACGGCTACATCAGCGGTGAGCACGAATACTGCCCGAAATGCGACGAGGAGCTTTTGGCGGAGTTTAAGGCTGAAAATAGCGTAAAATAGGCTAAATTTGAGTGGCGAAGCTAGGCTTTACCGCTCAAATTTGACTTTGTATTTATGTATAAAATCAAAATTTAACTAAATTTGGCCCCGCCCGAGTAAAAATAAGCGGGGCAAATTTGATCATTTCTCGCCGAGCGCTTTACCTGCTCTCCGCGCTAGCTACTAAAATCAATCATTTCTCGCCAAGCGGCCAGTAAACGATCGGCTTAGCTCCGAGTCTTGCTTCGCCGTGATACATGCCGAGCTTGTCTTTCGTCCATGCAAAGCCCGTGTGTCCGTGCTTGTCGATCGAGATGATGCCGCCGCTACCGCCTAAAGCTTTGACCTCTTTTACCGCTTCTTCGGCGGCCTTTTGCACGTCGGAAGTTTTGTATTTATAAAGAGCCGAGACCTCGTGTGCGGCGTTTACGCGCATGTAGATGTCGCCAGTGCCGGTGCAAGAAACCGCCACCGAGTCGTTGTCGGCGTAGGTTCCCGAGCCTATTATCGGGCTATCGCCGATGCGGCCGGTCATTTTGTTGGTCATGCCGCCCGTGCTGGTAGCCGCGGCTAGGTTGCCGTTTTTATCCAGCGCGATCGCGCCCACGGTGCCAAGATACGGGCGCTCGTGTAAATTTAACGACGTCTTTTTTGCCTTTTCGCTATCAAGTAGCAGCTTTTGCTTCTCTTTAGCTTTTTGCAGCGCGTCGTATCTAAACTGCGTGAAAAAATACTTCTGATCGACCATCTCTAGGCCGTTTTCTTTGGCGAGTTTGTCGGCTCCCTCGCCTGCAACAAGCGTATGCCACGTCTTATCCATCACGAGCCTGGCGCCTAGGATCGGGTTTTTGATATGCCGCGCCATCGCGACTGCGCCCGCTTTTTTGGTCGAGCCGTCCATTATCGAGGCGTCAAGCTCGTTAAATCCGTCGGCTGTAAATACCGCGCCCTTGCCCGCGTTAAAATTCGGATCGTCCTCAAGCACCATAATGGCCGCCGTTACGGCATCCATCGCGGTGCCGCCTTTTTCAAGCACGGCTTGACCAGCCAAAAGCGCCTTTTTCATCGGTTCCTCGCGGATTTTAAATTCCTCTTTGGTTAGATCAAGTCCGCTGGTACCGCCGTGAATGACGATGACTGGAGAAAATTTCTCCTGCGCATTCGCAACCGTTAGCCCGAGCAGGGCCAAACTCGCCGCCATAAAAACGGCCTTTGAGAGTGAAAAGTGCTTCATGGAGTCTCCTTTGGGGTAAGATTTAAAATAATATTATAATTTTATCTCTTAAGAATAAGTTAAAGATTTTCTTGCCTAACTGATAACCTATATAAAATTTATGAAGTAATTTTGGCTATTTGTTTTTATCGCCAAATGCGAAATACCGTATACAGCTCGCCTTGCTGAGGCAAATTTACTCTAAATTTGTCTTAATCGTCAGCGTGATCTGTATCGGTGCTAGAGGCTGCAAATTTAAGTCCGCTAAGCGTTAAAATCGGCGCGGTATCTGAAATTATTGGCAAGACGATTAAGGTGTAGTTTGTGATAAGGCGCACGCGTCCTAGTCTATAGCATCAAATTTAGTTTACTCCAATTTTTTGCCCAGTATCGCTAGGCTCTCGAGCTTGCCGCCCATATCGCAGACTTCGGGTAGTTCGCCCCAGCGCGTAAAGCCGAATTTCGCAAACAAATTTAGGCTAGCGGCGTTGCTGGAAAATATCAGCGCGACGATGTTTTTGACGCCAAATTTGGGCGCGAGTTTAAGCATAAAATTTACTAGCCGTCCGCCCAGTCCTTTGCCGCGAGCGCCCGGTACGACGTAGACGCTGATCTCGGCCGTGATGCGGTAGCCCTCGCGCGGATGATAGTCGCCAAGTCTGCCCCAGGCTAAGATTTCGACCTTTTGGTTTGCGGCGTCTATCTTTTGCGCGCCGAAATTTTCGCCGTCTGAGTCAAATTTTCTCTCGCAATCAGCTTCGCCGTAATTTCCCTCGCAAAGCTCGCGTAGCACGTATATCGGGCGATTTGCCGCCTTGTGCGCGTCAAACCACGCTTCGCGCTCCTCTATGCCGACCGGATGCAGCGTGGCCGTGGCGTTTCGCTCTAAAACACTCGCGTTATAAATGCGCGTGATAGCGGCTAGATCAGCCTTGACGGCGCGCGAGATTTCGTATTTTGCGTCGGCGGGTTTTTCTTGCATCTTGAGGCCTTTTGTTAGATTTAGCCGATTTTACGTCAAATTTGATTAAAAATAGCAACTCGGACGTCAAATTTGAACTGAAAACAGGCCCGAATTTTAGTGCCGTAAAGGTGCGGGTCTAGCCGCAGCTAAAAGGCAAAATTTGCGTCCAAAGGCGAAATCGCCGCAAATTTGAGTTATAATCTCTTTTAAATTTAACCTTGGATAAAGATTTGAAAATAGCGTTTTTTGACTCGGGTATCGGCGGGCTGAGCGTGCTCGCCGAGGCTCTGCGGCGGTTTAGTGGGGCGGAGTTTTTGTATTTTGCCGACGAGGATCACGTCCCCTACGGCACAAAAAGTAGGGCCGAGATCGTGCGGCTGAGCCTCGATGCGGTCGGGTTTCTGGTCTCGCGCGGTGCGGACGGGGTCGTCGTCGCTTGCAACACCGCTACAAGCGCGGCTATCTCGGAGCTTCGCGGCGCATTTAGCGTGCCGGTCATCGGCATGGAGCCCGCCGTCAAGCTCGCTGCGGACAGCTTCGGCGCGCGCCCGACGCTGCTCATCGCTACGCCGCTAACGATCGCAGGCGAGAAGCTTGCGCGCCTCGTTGGGCGGCTGGAGTGCGAGACGTGGAGCTTGCCGCTGCCACGCCTCGTGGAGTTTGCGCAGGATTTGGAGTTTGGCTCGCCCGCAGTTCGGACCTATCTGCGTGAGGAACTGGCTAAATTTGAGCTTGAGCGCCTCGGTTCGCTCGTGCTAGGATGTACGCATTTTAATTATTTCAAGGACGTTTTGCGCGAAATTTTGCCTCCGCACGTGCGCATCGTCGACGGCATAGACGGCACGCTAAACCGCCTTGCAAGCGAGCTGGGCGGAGGGCTAAAGCTTGCGCACGGCGAGGATTTGCCCTCGCAGGTGGCTAAATTTGACGCTAAGGACGGCATAAAATTTGATACGAATTCATCTACGCAAGTCAGTAAATTTAAAGCGGAAGGACGAGGCGCGGACGGCTATGCAAAATTTAACGCAAATTCGCAAACGGGCGAACTTGATGCCCGCGAGCGCGACGGCAGGCTGGCAGGCGATGTGCACGCCGTAGAGCAGTGCGGCGAAGACAAACGCCGCATGTTACCGCGCGCTGTAGATGCGAATTTGCAGCTCAAGCTTTATTCTCGAGGTGGCGCGGACTTGTCCTTGGAATTTGAGCCGAGAGGCAATGAAATGGACATTCCGCGAGTGAATTATCCAAACGGCAACAGCGTGGAGTATTTTTACTCGGGCAGGGCGCTAGATGCGGCGCAGCTACGCAAGGTGGAACTGTTTTTAAAGCGGCTTGATGCGATGCGGGAGATTAACTAACGCCGTACTCGCTGCGCGTCGCTTTGCGTAAGTAAAAAGCGCGATAAACAAGCAGGCTTGCGCGCAAATTTAATGCTGGCGGCGATGTAAATTCGGCGTCACGAACTACTCAAATTTCCGGCGAAACAGCTAGCCCAAAATCCATAAAAACCAAGTGCAGTTAAATTTGCCGCCTTTAAAGCAAATCAAAAAACTGCATTTTAGCGGCAAATTTAAAATCTAATCGTTCAAATTTAGCATTCGGCGGATTTTATGGCTCGTCCGTCCGCCTTGCAAAATATATTTAAACGCCCGCACGGCCGCGCCTCAAACAGCTGGCCGCAAGCGTTTAAAAAGAGCCGTTATGCTAGCTAAATTTTACTTTTTGGCTTGCAGATACACCGGCTCGAGCTTGGCTGCGACCTCGCGCAGATCGGCGATGCGGCTCTGGCTAGACGGGTGGGTGCTTAGTATCTCAGGCACGTTACCGCCGCTTTTTTGCGACATTTTGACCCAGACGTTCACCGCCTCTTTAGGATCGTAGCCCGCCCGCGCCATCAGCTCCGTGCCGATGTGGTCGGCCTCGCGTTCGTGCGAGCGAGAAAACGGCAACGAGATGGTGTACTGCGCGGCCATGTTCATGGCGCCGGTAGCTAGATCGCCTAGTCCCGCAGCCTGCGAAACGGCGAAAATGCCGACGTTTTTGAGCATATCCGTGCTGGCCTGCTCGCGGCTATGTTCGCGCAGCGCGTGCGCGATCTCGTGTCCCATGACTGCGGCTAGCTCGCCGTTTGTGAGCGAGAGATTTTTGATGATGCCGCTATAAACGACGATGCGGCCGCCAGGCATACACCACGCGTTTATCGTGTTTTCGTCGATCACGTTTACTTCCCATTTCCACTTGAGCGCATCCTCTCTAAATGCTCCGACCTGCGCGATCAGGCGTTTAGCGACGTCTTGCACTCTTTTTGTCATCACGGGATCGATGTTTAGCGCGCCTTTTTTGCGTGCGCCGCTTAGCGTCTCTACGTAGGCTTTGGCTGCGGCTTCGTTCATCTCCTGCTCGCCCACCAAAAACATCTGGCGTCTGTTTTCGCCAAGCGCTCCGCCGCTAGTGGAGCTGGTGAAGCAGCCAGTCAGCATCGTCGCGGTAAATACGGCGAGTAAAATAATTTTTCTTATCGTCATTTTTCATCCTTTGCGAGATTTTGGCGATTATACCTCTAAAACGGCTATAAATTCGTAAATAGCCGTTTAAATTTGGCTTAACGGCGTCAAATTTGTAAAGAAACGGCGGGTAAATTTGCGTCTTGGAAATTTGACGGCGTAAATTGTTCCGTTTGGGCGGGCTTAAACGGATCCGCATTTTGAGCATTTGGGTCAAATTCGGCAAATTTTAGCGGCTCGGTTTTGTCGGCTCGGACGCGGCTCACAAGCTCAAATTTGATCGCCGCCCGCAAGGCGTCAAATTTAAAAAAAACCGCGAGTTCGTTAAATTTGCCGAATTTGCAACCGAGCGAGCCGTCAAATTTGCGTCCGAAACGCTAAATTTGAGCCGCCGACGAAGCATGAAGGTTTTTACATGCTAAATTCCATTAGCTTTAAATATATCGCAAAGGCTGCGATCGTGATCGCCCAATAGGCGAATATATCAAGCCCCAGGCCCTCGTTATTCTCATTTTTTGTGCCTTTGTAGCCTATGTTAGTTTCAAATTCTTTCAAACGCTTGTGGATGGAGCGTAGCTCGGTGATGGTCGTCCAGTTTTTTATAAATATCGACAAGCTAGCGCGCACCTGAGAAAAGGCGTTTACGACTTGCATCATCACGCCTAGGGTTATCGCGCCCGTTAGTACGCTAGGGCCTAGGGCTATGAGCGGAACGATGATCATGGCTTGGCTAAAGCTGTATTTCCAAACGTCGAAATATCCGTAGTGCAAAAAGAGCCTGCCGAAGTTAAATCTTATTTTTTGAAAAAGCTCTTCCAGCTTGCGCGTATCGCCGTAGTTTTGCTTGTCGTCCTCGGCGTAGACGAGCTCTTTTCTAAATGCGGCTTCTACTTTTTGGTTGTTGTACTCAAGACCGGGCAGCTTTATGCCCACAAACCACGAGATGATGAGACCGCCCGCGCTAGTAGCCACCGCGATCCACACGAGCGAGCCGGCTACGTCCTCCATAAACGGCACCTTTACCTTCGCGCTAAGCACCCAAAGGATGGGCACGAAGGCCACTAGCGTCATAACCGCATCCACCACCGTAGTGCCCAGATCCTCGACGATCTTAGCAAAACGGTAGATATCCTCTTGGATACGTTGCGAGCTGCCTTCGATATCTTTTGGCGTCTTTTTCCAGTAGTCGATGTAGCTAAAGGTCATCGCCTCTCGCCACCGAAGCGTCCAAACCCGCGTAAAATACGATATAGCCGTACCTAACAGCACGAAAGGAAACGCTAGCGCGGCAAAAATCTCGATCGCCGTCCAAAAGTCCCCTACCGTGTGGTTTTTGACGTCTTGCAATATATCGTAAAAGCCCTTGTACCACTCGTTTATCGCTACCGTTAGCTGCACCTGCGCGTAGGTAAGAGCTAGTATCAATATCACACCCAGGTGCGCCCACTGCACCCATTTTTTGCTCGCGAAAAACGACGAAAACATCTATTTGCCTTTAAATTTGAGATTTAGTCGCAAAGTATAGCAAAACCAGGCTAAATTTATGCGCGTTAGATTGCTGTTATACGTATTACGTTAAAATCCGGCGAATTTTTTACAAAGGATGAAAATGAAAAAGACTATTTTGGGATTTGCGCTATTTACGGCGCTTACGTCGGCGGCCCTGGGAGGCGAGACGATCGAAGTTTATAAAAGCCCGGACTGCGGTTGTTGCGGAAAGTGGGGCGAGATAATGAAAAAAAGCGGCTTTGAGATCGTAGAGCACAAAACAAACGCGATAATCGAAACGAAAAACAAATACGGCGTTCCGCTGGAGCTATCTAGCTGTCACACCGGTATAGTCGGAGGTTACGCTATCGAGGGGCACGTGCCGGCTGAAGAGATAAAGGCGCTTTTAGCTGCCAAACCGGCTGACGTCGTGGGTATCTCGGTACCCGGCATGCCGCTGGGAAGCCCCGGCATGGAGCAGGGCGGCATCGTCGAGGATTACGATGTGATTGCGTTTAAAAAGGACGGCACGAGCGAAATTTTCGCAAGCTATAAAAACGGCAAGAAGGTAAAATAATTTAGCGAGATCGGCGTAAAATTTACCAACGCCGCGGCCATCGTTTTACTGGGTTTCGCGGCGATTTTTACCGCGAGACTGTTTTTTAAATTTGAGTGCCGCATCTCGTCAAATTTAGCGCAAAATCAAGCTAAATTTAACCGCCGCCGCTGTATCATTAAAATAAATTTACAAAGGAGCGGGCGTGGCGAGACTAATTTTTATCCTGTTTATTTTGGGTTTTCTTGTGTGGCTTTATATGGGCGGCACGACCAAAACGGTGGCTGATTACAAAGGTATGAGCCGCGAGGAGCTTGAGACTTTGTGCCTTGAAAAAAAGGACAAAAAGGCCTGCCAGAAAATAGCGATCGACTTCGTAAACGGCGCGAAAGCAAACGGCGGCAAACCGCAGTTTTAGGATTTGACGCGTCAAATTTGACGGCACAAGTTTGGTTTAAATTTTATAAATTTAACCGCTAGCATTTTTGCGGTGCGGGTCTAGGCGCGTCAAATTTGGACTCAAATTTAAATAAATTCCGCAAATTTGAGCCAAACGGCGCATAAAATAAGTAATATTTGTATTACAAGTTTAGCGCGGAGGTTAAATTTGCGCTCAAATTTAAGCCGCAAGCAGGGTGTGCACGCAACTAAAAGTGCTAAAACGCGGCAAAATAGCCCCCGCGGCGCTCACTCGCGCTAGAGGCGGCAAAAATGCGCTTTCAGTTTAAAATTCCCGATTTTCTGCTATAATCGCCGCATTTCATTTTAATTTTTTAAGGATTTTAATTGCACCCCAGTAGCGCCGACTCGCTTTTTATGATCGCTCTCGCGTTTTTCTTCGTATTTCTAAACGCTTTTTTCGTCTTATCAGAATTTTCCATCGTCAAAGTCCGCAAGACTCGCCTAGAAGAGCTTGTTAAGGACAAAGTCCCAAACGCAAAAACCGCGCTTGATATGTCAAACAACCTCGACACGTACCTCTCCGCCACGCAGCTAGGCATCACGCTAAGCTCATTGGCTCTTGGCTGGATCGGCGAGCCTGCGGTCGCTAGGCTGATAGAAGAACCGCTAAAAACATACCTTAATCTAAACGATATTTTAGTCCACACCGTTGCGTTTGCGATCGCGTTTACGCTGATCACGCTCATGCACGTGGTGCTAGGCGAGTTAGTGCCAAAGTCCGTCGCCATCGCAAAATCCGAAAAAGCAGTCCTAGCCATCGCGCGTCCGCTACATATATTTTGGGTGGTTTTCTCGCCGCTTATCAAGACTTTTGATTTCTTAGCCGGCGTTTCGCTTAAAATTTTAGGCATCAAGCCAGCCAAAGAGAGCGAGCTAGCCCACTCGGAAGAAGAGATAAAAATCATCGTGGGCGAGAGCCTAAAAGGCGGCGTTTTAGATAGCTTTGAGACCGAGATCATCAAAAATGCGGTCGATTTCTCCGACACGGTCGCCAAAGAGATCATGACTCCGCGCCGCGATATGGTCTGCATAAACAAGCAAAAAAGCTACGAAGAAAACATCAAAGTGATCTTTGACTCCAAATACACGCGCTACCCCTACATCGACGGCAGCAAGGACGCGATACTAGGCATGATCCATATCAGAGATATCTTGCAAATCGATCTGGGTAACAAAAAGCGCGAATTTGACAGCATCGTGCGCAAATTCGTCATCGTGCCCGAAAACCTCTCGATATCTAAAATCCTCGTGATGATGAACAAGCAGCAAATCTCCGCCGCTCTCGTTGTAGACGAATACGGCGGCACGGCGGGGCTTCTTACGATGGAAGACATAATGGAAGAGATCCTAGGCGACTTTAACGACGAGCACGACGACGCCGACCCGCACTACAAAAAGATCAACGAAAATATATACGAGTTTCAGGGGCGCTTTGACCTTGAGAGCGTCGAAGAGCTGATGGGGATAAGCTTCGCTGATGAGACCGAGGAGCTAACGATCGGCGGATACGTCTTTAATCTCATCGGTCGCTTGCCTGTCGTAGGCGACAAGATCGAGGACGAAAACTGCTACTACGAGGTTCGCAAGATGGACGGCGCTAGCATCTCTAGCGTCAAAGTGCGCAGAAAAGTCGAAGAAAAAGAGGACGAGGACTAAGTAAATTTACGCCTTGCTTTTTGCAGGCGGGGCGTAAATTCGGTTTTAAATTTGAGGCGCGAAAACGGCGTCTTAAATTTAAGCCGGTCTAAAATTTAAAAACGTCGCCTCACTTGCGAAATCAGCTCAAATTTAAGCCGTTTCGTCAAATTTGAGTTTTGCGGCATTTGCGCTAAATTTATCGTCGTTTGAGCGAGTCTTGCGGGATTGCCGTTAATTTTTGCGGAAAGCATAAATTTAAATTTGTCTTGCTAAATTTAAGCCGATTTTTCTCTCAGACTCTCTCAAAATCCACAAATTTAATCTAACTTTTTAGCTTATTTTGATAAACTTCGCGAAATTTAATAAGAGATAAAAATTAAATTCTATATTTTGAAATTTATAAAACAAAATTTAACACAGGAGGACAGATGAGAGTAGTTCAAGCGGAATTAATCTCCAAAACCGTCAGCGAGCTTTGTAAGCAGGCCTGTTACGTCGTAACGCCCGATATGAGAGCGGCTTTTGAAAAAGCTAGAGAAAACGAGAGCTCGCCGATAGGCAAGGACATCCTAGGCAAGGTGCTCCAAAACGCCGATCTAGCCGAGAAGCGCATCGCACCAATCTGCCAAGACACGGGCATGGCGGTCGTGTTCGTCGATCTCGGACAGGACGTGCATATCGAGGGTGGATTTTTAGAAGACGCGATCAATGAGGGCGTAAAAGACGGCTACGTGGGCGGCTACCTGCGCAAATCAGTCGTAAACGATCCGATCTTTGAGCGCAAAAATACGACGAACAACACCCCTGCCGTCATAAACGTAAGGGTAGTAAGAGGCGATAAAATCCATATAAAAGTGGCTCCAAAGGGCTTTGGTAGCGAGAACAAATCAGCTCTAAAGATGCTAGTGCCTGCAGACGGCCTAGAGGGTGTGAAAAAGGTATTTCTAGACGCCGTTAAGCTAGCGGGTCCAAACGCCTGTCCTCCGATGGTGATCGGCGTAGGCATAGGCGGCACGATGGATAAGGCCGCACTAATGGCAAAATACGCCGCCGCTCGCGACGCAGACAGCAAAAACCCTGATCCGCGATATGCTAAACTAGAAGAGGAGCTGCTAGAGCTCGCCTGTAAAACGGGCGTCGGACCGCAAGGTCTAGGCGGCGACACGACCGCGGTAAAAGTAAACATCGAGTGGTATCCGACCCACATCGCGGGCCTACCGGTCGCTATCAACATCAACTGCCATGCTGCTCGCCACGCCGAAGCTGAAATTTAAGGAGAAAAGATGTCAGAAGTAAAAAAAATAACCGCGCCGTTTGACAAAGAGGTCGTAAAAAGCCTAAAAGCCGGCGATAACGTACTAATAAGCGGCACCATCATCGCGGCTCGCGACGCCGCGCACAAGGCGCTAACCGAGACTTTGGCTCGCGGCGAGGCCTTGCCCGTAAATTTGGCCGGCGAGACGATCTACTACCTGGGACCAAGCCCCGCAAAACCGGGCGACGTCATAGGCGCTGCGGGACCGACTACTAGCGGACGCATGGACAAATACACTCCGACGATGATAAACGAAGTAGGCATCAACGGCATGATCGGCAAAGGATATCGTAGCGACGCCGTCGTCGAAGCGATGAAAAAATCGGGCTGCGTCTATATGGTCGCTATCGGGGGTGCGGGCGCGCTAATCAGCCAAAGTATCAAAAAGTACGAAGTGCTAGCCTATCCAGAGCTAGGCCCAGAGGCGGTCGCGAGACTTACGGTCGAGGATTTCCCGGCTATCGTAGCGATCGATAGCGAGGGCAATAACTTCTACGAAGTCGGACAGGCTCCGTATAAAAAAATATAAATTTATCGGCGCGGGTTATCGCTAGCTCGCGTCTCGATCTCCTCGCCGTTCTTAGTTTGCGTGCCGTTTGAAAAACGGGCAAATTTGAAACCAAACGGCGCGAAAATTTTCAAATTTTATGCTTAGTCTTTAAAAATTTTGCCGTAATTACTCGGATACGCTTTTTTCAAAGATTTTTTGATCTTAGCCTTTAGCGAGCCTGCGTCGCTAAGCTTTACGTCGCCAAATAGGCAATCTTTATCGCAGATTAGGCGCAAAGTTACGTCCCGTTTTTCGCCAAATAGCTCAAATTTCACTCGCACTTCGTTTTCCGAAACAGCTTTTGCGCTAAAGTTTTTGAGCCCTTCAATCTCGTGCGAGCCTATAAAAGGGTCGGTATCTAGATCGGACGATACGTGCTCTATGCCGCTCAGACATCCGAGCGCAGAGCCGAACTAATCGTAAATCAGCCCGTCAAGCTCGGGCGTTAGCCACTCCGAGGCGCTAGGCCGTATCTAGCATTGCCGTAGTTTGTTTGGTAAAAATCGATTACCGTTTTTCCCATTGGCTCGGCTTTCGTCGTTTGAGCGTTTAGATTTGCGTCGCCAAGACCGCAAAAAATCACAGCCAAAAGGCAAAATTTAGATACTTTCATGACTTTCCTTTTAAATTTGGCGGTTGCGTGATTTTGGCGTTATTGGGTTAAAATTTACTCCTCTTTTCGAGACTAGGTTTGGCGTAATAAGTTGCGAGTCAAATTTGAGTAAACCGGCTTTAGTCTCAAATTTACGTTAGCCTTGGAGCCGTCAAATTTTACCTAGACGGCTCGTTAAATTTAGCGGGGATCACTCCGTAGTGCTGTTTATGTAGCTGTTTTCGGAGATCTGCGTCCAGGCTCTAGCCTTTTTCATAAAGGCCTTTTGCGAGTCCAAAATCTCCTTAAACGTCGCGTCCTTTGCCGAAAGTTCGTCTAGGATCTCATCCGTGGCTTTGCGCAGCGCGGCGATGACCTCGGGCGGAAACGAGGCGATTTTCACGTCCGGATGCTCGCTTTTGATTTTATCAAGGACTAGCGAGTTTTGATAGACCGCCGACTCATAAACATCGGCCGCTACGGCCTTGGTTGCAGTCTCTACGATAGCTTGGAGGTCGGCCGGTAGCTTGTCCCAGAGCTTTTTGTTGATGTAAAATTCATTTTCGCTCGCGGGCTCCTGCCAGCCGGTGTAGTAAAATTTAGCCACCTTTTGAAAGCCGAAATTTATATCGATCGCAGGGCAGACCCACTCGACAGCGTCGATCGTGTTCATCTCCATCGCCATGTATAGCTCGCCGATCGGGATTGTGTTGATGTTTACGCCTAGCTTTGCCATTATCTCGCCGCCAAGCCCTGTCATGCGTAGTTTTAGTCCCTTTAGATCGTCCGTGCTCTTGATCTCTTTTTTAAACCAGCCGCCCATCTGCATGCCGAAATTTCCGCCGTGAAATGTCACTATGCCGTATTCGTTAAAGACCTTTTGCGCTAGCTCCTTGCCCCCGCCGTACGCGTACCATGCGTCCTGCTCGGCCTTGTTCATACCAAAAGGCACGGTCGTAAAGAGCATGAGCTTGGCGTCCTTGCCCTTATAAAAGTAGCTCGCGGTGAAAGCCGCGTCGTACTGGGCGCTTTTGACCATATCAAGCAGCGCGAATGCTGCCTTGTGCTTAGACGGATAATCGACGCGAACCTCGATACGGCCGTCGCTCATCTTTTCTACGAGCTCTTTAAATTTCTTTGGAGCGTCGCCTAGTACGGGCACGTTGCTCTCGTAGGTGGAGGCGAGCTTGATCTTGTATTTTTCCGCAGCCTGCGCGCTAAACGCCATCGCAGCGCACAGAGCGAGCGCTGAAAATAGTTTCATTTTTTCTCCTTTCGGTTTTAAATTTACCGATTATAGAGTTTTGTATTATATTTTTTGATTAATTTTAAAATTTAAGCTGCAAAATTTTACTGAGTATGAGTAAAAACGTAAATAAATTTCTAAAATGTTACGAAAATTAAATTTTATGTTGCAGCGATCGGAGCGGTTGAAATTTGTAGAACAAATTTGGCGTAGTATTTTGGCGTTAAATTTTAGCGGGTTTTGCAGTCAAATTTAATAATACCCAAGGCACATCGTCTCGGTTAGCTTTATGCGCTTTTCAAGCGGTGCAGGCGAGAAAAATGAGCACTTTTCAATGTAAATTCTGTAGTCGTAATCAAGTCTGAAGTCGTCGTAAAATTTCTTTAAATTTATAAATTTTATCCCGCAAATTTCGCGTAGATCAAAAAGCGGGTAGAGTTTGGAACCGTTTTTAGCGACGAGGTGCGAGGGCGCTAGCGTCGTAAACGAGCAAAACGCCGACGTGAGCACGAGTCCGGCTAGGTCGCTGCAGCGTGCGGCCGCCTCGCGAAATCGCGCGGGAATGCATTTTTTATGCAGAAAAACGATGCGCGAGTTTTCAAATTTAGCGCAGATCGTGCCACTCCAAAACAGATACGCATTGCCCGAAATTTCAGCATTTCGCGCAAATTCGCACCCTAGGACGTAATCGTCTAAAAACTCGTTTGGCGCAAGGGTTATTTTCATATTTTTCGTGCCTTTCTTGCGGGAAATTATAGCGAAATTTGCTTTTTTGGCCGTAAATTAGATAATATTCGCCCAAATTTTACAAAGGACGAAAATGAAAAAGGTTATCTCTACAAAAGACGCTCCACAAGCGATCGGACCGTATTCGCAGGCGATCGAGGCAAACGGATTTCTGTTTATTTCAGGACAGCTGGGCGTTACGCCTGACGGCAAATTTGCCGGCGAGGACGTGAGAACTCAGGCGGAGCAGTCAATGCTAAATTTAAAGGCGATTTTGGCGCAGGCGGGGCTTGGCTTTGAAAACGCGGTAAAAACGACGATTTTTCTAGCAGACATCGAGGACTTTGCGGCCGTAAATGAAATCTACGCTAAATTTTTTAGCGAGCCGTATCCAGCTAGAAGTACGATCGCCGTTAAAACGCTGCCAAAAGGCGGTTTGGTCGAGATCGAGCTCATCGCAGCGACGAAGTAAAATTTAAAATCAAGGAAAAAAATGAAAAAGGTTATATTTACGCTCGCGGTCGTTTTGATCGCGGTTTTGGGAGTCGCGTTTTACGGCTCGACTAAGGCCAAAGAGTCCTACGATAGGGGCGTGGCGAGGCTAACTAGTGAGACGCTCAAGCTTGGATTTTTTAATATAAAAGCAAACGCGGTAGAAAACGACTACGACAAAGGCTTGTTTAGTTCGCGCGCGGTGCTAAAACTCGAGCTCACCGACGGTAGAGATCCGGTCAAATTTGAAGCCAAAACGACGCTAAAGCACGGATTTGCCGAGCTATTTAGCGGCTTTAAAGCTCATAGCGACGTCAAAGCGCTAACGCCCGAAGCCGCGCTCTATCTAAAGAAAATTTTCGGTACGGACGAGTTTTTAAGCGTCGACGCGCTGATAAAATTTGATAAAACCCGCGACGTGACCTTAAATTTGGCCGATATCAAAACAAATGAAGATGACTCTAGCTTTGTAATCTCAAAGCCGTTTGCAAAGGCGCAAATCAAAGAAAATAAGATAAAATCCCTAGAAATCGGCGTCGGTAAAATCGGCGGCGGCGATACGGACGGCACGGATAAGGTCGATATAGAAAACGCCTCCGCGCTAATCGAGCTTAACGACTTTAAGAGCTTTGACGATCTCATCTCGTTTATAAACATACAAACCGCCTACGAAAACATAGCTAAAATCGGGCTAAAGACCGATAAAATGAGCTTTAACAGCGCTAGGGGCTATGATTTTCCAAAATCGGTCGACATTACCGGCATGTCGTTTTTGACGCAGATAAAGCAAAATGCAGACGCAAATCTCCTCGATACGCTTACCGACGTGAGTCTAGGCGCGCTTGACGTAGACGGCAAAAGGGCATTCACGCAGCTAAATTTGAGCCTAAACGAGAAAAACGTAAACAAAGAAGCGATGGCGATGTACGTCACTGGCCCGAAAGAGTCGGCTCTTTATAAAATTTTGATGAGCAAAAACTACGTGATGGAGATTAAAAATTTTAGCTTTAAAAACCCAAACGGCAAAGAGCTAAAATTTAATGCCGTAGCCGATGCGTCAGGTCTCGGCGCGGAAAGTAAAGCGCTAGATGACGACGCGGATATCCAAACGGCGCTAAAAGCGATCAAATTTGACGGCGAGATAAAGGTGCAAGCCGCGTCTATAACGGAGTTTTTGAGCACATATAAGGGGCTAATGGCCGATAGCGACTTTAACCAAATGATGGACGGCATCAAGCCTTTTGAAGAGCGCGTAAATTCGCTTTTTGCCAAAGACGGCGAGTATATGAGCGCGAAATTTAAACACGATGTCGGTAGCGACGATTTGCTCGTAAACGATAAAATTTCGCTCAAAGAATTTATAATGAGCCTAATGGCGAACTAATTTCGTTTTATTTTTAGCGGACGATAGTGTGAAATTTGCCACTTCGTCCGCTAAATGAATTTTATTTTTGCTTATATATTAAAGTAAATTTCTGATAGATTAAATTTAACAAAACGCCCAACAAAAAATCTCTAAATTTTATTCTCGACCCTCTTATTCTTCAGTATTTTTTAAGCATCCTATCTGTATAATTCGAGCTCACGAATTGAGAAACCACCTTTAACTTTCACGTTAATAAAGCCTTTTCTTTTAATATCGTAAGTTTTAATTTTGAGTTAAATAAACAATTCTCTAATTTTTGAGAGTTTTTGAAACTAACTCTTAAATTATGTTTTTTAATTTAACACTGTTAAACTAATTAGTCAATCTTTGAAATCTAAACAAGTGATCGATTGAGCCAATCTTTTTTCAGGCTTTCCCTGGAAAGTAGATAAGAGATAAAACTAATTAATAAAATTAAAGTTTTTTGATTAAAACTTCATATTAAATCCTAAGATATTTTATTTTAGGTAAATTTTATATGGAGAGTTTGATCCTGGCTCAGAGTGAACGCTGGCGGCGTGCCTAATACATGCAAGTCGAACGGAGATTAAGTAGCTTGCTATTTAATCTTAGTGGCGCACGGGTGAGTAATATATAGCTAACTTGCCCATTACTAAGGGACAACAGTTGGAAACGACTGCTAATACCTTATACTCCGTATCTATATAAGTAGGTACGGGAAAGTTTTTCGGTAATGGATAGGGCTATATCGTATCAGCTAGTTGGTAAGGTAATGGCTTACCAAGGCTATGACGCGTAACTGGTCTGAGAGGATGATCAGTCACACTGGAACTGAGACACGGTCCAGACTCCTACGGGAGGCAGCAGTAGGGAATATTGCTCAATGGGGGAAACCCTGAAGCAGCAACGCCGCGTGGAGGATGACACTTTTCGGAGCGTAAACTCCTTTTCTTGGGAAAGAATTATGACGGTACCCAAGGAATAAGCACCGGCTAACTCCGTGCCAGCAGCCGCGGTAATACGGAGGGTGCAAGCGTTACTCGGAATCACTGGGCGTAAAGGACGCGTAGGCGGATTATCAAGTCTCTTGTGAAATCTAACGGCTTAACCGTTAAACTGCTTGGGAAACTGATAATCTAGAGTAAGGGAGAGGCAGATGGAATTCTTGGTGTAGGGGTAAAATCCGTAGAGATCAAGAAGAATACCCATTGCGAAAGCGATCTGCTGGAACTTAACTGACGCTAATGCGTGAAAGCGTGGGGAGCAAACAGGATTAGATACCCTGGTAGTCCACGCCCTAAACGATGTATACTAGTTGTTGCTTCGCTAGTCGAGGCAGTAATGCACCTAACGGATTAAGTATACCGCCTGGGGAGTACGGTCGCAAGATTAAAACTCAAAGGAATAGACGGGGACCCGCACAAGCGGTGGAGCATGTGGTTTAATTCGAAGATACGCGAAGAACCTTACCCGGACTTGATATCTAACAAATCATCCAGAGATGGAAGAGTGTCTGCTTGCAGAAATGTTAAGACAGGTGCTGCACGGCTGTCGTCAGCTCGTGTCGTGAGATGTTGGGTTAAGTCCCGCAACGAGCGCAACCCACGTCATTAGTTGCTAACGGTTCGGCCGAGCACTCTAATGAGACTGCCTTCGCAAGGAGGAGGAAGGTGTGGACGACGTCAAGTCATCATGGCCCTTATGTCCGGGGCGACACACGTGCTACAATGGCGTATACAATGAGACGCAATATCGCGAGATGGAGCAAATCTATAAAATACGTCCCAGTTCGGATTGGAGTCTGCAACTCGACTCCATGAAGCCGGAATCGCTAGTAATCGTAGATCAGCCATGCTACGGTGAATACGTTCCCGGGTCTTGTACTCACCGCCCGTCACACCATGGGAGTTGATTTCACTCGAAGCCCAAATACCAAACCGGTTATGGTCCACAGTGGAATCAGCGACTGGGGTGAAGTCGTAACAAGGTAACCGTAGGAGAACCTGCGGTTGGATCACCTCCTTTCTAGAGTACAACGAATATTCTCTCACAAGATATTCGTCAAAGGAAAATTTAGGTTATCGCTATAGATAATCTACTCAATCGACCTTGTTTAGTTTTGAAAGATTGACGATAAAACTTATAGATTTTATCTTTGATTTTTTAGTTATCTTTATATTGGATTTCTAAATTTTATAGAGATAAAAATATTGTAGGCTGTTCTTGATTTAGACGAGGAAGCTTTTTGAGAAATCAAGGAGCGTATATATAATACGTGACGTAGATTTCAAAAAAAGATGACGAAGTATAAAACAAGAAGAGGCACAAGAGGGGCCTATAGCTCAGCTGGTTAGAGTGCACCCCTGATAAGGGTGAGGTCACAAGTTCAAGTCTTGTTAGGCCCACCAGAGAATTTAATTGGGGAATTAGCTCAGCTGGGAGAGCGCCTGCTTTGCACGCAGGAGGTCAGCGGTTCGATCCCGCTATTCTCCACCATGATTAGTTTAACATCAAAAAAGTCTAAACTAAGTATTTTTGTTAAATATTTAGTTTAGACTTTGTCGAAATAGACTCTTTATTCTTACGGCGCTTCCGAAAGAAGCGGTGTGCTTTAGGGGTTTCCAAAGGGCTTTAGCCCTTGGTCGCAAAGACTAGCTTTGCTAGTCTGCGAAGTCTAAACGTTATTTAGTTTATCATTGTTAAAAGTCACAATCAAGTTTTAATAAATAAAACAATTTTACAGGACTTGTTAAAGATTTAAATATCTTGCTTATTTGCTTAATGCAGAAGTTTGACGTCACAAGATATCATAGGATTTAAAACTTACCTAGATATTAGTCAATGCTTTCCGTCTTAAAAGCTAGAGATTTAAATTTCGTAATAGATCTAAATTTGAGGCTTCGTTATGAAATCTTAAATTTATGAGTTACCTTTAACAAGGAAGTGATGCGAATTAGAATATATTATATACTAATAAAAGGTAAGCTACTAAGAGTAAGTGGTGGATGCCTTGGCTAGTAGAGGCGATGAAAGACGTGCCAGGCTGCGATAAGTCTCGGGGAGCCGTCAAGGGGCTTTGATCCGGGAATTTCTGAATGGGGCAACCCAGTTAAGCGCGAGCTTAACTACCTATTATGGAGCGAACGAGGGGAATTGAAACATCTTAGTACCCTCAGGAAAAGAAATCAAAAGAGATTACGCTAGTAGCGGCGAGCGAACGCGTAAGAGGGCAAACCGTTAGTTTACTAACGGGGTTGTAGGACTGCGATATAGACTAAACTTAGCTAATAGAATAATCTGGAAAGATTAAGCATAGAGGGTGATACTCCCGTATATGAAAGCTTTGTTTTACTTAGCAGTATCCTGAGTAGGGCGGAACACGTGATATTCTGTCTGAAGCTGGGTCGACCACGATCCAACCCTAAATACTACTACTAGACCGATAGCGCACAAGTACCGTGAGGGAAAGGTGAAAAGAACTGAGGTGATCAGAGTGAAATAGAACCTGAAACCATTTACTTACAATCATTCAGAGCACGATTCTTTATGACGTGTGATGGACTGCCTTTTGCATAATGAGCCTGCGAGTTGTGGTGTCTGGCGAGGTTAAGGAAACCCGGAGCCGTAGCGAAAGCGAGTCTTAATAGGGCGTTTAGTCAGATGCTGCAGACCCGAAACGATGTGATCTATCCATGAGCAGGTTGAAGCCGGTGTAAGAGCCGGTGGAGGACCCAACCCGCTGGCGTTGAAAAGCCATGGGATGACTTGTGGATAGGGGTGAAAGGTCAATCAAACATCGTGATAGCTGGTTCTCTCCGAAATATATTTAGGTATAGCGTCATGTAGTAACACTGGGGGGTAGAGCACTGAATGGGCTAGGGCATACACCAATGTACCAAACCCTATCAAACTCCGAATACCTAGTGTGTAATCATGGCAGTCAGGCGGCGAGTGATAAAATCCGTCGTCGAGAGGGGAACAACCCAGACTAACAGCTAAGGTCCCTAAATCTCATTTAAGTGGAAAACGATGTGGAGTTACTTAAACAACCAGGAGGTTGGCTTAGAAGCAGCCATCCTTTAAAGAAAGCGTAATAGCTCACTGGTCTAGTGATTCTGCGCGGAAAATATAACGGGGCTAAAATGAGTACCGAAGCTTTAGACTTAGTTTTACTAAGTGGTAGGAGAGCGTTGCATTCAGCGTCGAAGGTGTACCGGTAAGGAGCGCTGGAGCGAATGCAAGTGAGCATGCAGGCATGAGTAGCGATAATTGGGGTGAGAATCCCCAACGCCGTAAACCCAAGGTTTCCTACGCGATGCTCGTCATCGTAGGGTTAGCCGGGTCCTAAGCAAAGTCCGAAAGGGGTATGCGATGGAAAATTGGTTAATATTCCAATGCCAACTATAATGTGCGATGGAAGGACGCTTAGAGTTAAGCAAGCTAGCGGATGGTAGTGCTAGTCGAAAGGTGTAGGTTAAGATCCAGGCAAATCCGGATCTTTTTAAGCCGAGACCCCACAGGCGTTTGAAGTTCTTCGGAATGGATAGCGAATTGCTGATACTGTCGAGCCAAGAAAAGTTTCTAAGTTTAGTTATAGTTGCCCGTACCGTAAACCGACACAGGTGGGTGGGATGAGTATTCTAAGGCGCGTGGAAGAACTCTCTTCAAGGAACTCTGCAAAATAGCACCGTATCTTCGGTATAAGGTGTGCCTAACTTTGTGAAGGATTTACTCCGTAAGCATTGAAGGTTACAACAAAGAGTCCCTCCCGACTGTTTACCAAAAACACAGCACTCTGCTAACTCGTAAGAGGATGTATAGGGTGTGACGCCTGCCCGGTGCTCGAAGGTTAATTGATGACGTTAGCTCTGCGAAGCGTTTGATCGAAGCCCGAGTAAACGGCGGCCGTAACTATAACGGTCCTAAGGTAGCGAAATTCCTTGTCGATTAAATATCGACCTGCATGAATGGCGTAACGAGATGGGAGCTGTCTCGAAGAGGGATCCAGTGAAATTGTAGTGGAGGTGAAAATTCCTCCTACCCGCGGCAAGACGGAAAGACCCCGTGGACCTTTACTACAGCTTGACACTGCTATTGGGATAAAAATGTGCAGGATAGGTGGGAGGCTTTGATCCATAGACGCCAGTTTATGGTGAGCCGTTGTTGAGATACCACTCTTTTTTATTCTGATAGCTAACTAGCTTGAGTTATCCTCAAGTAGGACAATGTCTGGTGGGTAGTTTGACTGGGGCGGTCGCCTCCCAAAATGTAACGGAGGCTTACAAAGGTTGGCTCAGAACGGTTGGAAATCGTTCGCAGAGTATAAAGGCAAAAGCCAGCTTAACTGCGAGACATACACGTCAAGCAGGGACGAAAGTCGGTCTTAGTGATCCGGTGGTTCTGTGTGGAAGGGCCATCGCTCAAAGGATAAAAGGTACCCCGGGGATAACAGGCTGATCTCCCCCAAGAGCTCACATCGACGGGGAGGTTTGGCACCTCGATGTCGGCTCATCGCATCCTGGGGCTGGAGCAGGTCCCAAGGGTATGGCTGTTCGCCATTTAAAGCGGTACGCGAGCTGGGTTCAGAACGTCGTGAGACAGTTCGGTCCCTATCTGCCGTGGGCGCAAGAAGATTGAGGAGAGTTGACCCTAGTACGAGAGGACCGGGTTGAACCGACCACTGGTGTACCAGTTATCCTGCCAAGGGTAGCGCTGGGTAGCTATGTCGGGATGTGATAACCGCTGAAAGCATCTAAGCAGGAAGCCAACTCCAAGATGAATCTTCTTTTAAGAGCTCTTATAGACTATAAGTTTGATAGGCTGGGTGTGTAATGGATGAAAGTCCTTTAGCTGACCAGTACTAATAGCTCGTCTGCTTATCTTTTAATAAGCATCACTTCCTTGTTAAGGGTAATTTTATTTCGGAAATCCGAAATAAAATATCTAAGTTATACCTTATCAAGATCTTGTTTTAGTTAAAATAAGATTTGGCTTTTAACAATTAAATAGCAGTGTTAAAGAAGTAAATTAGCATAGTTTATTTCTTTAACACTGCCCGTGACTATACAGACGAGGAAACGCCTTGCTCCATCTCGAACCAAGAAGCTAAGCTCGTCCTGGCTGATGATACTCTCCCTTACTGGGATGTCGGGAAAGTAGGTCGTTGCGGGCTTTGTTTTTATACTTTTATACTATTTACTCCCTTGTTTTGCATTCTGTATTCTTTAGTTTGTTTGTCTTGTAATATGTTGTCTGTTCTTGGATTGATGAAGTTGTTGGTGCGCTCCTTTATTAAACTTTATTCAAGTATTTTTAGGAGAAAATGCTAAATTAAAATTATTTGGAGTATCATGAGTATTTACGAGCTAAAACCCAAATTTCAAAACCTGCTTCGTCCGTTAGTAAAGCATCTTTATAATGCCGGTATTACGGCAAATCAAGTTACGCTTATAGCCTGCATTATCTCCATTTTATTAGGTGCGCTACTTGCTAAATTTTCCGATATTTCAGCGTTATTTTTTCTGCTACCTATTTGGATGTTTTTACGCATGGCGTTAAATGCTATTGATGGTATGCTGGCCCGTGAGTTTAATCAAAAAACCCCGCTTGGAGGCTATCTGAATGAAGCTACTGACGTTATTTCTGACGCCGCGCTTTATTTGCCGTTTGCTTTCGTGGCACCATTTGGATGGGGCATTATCGCGTTCGTTATCTTTTTAGCCTTTATGAGCGAGTTCTTAGGCGTTCTAGGGCAGGTGCAGGGTAGCGGTAGGCGTTATGACGGCCCTATGGGCAAGAGCGACCGCGCATTTGTGTTCGGGCTTATAGGCACTATATATGCAGTATTTGGTCAGCTACCCTCATGGTTTAGTTGGGCGCTTTATGCGGTGGCGCTTTTGCTTGCGCTTACCTGCATAAATCGCATCAGAATGGGTTTAAAAAGCTAGTCTAATAAAATACGCGGCATAAATTTGAGAAATGAACTAAAAATAGGATGACATTTTTTTGCAAATTTATGCCTAGACTCCCATAAATCAAACGATATAAATCCCAAAACAATATTCCACTGCAATGCTATAACACTTGGCGTAGTTTACGGTTGCGGGTAAATTTGTTTAAAAGTTTTATAAAGCGCTAGCATGGGTTTAGTAGGCAAGCAATAAATCGCAATCCGCACTCAGATAAATTATTTAAAAATAGCCAAAAAATGTAGCATAGTCATGGAAAAACTTTATCAAAAAGATAGCCAAATTTACGGACGACGCAAGCTAGTCAAATTTAAAATAAGAGCTTGCGATAGCCGTACAAAAAACTAAATTTGGCGAGCATGTCAAATTTATAAACTCGGTTTTTGCTAAAGTTATCTTATTGCTAAGGCAAACGCGTTTATGGAATTTAAAGCAGAGGAGCGAGCGGGTATTTTTGTTTGGGTGTAGGTCTGGTTAAGATGCTTTTTAATAAGCAAAGACCACGTAGCACTCGTGTTGTAAAACGAAATTTGCCGCCGGCCGAAATTTTAAATTTTAGCGAGCGCAAGCGGATTTACAAGCGCGAACGGCGGCGAAACGGGCGCGCAGAATTTCTCACGCGCCCGAAAAGATTGCCCGAGCGATAGTTATTCGCCCAGGAAGTATTTCAAATCCGCCTGTGCGTCGCTGCTGATTAGGCGAAGGCCGAAATTTTGCACCAAAAAGCCCAAAATTTCATCGTTGAAAAACTCAGGCACCGTAGGGCCCACGTTGATATTCTTAACGCCCAGGCTAAGCAGCGCAAGCAGGATGATAACCGCCTTTTGCTCCATCCACATCAGCACGATCGAGACCGGCAGATCGTTTACCGCGATACCCGTAGCCTCGCTGAGCGCCAGAGCGATCTTGACCGCGCCGTTGCTGTCGTTGCACTGACCAAGGTCGATATAGCGCGGAAGCTCGGTGTCTGGCACGTTTCCGAAATCCACGTCGTTGAAGCGGAATTTGCCGCAGCTGGAGGTCAAAATCACGCAGTCCTTCGGCAAGCTAAGCGCTAGCTCGCGGTAATACTCGCGTCCTTTGCCCGGCGCGTCGCAGCCCGCGATGACGAAAAAGCGGCGGATTTTGCCAGATTTGATCGCGTCTAAAATTTGCGGCGCAAGGCTTAAAATCGTCTTATAGTGTCCGCCCGTCACCAAGCTCTCGTCGCTGTCCATGCTCACGTCGCCGCATGCAAGCGCGCACTCGATGAGCGGCGTAAAATCGTCGTTTTGGATATGCTTGATGCCGTCGGTGCCCGCGATAGAGTAGCCAAACAGCCTGTCTGCGTAGCTACAGGACGAGCGAAGCGGTACGATGCAGTTCGTGGTCATCAAAATCGCGCCTTTAAATTCGTTGAAAAGCTTAGTTTGATCGAACCACGCCTTGCCGACGTTGCCCTTTAGGTGCGGATACTTGCGAAGCTGCGGATAGCCGTGCGCAGGAAGCATCTCGGAGTGGGTGTAGATATTGATGCCCTTGCCCTCGGTCGCTTTTAGTAGCGCCTCAAGAGCATGCAGGTTGTGTCCGCTGACCAAAATCGCTTTGCCCTCGACTTTGTTTTGGCTAACTTTAACCGGGGTCGGCACGCCGAATTTTGCGGTATGCGCCTCGCTTAAGATATCCATCATCTGCACGCCCGCGCTTCCGACGGCCATTAGCTGCGCGATATGCTCGTCAAAGTTAAAATTTGAGTTTGTCAGCGTGAAATACAGCGTATCCGCCATAACGGTATCGACCGCGCTAGTATCGGCGCCGAGTTCGTGCGCGTGGTGGCGGTAGGCGCTAAGGCCTTTAAGTCCGAAAACCATAGTGTCTTGAAGTAACGCCAGCGTGGAGGTTTTACCACAGGTGCCGCGATCTTGGCCTTTGGCACCGCAGCCCTCGGGCGCGCTCATTTGGCACTGATGACAGAACATCTCTTGATTGTAACTCATAGAAAATCCTTTATAAAAAATTAGTTATAGATTTTAAGATTTTATTTATAATAACGACTTGATCATCGTCAAGAAACGGCGAAAATTTATCAAAATTATTTACAAAATGAGAATTTAAATTTTACGAGCCAAATTTGAGTTCTTGCCGCAGCCGGGGCGTTATGCAAATTTGATCAAATTTTAGAATTCTAGCGACAAAATCGCGAGCGGCACGGCCTATGCTTGGGTAATAAAATCGCTCAGTAAACGAGCCGATACTATGGAGCAACGACAATCTTGACGGCTCTACTAAATCAGGGGCTATGGCAGATCGGCGGGCTATGGGGCTAAACTCGCTAGCGCGCAAAACGATCAAGAAACATAAGCCGGCAAATTTAAAGGCATTCCCCAAGCGTAGCAAAACCGCAAGGGCAATGAGGAATTGCTTGCTTCGCTTAAAGAATGCGAATTTTAGGTATAATACTACAAAAATACAAAACAATCGAAGTGATATTTCTATAAAAGAAATTTATCATATTTTTTAAAATCGATAAGTGGTTTTGTGGGCGGCAAGCTAGAGTCGCAGCTAAATCTGCCTAAGTTTCGTTAAGCTTATATTTGGAGTATCATGAGCGTCTACGAGTTAAAATCCCGAGCTTCAAAACCCGCTTCGTTCACAGGCAGGCGTCGCCGCAAATCCGCGCTACTCGTCAAATTTGACGCGCAAATAAGGCAAATTTAACACAAAGGACAAAAGATGAAAGAGTTTTTAGCAGCCGCGCTAGATTTTATCCTTTGCCGTATTACAATATTTATCACGGGCGTGCGGCCGCCGCAGGAGCTTTTAAACATCGGCGAAGGCACTAAAATTTACTACGCAAACCACGCTAGCCACGGCGATTTTTTGCTGATTTTCGTCTCGCTGCCATATCGCGTGAGAAAGCGCGTGCGTCCCGTCGCGGCGGCGGAGTATTGGCGGGGCGGGCCCGTGCGCAGGTTTCTTGCTAAAAACGTGTTTAACATGGTGCTAATCAGCCGCCGTAAAGACCCGCTGGAGGCACTGACGCAAATGAGCGAGGCGCTACGGACGCACTCTCTCATTATCTTCCCCGAAGGCACGCGCAAGATGAACGACGACCTAGCGCTGCAGCCATTTAAAAGCGGGATTTTCCGCCTGGCGCAGCAGTGTCCCGCCGTCCCGCTCGTGCCCGTATGGATCAAAAATGCGCGAAATGTCCTGCCTAAAGGCTTTATGATACCCATCCCGCTACTTTGCGAGCTGATAGTGGGCGAGGAGATAATCTACGGCGGCGAGGGCAAGGGCGAGTTTTTACAAAAGGCGCAAGACGCGCTGCTAGCGATAAGCGATACGCAAAATGATAGAACGAAAGCCTAGCGCGGAAGTTTTAGCGATGGCGGTAAATTTGAGCCCCGTAAATCCGCCACGTAAGACTGGGAGATTTGTGACCGATCTTTACGGCAAATTTGACGGTAAGCCTTTGAGAGCGGCGGCTAGAAGCGTCAAATTTAAAAATAAAGCCCGGGCTAAAATGCTCGCCTCGCCGCAAATCAAATTTGACCCAAACGCAGGCTCAAAGCGCGAGCATTTTTCGCCAATAAATTTAACCGCCCAAACCGTCCGCAGAGCAAACCAAACGCGCGTAAATTCGGCTCGCTCGGCGGCATACGAAACAGACGTCAAATTTAGCTTCAAATTTAACCAAAAGGCACTAAAATGAACCCGCAAAATCATATATTAAATCTATTTTTAGGACTCATCGCGGTGCTGGTCGTCTCTAGCGCCGTTGCCTTTATCCTAAAGGCGAAATTTGGCGCCGAGAACAAAACCGTATCAAATTTGACCTCGCGCATAAACGCCTGGTGGGCGATGATTTTGGTGATTTTTGCATTTACGTATATGGGCAAAAACGCCGTGATATTTTTGTTTTTGCTAGTATCTTTTGCCGCATTGCGCGAGTTTTTGTCGCTCATCTACATCCGCAGGGGCGATCATATCGCGCTCGTGGCGTGCTTTTACGTGATTTTGCCGGTACAGTATATATTTATATATGCCGATTGGTACGCAATGGCGATGATATTCATCCCAGTTTACGGATTTTTGTTTTTACCGATTTTGGCGGCTATTTGCGGAGATGCGGCCTATTTTTTAGAGCGCTCGACGAAGATCCAGTGGGCGCTGATGATCTGCGTCTTTTGTATCTCGCATATCCCCGCGCTTCTTTTGCTAGACCTTGAGAGTGGCAGCAGTATGGAGCTGATGCTGTTTTTGATCATAGTCGTGCAATCTAGCGACGTGCTGCAGTACGTCTGGGGCAAGCTTTTTGGTAAGCGCAAGATCGCGCCTAGTATCAGTCCGTCTAAGACCGTGGTAGGCTTTGGGGGAGGGGTTCTTAGCGCTAGCGCGCTAGCCGCGTGCCTGCATCATCTCACGCCTTTTGGCGCGGTGGGGGCGTTTTTCATCGGGCTTGCCGTTTGTATGATGGGTTTTTTAGGAGGGCTTGTTATGTCTGCAATCAAGCGCGATCTGGGCGTCAAGGACTGGGGCTATATGATCAGCGGGCACGGCGGGATGCTTGACCGTATGGACTCGCTGTGCTTTGCGGCGCCGATATTTTTTCACATAGTTAGATATTTTTACGCGTGAGGTTTTGATGAAAATTTGGAGCAAAATTTTACTTTTAGCGCTCGCGGCAAATTTTGCCTTTGCATTTTCGGCTGGGAAGCTAGTGCAAGACGCTAGAGCGCAGATCGGGCAGACGCTGTTTTACGATCCTTTGTACTCTAGGCTTGAGTACCCGATGGGCGACGTGGATATGATAAAGGGCGTTTGCACCGACGTCGTCGTTAGGGCGCTGCGCGGACAGGATATCGATCTGCAGCGGCTCATCCATGAGGATATGAGCGCAAATTTTAGCGCCTATCCAAAAAACTGGGGCGCGAAAAAGACCGACAAGAACATCGATCATCGCCGCGTGCCAAACATCTCGACCTATCTAAAACGCAAGGGTTACGAGGCGAAGGGCGAGTTTAAAGCGGGCGATATCGTGACGTGGCGGCTTGATAACGGCAGGCCGCATATCGGCATAGTTTCGGATAAATTTGCCGCTAGCAAAACCCCGCTCGTGATCCACAATATCGGGCTTGGCGCGCAGGAGGAGAATGTGCTAAACGAGTACGAGATAACGGGGCACTTTAGGATAAAATAAGTAGAAAAATCGATAAATTTAAGCGAGAAAGGCGAAAAATGGAGTTTAAAGAGAGCTATTTTATAACGAGTGACGGGGCTAGGATATTTTACAGATACCGCCTGGCTAGCGACGTGGCGTGCGAAAACCCTGGCGCAGGCGAAGTAAATTTAAGCGAAGATAGTAAATTTGACGGATCAAATTTAAGCGCCGGGACCGCAAACAAAACGTCAAATTTGACTAGCGAGCAAGCAGGCGGCACAGACGAAAATGCGGAGTTAGGCTCAAGCGGCGAAGGCAAATTTGAGGGACCAGATTTACCAAACGGCGGCGAAAATTTGGACTCAAATTTAAACGAAACTAGCAAATGCGCCGCTTCAAATTTGAGCGAGACGCCTAGCGAAAATGCCGAGCAAAATCTCAAATTTAAAGCCGCGCCAAACGCCAAAGCCGTAGCGATATTTCACCGCGGACACGAGCACTCGGGCAGGACGACGCACGTAGCGGACAGTCTAGCGGATGAGGGTTTTAGCTATTTTGCCTGGGATCAGCGCGGACACGGCAAAAGCGAGGGCGAGCGGGGCGATGCGCCAAGTATCGGCCGTCTCATCGCCGACGTGGACGAGTTTGTGGCGCATATCGAGCAGAGATTTGGCTTTAAGACGCAAAATCTAGCCGTGATAGCCCAAAGCGTGGGCGCGGTGCTGGTCTCGGCGTGGCTGCACGACTACGCTGTGCGCGTTCGCTGCGCGGTGCTGGCAAGTCCGGCCTTTAGCGTGAAGCTTTACGTGCCGTTTGCTAGAGCCGGGCTAAAGGCGATCTACCGCGCCCGCGGAAATTTTTTCGTAAACAGCTACGTCAAGGCGCACTATCTCACGCACGACAAGGAGCGCCAGGCCAGCTACGACGCCGACTCGCTCATCACTCGCGCGATCTCGGTGCGCATACTGCTGGGGCTTTACGAGGCGGCGCAGCGCGTGGTTTCCGACGCCGCCGCGATCACGACGCCTACGCTGCTGCTGATCTCGGGCGATGACTGGGTCGTGGAGCACGCCCCGCAGCACGAGTTTTACAACGCTCTTGGCGCGCGCGTAAAAAGGCGCGAGGTTTTAGATG
The DNA here is from genome assembly GCF_900699785.1 of Campylobacter showae. NCBI lineage: Bacteria > Pseudomonadati > Campylobacterota > Epsilonproteobacteria > Campylobacterales > Campylobacteraceae > Campylobacter > Campylobacter showae. The sequence goes on from NZ_LR535679.1 coordinate 1,370,257, forward strand.
GATTTTACCACGATACGTTGGGCGAGAGCGAGCGGGAGAGAGCGTTTGAGATCATTCGCGAGTTTGTCGGAGAGAGGTTTAGCGAGCCTTTTAGCGAGGTGGACTGCACGCACGCGGACGAATACGGCTTTAGCCGCGAGGAGGCCGATAGGCTAGCTACGCCGCTGCCGAGATTTAGCCCGAAAAATTTGCGATTTAAATTTCAGCGGATATTTATGCAGGCGGTTTCGCCGTGGGTCGGCGGGCTAAAGATCGGCGAAAATACCGGCTACGATAGCGGCAGTACGCTTGATTACGTCTACCGAAACGAACCGCAAGGGGCGAACAAATTTTTTAAATTTATCGACAAATTTTACCTAAACGCTATCGGCTGGCGCGGTATCAGAGAGCGCAAACGAAATATCAAGCTAGCCATCGATCAAGCCGTAGCAAAGCTGCAGGAGCGAGGCGAGCCGCTACGACTGCTAGATATCGCCTCGGGACACGGCAGATACATACTAGACGCCGCGCAGGGGCATAAATTTGAGCGCATAACGCTACGCGACTACAGCGACATAAACGTAAAAGCCGGCAGCGAAATGATAAAGGAGCGCGGGCTGCAGGACGTCGCGAGCTTTACGCAGGCAAACGCCTTTGACGCCGCTAGCTACGAGGGTCTGCAGGACGCATATACGCTAGGCGTCGTGTCGGGGCTGTTTGAGCTCTTCCCGGATAACTCGGTCGTGCGCACCGCGCTACAAGGCTTTGCAAGCAGCGTAAAAAGCGGCGGCTACCTCATCTACACCAACCAGCCGTGGCACCCGCAGCTCGAGATGATCGCGCGCGCTCTATCTAGCCACAGGCAGGGTGCTGCGTGGATCATGCGCCGCCGCAGCCAGGCCGAGATGGATCAGCTCGTGGCAAATGCGGGATTTAAGAAGGTGTGTGAATGGATAGATGGGGATGGGATATTTAGCGTGAGTTTGGCCGTTAAAATTTAACGGCTTGTCTCGCGAGCGCCTTTAAATGATTTCGTAAATTTCGCCCTGCGACAGACTACATGTCTAGTCTTGGGACGAAATTTGCCTCAAAACATTTAAAATCATCTCACGATACTTCGCCTTATCTTTTTACGTTCAAATTTGAAGTTAAATTTTATTCGCCGAGACCTGTACCCCAAAAATGCTAAACTAAAAACGTGCGGCGCGGCAGCGCGGTCGCACCCCTTGAACGTGCAGTGGGGTTGGTGGGGGTTTGGGGGCGGAAGGGGCGACGCTTCGTAAGTAGAAACCCCTTCCGCCTCCCAAGAAAAAGAAAAACTAAAAATTTTAGAGAATTTTAAATTTGACAAAACCAAATTTAGCATTTTCAAGGTGCGGGTCTCGGCGAGTAAAATTTGCAGTTAAATTTTACGTTTTTACGTCAAGCGGGCGATCTTGGAACTGATTAAGCCGTAAAAGTGCAAATCCGCTAAAATTTGATAGAATTAGCAAAAAAGGCAAAAATGAAAACGAAATTGTTTTTATCGCAGTTGGCTGCGCTCGTCGTAGTTGCCGCGATATTTTACGCTAGCTACGGCGCTACAAATGCCCTCGCGAGCGCTCGCGCAAACGTACCCGAGATCTATTTTGCATGGGAGCGCGCGGTGCCGTTTTGGGCGTGGAGCATTGTGCCGTATTGGTCGCTAAATTTGCTCTACGCGCTTGGATTTTTCCTCTGCCGCGACAGCCGTGAGCTCGCGCGTTACGTCACGCAGCTGCTCGCCGCGCAGATTATCGCGACGCTATTTTTTATCGTTTTTCCTTTGCAAATGTCGTGGGAAAAGCCCGCAGTTTCAGGCTTTAGCGGCTTTTTGTTCTCTAGCCTCGCCGCCTTTGACCTCCCGTTTAATCAAGCCCCGTCGCTACACATCATACTTTGCGTCGTGGTGGGCGCATTTTACCTTCGCAAGGCGCGCACAGTTTGGCTTAAGGCGGCGCTTGTAGCGTGGTTCGCGCTCATCGGTCTTAGCGTGCTGACCACGTATCAGCACCATTTTATCGACATTCCGACGGGGTTGGCCGCTGGCTGTTTTGTGCTGCTCGTTCGTCCGATGGATGGCAAGCCGCTTAGGTTTGCCATGGCCGCAGAGATTGCGCGCTACAAATGGGCGGCGCTATATCTGGGGCTTGCATTTCTGACGCTTTTTATGGCGATTTTTGGGGCTAAAATTTGGAGCTCGTGGGCGCTGTGGCTATCTTGGGCGAGCCTTAGTTTCGCGCTAGTCGCCTGCTGTTACGCGTTTTTGGGCGCGGGTGTTTTTGCTAAAAACGGGCAAGGACGTCACGCCGCTACGGCTAAAGCTTTACTCTTCCCGTATCTTTGCGTCGCGCGGTTAAATGCTCTTTTTTGGCTACGTGGACGACGGCTTTCAGACGAGATTTTGCCAGGACTTTATCTGGGCTCGGTTAAGCAGGCGGGCAAATTTGACGCGATTCTAGATCTCGCGGCCGAGTTTGAGGGGCCCGGCGGCGCGCAAATTTACGCAAGCCTACCTATGCTAGATATGATAACGCCGAGCGCAGACGAGTTAAAACTAGGCGCAGACGAGCTTGAGCGACTCGTGAAAATGGCTTTTAGCGCCGAAGCAAACGGCTACGCGAACGAGCGAAATTTGAAATTTGACAAGCAAACAGACGCGCGGGCAAATTTGCAAACGCGCGGCGCGGCAAACGAAAGTAAGATCGCCGAGGCGGGACAAATTTTCGCTAACTCAAACGAACGAGCCGCCGAGAACGGCAAAAAGGTGCTGGTCTGCTGCGCGCTGGGCTACGGTAGGAGCGCGTCGGTGCTGCTTGCTTGGATGGTGATTTACGCGGGGCTAGGATTTGACGAGGCGCTAAATTTACTAAAATCTCACCGCGAAAAGATCGCCGTCGCTAGCTCGCTACGGGAGCGGATAATGCAGCTAGCCGCAGAAGCCCGCGAATTCGAAAGCGGATTAAAGACGGCTAAATTCGCAAAAGCAAGTGCGGCAAATTTAAGCGCGAAATAGGCGCATGCTAAATTTGATCAAGTCCGGTTTGAGGGATCAAATTTAAAAATCTGCGGACAAAAAAACAAGCGGCATTGTAAATTTTCGGCGAAAACGAACGGGAATTTAACCAAAGGCAAACGCCCAAAATGAGGAGGGAAAATGACGAATGCGGAGCAAAACGAAAAAGCGGCGCAAGACGGGGAGCGCGAATGCCGCCAAAGGACGGACGATAGAGTCTTAGCGCTGGTTGCGGCTAGATTTTTAGCGACGCATAGGCTATTTTTCTTGTTAAATTTACTTCAGCTAGCTGTCTGCCTTCGCATTTTTGCAAATTTTGCCGTTATTGCGGGCTTTTTGGCGGCTTTTGCGGCTCTATTTTATCTGCACGTTAGGCTGCATTTTGATGCGCTTATATTTAAGGATTTTGCGGATGAGGGGCTGAGGCAGGGCGAATTTGACGCGGCGCTTTTAGAGCTAAATTTAACTAGCAAGCCGCCAAAAATCCGTGATATGAAAAGTCGCTGCGCCGGAGCTTTGCGGCTGTATAAACTAACCGCCGCGCTTACTATCCTCGTTGCTGCCGCAGCTTTGGCGGGTTATTATCTGGGCTAGAGTTTGGGAGCCAAATTTGAGCTTAAAATTTGACTTCCGCGATCGTATGATTTTATGGTTTGAAAGATAAATTTAGGCGCAAACGGTTAAATTTGCGCCCGTAGGTTTATTTGATATTTTCTAGCGTGCTGCAGCTCTGAGCCGAGCCTAGATCGCAACCTTTTTTGAAGTAAATTTTAGCCTTTTCAAGATCTTTTTCGACTCCGCTTTGGGCTGGTGGCATGTAGTATGTGTAGCCCGCAAACAAACATGACTCGACCAGGCCGTGCTCGCAGCCCTTGTCAAAATACTCCGTGGCTTTAGCGAACTGCTTTTCTTGGTAGTACGCAGAGCCCGCGTACTCGCATCCTAGCGCGATATTTGCTTCGCAGGCTTTTGCGGCGTTGTCTGTATTTTCCTGAGGCTTCGTGCTCTTTTTTCGTAAAGGCTAGGAGATAGTACTCGTACGCTTTTGCTTCGTCTTTTTTGCCGTAGGCGTCGTCTTGGTAGATTTCGCCTAGCTTCGCGCATCCGTCAAATCTTTCGCCTTGGCAAATTTCGCTTAGGATTTCGACGGCTTTGTCTATATTTTTCTCTACGCCTTTGCCGTCTCTATAGCCCATCGCTACAAATTTACAACCGTCGTCGTAGCCGCTACTGCAAAGTTTTGAAAATATCTCAAAGCCTTTTTTAGGATCGTGCTCGGCGCCGTTTTTGCCCTCGGTGTACGAGTAGCCCGTCCATAGGCAACCTAAATTTGAGCCTAGATCGCAAGCTTTTTGGTAGTATTTGACGTCTTGTTTTTCATAAGCGTAGTCTATGCAGGCCGCCGCATCGTTGTTTTTGCAGCCTTTTTAGGCGCTTACGGCGGTTTTATCTTTTACTTTGTCGCAGCAGTCGCTTCTCTTGCCGAACGATATCTCGCAACACTTTTCATAGGCCTGCTTTGCGCGTCCGGAGTCTTTTTTGACGTCAGAACCCTTGCCAAACTCATAAAGCTGCCCGAGCTCCTTGCAAGAAGAATCGACCTTTTCCGTATAGCAACCTAGCTTAAAGTAGTTCTCCGCGTCCTTCCACTGGCCTTTGGATTTTGCCGCTAGTCCGTTGTTGTGATTTGGCCCGGCCTGTGCTACCGACAGGCAACAAAATGCTAAAAACATGGCTAAAGCTAGCTTTTTCATAAGACCCTCCTTGCGAGTAATCTTATGCATTATAGCCTCTTTGCTATGTTTTAACCTAAATCACGACCACTTCGGTTTTTAGCTCGACGCCAAACTGCTCCAAAACGCGCTCGCGGGCTAAATTTATGAGTCCGGTCACGTCCGCAAAGCTCGCGGCGTTAAAATTTATGATGAAATTTGCGTGCTGCTGGCTAAATTTAGCCCCGCCTATCGCGTAGCCTTTTAGCCCTGCCGCTTCGATTAGCCTGCCCGCGTAGTCGCCGGGCGGATTAACAAAACAGCTGCCAAAGCTAGCGCCCTTTGGTTGATTTGCGCGCTTAGCGGCAAAATCGGCGGCGAGCGCTGCGTCAAATTCGCGCAAAATTTTAAACTCGGCGCCGAAAATCGGCTCATCTATCCCGCTTTTTCGGTAGCTAAAGCTTATCCTCTCGCGCTCTACCCAGCCGCGTCCTAGCCGCACGGCTAGCAGGCTATTGCTGATACTAACGCCGCAAAGCCCTGCGTTCATTTTTATTAGTCCGCCAAGCGTACCAGGTATATTTTGCAAAAACTCAAATCCGCCGATACCCTGCTTTTTGGCGAAGTTGTAAATTTTGCCCGACTTCGTCGCAGCACCGATACTAAGCACGTCGCCGTTTAAGTTTATATAATCAAACGCGCCGCCTAGCATCATCATCGGGGGCGGGTTTGGCGAGACTAGTAGGTTGTTCGCGCCGCCTATCATCACGCGCCCGGCAAATTCCGGTTTTAGAGCGTCCTCAATGCTTTCTAGCACCGCCACCTCGTGCACGCCGCCCACTCGCACCGAGCTAAATTTGGAAAAATCTATAAGCTGCGTCATTGCACGAAATTTGGGATAAACTCTATCATGCGCGTAGTAAAATCGACCATCATCGAGACCATCCACGGCATCAAAAATATAATCACGACGACGACTAAAATGATCTTTGGCACGAAGCTTAGCGTCATCTCATTTATCTGCGTCGTAGCCTGAAATATACTGATGATAAGGCCCGCCGATAGGCCAGCAAGCAACATCGGAAAGCTCAGATATAGCGCGATCTTGAATGTTTCGATACCGAGTTCTATGAGTGTTGATTGCATCAGCTAAACCTTATATCGTTGTACTCGGTCGGCACGAGATAGTTTTCGGCCTTGATCGGTAGTGGGTAAAATCCGCGCTCATAACCAAGCGCAAAGAGCCTATCTACCGCCTTTAGCTGCGTTTCGTTCATAGATACGGAGCTATCGTTTGCGTAGAGATTTAGGTAGGTTTTTAGCTTTTCTTTATCGACGCGGATGAGATTTCGCTCGAGAAGCATGTTCGACAAAAAGGGCTTATGCGCGGTGGCGATACGTACGCCCTCCGTTAGCACGCGCTCGCACTCGACGGCGTCCGTTATCGGCAGGCTGCGGCGAACCGCCATGCCTCCTAGCGGCAGCGGTAGATTTTCGCCAGCTAGCTCGCTCCAGATATCCCAGATCTCGCGCTCCACGCAAAGCTCGTCCGAAAAATCCAAAATACTCTCGTGTATCAGCACGCCCGCGTCCACCTCGCCGCTTAAGACCGCGCCCTCGATTTCTAGGAAGTTTTTATAAACTATGCGCGCCTGCGGGTATGCCATGCGAAAAAGCAGGGCGTTTGTCGTGTGCTTGCCGCTTAGCGCGACCTTGAAATTTCGTTTTAAAACCGCGCCCTTTTTCTTGACGAGCTTTGGTCCGTAGCCCTCGCCAAAGCTCACTGCCGTGCGCAAAAGCGCGTATTCGTCGCAGATGAGCGGATATAGCGCGAAGCTGATTGCCGTGGCCTCATAAGTGCCCTTTGGCGCCTCGTCGTTTAGCGTCTGGATGTCAAGCGCGGTGGCGCTAAATTTTAGATTTTTTGAACTCACCCAGCCAAAATCAATCGCCTTATACATAAAAATATCGTCGGCATCGGGCGAGTGAGCGACGTTTATATGCTTAAAAATCTTCAAATTTTATCCTTTTTGCTCCGCTTTAAATTTCGCGCGCGGCTAAATTGCGAAATTATAGTAAATTTTTGCTACAATCGCCATAAAAATGCGGAATTTATAAAGAAAAATATGGAAAATCAGGCGTATTTAAAAGAGCAAATTTTAACTTATCTTGGCAACAAACGCTCGCTTTTAGGCTTCATCGAACAAGGCGTAAATATCGCAAAAGAGGTGCTCGGTAAAGAAAAGCTAAGCTGCTGCGACCTTTTCAGCGGTAGCGGTATCGTGTCGCGGTTTTTAAAATCCCACGCAAGCTTCATCGTCGCAAACGACCTGGAGCTTTATAGTCGCGTAACAAACGAGTGCTACCTAGCTAACGCGGACGCGGGATTTAAAAAAGAGCTTGATTTTTGGCATGAAAAACTAACGCGCGAAATCGGCGCAAATTTGTGTGAGGGCTTTATCTGTGAGCTTTACGCACCAAAAGACGAGGCAAATATCTCGGCGACGGACCGCGTCTTTTACACGAGAAAAAACGCCGCCTATATAGACACCGCGCGCCAGATTATCGAGGCGCTAGTGCCGCAGCAGCTGCGCGTTTTTTTCGTCGCTCCGCTGCTGTATTCAGCCAGCGTGCACGCCAACACCAGCGGTATTTTCAAGGGTTTTCATAAAAACAAGGACGGCCTTGGGCAGTTTGGCGGACGCGGCAAGCACGCGCTATCTCGCATCACGGCAGACATCAGCCTGCTTAAGCCCGTTTTTTCAAATTTTAACGTCGAATTTAACGTGCAAAGGCAAGACGCAAATGAGCTTGCCGCCGAGCTTCCGCCGCTTGATCTAGTCTATCTTGATCCGCCGTATAACCAGCATCCGTACGGCTCGAACTACTTTATGTTAAATTTGATCGCTAGCTATGAGCGTCCGAGCGAAATCTCGCGGGTTTCTGGTATCGCTAGAGGCTGGAACCGCTCGGTGTTTAATCAAAAATCAGCCGCCGCGCCCGCGTTTTTCGAGCTAATCTCAAAACTAAAAGCCAAATTCGTGCTTATCTCGTTTAACTCCGAGGGCTTCATCGCGCGCGAGGAATTTAGCGAAAATTTAGCCGGGCTTGGCGAAGTGCAAATTTTGGAGCAAAAATACAACGCCTTTCGCGGTAGCAGAAATCTAGCCAGCCGCCCGACGCACGTTAGCGAGCTGCTTTACGTTTTAAAAAAGGCGTAAATTTAGGCTAAATTTGACCGCGCCCAAACCCGTCTCAAATTTGCGCGAATAATCAAAAATTCATCTCAAATTTGATAAAATCAGCCCGATTATTTTAAATTTAAGGAAGCCGATGGCAAAAGAAAAAGAAGAGAAAAAGATAGTCCCGCCGACAAATGATTCGGACAAGAAAAAGGCCTTAGACGCGGCTTTAAAGCAGATAGACAAAGCGTTTGGCAAAGGTACGCTAATCCGCCTTGGCGACAAGCAAGTCGAGGCCATAGATAGTATCTCGACCGGCTCGCTAGGACTTGACCTAGCCCTTGGTATCGGCGGTATCCCAAAGGGTCGTATCATCGAGGTTTACGGGCCTGAGAGCTCGGGTAAGACGACTCTAACCCTACACATCATCGCCGAAGCGCAAAAAGCGGGAGCCACGTGCGCCTTTATCGACGCCGAGCACGCGCTAGACGTGAAATACGCGGCAAATTTGGGCGTAGATACCGAAAATCTCTACGTCAGCCAGCCCGATTTTGGCGAGCAGGCGCTTGAGATCGTAGAAAACCTCGCTAGAAGCGGCGCGGTCGAGCTTATCGTAGTCGATAGCGTCGCGGCTCTAACGCCAAAAAGCGAGATCGAGGGAGATATGGGCGATCAGCACGTAGGTCTGCAAGCTCGTCTAATGAGCCAGGCGCTACGCAAACTCGCGGGCGTCGTACACAAGATGAACACGACCGTGATATTTATCAACCAAATTCGTATGAAAATCGGCGCTATGGGTTACGGTACGCCTGAGACCACTACGGGCGGTAACGCGCTTAAATTTTACGCATCCGTGCGCCTAGACGTGCGAAAAATCGCCACGCTAAAACAAAACGAAGAGCCTATCGGCAACCGCACGAAGGTAAAAGTCGTGAAAAACAAGGTCGCACCTCCGTTTAAAACGGCGGAATTCGACATAATGTTCGGCGAGGGTATCAGCCGCGACGGCGAGATCATCGACTACGGCGTGAAGCTTGATATCATCGATAAAAGCGGCGCATGGTTTAGCTACAAAGCCGCTAAAATCGGCCAAGGCCGCGAAAACGCAAAAGCCTATCTCAAAGAGCACCCCGAGATATCAGACGAGATCGTAGCTACGATAAAAAGCTCGATCGGCCTAGATAAGCTAATAAGCGGCGCGGGCGGCAAAGATAGCGACGACGAAAGCGAAAGCATAGAAGAAAATACGGAGGAATAAAATAATGGTATTTATAGAAGACGTAACTGCGATAGAGGTGCTAGATAGCCGCGGCAACCCGACCGTGAAGGCGACCGTAGCTCTAAGCGACGGCACCGTAGCAAGCGCAATAGTCCCAAGCGGCGCAAGCACGGGCAAACGCGAGGCGCTAGAGCTTCGCGATAAAGACGAAAGATACTGCGGCAAGGGCGTGCTAAAGGCGGTAGAAAACGTAAATTCGCAGATCGCGGAGGCCGTGATCGGGCTGGATGTGTTTGATCAAAAGGCGCTTGATGACGAGATGAGAGAGCTTGACGGCACCGATAACTACTCAAATTTAGGCGCAAATGCGGTGCTTGGCGTATCTATGGCGGTAGCGCGCGCGGCGGCAAAGAGCCTTGACGTGCCTTTGTACCGCTATCTAGGCGGCGCAAACGCTAGCGTACTGCCGGTGCCGATGTTTAATATCATTAACGGCGGCGCGCACGCGAACAACAGCGTGGATTTTCAAGAATTTATGATTATGCCGTTTGGATTTGATAAATTTAGCGACGCGCTGAGAGCGGCGACTGAAATTTACCACACGCTAAAAGGCCTTCTAAACGCGGCCGGTCACAGCACGGCTGTGGGCGACGAGGGCGGATTTGCGCCGAATTTAAACGATAACGAAGAGCCGATCAAACTAATCATGCAAGCCATCGAAAAAGCAGGCTACAAAGCTGGCGAGCAGATCAAACTAGCTCTTGACGTCGCAGCTAGCGAGCTGTACGAAAACGGTAAATATAAGCTAGAGGGCAAGGAATTTAGCAGCGAAGAGCTGATAGAGAGATACGCGCAGCTTTGCGAGAAGTATCCGATATTTTCGATCGAAGACGGCCTAAGCGAGGACGACTGGGCGGGCTGGGCGAAGCTAACTAGCAAGCTTGGCGCTAAAGTGCAGCTTGTCGGCGACGATCTATTTGTAACGAACGAGAAAATTTTGCGCGAAGGCATCGCCAAAGGCGTAGGCAACGCGATCCTAATCAAACCAAATCAAATCGGTACCGTCAGCCAAACTATGCAGACGATCCGCCTAGCACAGCGCAAAGGCTACCGTTGCGTGATGAGCCACAGAAGCGGCGAGAGCGAAGATAGCTTTATCGCGGACTTCGCCGTCGCGATGAATACGGGCCAAATTAAAACGGGCGCGACCTCAAGAAGCGAACGCAACGCAAAATACAACCGCCTGCTTGAGATTGAGCGCGAGACGGACGAGTTTTTGGGAAATCAAATTTGAGCGAAGTCCTAGACGAATACGTCGAGAAAAAGCCTTTTGATTTCAGGCTTTTTCTCAGATTTACGCTTATAGCGTTTTGCGTGATATGTTTTGGTATCTACGTGGGCAACATAATCTTCGGCAAGCGCTCGCTAGACGTGATGCTAAGCCTGCAAGAGCAAAAAACGCAGCTAGAACGCGACGTCGAAACGCTAAAAAAACAAAACGCCCAGCTGCAAAAGGCGTATTTCGAGCTAAAAGAGCTTGAGCCTAGCAGCGGCGGGTAAATTTAGCTTTATAAATTTAAAAACGGGGGAGTTATGAAAATCGGTAAAATTTGGCTTTTGGCGCTGGCCTGCGGGTTAGCTTTGGGCAGAGAAAATCCTTTTGCGCCCTCGGGCGATGTAAACGCGAGCATGGCTAGCAGCAACGTCGTGGAAAATTTGCCGCCTTTTGAGAAGCAAAATTTCAAATTTCCCGCCGACGCTAGAAACTTCATCTCCGTCACGCTAAAATACAAAAGCCTCGACGGCAGCATCAAGGAAAAAACCGTCGACATAAACAAAAGCATCTCGTGGCAGGATGAGTTTTTGCTAAGCAAGATCGCAGTACCAGTCGTCGTAGAAAAGCCCGACGTCTCGGTCACTAAAGAGGAGCCAAAAGCCGCCGCGATAGACGTCGCGCCAAAGCCTACCGAGCGCAACATGACCGTGCAGGAGCCGCTAAAAGACGTCGTCATAAAGCCGCTTGAAAAGCCGCAACCGCAAAAGCAGATCGTCTATAAGCAGACGAAATTTGAGATCTATCCGATGCAGATCAAGATCCTCACGACCGACGAGAAGCTAAAGGACTACTCGATCGACAAAGGCACCAAGGTCGTGATAGACTTCGCCTCGCAAACGGACGTAAACACGAGAAAAGACGAGCTTGACTGCGGCGCGTTTAAAACGGCGCTTTTTGGCTCGCACGGTAAATTTTACCGCGTAGTTTTTGATCTCGACGGCAGTTATAAGCACGAGATCGAAAAGACGCAGGACGGGTATCTGCTAAAGCTATCTAGATAAATTTGATTTTTACGCGCCGAGCTTTCGGCGTGTAAATTTGCACCGATAATTTCTCGCGGCAAGGACTAAATTTGAGCCTTCGCCGCGTTTTTAAATTTGGCTTTAAAATTTAGCCGAATTTGCCTTGATTTATTTTCCCTGCTTTTTCAGATTTTGCCCCCAATTTCACTCAAATTTAACTGCCCTTTGGCTAATATTTCGCAAATTTAACGAAGCAAAAAGGATCAAATTTGCACGCCTTGCTAAAAATATTTAAAACAGTTTTATACGCCGCGTTATTTTTAGGACTTTATCTTTTGGCGGATAAGTACGGACTGTTTGCTAAATTTATCGACTAAATTTATCGGCTCGGCTTTGCCAAATAAATTTCGAGTCGAGAGTCGGATGTTAAATTTAATTGCTTTGTTTGGATAGGCGATATTTATAAATATTCATCCAAAAACATAACGCCTATTTTTTTATCCAACTTTTCGCAATCGCAAAACGATTTCCAATTTATTTTACCTCCCGTCGATAGGTTCGGAAACATATTGTAGTAATAGTTATGATACTCCCTTTTGTATGCGATTATCTCGGATGTTTTATTGTTTATCAGCTTAAATTCGGTAGCGATGAGAAAATTTGAGCTAAATTTATCTAGCTTAATCTCGTCAAATTTTGCGGTATAGTTCGTTTCTGGTATTTTATCTTTTGTAGTAGTTGTTTGTATAATCATTTTATTCCGAATCTCTTTTGATTTATTCATGAGCTTAAATATCGACTCTTTTTGCATATCAATTTTATTTATATATCTACTATGCTCGTCCGATTTATATTTTATTATTCCGTCTTCAAGCTTTTTGCGTACTTCTTTTTCTAGAGTATCGCAGATACCCATGGCCTTATCAAGCTCTTTTTCGGTTTCTTCATATTCTTTTAATTCGCTGGAATTCTCATTAAATGAAAAAACGGTCACGTTTTCGTCGGATAAATTTAAAGCCAAAGTTTTTATATGGATACCGTCGACAAACCTCCTCTTGATCCAGTTTATGTTCGCATCCTCAAAAGGGCGAACATTATCCTCAAAATAAATACTCTGCGGATACTCTACCGTCTCCTTTATAAAGGCTTTTGGAGCGGTAGCGCAGTAATATGCCCCAAGAATGTTCGTGATGATGATGCCGTAAGTGGGGATTAAAAATAGCGCGGCCGCTACTATGCCTCTGATCCAAATTTTATTAGTCTGTTTTAGGGTAATAGCCATCACTATGGCGCTAACTGCCATATAAGGAATAATGTAAACAAACAGTATTATCATACCCATGGCGTATCCTTTTTAGTTGTCGGCAAAATGGAGACGGTACGTTTTGCCTCGTGCCTAAAATATGCGGGTCAATAAAGCCCGCAATCGCTTTAAATTTGACCGCTTCGCATCTTTTGCAAATCATCGATAAAATAATAATGTCGTAAGGCTTAAGGTAGAGTTAAATTTGAGCTTCGGCAAGCGCTAGTAGTCAAATTTGACGCTTGTTTTACGAATTATAATATCGCAAATTTAACCTCACAAGTTATTTTTTGTGACAAATTTGCTCCAAATTCGAACCTAAATTCAAAACAAAATTTAACCGCACCAAAGCTGCTCGCACATTTACCGCAAAAGTAATCGGCCGTCAAATTCACTCGTTTTATAAAATGAAACTAAAATTTCAAATCTAATTTATATATTTTAAAAACAAATTTCGGTAATATTGCGCTAGGCAAAAATTTTATCCGAAAGGAGCTGTTATGAGCGGTATTGCTCTCATCATCTGCTTCGTCATCGCGGTCGTCGTTATGATCGTGCTGATTTCTAAGTTCGGGGTTCACCCCTTTATAGCGATCATGCTCGTTTCGCTAGCTCTAGCCGTCGTTGCGGGTATCGACCTGGTCAAGGTTCCCGCGATCATCGGAGAGGGATTTAGCGGGATATTTAAAAGCATAGGCATCGTCATCATTCTGGGTGCGCTCATCGGTATGGCGCTGGAAAAGACGGGCGCGGCGCTAAAGCTGGCCGACATGGTCGTGCGCTGCGTAGGCGACAAGCGCCCCGAGCTAGCCATGCTAATCATGGGCTGGATCGTGGGTATCCCGGTCTTTTGCGATAGCGGCTTTGTGGTACTAGATCCGATCCGCCGCGCGATAAAGGAAAAAATCGGCGCCAACCCCGTAGCTATGGCCGTCGCGCTCTCATGCGGCCTATACACCTCGCACGTGTTTATACCGCCGACGCCTGGCCCGATAGCGGCCGCCGGACTCGTGGGCGTGGGACACAACCTACTGCTAGTCATTGCCGTGGGCACGGTAGTTTCGATACCTGTTCTCATCGCGGGCTATCTTTTCGCTAAGACTATCGGCGCAAAAGTGAGCCTAAAAGAAGACCTCGCCGACGTTGGCAAGAGCTACGACGAGATCATCAAAGAGCACGGCAAGCTGCCTTGCGCGTTTTTGAGCTTGGCACCGATTTTTATGCCGATTTTGCTGATGGCGCTGGGTTCGGTCGTGTCGATACTAAAGCTAAAAGGCTCGTTTGCGAATTTCGTTTTATTTTTGGGTAATCCGATCATCGCGCTTGGCGTTGGCGTGCTATTTGCCGTTATCTTGCTGGCTAAAACGGGCAAGCTGGGCGAATTTAACTTCATGACCAACGAAACGCTAAAGATCGTCGGACCGATCCTTTTCATCACGGCTGCTGGCGGCGTGCTAGGTAACGTCATCGCTAAGGCGGGCTTTGTAGAGTTTATGAAGGCAAACGCCCATCTCATCGGCACCGTTGGTATATTTTTCCCGTTTGTTATCTCTGCTATCATCAAGACCGCTCAAGGCAGTTCGACCGTGGCGCTTACGACGACGGCCTCTATCATGGGGCTTTTCACCGATAGCGGCTCGATGATGAGCGCGCTGGGGCTAACTAGCGAGATGGGTGCGGTGCTAACGGTGATGGCGATCGCTGCGGGCGCGATGACGGTTTCGCACGCTAACGATAGTTACTTCTGGGTCGTTACGAACTTTAGCAAGATGTCGCCGGAGCAGGGCTACAAGACTCAGACGATGCTTACATTTATAATGGGTATCGTAGGTATGGCGACGGTTTGGGTAGCGTCGCTGGTTTTGTTGTAAATTTTACGGCTAAATTTGAGTGCGGTTTCGGCGTGACGAGACTGCACTCTTTACGGTATGAACGGTAAATTTTCAAATTTGTCCGCCTAGACCCGCATCTTGAAAATGTTAAATTTGGTTTGGTTAAATTTAGCATTGCGCATTAAATTTAATCTTTCTTGTTAAGGGGAAGGGGCTTGAATTACGGTCTACTCTGTAGCTCTCAAAGAGAGTGTAAGCACAAGACAAGCGTAGCGACGCAAAAGAGCTCTCTTTAGTATCCGCTTTTCTCTTTTTATGGGAGAGGAAGGGGGTTCTACTTACGAAGCGTCGCCCCTTCCTCTCCCAAGCCCTCTCCAGCCCCACTGCACGTGAGATGTGGCGACGTGGCTTTGCTCTTCGAGCAAAGCGTCGCGGGCTTGGAGTCAAATTTGGCATTTATAAGCGTCGCGAGTTTAAACTAAATTTGATAAAATCTGACCGTAAAATTTAGGGTGAAGTATTTTTTCTTTTTACTTCGCGCAAGCGCTCGTAACGAGACTTCGCTACGAGGAGACAAGGCGGAAATGAGTCGAGCGAGGGCGCATACATATAGTATGTAACCGAGCTTCGGCGAAATTTCTAATGAAGTATAAAGGAAAAAGACAAGCCGCTAACAAAAAAAGGAAAACAGATGAAAATACTAATAGCAATTGACTCTTTCAAGGGCTCTTTGAGCTCCCTCGAGGCCGGCAACGCCGTAAAAGAGGGTCTCAAAGCCCTAGCCGGCGAGACCGATGAGGTGGTGGTAAAACCTATCGCAGACGGCGGCGAGGGTAGCGTGGTGGCGCTAGCGGATGCGCTAGATGGCGAGTTTATCGACGTCATCGTACAAAATCCTCTCGGCGAAAAGATCCCCGCCAGATACGCGCTAGCAGGCGAGCTGGGCATCCTCGAGATGGCGTCTTCCAGCGGGCTCATGCTGGTGGAAAAAGAGCGCCGAAACCCGATGAAAACGAGCACTTACGGCTTTGGGCAGATGATTTTGCATGCTATTAGCAAGGGCGCGCGTAAATTTATCGTGGGTATCGGCGGCAGCGCGACGAATGACGCCGGCACGGGTATGCTAAGCGCGCTTGGATACGAGTTTTTTGACGAAAACGGCGAGCTGCTCGAGGGTAAAGGCGAAAACCTCATAAAAATCACAAAAATCTCAAATAAAAACGTAGCCCCCGAGCTGCAAGAGTGCGAATTCCTCGTGGCTTGCGACGTGGATAACCCGCTCTTTGGCAAAAACGGCGCGGCCTACGTCTACGGCCCGCAAAAGGGCGCGGACGAGCAGATGGTAAAGGATCTAGACGCTGGGCTTATTAGCTTTGCGAGTGCCACGAGCGAGCACTTTTCGAGCGAATTTTGGAACTTCAAGGGCGCGGGCGCGGCAGGCGGGCTAGGGTACGGGTTTGTGAGCTACCTAAACGCCAAACTAAAGCCCGGCATCGACATCATCATGGAGGAAATCCGCCTCGAAGAGGACGTGAAAAGCGCTGATCTAATCATCACCGGCGAGGGACGACTGGACTTTCAAAGCTCGATGGGCAAGACACCGACTGGAGTGGCCAAGATCGCCAAAAAATACGGCAAACCCGTCATCGCGCTAGCGGGCAGCGTGTCGCCGTGCGCGGGCGGCTGTAACGAAAACGGCATCGATGCGTTTTTTAGCGTATTAAACGAGCCCGTGAGCCTAGAAGAGGCGATGGATAAGCAAACCGCGACGCGCAATCTCAAAATGACGGCCCAGCAGGCATTGAGGCTATATTTGCTAGGGCGTAAGGGGTAAATTTACGCTTTATTGCAGCGATGGGGCCGGCGAATTTATCGGTTTGTCGGCTTGAGCTTTGTTTGCTCGGTATGATTAGCGAGTCTGAGCGAGGGTTTTATAGTAAATTTGCCTTTTGCGCGGAGGTTTTGCGGATTTTAAAATTTAGCGCGTCGCTTTGCATTTTACCGCTCGGCACGGCAGTTTCGCGGATTTTTCAAATTTGACATCATGCTTTGTTGTTGCAAGTCCGTAAATTTATCTAGTAAAATCAAATTTTGGATTTGAGTTTTTAGCGCGGCGGTTTCGCGCCGAGCCGTAATGCGCGACCGAATTTGCAAAAAATCTAGGCCAAAAACTCAAAATTTAACGAGCTAAAGCCCGAAAAACAGGCTTTAGGCTTATTTTGGGGATTATTTTTCTTTGGCTTCGACTTCGATCTCTAGCTCGACTTTGTCAGATAGCGTGATCTCTGAGGTGTCTAGCCCGATCTCAAAGAGCTTGCGTTTCGTATCGCCCTCTAGGCTAAAGCCGATTTTTTCCTTGCCGTTTTTATCCGCAGTAAAGCCGCCAAGCTCGAATTTTAGCACCACGGGCTTAGTGACGCCGTGCATCGTGAGCGTGCCCACGACCTTGCCTTCCGTGTCGCTTTCTTTCTCAAATTTGACCATTTTGTAGGTGATTTTGTCAAATTTTGCCGCGTTGAAAAAATCCACGCTTCGTAGGTGTTCGTCGCGCTTGTCGTTTTGCGTATTTACCGAGGCGGTCTCGATGGTGGCCTCGAGCGCTTTGAGCTCTTTTGTATCCTTGTCGTAGTCGATCACGGCGTCAAATTTGCCGAAATTTCCACTGACTTTTGATATGCTTAGGTGCTTGATCTTAAAGCCGACGCTGCTGTGCGCCGGGTCGATCTCGTATACCGCGGCGTTTGCGAAGCTCGCTACGAGCGCTGCAGCTAGCGAAAATTTGATGAGTTTTTTCATTTTTTTCTCCTTGTGATTTTAGTTTGAAAGTGTATTTTAAAAAAGTAAATATATAACTTTTTCGCAACATTTTGAGAAAAATTTGAATTACTTGACTTGCCGCCTCAAGATCGTGCGATAAAAAATCAGGCTAAATTTAGCCCAAAATTTCCCCGACGAAAAACAGCACCGACATCGCAAATGTGCAGAGTGCGACTACCTTTAGCTGCCCGTCGAAGTCGCGACACTCCCGAATTTTCGACACGGAAAATAGGTGCAAAATAAGCGGCACAAAGCTCGCTATGTAGAGTAGTTTTACGCCTGAATCTCCGCGCAAAAGCGAGTAGCAAAGCATCAGACTCGCCCCGCCCGCGATCAGCGCGTAGTGATAGCGCTTGGCCGCACGCAGCCCGATACGCACGGGGATCGTGCGCTTGCCCTTGAGCGCGTCGTTTTGGATGTCGCGCATATTGTTTAGATTTAGTACGGCCGTGCTAAGCATACCGCATGCGCACGCAGGTAGCAGCAGCGCCGCATCGAGCGATTGCGCGTATAAAAAATACGAGCCCAGCACGCTAAGCAGTCCAAAAAACAAAAATACGAAAACGTCGCCAAGCCCCTTATATCCGTAAGCGCCGGCGCCCACGGTGTAGCGGATCGCGGCATATATCGACGCGCCGCCTAGCGCCAAAAACAGTAGCACGAGATAAAACCGCTCGCCAAACGCCAAAACGCTTAGAGCAAAGCTCGAAAACGCCGCAAGCAGCGCCGTAGCGACGATGACGCGCTTCATCTGCTCGGCGCTCATCTGCCCCGTTTGGATCGCGCGACGCGGCCCCAGCCTGCCCTCGTCGTCGGTGCCTTTTACCGCGTCGCCGTAGTCGTTAGCATAGTCGCTGAGTATCTGAAACAGCAGCGTCGTAAGTAGTGCAAGCGCGAAAATATCGGCTCTAAATACGCCTGCACCGTATGCTGCGCCGCTGCCCAGCAACACGCCCGAGACGCTAAGCGGTAGCGATCTAAGGCGAGCTGATGCGTAGAGAGCTTTTGCGGTTATCATTTTTTTGCCTTATGTTGATTTTTGCACGCCGAATTTACGGTAAATTTGAGCTCAAATTTAGCACCCAAATGCAAAAAATAATATAAATTTGACCTGGTTTACGAGTGAAATTTGTAAATTTGACGGTAGTTTGGTGACTTTGCTAAGACGGTTTAAATTATAAAACTAATAATTACTTTAAGTTTTTTTGGGATAAAATTAAATTCGTAAATATTACCGATAAGGAGAAAAGATGGAATTTTTACAGCTTTTATTAGTTTTGGTGGCCGTGATAATCATCATAGCTAAACCGCAAAAAGAAAAGATTGCATTCGGTTTGGTCGTGGTCGCATGGCTGTTTATGGCGTATCTATACGTAGGGCACAAGTCGGGCAATCTGCTCACGGCAATCAATCTATAAGGAGCGCGGCATGAACGAAATCAAAAAAGCAAAATTTTTCTATGCACTTATGTGCTTGGCTGGATTTTTGATCATCCTTTTGCCGGTAGGTATAGCAAACCTGATCTTTGGCTACGTGCTAAAAGACAGCCCGTGCACGTTATGCTGGGGGCAGCGCGAGGCTATGATTTTTATCGGCGTGATGGCTCTTTTTATCGTTAGATACGGGCTAAAGGCTAAATACTTAGCTATGCTGCTAGTGATGACGGGATTTGGGCTGTGGCAGTCTTTTGCGCACTTCGGCATCCACGCGCACAGAGATCTCGATCAGGGCTTTGGGCTCGCGGTTTTCGGTATCCATACGTATTTTTGGGCCGAGGTAGTGTTTTGGGCGGTCGTGGTGCTGCTTGGGGCTATATTTTTCTTTGCGCCTAAATTTAGCGCTTTTGATGAGGAAATGGGCGGAGAGAAGATCAGAAAATTCGGCTCATTTACTCGCGCGGCCTTTATCGTTTGCGCATTTATAATCGCCTCAAACGTATTTCAAGCTTTCGTTAGTACAGGCATCCCGCCTTATTACGGGCAGGGCGATCCGGTGCGCTTTACGCTTGATCCGAAATACATCATCTGGGACGATAGCGGCTACAAAAACCACTGGAAAAAAGTATCGTTTTTGGGCAAAAGAGACGTCGCGGCGCCTGATTACGCCTTTGCTCCGGCCGGCGAGAAGCTGGGAGTGAAATTTGACAACGATCCAAACAACGCTCCGCTAAAGGCCGACGAGAGCCTAAATATCGCGTCTAAAAAAGAGATCGATTTTACTAAGCCTATAAATTCTCTCGATTTTATAAACGGAGAATTCGTCGCTAGCTCGAAATGGGAAGTCTTTTTCATGGATGAAAATTTCAAGGTCGCGAGCGATTTTGAGATCGATCCGTACTTTTCGGCGACGGTCGATCCGATCATTGGCGTGATATCGTTTATGGGCGATAAATACATGCTCATGGGCTCAAACAAGACGCTTTTGAGATTTGCAAAAAATCCTAACGCGGACGAGGCGCTTCAATACGCCGATTTTATGCGTGGTAATGATAAATTTGAAGGTCAAGGCAAAGGACTTGGACGCGGCAGGATCGATACCGTCAGAGCTAAATTTAACCACGTAGCAAGCATCGCTACCGATGGGACGTATTTTTATCTAGCCACCGTGCCGAACAACAAAGACGCGCAGAAGTTCGTCATATCTAAAATTTTACTGAGCGACCGCACGCTTTCGGGCGAATTTACGCCAAAAGCCGCACTCAAAGAGGGCAAGAGCCTAGGCGATCTTTACGTTACGTCGATGACTTACAAAGACGGCTTGCTCTACGCGCTTAGCAAAAATCACAACGTTATCGTGCTTATAGATCCAAAAACCGAGGAGATCATAAAGACGCTTGCTTATCCGAGCGAGATAACAAACGCTAGAAGTATATTCTTTAAAGACGGCGCGATGAATATTTTATCCTATCAGGATGGCAAAAATACGCTTTATCAACTAAATTAAATTTAGTTTCAAATTTAAGCGTTTCGGGGCGATTTTTACGATGAATCGCTCCGTTTCCGTTGCAGCGTCTGTGCTTAAATTTTTAGCGCAAAATCCTAGCGTTAGGCGTTAAATTTATCAAATCCAGGCCATTTCTCGCCAAAACTCAAGCGCCATATCATCGCTTGCTTGGACGAATTTAGCTATTTCTTCCGCGCTCGGTACGGCCTTTTTACTTAGTTGCGCGATATCGATACTAGCAAGCGCTCTAAAAAATCTCTCAAAATCGCTCGCAATGCGCCTGCCGCAAAGCTCTTCGTCTCCAATTAGCCACGCATAAATCGCGCCGTCTGCGCAGTTAAGCAAAAAAATCCACGGGTCGCCCACGGCAAAAACTATCAAATTTGCAGGACGCGTATCGCCGTGCCACCATTTGCCGCCGTATTCGTCGGTGCTGTTTAGCCGCACTAGCTCGCTAGCGTAGTCGCCGCCGGCGCCAAATCGTACGTTGCAAACTTCAAATTTGCCAAAGTCAAATTTGCAAACTAGCCGCGAAAGCGCAAGCGGAAATTTGACGCCTAGAGCCTCTTGCGCATTTTCTAGCGCCCGCGTGGACGCGCTGGCGTCGCTTTGAGCTAGCAGCCTCATGCCCGTTATGTCCTCTTGCTCCAGAGGCAGGCATATCTCGTCTAGCTCGCGAGCGATCTCGTCTAGCTTTAAAAACATATTTTTCTCCGCTCTTAGTTTATCTGAGATTTTTTGTTTCGGTTTTTATGATTTTGTCGTTTTCGCCGTAAAATTTCGTAGTCGCCGCGCCAGCTTTTGCGTCGGTTACGACCTCTTTTACGAGCTCGCCTTTTTCGTTAAATTCTTTTTGTATTTTAACCGCTTCACTAAGCGGCTTGCCGATCGTTTGGCGCTGGTCTATCACGCTTTTTAGCTTGCCGCTCGGGTAGAAAAACTCAAAATACGCAGACTCGCCGCCTATCTGGTATGCGCGGCTGTGCAGGCGACCGCTCTCGTCGTACTTTTCAAAAGTCGTTTCCTTTTTATCGGTTCGGACGCTGGTAAATTCTTTATATGACGGCTTGCCGTCTCTGCGGTATTCTGCTATGTTGTTTTCGGTAAAAAAGCCTAAATTTGCGTCGAAGCGTTTGGTTTTTCGGTACAGTTTTAGCACCTCGCCCGCGTCGAAAAGTTCTAGTAGCTCCTTTTCTAGTCCGCCCCACAGGCATCTCTCGGCCGTGAACGCAGGCGCGTCTCGGTGCTCTTTTGAGTACACTTCGAGTAGCACCCAGCGCTCGTTTTTGCGGACGGCGAACGAGATTTTTAGCTTTGTGGAGGGGTCATCCGGGATCTTGCGCTTGTACCGCTCGTCCGCTTCGTCGATGACGTAGCGATTTAGCTGTGCGCCGCCCGCGTCTAGCCAGGTGAGGTAGAGTCTGTTGCGTATTTTGCCGTTTGCGTCCTTTTCGCCGTTGCGCAGGTCGTATTTAAAAAATATCTCATAGGTTGCGATTAGCTCGTCTTTTTGCTGCTGGGGCGCGTATTTGCCGCCTGCTTGTAGCGAGGTCGCGCAGGTCAAAACGATAAAAAGCTTTAATAAATTTTTCATCCAACTCCCTAAATTTGGCGAATTTTGCGCTTGCATTGCGGCAGCGACCTTGCGTAAATTTAGAGATCGCACCGCGTTTGTAATTTTTAAAATTTACTCTCGTGCTTTGCTATGCACACTGCCTGCTAGTCAAATTTGACCTATCGCTTTTAGTCGTTTGTAGCGATTTTACCTTGTCGGCGCCGCGCCTGAGCGCGCTAGCCTTTTATTTCAAAATCGCAAAGCCGATACCGACTTTATCGGTGTGGCGGTTGTAGTCGATGAGGCTTTCGCCGTATCCAGTGAAGTACTTCACGTAGCCGTATACGCCGCTCTTGCCAAACGGAAACAGCCACCCAAGCTCGCCCGCGCCGCGGTTTGTTTTATCAAAATGCAGGTTGTTTCGCACCATCGCCGTAAAGATGTGGCCGCGGTAAGGCAGGGCGAAATTTATATCCATGTTGCCGAGGTATTTTTCGATGTCTGGGTTATCGTCGCTGCCCTTGCTCTCAGGGATGCGCGCCCACGCTCGCGGGATCACGACTAGGCTGCCGGCGTAAAGCTTGGCCTCGAGATAGACGCGGTTCCACGAGCGAGACTTCTCGCCGTCCTGGCCGTTACTCTCGTGTAAAAGCCCCGCGCGCAGGTAGTCAAGGCTCGGTAGCGCCTCAAATCTCATCGGGACGGTCACGAAAATCTCGGGACGGTAGTTGGTCTCGCGAAACGGCGTAGAGCCCTTGGCCGTCTGCCACCACGAGCTTTGCGAGTAGCCCGCCGAGATCGTTTCGTTCATATCAAACACGTCGTAAAAAAGCGGCTTTTGCAAGCTGATCTGAAAAGCAGTCTCAAATCTGCGCCTACCCTCAACGTCGTTAAACGCGTATGTTGCCGGCAGGAGATAGTTTAGGTGGTGCATTTTTAGGCCCAAAATTTCATCCACGTCGTACGCCTCGCCGCTTTCAAATTTCGCTTTCGGGCGCTCTTTGGAGGCGATCTTTTGCTCCTCTACGGGCGCGTCCGCTACGCTATCTGAGGGCGCGATCACGGAGCGCTCCATGGCGGCCGTTTCGCCGTCCTCGTCCGTAAATATCGCCTTTTTAGCCGCCAGCTTATAAAGCTGAAGGGCTCTTGTTTTATCGCCTTCATGCTCAAGCTTTGCGGCGGCTTCGTATAGGCGTTTGGCCTCGTCTTTGGCGGTCGGTTCGGTTAAATTTTCAGCTGGATTTTCTGACTGCGGGGCTAAATTTTGCTTCGCCGTTTCCGCCTGGGCGGCTAGGGCTAAATTTAACAAAATCGCCAGCAAAACAATAATTTTTTTCATATTTTTCCTTCTTTTAAGGCTTGTTCGTAATCTGCCTGATAGTTGATGTTAAAAAACTCGTCTTCGCGCGCGAATTTTACGATCTTGCAGCGGCAGCGGCTACGCAAAAGCCCGATCTTGTGCTCGCCCGCGGCAAAAAGCTCGCCCGCGGCGTTCGCTAAATCTCCGCTAAAAAACCCGCAAAGTGAGTGCGTATGCGACTCGTCCGCAGCGATAACCATATCGTATTCACCGGCAAATTTATATAGTTCGCGCACGCACTCTTCGCTAACAAAGGGCATGTCGGCCGGGACGATAAATACGCTTTCGTTTGGGAAATTTTTAAGGATACTATAAAGCGCTAGCATCGGAGAAAAGGCGTCTGGGCTCAAATTTGCCGTATCTTGCGAGCAAATTTGAGCAAAGCTTGCCTCTGCGCCCTCTTTGTCGCTCGCCTCGGTCAAATTTGACCGCGAGAACTCCTCCGGGCTAGCGTCTTTTATGAGCGGTAGGGGTGGGTTAAATTTGTTAAATTTGGAACTAACGAATACGCGCTCGAAAATCCGCCCGAATTTATGCGCTCCGTAGTGCGTGAGCGTCGCAAATCCGCCAAAAGGCAGCAACGTTTTGTCGCGGCCCATTCGCGAGCTTTTGCCTCCGGCTAAGATGACGCATGTTTTCATTTTTTTCCTTAAGCAAAATTATAAGGCTAACTTTAGCTAAAAACGGCTTTGATTTACCAAAATGCGCCCGCCGCACCCCAAAAAATAGTATAATGCGGATTTTAAAGGAGAAAAAATGAGCGAGAAAAATTTACAAATTTTAGGCTGGATAGGCACGTGCCTGTCGGTTATCATGTATATTTCTTATATCCCGCAGATAATGGGCAACCTTGACGGCAACAAGACGCCTTTTATCCAGCCTCTAGCCGCAGCGATCAACTGCACGATCTGGACTAGCTACGGCCTGCTAAAAGCCAAGAGGGACTACCCGCTAGCGGCTGCGAATTTGCCCGGCATCATCTTTGGTCTTTTGGCGACGATAACGGCGTTTTAAAGGATAAAAGCCGCTAAATTTACTGATGCGGTGAAGTTAAATTTGATATTTTTTGACGAGAGCTTCAGTCGCTCAAATTTGTAAATTTGAAGTTAAATTTAAATGCAAATTTTCTGCACTGTTTTACTGTGTTTTTAATATCTTAATTTTCTTGTTAAGGGGAAGGGGCTTAAATTGCGCTCTGCTTTGTAGTTGTGAAGCGTAGCTGAAGCAAAAGAGCTCCCTTTTGTATCCACCTTTCTCTTTTTCTTGGGTGGCGGAAGGGGCGACCCTCTACTTCACTGCACGTGAGTTGTTGCTGCACTGCGTGCAGGTCTAAATTTGGGGCTGTCGCGCCTCACGTTTTTAAATTTACGTTTTCAAAGTGCGGGTCTCGGTAACTCAAATTTACAAATTTGAAGTCAAATTTAAATGCAAAAAGTTAAGGCGTAGTATTTTTTCTTTTTACTTCGCGCAAACACTCGTAACGCTCTGCTTGCAGTAGCGAACGCAGTGAAGCTAAACTTCGCTACGAGGAGACGAGGCGAAAACGACGGAGGCGAGGGAGCGGACTAGTAGTCCGTAACCAAAGCCAACCGAGTTTCTAACGAGGTATAAAGGAAAAAGACAAGCCGCTAAATTCTAAAGATCGCGCGGGTCGGCAATTTTGCCTGCGACGGCGCTAGCTGCAGCGACAGCCGAGTTTGCCAGATACACCTCGCTCGTGCGATCGCCCATGCGGCCGACGAAGTTTCTATTCGTCGTGCTCACGCAGCGTTCCCCAACGCCTAAAATCCCCATATATCCGCCCAGGCACGCGCCGCAGGTCGGGTTGCTAACAACCGCGCCAGCCTCGGCAAATATATCCATCAGCCCCTCTTTTTGCGCTTGCAGGGCGATTTTTTGCGTCGCAGGCGTGATGATGAGGCGGGTTTTGCGCGCTACCTTGCGGCCTTTTAGGATTTCAGCCGCGATGCGTAGATCGCTTAGCCTGCCGTTCGTGCAGCTACCGATAAAGGCCTGATCGATGGCGATGTCGTCTTTCACCGCTTCGCGCACGCTCTTGCCGTTGCTAGGCAAAAACGGATAGGCGATCACGGGATCGAGCTTGCTAACGTCGATTTCTAAAATTTGCTCGTAGCTCGCGCCTTCGTCGGAGTAGTGCAGCTTCGGCTCGGCGCGTAAATTTTTACCTTTTAAAAACTCTTTCGTAGTTTCATCGACCGCGATGATGCCGCTTTTGCCACCGGCCTCGATCGCCATGTTGCACATGCTAAAGCGCCCGTCCATATCGAGGCTATCTAT
Organism: Campylobacter showae; assembly: GCF_900699785.1. Taxonomy (NCBI): domain Bacteria; kingdom Pseudomonadati; phylum Campylobacterota; class Epsilonproteobacteria; order Campylobacterales; family Campylobacteraceae; genus Campylobacter; species Campylobacter showae. Next base: position 1,395,789 of record NZ_LR535679.1, read on the forward strand.
CGTCTCGCCCGTAAACTCCAGCGCTTTATACAGCGCGCCGTCCACGCCGATGCGGCGGATGATCTCTAGGATGAGGTCCTTGCCGTAGACGTGGCGGTCGAGTTTGCCGCGAAAGATCACTTTGATAGTCGGCGGTACCTTAAACCAGTTTTTGCCGGTTATCATCGCATAGGCTAGATCGGTGCTGCCCATACCCGTGGCAAAGGCTCCCAGTGCGCCGTGCGTACAGGTGTGGCTATCGGCGCCGATGATGACGTCGCCAGGGACTACGAGGCCTTTTTCGGGCAGTAACGCATGCTCGATACCCATGTCCTTCTCGTCGAAATAATTTTTCAAATCGTGCTTATACGCAAAATCGCGGCTGATTTTGGCTTGGTTGGCGCTTAGGATGTCTTTTGCGGGGATATAGTGGTCCATCACGACGCTAAAGCCGTCGGGATTAGCTAGCTTTGTCGCGCCGCTTCGCTCAAACTGCTTGATGGAGATCGGAGTCGTGATGTCGTTGCCGATGACCATATCGATGTCGCTCTCGATGATCTCGCCCGCGAAAACCTCGCGCCCTACGTGCTCGCTGAAAATTTTTTCGGTGATGGTTTGCTTTGAGTTTTGCATAAATTTTCCTTTTTTTTTGCGGATGCCGCGCGTTTTTAAAATTTAGCGATTTTAGCGAAAAATGGATAAAAAGAGATTGAGATTAAAATTTGGGCGCCGCAAATACGAACCTGGTTTAGCTAAATAGCGCAGTACACCGCGGATTTAAAACCGAATTCGGCGTTTTTAGGATACGGGTTTGGGCGAATCAAATTTGAAGCCGAAATTTGCAAATTTAGCCAAATTTGACTTCAAATTTGAACGTAAAAAGTTAAGGCGAAGTATTTTTGCGTTTAGACGAGGCGGATTTAAATTTTACGACGGGAGCTACCTAGTCGGTAGTGACCGAGTAAAATTTAAATCCAACGACGTATAAACCAAAAAACGAGCCGCTAAATTTTAAAATTTAACGCTAGCGGTCAGCATAAACTGCCTCGCATACCCCGGCTGTATCGGTATGATATTAGCTTGCGTGCCGGTCGATGAGGACGTATAGTAGAGCTTGTCGGTCAAGTTTTTGACGTTAAACGAGAAATTCGTCTCGTAGCCCGCAATCTTGGTATCGTAGCTGATAAATGCGTCGTAAACTACCGCGTCGTCCATCTTAAAGCCCGTTCCTGCCGGCACAGCCGGTAGATTCGTCCTCATGTAGTAGGTGTACCATGAGCCAAAATATCTCGCTCCGCCACCGATCCTTAGGCCTTTTGCGCCTAGGTGGCTAAAGTCGTAGTTGGCAAAGAGGCTGGCTTGGTGCTTAGGCGTGGCTTCTAGCGGTTTGCCCACTAGCACGGCAAACGCACCGCTATCCTTGCGCACCTCGGTTTTAGTGTATGCGTAGCTAGCGCCCACGCTTAGCCCTTGCGTCACGCGGCCGTTAAAGTCAAACTCGAATCCTCTCGAGCGCGCCTCGCCTACGGGCGTACTTACGCTATTTACGGTGCGCATGATGTTTTTCTTATTGATGTTAAAGACCGCCGCGCTAGCCGTTATGCTATCGTTTTGAAATTTGGTTCCCAGCTCTATGCTTTTGCCTTCTTCGGGCTTTATGTCGCCGATGTCGTCGCCGCTGATCGCCATTTGCGGGCTAAAGCTTTGCGCGTAGTTGGTATAAACAGACCACTCCGGCGTTAGCAGGTATAAAAGCCCCGTCTGCCACGTAAATTTGCCATCTTGCTGATCGGTGGTGTTTGGTCCGCTAGTCGTGCCGCGTGCGACTTGGTCGTAGTATTCGTATCTAACGCCCAGAGAATAGATCAAATTTTCGGTCAAATTTATACTATCTTGCGCGTAAAATCCGATCGTTCTTAGCTTTTGATACTGGATACCGGAGGCTCGGTTGGACGGATAGGCGACCGTGCCGTAGACTGGACTGTAGATATTTATCGGATAGTTTTTGTGCGTCGTGCCGGAGCTGTAGCTGTTTAGTGCGCCGGGTCTATAGCGGTAGTACTCCTTTGCGTCGATACCAAAGAGCAAGTTGTGCTCTATCTCGCCCGTTTGCACGTAACCGTTTAAATTTAACGACCCGGCGTGCGTGCGGTGGATAAATCCGTCATACGCCTCGTTTCGTCTAGCCGCAACGCCGGTGTTTAAATTTACGTTCATTAGCCTGATGTGGCCGTATTCGTGCTTAGAGCGCGAATACGCATAAGCGCCGCGCAGTAGCCAGTCCTCGCCGATATTTTTTTCAAAATTTACGTCTACGGTGTCGAGTCTGGTTTTTAGTTTATTAAACGGCTCGTCAAGGCGTCTTTTCTTATCTATCGGAAGTAGCTTGCCCGTGCTTGGAATGAGATACATACCGCGGTCGATCGGATCGGTCGAGCGTGTGTGCGTATAGGCTAAATTTATGCGGTAATCATCGCCTTTATACGAGAGCGAAGGCGCAAAGAGGACGTTTTTATATTCGCCAAACTCCCTCCAGTAGTCTTTTTGCATCATATCAAATATAAATCTATACGCAAAGCCGCTATCAGCGATCGGTCCCGTGCTGTCAAAGCCCGCGTTCCAGTAGTTGCGGTTGCCGATACCGGCCCAAATTTCGTTTGAGAAGTCGTATTTTGGCTTTTTAGTGACCATATTTATGATGCCGCCGGGCTCTTGCGCGCCGTAAAGCAAGCTAGCCGGGCCTTTTAGTACCTCGACGCTTTCTACGGTTTTGTTAAAGCTATGCATGACGCTAGATGGCACGCCGTTTCGCATGATCGAGCCGTCGCGTCCGCCGCCAAAGCCTCGCTTAATGATCGAGTCAAAGATACCGCCCGTGGTGTTTCCGTAGCTAACGCCGCTCACGTTTTGAAGACTCTCGGCTAGAGTCTCGGGTTTTTTATCCTTTAGTTGCTGCTGGGTTACGACGTTTACCGTCTGCGGGATCTCTAAAATAGGCGTATTGGTTTTGCCTACTTCGCTGGTTTTGGCGCGGTATCCATCATCCGCGCTCTCGCTAATCTCGACGCCTTGCAGCGCTACGTCGGCGGCGAAAATTTGAGTTAAAAGCAGCGATGAGGCCGCTAAACTTAGGCTAAATTTGTTCATTTATTTTTTCTCCGTTTTAAAATGCATTATCATTATATTATTCTCACGCTTAAATTTCGGTCGCATTTTAGGCTATAATTTCGGCTATGAAATACGCAAATTTAAAACAAATGCAATCTTTTCTAGGCAAATTTAAAAAAATAACCGCAATCAGACGCGCGGGCGATATGGCGATTTTTATCGAATTCGACGGCGAGCTCGGGCTGTTTTTTGATCTTAGCAAAGCTGACTCCGCGATCTACGCAAATCCTGATTTTCTAAACGTAAAAGAGTACAAAGCACCCTTTGACGTCGCGCTAAAAAAGAGGTTCTGGGGGGCTAAAATTTTAAATTTAAGCGTGCCCGAGGGAAATAGAATTTTAAAGCTGGAGTGCGAATTCCAAGGCTCGTATAAGAGTCTGGCTTCGAGCCTATTTTTGGAGTTTACGGGGCGCTTTACCAACGCGATCATCACGGACGAAAAGGGCGTAATCGTCGAGGCTTTGCGCCATATAGATAATAATTTTCGCGTGATAAAACCGGGGCGCGAGCTGCTAGAGCTGCCGCCGGCTGCGATAAAAGAGCGCCAGACGCCGCCGATAACGGATTTTGCGCAGTATTTTAGCGAGGAATTTAAGCGCGTAAATAACGCAAAGCTAGAAAACCTGCGCGCCGTAAAATCGGCCGCGATAGAGCGAAAAATGCAAAATTTAAGCGAGATTTTATCGGGGCTTGAAAACGAAGCGGATCTAAATGCGCAAAGCGAAATTTTAAGCAAAAACGCGGGGCTAATTCTATCAAATTTACACGCGTTAAGGGACTACGAGCGCGAAGTAACGCTAAATGATTTCGAGCGAGGCGAGGTGCGGCTCGTGCTAGATGACAGCCCCAAAATCGCCGCAAACGCGATGTTTGCAAAGGCAAAAAGGCTAAAACAAAAGGCGGCGGGTCTAATCATCGAGCGGCAAAATTTGACCGAAAAGCTAGAGTTTTTATCAAATTTACAAACGCTCGTAAATGAAGCAAAAAGCGCCGAAGAGCTAGAGATCCTAGCGCCTAAAAAAGCCCGCGCCGTAAAGCAAAAAGAGCAAAATCAAAACGTCGAGGATTTTTATATCGAAGGCTATAAAATCAGTATCGGACGCAACGAAAAAGGCAACGTCTGGCTACTAAAAAACTCGAAAAAAGACGACGTCTGGATGCATCTAAAAGACCTGCCGTCCGCGCACGTCATTATCAAAACCGCAAAAAGCGCTCCAAGCGAGGAAATTTTAAGATTTGCGGCGAAAATTTGCGTAAATTTTAGCGTCAAAGGCGGCGGGACGTACGAGGTTGATTTTACCAAACGTAACAACGTCAAAATTACGAGCGGCGCAAATGTAAATTATATTAATTTTAAGACGATATTAGTAACAAAGCACGACTAAAAGGAGGCGAAAATGGCTGTAACACCCCTTGGCAACACGATTTTTATCAATCAAAACGTAAATATGGTCTCAAACAAGGTCGCCGACGTCCAAAATAGATTTGACCTGCAAAACCTCGCCGCCGCATCGCTAGCAAGCGACGAAAAACAAGAGGTCTCCGAAGTGCGCCCGACCGAGGAAACCTATAAAATCGACCCGCAAAACGAGCACGAAAAGCAAAAAGGCAGGCAGGAGCAGGGCGAGCTCGCCTCGGAGCAAAAGGGCGAAAACGCAGACTCCGAGAACGAGGATGGCGAAAACTCCGAGGAGCGCGTCGTGGCTAACGACTTCCCGCAGGCATCGCCCGTATTTCAGCATCTTGATCTTAAAATTTAAGCTTGCGGGCGTAAATTTGACCGCTCGCGGCTAGGCGGTCAAATTTGGCTCGATTTGGGGTAAATTTGAGCTTTTGTCCGCTAAATTTAAGCCGCCGTTTTTAGCAAAAACAAAGTCTAGCGCAGCTCGTCAAATGTGCGCCAAATTTACCGCCCCTTTTTAATCAAAAATAAAATTTAACGCAAAACCGTCAAATTTAACCGTCCGCTAAAACTCGCAAGCGTAAATTCGCCTCAAATTTCAGCGCTTTTAAGCGAAAATTTTATACAATTTTACTCAAAAAAGGACAAATCATGAAAACGCGTATAATCACCGGCATCGCGCTATTTGCGGTAGTTTTGGTCATCTTTTTCGTCGATAGTTATCTGTTAAATTTCGCCATTTTAGGCTTCGTACTTTACACGGCCTTTAGCGAAGCGCAAAAGCTCTACGGCCTACAAGGAAACTCCCTTGCTCTCACGGCGGTTATTTTTTATCTGCTTACGCCCTTTTCAAACCCCGCATTTATCGCTATTTTAGCGGTCTTGCTTGTGGTTAGTTTTCTCGCGCACTTTAAGAGCGAAAATCTAACGCCCGCGCTGCCGTTTTTGTATCCGATGACGCCGATTTTTCTCATCTGGATGCTTTATTCGCTTTATGGCGTCGGCTACTTGGCGTGGCTGATTTTAACAGTAGTGGCGTGCGATAGCGGGGCGTTTTTCGTCGGTAAATTTTGCGGCAAGCACGCCTTTAGCCAGACTTCGCCCAACAAAACCTGGGAGGGCGTCGCAGGCGGTATCGCCGTGGCTACGGTCTTTGGCGCGGGCTTTGGTTGGGTGCTGACCGATAGCTTTTGGCATAGCCTCATCACGGCGTTTTTGGTTGCGACTTTCGGCGTTTGGGGCGATCTTTTCGAGAGCTACTTAAAGCGCCGAGCGGGCGTCAAAGATAGCGGCACGCTACTGCCCGGTCACGGCGGTATGCTTGACCGTATCGACGGCTATCTTTTCGGCGTTGCCGCGATGCTCTGGACGCTATCGTGGTAGTGCTGGGCTCGACGGGCTCGATCGGGACGAATACTTTAAATTTGGCCCGTAAATTCGGCCTTGGCGTCGAGGCTATGAGCTGTGCGTCAAACTACGAGCTTTTAAACGAGCAAATCGCCGAATTTAAGCCCAAATTCGTCTGTATCGCCGAGCCTAAATTTGCAAAATTCGTAAAACACAAACGCGTTTTTGCGGGCGCACATGGCATCTGCGATATGCTAAAAGAGTGCGAGAGCGAGCGCGTCGTAAACTCTCTAGTGGGCTTTGCGGGACTTGCTCCGAGCCTAACCGCGCAAAAGCTGGGCAAAAAACTAGCGCTTGCCAACAAAGAAAGCCTCGTCGCGGGCGGCAAATTTTTAGACAGGGGCGCGATAAATCCGATAGATAGCGAGCATTTCGGACTTAAATTCTTGCTCGCGAACAAAACCCCGGTCGCTAGGCTCGTCATCACGGCTTCGGGCGGCGCCTTTTACAAAACCCCGCTAAAAGCCCTAAAAGACGCCCGCGCAGCAGACGCGCTAAAGCACCCGAACTGGAGCATGGGTGCCAAAATCACGATTGATAGCGCGACGATGGCGAACAAGCTTTTTGAGGTGTTGGAGGCCTTCTGGCTCTACGGCGTGCGGGATATCGAGGCGCTCATCGAGCGCACGTCCACGGTGCACGCGCTGGTGGAGTTTGCCGATGGCTCGACTACGGCGCATCTATCTAAAACCGATATGATTTTAGCCATCGCGCATGCGATTTTGGGCGAGGGCGGAGCGCTAAATTTGAGCGCGGCCGATACGAAAAACGGGCAAATCGTGCCGAATTTGGATCTAAAAACGCTAAAAAATATAAAATTCGGCGAGATAAATTTGAAAAAATATCCTATCTTTTTGCTAAAAGACCAAGCTTTGCAAAACCCGGATCTCGGCGTTGCGATAAATGCCGCAAACGAAGTCGCGGTGTATAAATTTTTGCGCGGCGAGTGCGGATTTTTGGATATCTCGCAAACGGTTTTAGCTGCGGCAAAGAGGTTTGAAAATGAGAAGATAGAGGGCGAATGTAAGATCTTTGAAGTGGATTTGGAAGTGAGAGCGTGGGCGGAAAAGCTACTTAAATAGAGGCTTGTCTTTTTAGCGCTTTTCCGAGATTTTGCAAAATTTTCGCTCCGCAGGCTATATGCCTAGCGCACGCTCAATTTTGCTTCAAAACTCGAAAAATCATCTCACGATACTTCGCCTTGACTCTTTTACGTTCAAATTTGAAGTCAAATTTTTAAATTTTGTATTCAAATTTTACTCACCGAGACCCGCACCCTGAAAATGTCAAATTTAAATTTTCGGCGCGACAGCGCCAAATAAACCTGCACGAAATATAGCAACTTCTCACGTGCAGTGGGGCAGGCGGGGATTTCTGCGTTGCTTTGCTAACAGCTGCAAGCAGACGGGGGTGGGCCTGCTCGCAGTTACAAGCCGTAGGCGAAGTAAAACCCCTTCCGCCACCCAAGAAAAAGAAAAGTCGGATATAAAAGGGAGCTCTTTTGCTTCGGCTTTGCCTCGCCTTGTGCTTAGCCGCACTTCGTTTGCTACTGTTAGGACGCACTCTCTTTGAGAGCTGCTGGCAGAGCGTAATTCAAGCCCCTTTCTCCTTAACAAGAAAGATTAAATTGCACAAAAACTCTAATTTATAACGCTAAATTTAACCAAGCTAAATTTGGCACCTTAAAGATGCAGGTCTCGGTGCGTAAATTTAAAATTTGCTCGAAAAATTTGCTTAAAACGACACTTTTTCGTCGCCGTAATCGTCGCCGATATGTTATAATTTCACGAATTTTAAAATCGCTTTGTGTTTAAATTTGGCTGCAAAACAAGACAAATGCCGCAAATTTCAAGAATCAAAAAATAAGCCGCAAAATAAAAAGAGGAAAAAATGGAAAAATACGAAGGCTACAATCTCAGGTTCAAAGACGCTCTCGTCGGCGTGCAGTTTTTATTCGTCGCGTTTGGCGCACTCGTGTTGGTGCCGATATTAACGGGGCTTGATACGTCCGTGGCGCTATTTACGGCTGGTATCGGCACGCTGCTATTTCAGCTAATCACGCGCAAAAACGTTCCGCCGATCTTTCTCGCGTCTAGTTTTGCCTTTATCGCGCCGCTTAGCTTTGGCGTGAAGGAGTGGGGCATCGCCGCAACTATGGGCGGAGTGGTTGCGGCGGGGCTGTTTTACGTGGCTTTGAGTTTGCTAATTAGGCTAAAAGGCGAGGGATTCTTGCATAAAATTTTACCGCCCGTAGTCGTCGGTCCCGTCATCATGACGATCGGCCTCATCCTCTCGCCTGCAGCCGTAAATATGGTCATGGGCAAGGGCAAAGAGGCGCTCTATACGCAGGGCCAGTCGCTTACCATCGCGTTCATCTCGCTCTCGGCCGTCATCGTCGTTATGATGTTTGGCCGCGGCATGCTGCGCCTCGTGCCGATACTTTGCGGTATCGCGGTTGGATACTGCGCGTCGCTGTTTGTCGGCATCGTGGATTTTACGCCGATTTTAAACGCGCCATGGTTTGCGCTGCCGCATTTCACCGCGCCGGTTTTTAAGCTAGAAGCCGTGATCTACATGGTGCCTATCGCTATCGCACCCGCGATCGAGCACATCGGCGATATGCTTGCGATCAGCAACGTAACAAAGGAAAATTTCCTAAAAAACCCGGGGCTTAAAAGCACGCTGCTTGGCGACGGGCTTGCAACGTCGCTAGCGGGGTGCTTTGGCGGACCGCCAAACACCACCTACTCCGAGGTCACGGGCGCGGTCAGCATCACAAAGGCTTACAATCCCGCTATTATGACCTTTGCCGCGCTTACGGCGATACTGCTAGCCTTCGTGGGCAAGCTCGGCGCCGCGCTCTCCACGATCCCCGCTCCCGTCATCGGCGGCATCATGCTGCTGCTTTTCGGTATCATCGCTAGCGTGGGCATGGAGACCCTGATCAAAAACGGCGTAGATCTAGCCGAGCCGCGCAATATGATCATCGTCGCGCTCATCTTCGTCTGCGCGATCGGCGGCATGGTGCTGGATTTTGGCGCGATGAGTTTTAGCGGCGTGGGGCTTGGCGCGCTCATCGGCATTACGTTAAATTTGGTGCTGCCAAAGACCAAGCATTTTGACGGGTACTAAGTTAAATTTGCGCGGAGCTTGCGTGGTTTCGCGCGGTTGCGGGTAAATTTGAGCTTAAATTTCGGCGCCAAATTTACCCGCGGCTTTTCGCCGTCAAATTTACCGCAGCCTAAATTTTAAAATTTTCCCCGCAAACGCTTTTAAATTTCTAACGTTTTAAACTAGCAAGATATATAATTGCCTTATGAAAAAGGCGAATAATTTAAGCAAATTTGATAAAAAGGCGCTAAAGCTGCTCTTTGCGGTACTTTTCGCGCCGCTCTTCGTCTCGCTCGTTTTTATCTATGAACTATCGGCGTATGATAGCTCGCGCGAGCTGCCCGCAGGCGCGCAAAAGATCGGTAGCAGCGATTACTACAACATCGGCGGCAAAATTTATCTACGCTCTTGGAACCTCGCTCCTTACGAGCTAGAGGGCGGCGTGGACGCGGCGAGCTTTCGCGCGCTTGATACCGGCAGATACTCCTACGCAAACGTCGGTATGGACGCTAGTAACGTATTTTGCGGCGCTCGCAAGATGACGGGGCTAGATCCCGCTCGCACGCAAAAGATCGGCTCTCGCTACTACAGCGACGGACGCGTGAGCTACTTCTGCTCGGACGTCACGCAGCGCATGGGCGGCGCGATAAGCTACATTTATAAAGTGTTTTTCCATGCGTTTGGGCTCTCCAAGTGGCCGCAGGAGTACAACTATCCCTACGCTAGACTTGATACTAGCGCGCCTATATCGCCGCTGACCGAGAGCCCTTACGTCGCCACGGACGGCGAGCGGGTCTTTTACGAGGGTAAAATTTTAGCGGGCGCGGATGCAAAAAATCTAAAACAGATAAGGCTAAAAATCATACACGAAGACGGCTCCGGTTCGCCCGCGCACTTTCGCCAGGTCGATCGGTGGCTGAGCGACGGACGCAGCGTTTATGCGGACGGCGAGAGGCTAAATTTCACCCCTAGCGAGCAGATGTATCTCGTGGAGCCAAACGCTGGCATAGAGTTTCTTTACGATCCGAAGGCGGGCGCGGTGCTGATGAACGGCGAGAGATTTGATGCTGCAAACGAGCCCTATACGCCGCTAAATTTTCAGAGCGGGCATCAGGAATACATGCTGTTTGCGAGCAAAAACGGCATATTTTATCTAAGCAAGGATAAAATTTTAAATCGTCCGCGCGGCAGCGGCGCCGAGGGCTGGCTCAAAGACGCTTTTTGGTACGTGTATTATAAATTTTGCGCAGACGCCAGCCGGCTAAGCGCGCTAAAAAGGGCGGGCGATAATCCGTTTAAAGGCGCCGTGCGGCAGATCTCGGAAAAGCTTTTGAAGGATGACGCGGGATTTTATTATCTAAATTTCTACTCGCATAGCGTTTACGTCACGGGCCGCAGCGGCAGGCATCTGGATAAGCGGACAAATTTCATCGATCTACGAAAGATCATGCTAGGCGTACACGACGATGAGGTGATGGCGCAGATCGCGGACGAGGCTGCGCGAAACCCCGAAATGTCGCAGCAGGTCTTTACCGCGCAGGACGTGGAGTATGAAAACGGCGCGGCCTTTTATATGTATTGCCTCGCGGCGGTTTTGTTGCTTGGTGCTTGGGTTTATAGCTATTTTAGAAAGCGTAGCTTGCAGCGCGGTTAAATTTACCCCAAATTTGCTCTAAATTTACAACCTTTCTTACCGATTTATTACGATTTCTAGTTAAAGTTGCAGTGAAAAAAATCAAAAGGAAATCCAATGGAAAACAAAATCATAAACAGCGTGAGGGGCGGCTTTTGGACGAAGCCGGTTATTATATTCGTCCTGCTTTTGCTGCTGCTTATCCCGCTAGGTTTCATCAGTTCGATGATTTCTGACCGCGCCTACGTCAAACGCACCGCCGAGGAGTCCATCATGCAGCCAGTCGGCGGGGAGCTTAGGATCGAGGGCGTTTTGATCTCGGTGCCGTATAAAAAGCAAGCGGCGATCTACAACGAAAACGGCGTAGCTGCGGTATCGCAGACAACCGAGCAGATCATGATAATGCCGCAGTCATACGAGCTATCGACCGAGCTAAATCCGCAGTATCTAAAGCGCGGTATCTTTAGCGTGCCCGTTTTTAACGGCGAAGTCGCGCTAAAAGCCAAATTTGCGCCGCTAAATTTCGAGCAGCTAAATATCAAAGAAAGCGACGTTTTGCTAGGCGAGGCGACGCTGATTTTAGGCGTGGGCAGCAAAAAGACCTTTACCGCGTTTCCAGCGCTAAAAGCAAACGGAGAGGATCTCGCGCAGTCTTTTGCGCCGCCTAAATACTCGCCCTTTGCCCAAAGCGTCCACTATAAGCTACCCGCAAATTTAGCAAACGGCGGCTTTGAGCTAGCAGGCGCGCTATCTATGCAGGGCGGGCAGAGCGCGAGCTTCGTTCCCGTCGGGCAGGATAATAAATTTGACGTAAAATCCTCGTGGAGCTCGCCGTCTTTTAGCGGCGGCTGGCTACCTAAATCGCGCGAAGTCACTAGCAGTGGCTTTAACGCGCAGTGGGAGATCTCGGGCCTTAGCACCGGCGTCCCGCAGGCGTGGATCATGGACGGCAGGCGCGAGATGGGGCTAGAGAGCGTCGAGGCTAGCTTCATCAGCCCCGTAAACAACTACTCGCTCATCGCGCGCTGCGTGACCTACGCGATCTTGTTTTTAGCGGTGCCGTTTTTGGCGATATTTTTGTGCGAAATTTACAGCCGCGCCCGCATCCATCCGATCCAGTACCTACTCATCGGAGCAGCCGACGTGCTGTTTTACCTGCTCGTGCTTTCGTTTTCCGAGCATATCAGCTTTTTAGCTAGCTATCTCGTTGCGGCCGCAGCCGTGTGTGCGACGATACTTTTCTACGGTTCGGCGATCTTTCGGGCGCGCAAATGGGGCGTATTTATCGCACTCGTGCATGCGGTTAGCTACTGCTTGCTCTACGGTATCTTACAGTCCGAGGACTACGCGCTTTTGATGGGCAGCGTGATGATATTTGCGGTGATAGCGCTTGTTATGTATTTGACCAGGAAGATAGATTGGTACGAAAACGGGCTGAAAATTTAGCTCTTTGCGGCTTGTCTTTTTGGTTTATACTTTGTTGGATTTGAATTTTGCTCGGTCACTACCGACGAGGTAGCTCCCGTCGCAAAATTTCAAATCCGCCTCGTCTAAACGCAAAAATACTTCACCCCGACTTCCCTTGCTCAAATTTGTAAATTTGAGTCACCGAGACCCGCACCTTGAAAATGTAAATTCGTTACACTCAAATTTAACTAAAAACCCGCGACGCTTTGCGTCAGCAAAGCTGTGTCGCCACCTCTCACGTGCAGTGGGGTTGGTGGGGGTTTGGGGGCGGAATGGGCGACGCTTCGTAAGTAGAAACCCCTTCCGCCACCCAAGAAAAAGAAAAACTAAAAAAAATTTAGAGAATCTTAAATTTGACAAAACTAAAATTTAGCACCTTAAAGATGCAGGTCTCGGCGGGTAAAATTTAAAAATTTATCCGAATTTAACGCTATAATCACGCTCGTTTTAAAGACGCAAAAATTTAAAGGATAAAAATGAAAAACTTTCTTGCGCTATTTTTGGCGCTTAGTTTTGCCGCTTCGTCGCAGGCATTCGGCGGCGAAAAACCGAGCTCGGCGAAGCAAAACGCTCAAATTTTACCCCAGAGCGAGCTAAAATTTACCCCGCGCCCAAAGCTAAAAGGCAAGCAAACGGGCGAGCTTGAGATGAGGTTTAGCTACGACGTAGAAAGGACGGGCGAGTACGATCCGGAAAGCCGCCTAGAGCTAAACAACGTCTATGAGCGTATCTATACTCCGGACGGCGAGACGCTGTTTTACGGCAGGCTATACGGCTATATCAAGCCGCCCTTGCATCACCCGCAAAAGCAGATCGTAAAATTTATCAAAAGCGGCCAAGAGCGCTGGATCGAGATAGATTTTTATCATGCGGACGGTATGCATAGCGGCACGCTGCAGCTGTGCTTGTGGGACGACATAAACGTCGAAGTCAAGGATGCTTTTGACGAAGGCAACGTCGCCGGGCTATACAAATCAAGCAATAAATTCGACGTTATGCTGGGTATCTTTTCGGACAACAACAGCTTCTCCTACTCTAGTAGCGGCAAACCGCGCCAAAAGCACTTTATCACGGTGCGCTCGGGGCCTAAAGAGGATTACTACGAAAACTACGATGAAAACGGCGCGATCGACAATACGAGCTACCAAAAAGACACGGTATTTATCTGGATAAAGACGTTTTATCCAAACGGCCGACTAAAGTCGCTTAACGACTATGAAAATAAGATAGAGCGGGAGTATGATGAGAGGGGGAAAATAATAAGAGACGAGAAATTTTGAGTTTTACGGCTTGTCTTTTTGGTTTATACGTCGTTGGATTTAAATTTTACTCAGTCACTACCGACTAGGTAGCTCCCATCGTAAAATTTAAATCCGCCTCGTCTAAACGCAAAAATCCTTCGCCTTATCATTTTATGCTCAAATTTGACATTAAATTTATAAATTTGAGTTGCCGAGACCCGCATCTTGAAAATCTCAAATTTGGGTCCGTCGCAAATTTACGACGAGCGATTTGCGCGCGTATTTGGCAGCCTTTGCTAGGAAGCGGGCCGAATTTATAACCGCAAAAGCAAAAAGCGGTAAAATGCGCTAAAAAAGGAAAATTTACAAAATGAGAGAAAATTTACAACATGGCAGTGCGAGCGGGCTGATTTTAGGCATAGAAAGCAGCTGCGACGACAGCTCGGTGGCGCTACTGGACATCGAGACGCTGGAGCTAAAATTTCACAAAAAAATCTCGCAAGATGCCGAGCACTGCGCATTTGGCGGAGTGGTTCCGGAGCTAGCCGCACGCCTTCATACGGCTGCGCTACCTAAAATTTTAGAGCAGATCAAAGCAGAACTACCCCGCGTAAAAGCCGTCGCCGTCACGAACGAGCCGGGGCTATCCGTGAGCCTAGTTGGCGGCGTCGCGATGGCAAAGGCGCTGGCCTCGTCGCTGCGCGTGCCGCTAATCGCGGTAAATCACCTCGCCGGGCACGTGTATTCGCTATTTTTGACGCAGGAGGCGCGGCTGCCTGCGGGCGTGCTACTCGTTAGCGGCGGGCACACGATGGTGCTAGATATCGGCGCGGACGGGGCTGTCGGCGTGCTAGCCGCGACGATGGACGATAGTTTTGGCGAGAGCTTTGACAAGGTCGCAAAGATACTGGGGCTTGGGTATCCGGGCGGCGTAGCGGTCGAAAAGGCGGCAAAGAGCGGGCGCGAGAGGTTTAAATTTACCGTGCCGCTGCTTGGCGACGCGCGCACGGCGTATAGCTTCTCGGGGCTAAAAAATCAGGTCCGCGTCGAAACCGAAAAGCTCGCCGCAAGCGGGAATCTGGGCGCGCAGGACGTTGCCGACATCTGCTTTGCCTTTGAAAATACCGCCTGTAAGCATATCTTAAACAAGCTAGAAAAGATCTTTGCCCAGCGTAAATTTGAGCGTTTCGGCGTCGTGGGCGGAGCTAGCGCGAATCTAAATCTGCGCTCCCGTCTGCAAGCTCTGTGTGAGAAGCACGGCTGCGAGCTCATCTGCGCGCCGCTGGAGTTTTGCTCCGATAATGCCGCGATGATCGCGCGTGCGGGACGCGAAAAATACCTGCGCGGCGAGTTTGCGGGGCTTGATCTGCAAGCAAGTCCTAGAAGCGAGCTAACGAGGATTTAGATTCGGCTTTTGGCTAAAATTTGCTTTTTAGCTCAAATTTGGCGACTATTACCTCAAATTTAGCTTTTTGTGGCGCTATTGCGTGCTGGCGAGTATAAAGCACGGCAAATCTAAATTTGACGTGATGAGCCAAAAGTGCTAAATTTATAGAATCTAAAATCGTTTTGCTAAAAAAATACTGCGACAATCGCCGCAAACGCTAAGGCTGAATAAATTAAGATTTTGTATATACTTGTTTTTGCGCCGGCTTTTCGCTCGTAAAATACGCTTAATTTGTATTCCGAGCTCTTAAGCGTGCGCCACGCCGCAACAACCGCCATAACTAAAAGTAGCGAGCAAAATTCTCGTGGCGGCAAGCCTCTAAAATCCTCCAAAAATAAAATGGTCGCAAGAAGCGTCGCCAAGCAAAATAGCATAAAAAATATCCAGCTCAAAGCGATGAAAAATATGGCGTCCATCCTGCAATCTATGCCGTGATTTTTATATGCTGCGACCCTAAAGCCGATATAAACGGCAAGCAATGCGCAAGATAGTATCGTGAGCGGGTTAAATAGCGCAGAAAACGTCATTTGGCCAGTCTCCGCGCCCAAGATAGACGCCATGGGCGCAAAAGTAACGAAGGCGCAAAAGTAAAAAAGGATAAATAAAATTCTAGCCTGGAAAATGACGCTAAGAACTGATTTTATGATTTTTAACAACTGTTTCCTTTAAATGTTTGGCGACTTGGGGCTTGAAATTTGACTACGATTTTAGCTAAATTTTAAATGAAATTTATCGACTCTCGTCTAGCGGGTCTTAAATTCGGCGTTGCTATATAATGGCATTTACTCGAGCCGTTTAAATTTGCAATGCGGCGAGTCGCCTTTTGGTCTATAAATTTAACTCTTTGATCGCTCGTAAAATTTCACCCTCGCGGGCTATAAAATCCTTTGCGATGACGATAAATTCGTTATTTTTTAGCGAGGCGGCGTCGTAGATCGGGGCTTTGAGCGTCGCTAGATCGATCATCTTTGCGCCAGCACCAGCAGCGATAATCTCGCCTGCGGCGTTGTCCCAGATAGAGCTTGGCGAGTAGCGCATGTAAGCGCCCGCGAGATTTTCGGCGATGCGGCAGTATTTGATCGCCGAGCTTAGCCGCGCGATGCCCAAATTTAGGGCGCTTGCGAGCTTGCCGGCCGTTACGTTTTTGCCGCGTTTGCCGCTGATTATCGTTTGCGGCGCATGTTCTTTTGCGGCTAAAATTTGCGGGATAAACGCGCCGCTTTTATAAAGCTCTTTTTGCGTTCGTTCGCTTTTTGCAGCACTATAAATTTCGCCGGTAACCGGCACGTAGATGACGCCAAGAACCGGGCGTGCGTCCTCTATGAGTGCGATGCAGACGCAAAACTCGCCGCTGCCCTCGATAAAATCCTTCGTGCCGTCTAGCGGATCGATGAGCCAAAACGTTCGCGCGCTCTCGACTAAAATCTTTTCCTCCGAGCAGATCGGGATCTGCGAGCTTTTTAGCGTTTCAAATATCGCAGCGTTTGCCGCGAGATCGGCCGAGGTCACGGGCGAATGATCGTTTTTTAAATTTACCTCGAAATCCCGGCAGTTTTGGCTGCATGCGCTTTTGGGCAAAGTCGAACTGGCTGCTAAAATCTCGTCGTCAAAGCCCTTGTGGGCGTAAAATTTCATTATCTCGTCGCCTGCTTTTACGGCCGCAAGCTTGGCTAGGTTTAGTAAATTTTGCATTTTTGTTTCTTTTTGCTGCATTTTTAATATTTTGATTTTTATTGTTAAGGGGGAAGGGGCTTGAATTACGAAGTCGCTCCCTTCCCCCTTAACAATCCCCCAACCCCTACGACGTGAGATGTGGCGACACTGCTTTGCTGACGCAAAGCGTCGCGAGCTTCGTAAATTTTGATGGAGTTAAATTTATAAATTTGACTTCAAATTTGAACGCAAATCGATAAGCGGCTGTATTTTGCGATGAATTTAAATGTTGCGACGGAAATTTTGAGCAAGACTAGACAAATAGTCTGTCGCAGCTCAAAATTTTCTAGCTCATTTAAAGGCGCGCAAAAGACGACGCGTCACTTCGGCGTTCTGTTCGTCTTGCCCACGTACAACTGCCTCGGCCTCACGATCTTGATGCTCTCCTGCTCTTTTAGCTCTATCCACTGACTGATCCAGCCCGGGATCCTACCGATGACGAAAATAACCGCAAACATATCGTTTGGTATGCTAAGCGCCTTTAAAATCAGTCCCGAGTAAAAATCGACGTTCGGGTAGAGGTTGCGCGAGATGAAATACTCGTCGTTTAGCGCGATCTCCTCGATCTTTTTGGCGATTTTTAAAAGCTCGGTGTTTATACCGATCTCGTCAAATAGCCGGTCGCACATGGATTTTAACACCTTAGCGCGCGGATCGAAGTTTTTATACACGCGGTGACCAAAGCCCATCAGCCTAAACGGATCGTTTTTGTCCTTGGCGCGGGCGATGTATTTATCGACGTTTTCGACCGAGCCGATTTGCTCTAGCTGGCGGATGACGCCTTCGTTTGCTCCCCCATGCGCCCAGCCCCATAGCGCTCCGATACCCGCGGCGATACACGCATACGGGTGCGCGTGCGTCGAGCCTACGGTGCGCACGGTCGTCGTGGATGCGTTTTGCTCGTGGTCGGCGTGCAGCATAAAGACCGTATCTAGCGCCTTAACCTCGATAGGTTTTAGATCCACGTGCTCGTACGGATAGGCTCTCATCATGTAGAGGAAATTTTCCGTAAAGCCGCGGTCTAAATTCGGATAAATGATCGGCAATCCGCGCGAAAATCTATAAGAAAACGCCGCGATAGTCGGGATCTTTGCGATTATTCGCATCGCCATCTCGTGGTACTCCTCGGGCTTATCCATGTTTAGGTGATCGAAGTAAAACGCCGAAAGCGCCGAGACCGCCGCTTGCAAGATCGCCATCGGATGCGCCTTGTCCGGGAAAGCGTCGAAAATTTTCATCATGCCCTCGTGGATGAAGCTGCGCTTTTTAAGCTCGAGTTTAAATTCGTCGTATTGCTTTTTATCCGGTAGCTCTTTATTTAGCAGCAGATACGCCACGTCGATGAAGGTTTTGTTTTCCGCTAGATACGCGATGTCGTAGCCGCGGTACATCAGCTCGCCTTTTAGCCCGTCGATATAAGTGATGCTAGAGCGGCACATCGCCGTCGAGGTATATCCGCGGTCAAACGTAAACATTCCCGTATCGCTAAAAAAGGTCGAGATGTCGATGACGTCGGGCCCCATCGTACCGTGCAGTATCGGAAAGTCGTAGCTTTTGCCGTTTCTGTTGTCTGTTAGCGTAACCGTATCGCTCATTTTGGCTCCTTTTGCAAATTTTTATTTTCGTAGCTCATTAGGATTTTGATGCAAATCGTTACTATTATAGCCTGAGTTAGGCTCGCTAGTATGAAAGAGAAGTAAAAATTTTCGTTTATACCGCCTGATTTGTAGGCTATGGTAGCAACCGCAATAAGAAGCGTCAGCGGCATCGAGTGCGAGAGCGCGAAAAGGACGGTATTTTTTAGCCCCAAGATGTTTAAAAACACCGTGCTAGCCGCTAGTCTAAAGCCTATCATGACGCCCGTTATCAGCGCCGCGTCGCGCACGACTCCGTCTATCATAAAGGCATTAAGCTTAAACGTCGAGCCGATATGGACGAAAAAGGTCGGCACCAAAAAGCCGAAGCCAAAGCTTGCAAGCTTGTGCGGGAGGTCTTTTTTGTGATCGAAAAACGTCGCGATAAAGGTCCCCGCCACAAATGCGCCAAACGCAATTTCTAAATTTAAATAAAGCATAAGCGCGATGATGCCAAAAAACAGCGCCATACACAGGCGGATGTCTTTTTCGGAGTTGTCGTAGTGGGGCATCAGGATGACGCGCAGCTGCGGATACCACCAAAACAGCACGTTTAGCGTCTTATAGCCGATCACCGCCGCGGCTAAAAATCCGCTAAGATATATGATCGAAAACGCTAGCTCGCTACCGGCGCCAAATTTCATATACGCGCCGACGAAGGTTAGCAGCGTGATGCTCACGACTTCGCCGATCGAGGCGATGAGCATGCCGATGTTTAGCCACTCCTCGTTTTTGCCGTACTCCTTAAATAGCGTAAATATCATACCCACGGCCATCAGTGGCACGATGAGGATAAAAAGGCGGTTTAGATCAAACGAAAACGTCAGCAGCCCCGAGAGCAGGTAAAGTATCGCCAGATAGATGACGCCCGTTTTTAGGATCTTTTTATCTATCGTGAAAAATAGCTTGAGATCGACCTCCGTGCCCGCTAAAAACATGAGGTAAAAAAAGCCTACTTCGCTCACGATTTTAAACATTTCGTTATGCCCGATAAAGCCGAAATACCCCGCCAATGAGCCCAAAATAATCTCCACGGGCGCGATAGGGATGCGTAAAATTTTAGAAAAATACGGCGACGTAAAGATGATAAAAGCTAGCGCGATGAGGATATTTAGCCCGTTTGCCTGCAAGAAAGTCCTTTGTAAATGGGGGATTATAACCTAAGGTTTTTTATTCTTTGATAAATTTGACTTGCTTGGCTTGTCTTTTTGCCCTATACTTCGTTATTTTTAAATTTGGCTCGGTCATTACCGACGAGGTAACTCCCATCGCCAAATTTAAAAGCGCCTCGTCTAGAACTTCTTGAAAAGCTACGAGCGCAGCGAAGTAGAAAAATACTTCGCCTTATCTTTGTTGCGGTCAAATTCGGCATTAAATTTACAAATTTGAGTCGCTGAGACCTGTACCTTGAAAATGTCAAATTTAGATCAAAAGCCTGCGACGCTTTGCGTTAGCAAAGCTATGTCGCCACCTTAAAAGCGTCGTAGGGGGAGGGGGATTAAAGGGGGTGGGGAGCGACTTCGCCATTCAAGCCCCCACCCCCTTTACAACAAAGTAAAAAACAACCTTAAACGGTTGTTTTTTACGAAAAGAAGCTTGGCTTGCAACACCAAATTTAACCAATCTAAATTTAGCGTTTTCGAGAGGTGGGTCTCGGCCGGTAAAATTTAGAATTTAGGCAAATTGCGATGTTTAAATGGCAAAAACCAAAATACTAAAATGCGTTTAAAATGCAGGCTAAATTTGACGATTACCCGCCAAAATCGCGTCAGTAAATTTGCCGCAGCCTATCAGCGGCAAATTTGAATCAGTGGCAAAGCGTAGCGAAGTTAAATCCTCGCGCTTGAAACTCGGCGATATCGCGGCTAGCGACCTCGCCCTTAGTCGTGAGATAATCGCCGATGACGACGGCTGCGACGCCGTGATCGAAGATTTCGTATTGGCGTTCGCCTAAAATTTTCTCGCGACCGCCTGCTATCATCACGCGAGCGTTAGGTAGCGCGCGGACGGTGTCGTCGATAATTTTTAGCGCCTCGTCCGCTATCATAGGCGGCCGTTTGACGCGTAGCGCATCGTTTGGTATAAAGAAATTTATCGGGCTTGAAAAGGGATCGAGCTCTTTTAGGCTAGCTTGCAGGCTCGCGCGGTCGGCCTCGCTCTCGCCAAGGCCGTAAATGCCGCCCGTGCAGAGCATTAGCCCCGCTTCTTTGGCGTCGACGTTGGTCTGCCAGCGCTCGTCCCAGCTGTGCGTCGAGCAAATTTGCGGGAAAAACTCGCGCGAGGTTTCTAGGTTGTGGTTGTAGCTAAACACGCCCGCGCTTTTGAGCTCTTTTAGCTGAGGTAGCGTCGCCATGCCGTTACAGGCGATTAGCATGAGGTTTGGGACTTCTTTATTTACGGCGCGCGCGAGGCGGGCGATCTCCTCGGTCTTTTTGTCCGTGAGTCTTGCGCCGCTGGTGACTAGGCAAAAGCCCAGCGCGTGGTTTGCCGCCGCGATCCTAGCTTCGGCGACTACCTGCTCGGCGGTTTTCATTTTGTATTTTTCGATATCGGCGTTTATACCTGCGCTTTGCGTGCAGTAGCCGCAGTCCTCGGAGCAGTTGCCGGAGCTTACCGAACAGATGGCGCATAACATAATAGTTTTCATTAATTTATTCCTTTTTTAGCGGCTTGTCTCGCGAGCGCTTTTCCGAGATTTCGCAAAATTTTCGCTCCGCAGGCTATATTGCCTAGCGCACGCTCAATTTTGCTTCAAAACTCGAAAAATCATCTCGCGATACTTTGCCTTATCGTTTTTATGTTTAAATTTAAAATTTCTGAGTTGTAATCTGTAAGGCGACGTATTTTTATTCTAGACGAGGCGAAATTTAATTTTTAAGTGTAGGCTAGACGTGTAGTCTGCCGAGCTTTAAAATTAAATTTCAACGAAGTATAGGATAAAAAGACAAGCCGCCACTATTGCTCCGCTATTTGTACCTTTTTCTTGCACTTCACGCACTCGTGAAACGTCCCTTTTTTGAGCTCTTTTTTGATCATATCGCCGCCGCATTCGTCGCATTTTTCGGCAACCGGCTCGTAGTTTGAGACGAAGTCGCATTTGGGGTAGTTTGCGCAGCCGTAAAATTTACCCCTGCGGCTGATGCGCTCGACGATGTCGCCGCCGCATTTTGGACATGGTACGTCGATCTTTTTGAGCTCCTTTTTCGGTTTTGTCGCAGCTTCGCCTTCTTGCGCGCCTTGATCAGCCTTGGCGATATTGCGCGAGTATTTGCATTTAGGGAAATTTCCGCACGCGATAAACTCGCCGTAGCGCCCCTTTCGTAGCAGTAGTTCGCCGCCGCACTCGGGACACTTTTCGCCGATAGGGGTGGCTACTTTTTGGCTTTTTATGCCTGTTTTGCCGGCTGAGATTTTATCCATAAACGGATGATAAAAATCGCTCAAAAGCTTTTGCCAGTCGGCTTTGTCTTCGGCGACGTGGTCGAGCTTTTCTTCCATATTTGAGGTAAATTCGCTATCTACGATGTCGCTAAAGTGCTCCTCCAAAACACCCATCATCGTAAAGGCGATCTCGTTTGGCACGAGCTGCTTTTTCTCGACCTTGACGTAGTCGCGAGAGGTCAGCAGCGAGATGGTCGGCGCGTAGGTGCTAGGGCGCCCGATGCCCAGGCTTTCTAGCTTTTTAACTAGTCCAGCCTCCGAGTAGCGAGACGGCGGTTCGGTGAAGTGCTGCGAGCTTTTGATGCTTTGCAGGCTCATTTCGTCGCCGATTTTTAAGTCGGGTAAAATTTTATCCTTATCCATATCGCCGTAAACGCGGTAAAATCCGTCAAACAGCACCTTGCGGCCGCTTATTTTAAACTCCCCTTTTGCTCCCGCGACGAATACGTTTTGCGTCTGGCTAATGCTAGCGCTCATCTGGCAGGCTAAAAAGCGGTTGTAGATGAGCGTGTAGAGGCGCAATGCGTCTTTTTCGAGATACTGCGCGGCGATAGCAGGCGTGAAGCTGAGGTTCGTCGGGCGGATCGCCTCGTGGGCTTCTTGCGCGCCTTTGCTTTTGGTTGCGTAAATTTTAGCCTTAGCGGGCAGGTAGCGCTCGCCGTACTCTTTCTCGATCATATCGCGTGCGGCAGCGACGGCTTCTTTGGCGAGATTTAGGCTATCCGTTCTCATGTAGGTTATCGCGCCCATGAAGCCCTGATGCGTCTGCACGCCTTCGTATAAATTTTGCGCGATCATCATCGTTTTTTTCGGGCTAAAGCCTAATCGGTTGCTCGCGCTTTGTTGTAGCGTCGAGGTCATAAAAGGCGGCGCGGGCTCGGTTTTGCGCTCTTTGGCTTCGATCTCGCAGACGCTAAATTTATCGCTTTTTAGATTTTCCACGATAAATTTGGCTCGGTCGGCGTTTGCGATAGTTAGCTTTTCTATCTTTTGCGCTTCAAATTTAACCAGCTCGGCGTCAAGGTCTTTTTTAAAGACGGCGTCGATGCTGTGGTATTCGATCGGTTTAAAGTCGCGAATCTCGCGCTCGCGGTCTACGATGATTTTTAGAGCGGCGCTTTGTACGCGCCCCGCGCTTAGGCCTTTTTGGATTTTTAAATTTAACAGCGGCGAGAGCTTGTAGCCCACGATTCGGTCCAGCAGGCGGCGTGCTTGCTGCGCATTTACGCTATCCATATTTATCGTGCGCGGGTTTTTTAAAGCGGCCTCGATGGCGCTTTTGGTTATCTCGTGAAACACGATGCGAGGCAGGCTCTCGGGCTTTTTGCCGATGGCTGCGGCGATGTGGTAGGCGATGGCCTCTCCTTCGCGGTCCTCATCGGTTGCGAGGTAGATTTGGTCGGCATTTTTGGCTAACTCTTTGATCTCTTTTACGATCGCGGAGTGATCGGCGCTGATCCTATACTCGGGCGTAAATTTTTCGCCCTCGATCTTGATGCCAAATGCCGTCTTTGGCAGATCCCTGATATGGCCTTTTGATGCGATGACGTCGTAGCCTGGCCCAAGAAAGTTTTTTATCGTTTTGGCTTTAGCGGGAGATTCCACGATGATTAAGCTTTTCATTAATATAGCCTTTTTATTTTTTGCGGTAATTGTAGCAAAAATTTTGGCCGAAAAAGAAATTTGAAAATTTTTTCATTTACCCCTAAAGTTTTTTTGATTTAGTCCGATATAGTTTTTGTGCGACAAGAAGTCGTAACTAAAACTTTAAAAGGATTTACAATGAGTTTTCGTATTAACACTAACGTAAACGCACTTAACACACACGCTAACGCAGTCGGTAACAACAGAATGTTATCTAACTCTCTTGGCAGATTAAGCTCAGGTTTGAGAATTCAAACAGCAGCGGACGACGCTTCCGGTCTATCTATCGCTGATAGCCTTCGCTCTCAAGCTTCTGCCCTTGGTCAAGCTATCGCTAACGGTAACGACGCTATCGGTATCATCCAAGTAGCTGACAAAGCTATGGATGAGCAGCTAAAAATCCTTGATACTATCAAGGTAAAAGCTACTCAATCAGCTCAAGACGGTCAAACTACTCAATCTCGTCAAGCGCTTCAAGCAGACATCGTTCGTCTAATGGAAGAGCTAGACAACATCGGTAATACGACGTCTTTCAACGGTCAGCAGCTACTAAACGGAACATTCTCTAACAAAGAGTTCCAAATCGGCGCTTACTCAAACCAAACAGTTAAGGCATCTATCGGCGCTACTACGTCAGATAAGATCGGCCTAACAAGATTTGAAAGCTCAAAGCTTTTAACTGGATTTGCTAAAGTTGATCTTAAGTTCCTAAATGTTGACGGAGTAAACGATGTTAAAGTGGCGCGAGCGACTGTTTCATCTGGTCTTGGCAACGGAGTCGGTGCTTTGGCGGAAAATATCAACAAAGTTTCAGATAAGACCGGCGTTAGGGCTACATTTGATGTTACTTGGATAGCATCTAAATCAATAAGTGGCGGTTTGATTAAATCTCTTACGATCAATGGTGTTAAAATAGGCGACCTTGAAGTAAAAGCAAACGATGGAAACGGTGCTTTAGTAAACGCCATCAATGCCGTTAAGGATCAAACTGGGGTTGAAGCATCGGTAAATACTGAAGGCAAAATGGTTTTAACAAGCAGACAAGGTCGTGCGATAGAGATTAAAGGTAAAGATATTAGCGCGGGTCTTGGCGGAAAAGGCGTTAAGGCAAACGGTTCTTCTTTAACCGCTGGCTTTGTCGGTAGATTAAATTTGGTTCGTCTAGACGGACGCGATATTAAGATGAGCGGTGCGCTACTTTCCAAGGCATTTAGCGATAAGGGCGGTGCACAACAATCTGTGTCATTAAGAGACGTAAGGGGTCAGATAGATAAAAACTTGGCTACCGCTATGGGCTTTCAAAGAATGAGTCTTAACATATCGTCAAACCAATCAGCTGGCGTTATGACTCTACGCGGTGCGATGGCTGTTATGGATATCGCAGAGTCTGCTCAAAAAACTCTTGATCAGATCCGCTCTGACCTAGGTTCTGTGCAAAATCAGCTTGTTGCAACCGTAAACAACATCACGGTTACTCAAGTAAACGTAAAATCAGCTGAATCTCAAATCAGAGACGTTGATTTCGCTAGCGAATCAGCAAACTTCTCTAAGTTTAACATTCTTGCTCAGTCGGGAAGTTATGCTATGAGCCAAGCTAACTCTGTTCAGCAAAACGTTCTAAGACTACTTCAGTAGTATTAAACATTTCTAGTAAAGTAAGGCCGTTTTAGGCTTTACTAAACTAGATGCATCTTGAGATTACTACAGTAGTCGAAAGTATTTCTATACGAGGTAGATTTATCTCGTATGGTTGTTTTTTGGCGAGTGCATTTATAATACGCAAACTAAAGTCCTAGATTTGTTTATTAATCTAGGACTTGTTCTGCTTTTACTATATTCGTTTTATTATTTCAAAAAATTTTTATTTAAAAACAAATTAACTAGCTCAATATTTTAAGCGTTTTAAGGCAAGTAATTAAACAAAGAGATAGTCAAATTTGGCTACAAAATTACCTTGTCTCTAACAAACAAGTGCGGCATGCAGGTTGCCGCGTCTAGAAAATTTAATTACAAAGGTTTGCCTTTTTAGAGCCTAAAAAGACAATTTAAAATCTTCTTTGGCTTTCCCGATCTCATTTTTGGTTATGAGATTTCGTTTTTTTAATTCTCTAACCAAATTTTTAGATGCTTTTTTTGTGACTTCTATTTCGGCATTTAGTCCGCCTGCAGCTGAAAATAGCCAGTATTTATGCATTTCTATCCACTCGATCAATTTATTTACTTTTTGCATTACCGTATCGCTTGGGGCTACAGAAATTTTAGCAAGCTCGAGTTCTTGGTGATAAATCGATATGGATACGATATTTTCAATAAAAGGCTTAAATTTTGCCCTAGAAATGATCTCTTTTGTCTTGTCTATTTTATTTGAAATTGCAACTAACTGCGGGAAAAGCTCCTTGGTTATTTTATTTTCGTCTCTTAGTTTTATAATCTCGTCTATTTTAGGTACGATATCTAAGAATACTGTTTCAATTATTTGTTTGGCTTCGGTCTCGATGCTGAGCTTTTTTACTATAAATTTATATGCTTTTACTAGATTCTTATTGACATCATCATCTTTCACAGGTTTGATATGTGGCAGTTTTTTAGGTTTTTTGTTTTTACAAAGTTTCTTTAGTGTTTCTAAAAACGGCTTTTCTATGCTGCCTTCTATTCTTGCACCGCCTTCGGTACAGTTGTATGTCGCTATATCCTTTTTATTTGATTGTTCAATATCGGCTTCAAATTGATTTCTAAATTTATCCCAAATATATGTTGTTCGCACTTCGCCCTCGCCGCCGTAAGCTTTAATGTAAAGGTATTCGTCTGCTTGAGCGAATGCGTGTCCTGTTGCGTGAGACTTGCCGTCTGGGGCAAAGGCCAAGTCTTGTCCAATCAAAATTATATTTTTATGTCCTAGTACGTAGGCCAGCTGATAAGCTTGGTTTGCTGTAGAGTGCCCAAGTCCCAAGTAGCCGTATTTTCTTAGCTTAAACGCCGTTTCGTTTTGTTGAGGCCTCATAGTAAGAACTAGGCGGCGCGGTAGGATATTTTTTATCGTTTGTTTGTGGGTTAATGAAGCGACTACAAAATAAACATCTTCGTCAAGTTTTTTGTTTTTATGTTTAAAAAAGCTAGACGTTGCCTCTACACGCTCGATCGAAGTTACATAGTCTGGCTTAATTCCATGCTTTAGTAATATTGGATAAGAGGCATCAAGGCTAATAATGGTAACGTAAGGAGCAAATTTTTTGAGCGCATCGAGTTGCTTATCTAGACTAGGGCCTGTTGAGACGATTACTGCCGTATCCATTGATTTGTAGCGTTTTTTTACAAGATCTACATAGGAGTAGTTTGTGATCATCGTCGGCAAATTTTCTATATGCTGCCTAACGCCTATTAGATTATCGTCGATACTGTTGCCGTGACCTGCAACCATTTGAGATATAGCCTTGGTAAATTCTTGATTTATTTTCATGCAATCTTCGCTAAAATCGTCGTAAAAACGCGAGTGTATATGGAGGTCATAAATTTTGGCGTATGACGCAAATTTGTGATTGCAGATCAGATAATAAAACTGCGTATATGTGGCAAATTCAGAGAAAAATAGCGTTAATCGCTCGCTCGCGAGTTCTTGTGACAAATCGACTAAATTTAGCGTTGCGTAAATGATTTCTATTTCAGGTTCGACGACGACGATTTTTTGATGGGTTTCGTTTTTTAAGAGCGCTTTATATAGTACCCCGTTGCCTAGTCCGTAAAAATACATAATTGGATAGCGTTTATACTCTTTTTCGACGGAGTCCAGTGTTTCTTGTACGTCTTTAACTGGATTTTCATAGACGTATTTTAGGGTTTTGTTATTTATGATATTTATATCGATGGGGTCTTTGCCGATAAAGATGTCATAATCCTTCATTTCTTCCATTCCCCAAAGGCGTGCGGCTAAAATTTCATCCTGCTGAAAGAGGGCATTAAGGTTGCGTTTAAAGACTGGATTTTGCGGTCCCTCCGTGTTTGTCATCTCTTGTTTTTTTGCATCTTGTTTAATGTTTTTTGTGCTTTGATGGTTTAAATTTAACTTTTTATCTATCTCTTTTGCCATTTTCTTTCCTTTTTATAGATCTTCTTTTTTGATTCTCTCGCTAAATTTTATCTCTCTTTTTGCTTTTTTACCTAGTAGCTCAGGTAAGAATTTAGGGTGCAAGCCGTACCCCGGGCGTACGCTTTTTACGTTTTTTTCGCTAAAGATTTCGCCCTCTTTGATATCCGCACAAGCGTAAAGCGAGCGCGAAAAGCGGCGATTTTGCACGGCTTTTTCATCTAACTCGTAGTTTACTTTACCAAGCAGCGCTTCGGCGTCTCGCACGGCTTTTACCATTTCGCTAAATTCTCGCTCGTCCAAGCTAAAAGCCTCATCGACGCTGCGAACGCTTTTATCTAAGATAAAGTGCTTTTCTACGATGCGAGCGCCCAGACTCACGGCGACTACTGGCGCCACGATACCTAGCGTATGGTCTGAAAAGCCGACCTCTACGCCGAATTTGCGCTCCATGTCGGCGATCGTACGTAGATTCATCCCGTCAAGCGGGGCGGGGTAGCTAGACGTGCATTTTAAAAGCGCGATCCGCTCGTTTCCCGTATCTTTGCAAATTTGCACGACGTCGTCGATTTCTTGCTCGGTCGCGATGCCCGTGGAGATTATGATCGGTTTGCCTTTGAGCGCGACGTACCGCACGAAATCATAGTCCGTAACCTCAAAGCTTGCTATCTTGTAAGCGGGCGGGTTAAATTTCTCTAAAAAGTCCGCGTCGTCTCTGCAAAACGGGCTTGAAAAGCAGATGAGCCCTTCGTCCCGCGCTGCGGCAAAAAGCTGCTTATGCCACTCGCGCGGCGTCAGGGCTTGCTTGTAGAGCTCGTATAAATTTGCTCCGTCCCACAGCCCGCCTTTTATCATGAAATCCTCGCCGCGCGAATCTAGCGTGAGGCTATCGGGCGTGTATGTTTGCAGTTTTATGGCGTCGGCTCCCGCGCGCTTAGCCGCTTTTATCGTGTCAAGCGCCGTTTGCAAGCTACCTGAGTGATTTGCCGAGAGCTCGGCGATGATAAATACGCTTTTGTCCGTGTCGAAATTTGCTATTTTCATAAATTTTCCTAACTTTTAGCCATTATATCAAGTTTGCGTAAAGATAGCGACATATAGCTCATTTGCTCGTCGCGCTCGTAAATTTCAAAGCCGAATTTGCGGTATAGCGCGATCGCTTTTTCGTTTTCGTTGTAGGCGCACGATTTTAGCTCGCCGACTTTAAGCGTTTTGGCGGCGTATTCTATGATGGTTTGCATTAGGATTTTGCCTTTGCCTTTTAGCTGGGGATTTGCGTAAATGCCCAATTCGCACGAGTCCGTCTCGATATCCACGAAATCGATCACGCCGATGTAGTCGTTATCTTCTTTTACTAAAAAATATCTTTTCGTTTCGTCATTTTTCAAATTTGTGATAAATTTTCTGTGTTCTTGCTCGCTCACGCTTTTGTTTTTCATGTATTTTGCGACTCGCTCGTCGTTTCGCCAACGCAAAACTATCAAAATTTGCTCGTCCGTTAGATCGGTGAAATTTATAAGTTCAAGCATATTTCGTCCGCCTCGTAGATCTCGCACCCGTTTGCCGCTAGCCACTGCGCCATCTCGTTTTGATTATCCGCGACGCGCACGGCTTTAGATTTCGCGCCCAAAACCAGCGCTTCGTTTACGAGCGAGCTAGCCGAAATCACTAAAATTTCGCTCTCGCTCATCAGTCGCGCGACCTCGTTTGAGTTTATAAAAAGGCTAAAATTCGGCTCGCTATCCGCCAAATTTTGCAAATTTGCCAAATTTGCGTTCGCACTCGTCGTGATAGCGGCTACTTTTTTGTTTTTGGCGAGCAAATTTGAGGCGATTTTGGCGGTCAAATTTAGCGCGTCCGTGCCGCCTAGTGCGATGAGGTAGTCAAATTTTTTCTCGCGTTTGATTTTTGCTTCGTCGTAAAACTCGCTCCTAACTAGCGGCGAAAAAACCAGCTCGCAGTTTGCGGGCACTAGATTTGCGTATTTTTGGGGCTGGGCGTAGATATTTACGTTTAGCAAGTAGTCGCAAAAATGCTCTTTGTAGTTGTCGTCAAAGCTTAAAATTTTGACGTTCGTTTGCTCTTTGATTAGCTTTTCGTCCGCCGCGCTAATGCCGTAATGATCGATCACTAGAAGCTCAAATTTATGCCCTTTTATCAAATTTACTAGTTCACCTATATCGGCGCTTTTTAGCGTAAAAACGGGATAGGGTATCTCGCCTGCTAGGCTGCCAGGTAGGTCGATGCAAGCAAAGCTAGCGTCTTTAAAATTTTGCGCCAAAATGAGATCTCGCCTAACGTGTCCGTGTCCGATTTTTGAGCCGCTATCGGCGCGGATGAGGGTTTTTAGGTTTGAAATTTCGCTAAAATTCATCAAGTTTTTCCGCCAAATTTAAAATTCTAAGCGTCAAGCATACGGCGGCGATGAGGTAAACGGCGCCGGCAGAGGCGAAAAATAGGATCTGAGTCTCGTTTAGCCCGCGGTAGCTAGCCGCTAGATAAAAGATGTGCAAGATCCCCGCAACCGCAAAGATTTGCATGAGCGTTCTAGCTACCGATATTTTGGCTTTTAGGTAATCTTTTTGCATTTGTCCTCAGTCGTAATTTATCCGGTAAAGCTTCTGCGCGAACTCGAAATCCTCCGGCGTATCGATGTCGCAGACTAAATTTCGCGGTAGCAAAAACGCCCTTGAGTGCGGCGCAAAGATCGGTTTTTTCTCTAGCCACGCCTCGCACCTGCCGAAATAAAACGCGCCTGCGTCGTGATAAGCTCGCTCTAGATCTTGCGAGCGAGTTAGCGCAAACTGCGGGTAAAACATATCTATGGCGCCGTCATCGCCAAGCCTGATCGCACGCTGGATAGGGAAGCTAAACTCGGTCGCTGAAAATAAAAACTCGCACTCCGCTTCTTTAAATTTGCCGTATGCCTCGCGTAAAATTTCTCCCGTGATAAGCGGCGCGGTCGCATATAGGCAGCAAACGTGCGAGTATCCGCCCAGCCTCGCCGCCGCGTCCGCTACGGCGTCGCTGCTCGTTGCGTAGTCGTCGCTTAGCGAGGCGTCTCTCACAAACGGAACCTGCGCGCCGAATTTGACTGCGACGCCCGCTATCAGGGCGTCGTCGGTGCTCACTATCACGCGCCCAAAAACGCCCGAATTTAGCGCCGCCTCAATGCTGTAAGCTATCAGCGGCTTGCCTAAGAAATCCTTAACGTTTTTGCGCGGTATGCGTTTGCTGCCGCCGCGAGCCGGGATGACGCAAAGAGCGCAGTTTTGGTTATATCTCATCAAATTTACCGCCCTAAACCCTGCAGCCTTGCGGCGCGTCAAAGCTCTTTAAAACCTCAAAAAGAGCGTCCGCGACGAAATTTGCGTCCTCTAGGCTCATGCACTGATGGCACGGGATACTAAGCTCGGCGGCGTAAAAATCCTCAGCGCTAGGCACCGCAATATCGCCGTAGCGCTCGCGGTAAAAGCTAAATTTATAAGTGGGCTTATAGTGCACCTGTACGCCGATGCCGCGCGCGTGAAGCGCGGCAAATACGTCCTCTTTGGCGCACCAAAACTGGCGAAAGAGCAAGATAGGATAGAGGTGGCGCGAACTAACGACGTCGCCTGGTAGCTTGATCACGCTAAAATACGGGTTTTTTTCAAATTTTTCGTCGTAAAATTTGGCGATCTTCTCGCGCGCCGCGATGGTTTCGTCTAGCCTTTTTAGCTGATTTAGCCCTAGCGCGCAGGCGACGTCCGGCAAGCGGTAGTTGTATCCGAGCAAGCTCTGATCGCTGTCCCAGAGGCGTTTTTTGGCTATGCCGTGCGAGCGGTAAAGGCGTGCTAGGCGCGCAATCTCGTCGTCGTTGGTAGCTAGCGCGCCGCCCTCAAAGGTCGTTAGCGGCTTAACGGGGTGAAAGCTAAAAATACTAACGTCCGCTTTTGCGCCGACTTTGACGCCTCCTTGCGAGCTGCCCAGCGCGTGCGAAGCGTCGTCAAGCACCTTTATGCCGCGCTCGCGGGCTAGTTTTAAGATAGCGCCCAAATTTACGGGATTGCCGCCGAAATCAACCGCGGTTATAACTTTGGTTTTAGACGTGATGAGGCTTGCAAGCGCGTTTTCGTCGATATTTCCGACAAATTTAACGGGCGCGAATTTAACCTCCGCTCCCGCCATTAGCGCCGCATTTGCCGTCGCCGCAAACGTGATGGGCGTCGTTACGACCTCGTCGCCCTCTCTCACGCCTAGCGCAAGATATGCGACGTGAAGTGCGCTCGTCGCCGAGTTCATCGCTACGACGTGCTTTACGCCGACATACCGGGCGATCGCTTCTTCAAATTCGCCGACCTTGTCGCCGCCCGTTAGGATGTCGTCTTTTAGAGCGCTTACGACGGCGGCGATGTCGGAGTCGGTGATTTGTTGTCTACTGTAAGGTATCATTTTTATCCTTTTCGGCTTGTCTTTATTGCGGCTTGTCTTTTTGGTTTATACTTCGTTAGAAATTTCGCCGAAGCTCGGTTACATACTACTTGCATGCGCCCTCGCTCGGCTCATTTCCGCCTCGTCTAAACGCAAAAATACTTCGCCTCGTTTTTCTAAATTTAAAGGCTTCGGCTCAAATTTTATAAATTTCGGCCAAATTATTTACTAGCCTCGATCATCTCTAAAAGCCCGTCTTTACCTAGCCAAATTTTATTTTTATCCGAGCTGTACTCGAAATTTTCCTCCACGAGACGCCCTTTTTCGCCTAGCGCATTTATGCTAAAGTCGTCGTCCTTGCTCGTAAATTTGATCGACGGACTGATCACGTAGTGGTCGTCAAACTCGTAGGTTAGGTGCGCGTCGTCCTTGCCGACCATGACCTCGTGCATCTTTTCGCCGGGGCGGATGCCGATTATTTTTACGCCAAGACGTGGCGCCATAGAGCGAGCTAGCTCGATCATCGTCATCGACGGGATTTTTGGGATGAAAATTTCGCCGCCCTTCATGCGCTCGAAGTTTTTAAGTACGAAATTGACGCCTTGTTCAAGCGTGATCCAAAACCGCGTCATATCAGCATGCGTGATCGGCAGCTCTTTTGCGCCTTCTGCGATTAGCTTCTTAAACAGCGGCACGACCGAGCCGCGCGATCCCACGACGTTGCCGTAGCGAACGACGCTAAATCGCGTTTTTTTGCTGCCCGCGATGTTGTTTGCCGCGACAAAAAGTTTATCGCTGGCAAGCTTGGTCGCGCCGTATAAATTTACGGGGTTGCACGCCTTGTCGGTCGAGAGCGCGATAACCTTGCTCACGCCGCATTCTAGCGCCGCGTCGATGACGTTTTGTGCGCCGTTGATGTTGGTTTTTATGCACTCCATCGGGTTGTATTCCGCGATTGGCACGTGCTTCATGGCCGCTGCGTGTATCACGTAGTCGATGCCGTTCATCGCGGTCATGAGGCGCTTTTCGTCGCGCACGTCGCCGATGAAAAATCGCATCGCGGGGTCTTTAAAAACCTGCGCCATCTCGTACTGTTTGAGCTCGTCGCGAGAGTAGATGACTAGCCTTTTTGGTTTAAATTTGGAGAGTAAAATTTCGGTGTATTTTTTGCCGAATGACCCGGTGCCGCCGGTGATGAGGATGGATTTTCCGTTAAACATTTATTTTTGCCTTTCGCGGCTTGGTTTTTTGCCGTACGTCGTAAATTTAAATTCGCTTGGCCGCGTATTTTGCATACGCTCCTTCGCAAATTTTTAATTTGCCTCATCTAGCTGAAACGATTCGCCGTTTATTTAAATTTTATTCAGCCGGAGCAAAAACCGTGCCTTAAATTTGATTCAAAATTTAGTTCGTTAAATTTGTTTAGGTGCGGTATTTTTGCTTTTATCTCAAAATCCTAGGCAGGGTTATGCCCTCCTGCGCCTGATATTTGCCCTTTTTGTCCGCATACGTCACTTCGCACGGCTCGTCGCCCTCGATAAACAGCACCTGCGCGATGCCTTCGTTTGCGTAAATTTTAGCCGGTAGTGGCGTCGTATTTGAAATTTCTATCGTGATGTGCCCTTTAAATCCCGGCTCAAAAGGCGTGACGTTTACGATGATACCACATCTTGCGTAGGTGCTTTTGCCTAGGCAGATGGCTAGCACGTTATCAGGCATATTAAAATACTCGATCGTGCGCGCTAGAGCGAATGAATTTGGCGGGACGATGCAGACGCCCCCTTTAAAGTCCACCACGTTTTTTTCGTCGAAATTTTTCGGATCGACCACGGTACCGCCGATATTCGTAAAGATTTTAAACTCGTCGCCCACGCGGATATCGTAGCCGTAGCTAGACACTCCGTAGCTAACCACGCCGCGCCCGACTTGCTCCTCGGCAAACGGCACTATCATCGCCTTTTGGTGCGACATTTTGCGTATCCAGGCGTCAGATTTCAGCCCCATTTTTTACCTTTATTTTAAATTTACGCGATTATAACATAATTTAAATTTACCTAAAATTTGAGCATGCATTCCCGCTATTTGCTAAATTTAAATTTGAAAAACTCGGCTTATTATTTTCTACAGTTATAAATAATACCAAAATATTTTTCTTATACTTTAAATATGATTTATCTCAAAAATTTAATAAATAATAAGCTTTACGGGGGTACAATTTCATTTACAAAATACCTTCAAAAGGAGCAAAAATGAAAATCAAGTCTTTGGCGCTTATGCTTTTAGGCGTTAGCGCTTATGCGCATTTTGGTATGGTCGTACCGTCAAATTCGACCGTAGACGACGAAAAAGAGGCGAATTTGCAGATTACTTACAAATTTAGCCATCCTTTTGAGGGCGATATGATGAACCTAGCCCTTCCAAACGAGGCGGGCGTTTTTATAAACGGTAAAAAAGAGGCGATAAAAGACCTAAAAGAGCTTAAAGAGGATAAATTTAGCTACTTTACGGCTAACTACGACGTAAAGGAGCCGGGCATCTATCAGTTTTATATGGATCCAAAGCCCTATTTCGAGCCTGCGGAGGATAAATTTATAAGGCATATAACAAAAACCGTCGTCGATGCCTACGGCTACGGCGAGGGCTGGGATAAACCGGCCGGACTGAAAGCCGAGATAGTGCCGCTAACGCGCCCATACGGACTTTATAAGGGAAATTTATTTTCAGGCGTGGTTTACTATAAAGGAAAACGCGCTAAAAACGTAACCGTAGAGGTGGAGTACTATAACACCAAAGGGCTAAAAGCTCCGTCCGATGCACACGTGACGCAGGTCGTAAACACTAACGAGCAGGGCGAATTTAGCTTTGCTATGCCGCTTGAGGGCTGGTGGGGATTTGCCGCGCTCATAGACGACGACCAAAAGATAAAACACGAGGGCAAAGAGTATCCCGTAGAGCTTGGAGCCGTCATCTGGGTGCAAACCAAAGAGTATAAATAATGCACATTAGCGAAGGCGTTTTAAAACCCGAGATCGTCGTGCCTTGCTCGGCTATTTGCGTAGTTTGGGCGTCTAGTTTGCTTTACAAGCTAAAAACCGGTGAGATACCCAAAGTAGCGGCCGTCAGCGCGATGTTTTTTACGGCGTCTTTTATCCATATGCCTATCGGCGTTACGTCGATACATCTCGTGTTAAGCGGCCTTGCGGGAGCGTTTTTGGGCGCAAACGCGGTTTTGGCTATTTTCATCGCGCTGTTTTTTCAGGCCTTGCTTTTTGGTTACGGCGGCCTGAGCGCCCTTGGCGTAAATTTGCTGATCATCGCCTCTCCCGCGCTTCTTAGCCCCTATCTTTTAAAGCTGTCTTTTAAGCGATACAGGTCGTTTTTCTGGTTTCTAGTCGGGTTTTTGCCTATACTTTGTTCCTCGGCTTTGCTATCCTTGACGCTCGTTTTAAACGGTAAAGAATTCGCCCCCGTAGCCGCGCTCGTTTTTACTTCAAATTTAGCCCTTATGGCGCTTGAGGGGATCATCTCGCTTTTTGCGCTTTCTTTTATTTACAGGGTTAAAAAGGATCTTTTGATTTGCTAAAAATATTTTTGATCATGCTTTTTGCAAGCATCCTAAACGCGCACTCGCTAAAAGGCTTTGCAAAGCAGGAGGGCGAATTCGTCGAGATAAAAAGCTATTTTTACGGAAATTCCCCTTGTAAAAATTGCCCCGTATCTTTCATAAAAGACGGCGCCCGGATCGCAAGGGCGCAAACCGACGAAAAGGGCTTTGCTAGGGTTAAAATCCCGGCTGACGAATTTGAAATCGTAATCGACGGCGGACTGGCGCATGAAAAAAGGATAAAATTTACCGCAAACAAAGCCGAGCTAAAAAGCGCCGAAAGTAACGAGCCAGGCGACGCCTCAAAGGTCAAATTTGACGAAAGCGAGGAGGATTTTAGGGCTTACACGCTTAAATTTATCCTTGCGTTTTTGGGGATCGGGCTGTTTTTTGGCGGAATTTATCTAGTAAAAAGAGGCAAATGAACCTATCCGTTTTGCTCGTTTGCTTTACTTTTTTTAGTTTTAGAGTCTCGCTTTCAAGCGGCACGGACGCTATTTTTATCGCACCCGTGATCTTTTTAGCGATTTTAAATTTTAAAAATCTTTTTGAAATTTTAAAATCCGTTTTAAAACTAAATATTTTTATAATCTTAGTCGTTTTAAGCCTCGTTCTTTACGAAGAATACGCGCTTGCAAAGCTGATATTTATAAGGTCGAATTTGATCATACTTTTTGGGCGGCTGGCCTTTTATAGGAGCGATTATTTCAGTATCGCGCTTGCCGTTTCGTCGCTAAATTTGGGCGATAAGCTAACGGCGATTTTTTATTTTAGCGCTAAATTTACGGCCGATCTTAAAACGATATTTATAAGGCTAAAAAAGACTCTAAAAGTTCGTGGATTTGAGCCTAAGGCCTCGCTTTTTACCTATAAAATTTACGCAAATTTGGTCGCTATGCTTTTTTTAGAGGCGTTTTATAAGGCCAGCGTCCTTGAAAAAACCTTTGTTTGTAGGGGATTTGAGGGCAAACTTTACGGAGATAAAAGCCTCAAAATAGGCGCGAAAGACGCCGTTATAATCGCTTTGACGGCGTGTTGTTACATTTTTAGTTTAGGAGTCCTGATATGAGCTGCACGATAAGCCTAAAAAACGTCTGCGCCAAAATAGGCGAAAGAACGCTTTTTGAAAATCTAAATTTAAACGCGACGCACAAGGATAAAATCGCTCTCATAGGCCCAAACGGCTGCGGTAAAAGCACCTTGCTCGAGATAATGGCCGGACTTAAAGCGCCCTCTTTGGGCTATATAGAGCTTTTTCATCATAAAATTTCAAATCTCGAGGAGTATAAGCCGTTTCGCCGCGACGTGGGCTATCTTTTTCAAGAAAGCAACGATTGTTTCATCTGCCCGAGCGTACTTGATGACGTGATGTTTTCGCTACTTAGCCGCGGCGAGGACAAAGGGCCGGCCGAGGCAAAAGCCGAGAAAATTTTACGCGAGCTTGAAATTTGGCACCTAAAAGACGAGATCGTTTTTAATCTCTCCGGAGGCGAGAAAAAGCTCGTCGCGCTAGCCGGGATACTAGTGGCCGAGCCTAAAATTTTACTACTTGACGAGCCTACGACCGCGCTTGATGCGGATATGCAAAGAAGGATAGCCGTTATCTTAAAATCCCTCGACGTCACGCAGATAATCGTCTCTCACGACAAGGAATTTATAAGCGACGTAGCGAGCGTAATGTACCGCCTAACCAAAAACGGACTAGAGTCAATATAAAATATTTTTATTTATACTTTTTTAAAATAATCTCCGAAAACAGCAAAATTTATCAATGTATAATGATATATTTCATAAAATTACTAAATTTTATTACAAAGGAGAATTTTATGAAAAAATTACTACTTATTTCTATCGCGGCCGCGGTTGCCTTTGGTGGCGAAAATTTGCTCGTGGGTGCCGGCGGCGGATACAAAAAACCGGTCACTGAAGTGATAGAAAATCTCAAAAAAGACGGCGTGCAGATCGAAGGCGCATTTGCAAATTTAGGCCAAATCACCATCCAAGCAAAAGAGGGCAAGATGGCTGCGATCGTGGGTGACGAGGCGTTTTTAAAGAAAACGGATCTGGATATA
Source organism: Campylobacter showae (assembly GCF_900699785.1). Taxonomy (NCBI): domain Bacteria; kingdom Pseudomonadati; phylum Campylobacterota; class Epsilonproteobacteria; order Campylobacterales; family Campylobacteraceae; genus Campylobacter; species Campylobacter showae. The sequence goes on from NZ_LR535679.1 coordinate 1,433,243, forward strand.
AAGGGCTACGAGCGCATCGGCAAGGGCGCTTTGGTGCTAGTCACGCCAAAAGGCAAGCAGATAAAAGATGTCTCTGAGCTAAAAAATCTCGCCAAAATAGCGATGCCCGATGCCAAAAAAGCGATATACGGCGTGAGGACGACGGAGTTTTTGAAAAACTCGGGACTAGAGGCTGATCTAGCGCCTAAGATGCTACCGGTTGCAGGCGTACCGCAAGTAGTCGCCTATGTCGCGAACGGCGAAGTGGACGCGGGCTTTATCAACTCGACCGAAGCAGTGGCTAGAGAGGGCGAGTTTGGCAGCGTGATCTATATCGACGAGGCGCTTTATAGCCCGGTTTTCATCTCGGCGGCAAAGCTTGCTGTATGCGAGGGTAACGAGGCGTGCGCTAAATTTATAGACGAGATAAAAACTCCTCGCTCGAAGGAAATTTTCGCTAAATTCGGGCTAAAATAATTTAAATCGAGGGCTTTTGGCTCGGTTAAATTTGTCTTCAAATTTGACGTAAAATTTGCGTCAAATTTGATTTAAACGCTAAAATTTACTCGCTAAATTTAACTCAAACGAAAAGCAAAATTTAACGAAAAAAGGAAAAATTTGCAGGAACTTGCCTGGCTCGTTCACCCGCTACTTTTAAGCGCCAAAACACTTGCCGTAACCTTTGTGCTGCTTCTATTTTTGGGGCTTGGTGCGGCTTATTTTTTGGCGTTTTACCGCGGCAAATTTAAGGCCATCTTAGAAGCAGCCGTGATGTTTCCGCTCATTTTTCCACCGATTGCTACGGGATTTTTGCTACTTTACGTCTTGGGACGAAACGGCGTGATCGGCAAGGCGCTAAATTTACAGATCGTTTTTAGCTTTTCAGCCCTCGTTATCGCTTCGTTTTTGGCGGGCTTGCCGCTGTTTGTAAAGCCCATTCAAAGCGCGCTTGAAAGCCTGCCCAAAAGCCTAATCGAAGCGGGTCAAAGCCTAGGCAAAAATCGCTTTGAGATCGCCGTTTTTATCCTCATTCCAAACGTATTTAAAAGCGTCGTTTCGGCGCTCGTTTTAGCCCTGGCTCGCGGCCTTGGCGAGGTTGGTATCACGCTGATGCTGGGCGGCAACATCGTAGGCAAAACCGACACCGTTTCGCTAGCGATATATAATGCGGTTTACGACGGCGAAAACGGCCGCGCGCTTGTTTTGAGCGTGATTTTAGTCGTGCTTAGCTTGGTGCTTTTCGGATTTATAAATTTTCTCGAGCGAGCTAAAAAATAGACTGGCATCGTAAATTTGCTATTTTAAACGTTTAAAGAGGCAAATGCCCCGAATTTACCCCGAGCGTAAAAACAAAATACGCCTTTACGAGCATAAATTCATTATTTTTTTGCTACAATAAGAAGTTTTGAACTTTAACTATTTAGGAGAAATTTCTATGAAAAAAGAAGACATAAAAGAGCTGATCGAGTTTTTTAACGAGATGGACATGAACCGCATAAAAGTAAAAAGCGGGGATTTTGAGGTCGAGCTTGAAAAATTCGCCGACTGCTGCGAGCTGCCAAAGCCCGTCGTCCAAGCTCCCGCCCCGACTCCGACTCCGGTAAACGTCGTGGTAAGCTCAGAGGTCAAAGCTCCTGCTAATTCTCCAAAAGACAGCATAAAATCGCCTATGGTCGGTACTTTCTACACAGCTCCGAGCCCGGGCGCGGCGCCATTCGTAAAAGTCGGTCAGCGCGTGCGAAAAGGCGACGTCGTGGGCATCATAGAAGCTATGAAGATAATGAACGAGATCGAGGCCGAATTTGACTGTCAGATCACCGAGCTGCTCGTTTCCGACGGCCAGCCGGTCGAGTTTGGATTGCCGCTATTTGGCGTGGAGAAAATTTGATGGAAATAAAAAGAATTTTAATCGCAAATCGCGGCGAAATAGCGCTGCGAGCCTTGCGAACGATAAAGGAAATGGGCAAAGAAGCAGTCGTGGTCTACTCCACGGCCGATAAAGACGCGCTCTACGTCAAATACGCCGACGTGGCGATCTGTATCGGCAAGGAGCGCTCAAGCGACAGCTACCTAAATATCCCGGCCATAATCAGCGCAGCCGAGATCAGCGAAGCCGACGCGATATTTCCGGGCTACGGATTTCTCAGCGAAAATCAAAATTTCGTCGAAATTTGCTCGCATCACAAGCTAAAATTTATCGGCCCTAGCGTAGCCGCGATGGCGCTCATGAGCGACAAAAGCAAAGCAAAGCAGATGATGCAGCGAGCGGGCGTACCGGTGATCCCGGGCTCTGACGGCGCCGTAGCAGATACTAAGGCGGCCAAAGAGCTAGCTAAAAAAATCGGCTATCCGGTCATCCTAAAAGCCGCAGCCGGCGGCGGCGGACGCGGTATGCGCGTGGTCGAGCGCGAAGAGGACATCGAAAAGGCGTTTTGGTCGGCCGAGAGCGAGGCGATGAGCGCGTTTGGCGACGGAACGATGTATATGGAAAAATACATCCTAAACCCGCGCCACATCGAGGTTCAGGTTATCGGTGATAGTCACGGCAACGTCCTGCACATCGGCGAGCGCGACTGCTCTATGCAGCGCCGCCACCAAAAGCTGATCGAGGAGAGCCCTGCTATCCTGCTAGACGACGACATTCGCGCTAGACTGCACGAAACGGCGATCCGCGCGGCAAAAGCGATCGACTACGAGGGAGCGGGAACGTTTGAGTTTTTGGTCGATAAGGATCTAAATTTCTACTTCATCGAGATGAATACGCGCCTGCAAGTCGAGCACTGCGTGAGCGAGATGGTTAGCGGCCTAGACATCATCGAACTGATGATAAAAGTAGCCCAGGGCGAGGCGCTACCGCCGCAAGAAAGCATCACGCTAAAAGGTCACGCCATCGAATGCCGCATCACGGCCGAGGATCCAAACACGTTTACGCCAAGTCCCGGCAAGATAACCAAATACGTCTGCCCGGGCGGCCGAAACGTGCGCATGGATAGCCATATCTATCAGGACTACTCGATCCCGCCGTATTACGACAGTATGATCGGCAAACTCATCGTCTGGGACACCGACCGCAACCGCGCGATACGCAAGATGAAAGTCGCGCTAGAACAGCTCGTCATAAGCGGCATCAAAACCACGCGCGACTTCCACATCGCGATGATGGAGAACAAGGACTTCATCAACAACAACTACGATACTAACTACCTCTCTCGCCGCTAAATTCGCGGCCAGAGCGAGGCGGTTTACGCGCCGAAGCGGGTTTAAATTTTCTTCGGTGCGACTGTTTTACGTCTAAATTTATCGGCAAAACCCGCACCGCTTTACTCTCGCTCAAAATATCAAATTTATAAAACTCTTATCCGTGTAGCGTTAATATCACAAACTGGATCAAATTTGACGCCTTAAAGGTGCGGGTTTGGGCGAACAAGCAAATAAAATACGGGCGTCAAATTTAAAAATTAGCCGCGCAAATTTTAGTATAATACGCTCAAATTTAACGAGGCGGAAGCGATGATAAACGACGAATTTTACATGTCTCTAGCCATAAAAAAGGCTTGGGAGTTTCAAATTTTAACCTACCCAAATCCAGCCGTCGGTTGCGCGGTTTTAGATGCCGGCGGCAGACTGCTCTCGGTCGCCGCGCATAAAAAGGCGGGCTTTTTACACGCCGAGCCAAGCGCGGTACTTTTGGCGCTCTGTAAAAAAAGCGAGGCGTTTTTGAGCGATTTTTTACGTGAGTATCATGCGGCCCTGGGTGTCAAATTTAAAAACGCCGCAGAGCTTGAAAATGCGGACTTGGAGCCAAATTTCACGTATGAATACATCCTGCAAAATCACGGCGATCTGCTAAAAGGCGCCAAGGCCTACGTGACGCTCGAGCCCTGCGCTCACCGCGGCAAAACTCCGCCTTGCGCCGAGCTTTTAAGGCGGCTAAAATTTGCCGAAGTCGTTATCGCTAGAGGCGACGAAAACGCCGTGGCTAGCGGCGGCGCGCATATTTTGCAAAGCGGCGGCGTAGCGGTCAAATTTGACGTACTAAGGCAGCAGGCGGACGAGCTAATAGAGCCGTTTCTAGCGTGGCAGAGGGGGAATTTTAGCTTTTTCAAGCTCGCTCTTAGCGCAAACGGCGTCGCAGTCGGCACCGCGCAGAGCAAAATCATCTCAAATTTGGCCAGCCGCACCCACTCTCACCGCCTTCGCAGCGCGGCCGAGCTGTTAGTTATCGGCGGCGCTACCGTCCGCGCCGACCGCCCGAGGCTTGATACCAGGCTGATAGAGGGCGGCAAAAATCCAAACGTGATGATCTACTCGCGCGAGCGAGAGTTTGACGCGTCTATACCTCTTTTTGGCGTAGCGGGTAGGAGCGTGCGCGTAACAAGCGATATAAATGAAGCTTTCGCGCCGCGCTTAACGATGTTTGAGGGCGGCGAAAACGCGCTAAAAATCCTAGATGAACGCGTAAAATGGCTGCTGCTCTACCGCTCGAGCGAGCTTTTGGAGGCGCCCGCGGCAAGGCTAAATTTAAAACTCAAACCGCTATTCCACGGCGAGCTTGACGGCGACGTTTACGGGTGGTATAGGATCGAGCAGGATTTGGGTTAGAGCGCGTCAAATTTAGCCAAATGATTTTGTAAATTTAAAGGAGAAAAATGAAAGAGATAACGCTAAACGGAGCGAAATTCCAGGTCGCAGCAAATACGATGGATGAGCTAAAAAACGAGGCTCTTAGCGATAAAAACGGCGAGATGTATAAATTTCTAGCCGAATTTAACGCGAGCGAGCCTGATATCTTTATCCTCGACGGCTTTGCGACGAAGGAAAATTTGGAGATAAAAGACGGCTCAAACGTCGTATTCATTAGGCGCGGCGCGATGCCTGGACGCGAAGTGCTAAAAGCTATGATCGCCTCCAGAAACAGCCCCGAGCTAAATGCGGCGCTAGCTAGCGGCTGCGTGGGAGTGGCAGGACTTGGCGGTCTTGGCTCAAATATCGCGCTAAGCCTAGCGCGCACGGGAGTCGCCAAGCTCGTGCTGGCCGACTTTGACGTCGTGGAGCCTAGCAACCTAAACCGTCAGCAGTACTTCGTCCGCCACATCGGCATGAAAAAGACGGACGCGCTAAAAGAGCTCATCGCCGAGGTAAATCCATTCGTCGAGGTCGTGACGCACGACGTGACGCTAACTGCTACCAACGTCGCCGAGATTTTCGCGCCGTGCAGCATTATCTGCGAGGCCTTTGACAACGTCGCGGGCAAGGCGATGATGGTGAACGAGGCGGGCGCGAGCCTGCGGGACAAAAAGATCGTCGGCGCGTCGGGCATGGCGGGGCACTTTAGCTCAAACCTCATAAAAACGGTCAAATTTGCCAGAAACGTCTATCTGTGTGGCGATCTGCAAAATGCTGCGGGCGTAGGGCAGGGGCTCATGGCCGCGCGCGTGGCGATCTGCGCAAATCACGAGGCAAACCTTGCTATTAGGCTTTTGATGGGGCTTGAGGAGGTTTAAATTTGACTGCGGCGGCGTTTTAGCTTGCACTGGTTGCGGCTAGGATTTTTGCTTATTTTTTATAAATTTGCTTGAGAATCGCTTGAAGTTGATTTTGTCGTCACGCTTATTTTTGGTTTTGACGAGTTTTTTGTAATTGCTCTAAATTTGAGCAAATTTGTAGCGACAAAATCAGTACATTAGCGACTCTTTTGCCATTACAAATTTAGAATCAAAATTTCGCGTAAATCTTGCCTTACGAGGCAAAAATAAGGACTAAATTTCCGAATTGACGTTCGTTTTAAAAACTTTTTTATCCGTGCCGACTAGAGCCGAGTTTTGCGGTCGTGAAAGGCTAGATTTTAAGACGATAAAATCTAGCCGTTTTTAAATTTACCTCGCCTTAGCCTCAAAAAACGCCGAGATTAGCGAGTTTGCGCCTTGATTTATAAATTTTTGCATCGCTTTTTCGTAGACGGACGGTTTTGCCCAGACGGGCTCGGCCACGCCGCTTAGCTTTTCTAGCTCGGCGCGCGCGGAATAATAATCGCTCACGCCGTCTATAAGCCCGAGTTTTGCGGCATCGCGAGCGAGAAATACCCGCGCGTTTGCCCACTCTTTGCTTTTGTTTGCGTCTAGATTTCTATCCGCCGCCACGTCGCTTACGAACATCTCGTAGCTGGCGTTTACGAGCTCTTGTAGCTGCTCGCGCTCGATCTTGCTCCACGGGCGCAGAAACGTCCCCGCCTCTTTATACTCGCCCGCTTTTACGACTTGCTGCGAGACGCCGATTTTAGCCGCTAGCTCGCTGGCGTCGGCGCCTTGCATTATCACGCCGATCGACCCGATAAATGCGCCCGGATTTGCCAAAATCCTGTCCGCGCCAGCGCCCGCGTAGTAGCTGCCGCTCGTCATCGACCCGCCCGCATACGCGACCACGGGCTTTGCGGCGCGTAGATTTTTGACCGCGAGGTGCAGCTCGACGCTAGGGGCCAGCGCGCCGCCCGGGCTATCGATATAAAGCAGCACGCCCTTGATGTTGCCGTCCTTGCGCGCTGCCTCGATCTTTTCTAGCGCCTCGCCGGCGTCCATGATTGCGCCCGATAGGTTGATCTGGGTTAGGTTGGGCGGATTTACGCTCTCGCCTTTGCCGCTAAAAAATATCAAAAAGACGATGAGCAAAAAGAGCATCGCCTTAAAATAGGTGTTTATGAACCTAAAAATCGCCGCAATCGGTGCAAAAATAAATCTTAAAAATCCCATTTTTTTTTCCTTTAATTCATTTAAAATCGGGCGCATTTTACCATTTAAATTTATAAATTTAGCTAGCGAGCCGGATTTGAGGGGCTGGCGTCAAATTTGAGTTTAAATTTGGCATTTTATTTTGTCGCGCCAAGGTCTAACCCGTAAAATTTCGGCTTCAAATTTTACTCTAAATTTACCTCCGCGCCGCCGACAAATAGCCGCTCGCAACCCCTTGCGTGCAAGATGAGCATAAGAGGCAGCTGCGCAGCGTCGGCGTCTGCAAAACCGCCGTAGAGCGCGAGATCGGCTAGCTTGCCCGTTTTTATCTCGCCTGTGTCTAAATTTAGCGCCTTTGCCGCGTTTTTTGTCGATGCTAGAAGCAAGATTTTAGCAAGATCTAGCGGATCAAATTCGGCGTGAATGAGCAAATTCGCCCG